>CAVSOM010000011.1:0-40632 GCA_963729495.1 uncultured Gemmatimonadaceae bacterium
GTCGAGGCGGCCGAAGCGGAGCGAGTTGAGCAGCGCGATGGGGCGTGCGCCCATCGTGAACACGTCGCGCAGGATGCCGCCCACGCCGGTGGCCGCGCCCTGGTACGGCTCGACCGCCGACGGGTGGTTGTGCGACTCGATCTTGAAGGCCACGGCGAGGCCGTCGCCGATGGCGATGACGCCCGCGTTCTCGCCAGGACCCTGGAGCACGTAGGCGGCCGTGGTGGGGAGGGTGCGGAGCAGGGGGCGCGAGTGCTTGTAGGAGCAGTGCTCGCTCCACAGCGCGCTCACGATGCCGAGTTCGGTGAACGTCGGGTCGCGCCCGAGCATGTCGACCAGGCGGCGATACTCGTCGCCGGTCAGGCCGTGCTCGGCCACGAGGGCCGGCGTGATCGTCGGGTCGCCGGGGCGGGGCTGGACGGGGCGCGCGCTGGTCACTTGGTGCGGCTCAGGAGTTCGAGAAGGTTGGTAACGACGTGGGTGATGGGGTTCTTCGACGCCTCGCGCATCAGCTCCACCTCGCCGGCGTCGAACCAGGCGCCGTGGCAGTCGGGGCAGACGTCGATCGTGATGTGTCCCTTGGCCTCCTCCCGCAGGTCGGCGCCGCACTTAGGACATTTCATATAATGGCTGTGGCGTTCGCGCGACACGCGGTCGGCGTCGAGGCGCGCGCGCATCGCCTTGATCAACTCCGCGTTCTGGCGGGCGAAGTACTCGTCCTCGTTGCCCGTCGGGTGCTCTCCGGTGTGGTGCGGCATGGATGTCTCCTCGTCAGGCGGCCACGGCGGCCAAGAGGGATTCGAACACGCCGAGGCCGTCCCGCGACCCGAGCAGCGGGTTCACGGCGCGCTCCGGGTGGGGCATCATGCCGAGCACGTTGCCGCCGGCGCTGACGATGCCGGCGATGGCGCGCATGGACCCGTTGGGGCTCCACCATTCGTCGGCGCCGCCCGCCGAGCTGACGTAGCGGAACACCACCTGGCCCTCGCCCTCGAGGCGGTCCAGCGTGGCGGCGTCGGCGGTGTAGCGGCCGTCGCCGTGGGCGATGGGAATGGCGAGCCGCTGATCGCGGGCGATAGCGATTGGTGAACATCGTGGCGGTGTTCTCCACGCGCAGCGTGACCAGCTCGCAGACGAACTTGAGGCTCGCGTTGCGGAGCAGCGCGCCGGGCAGGAGGCCCGCCTCGCAGGCGATCTGGAATCCGTTGCAGATGCCGAGCACGGGGGCGCCGCGCTCGGCGTGGGCCACGACCTCGGCCATGATCGGGCTGAAGCGGGCGATCGCGCCCGGCCGCAGGTAGTCGCCGTAACTGAATCCGCCGGGCAGGATCACGACGTCGGCGCTGCGCAGATCGTGGTCCTTGTGCCAGAGGAATTCGGCGTCCTCGCCGACGCCCTCGACCACGGCGCGGTACGCGTCGTAGTCGCAGTTGGACCCGGGAAAGGTGACGATGCCGAACTTCACGCGGCCGCTCCCGTGCCGGGCACCGGCGCCACGCGCGCCACGTCGAAGTCCTCGGTGACGGGGTTGGCGAGCAGGCGCTCGCACATGCGCGCGGGCCTCCGCCTCGGCGGCCGCCGCGTCGGCGGCGTCGAGGTCGATGACGAGGTGGCGGCCCACGTGGACGTCACGCACCGCCGGCGAAGCCGAGCGTGTGGAGGGCATCGGTCACTGCCTTGCCCTGGGGATCGAGGAGGCCGCGGCGCGGGTTGACGTGCAGGGAAACGCGGAAGCGGGTCATGCGTGGGGTGGCTCGGGTGGAAGGGTGGGCGGACGCGGCCCGCGCGGCGGCGGGCCGGCGCCTTCGGGGGGCTCGCGGCGGCGGCGCCGGCGCCGCCGCGGGGAGAGCGGCCGGTCGTCGCCCACCTCCTCGCGGCGGGGGGCGCCGCCGCCATACGCGGAGGCGAGGTCGCCGGTATGCGTGGCCACTCCGGCGCGGCGGTCGAGCAGGCCGAGCCAGGCGGCGCGGGCGATGCCGAAGCCGACGTACACCACCGCGGCGGGGAAGAAGAACTGGTTGGGCAGGAAGACGAGCGCGGCGATGCCGCCGAGGACGATCGCCAGGCCGATCACCCCGCGCGCGCTGCGGAGGCCGACGTTGGGCATGACGGGGTAGGGCACGTTGCTCACCATCAGGAAGCTCAGGGCGAGGATGATGTACCGCAGCAGCACGTGCCAGGGCAGATCGGCGATAATTGTTTCCTGATAGAGCGCCGTCTGGCTGAACCAGTAGTAGGTGGCCAGCGTCACGCCGGCGGCCGGCGTGGGCAGCCCCTGGAAATACGTCTTGGCGGTGCCCGCCTGCTCGACGTTGAACCGGGCCAGCCGGAGCACCGCGCAGGCGGTGAACAGGAAGCAGAACAGCCATTCCCAGTTCTCGCGGTTGAACACCGCGAAGTACATGATCAGCGACGGGCGCCACGCCGAACGTGATGGCGTCGACCAGGGAGTCCAGCTCCTCGCCGAACCGCCCGCCGGTGTTCGTGGCGCGCGCCACCCGCCCGTCGAGCATGTCGGCCACGCCGCCCAGCACCACGAACCATCCGGCGCGGTAGAACTCGCCGCGCGTGGCCGCGACGATGGCGAACATCCCGAAGAACAGGTTGAACAGCGTGAGGCCGCTGGGAAAGAGCACCACGGCACGGCGGACCCGCGTATGGCGCGAGGGGCTTGGGCTCATGGGGTCGGCAGCTCCGCGAGAACGGTGACGCCGGCCTGCGTCGCCTCGCCCACGCGCACGCGGACCGCGGCGCGCACGGGCAGGAACACGTCCACGCGCGACCCGAACCGAATGAGGCCCATCCGGTCGCCCTGAACCGCGGCGTCACCCGGCCGGCTGTACGTCACGATGCGGCGCGCGACGAGGCCGGCGATCTGGCGCATCATCACCCGCGTGCCCGCGTGGTCGATGCCCACCGACGTCTGCTCGTTCACCAGGCTCGCCTTCTCGACGGCGGCGTTGAGGAACTTGCCCGGGTTGTAGTGCACGTACCCCACCGTGCCGCTCACCGGGTACCGGTTCACGTGCACGTTGAACACGTTCATGAAGATCGAGATGCGCAGCGCCGACTCGGCCAGATACGGCCGGCTCGTGGACCTCGGTCACGTGCACCACGCGCCCGTCGGCCGGCGCGATCACCAGCCGCGCGCCCCGCGGGCCCGTGCCGATCGGGGTCGCGAAAGAAGTAGGCCACCCACAGCGGCGAGCAGGATGAGCACGACCGGCGAGCCAGCCAGGCCAGCCCCGACGACCGGCGGAGCGCCACGCCGTACGCCGCTGCCGCGACCACGCCGGCGACGCCGATGAAGGGGTACCCCTCGCGGGCGAAGCTCACGAAGCCGCTTCCCGATCGAGCGGAGCGCCGGTGATCCGGCGGAAGGCGTCGAGGTAGCGCTCGCTGGTTGCCTGCACTATGTCGGGGGGCAGCGGCGGCGGCGGTGCGTCGCCGTTCCACCGGCCGGCGCGCCGCTCGGCGTCCAGGTAGTCGCGCAGCGGCTGCTTGTCGAAGCTGGGCTGGGTGTGGCCCGGCTCGTACCGGTCGGCCGGCCAGAAGCGCGAGCTGTCGGGCGTCAGCACCTCGTCGATGAGCGTGACGCGGCCGCCGGCGTCGCGCCCGAACTCGAACTTCGTGTCGGCGATGATGATGCCGCGTTCGGCGGCCCGGGCCCTGCCCATGCTCGTACACCAGGCGGCTCAACCGCTCCAGCTCGGCGGCCACGTCGGCGCCGAGCCGGCGGGCGACCTCGGCCGAGCGTGATGTTCTCGTCGTGGCCCGACTCCGCCTTGGTGGCGGGGCTGAACACGGGGCGCGCGAAGCGGTCGGCTCTCGCGGAGGCCGGCCGGCAGCGGCTCGCCCGGCCAGCGTGCCGTGCTCCCGGTACTCCTTCCACGCCGACCCCGAGATGTAGCCGCGGATCACGCACTCGATGGGGAACACCTGCGTGCGGCGGCAGAGCATGGCGCGGCCGGCGATCGTGCGGCGGTGCGACGGCCAGCGACGGCACCAGGCGCACGATCTCGTCGGCGTCGGCCGAGAGCAGGTGGTGATGCACCTGTCCCTCGAACTGGCGCAGCCACCAGGCCGTGATCTGCGTCAGCACGGCGCCCTTGTACGGGATCGGCTCGCTTCATCACGACGTCGAACGCGCTCACGCGGTCGGTGGCCACGATCAGCAGATGCAGCGGATCCACTTCGTACACCTCGCGCACCTTGCCGCGCCGCACGTGACGCAGGGGGAGCGGGGCCAGCGTGACGATGCTCATACCCGGACGTCCTCGCGTTCGGCCGGCGCCGCGCCGCCGACCAGGGGATCGACGACCTCATGCAGGAACTCGTCTACCTGGGCGCGGGCGCGCCCCGTGAAGCCCAGCGGATCGAGGAGGGCGTGCATCTCGGCGGCCGGCACCGGCCACCCGGGCGTGGCCGCCAGCCGGTCGAGCATGTCGTTGCCGACCGCGCCGTCCTTGAGCGCCCGCGCCGCGTCGACGCTTGCGCGGCGGATGTGCTCGTGCGCGTCCTGCCGGTCGAGCCCCAACTGCACGGCGCGGATGATCAGCGCCTCGGTGGCCATGAAGGGCAGCTCGTCGGCCAGCCGGCGGGCGATCCGCGCCGGGTGCACCTCCAGGCCGCTCACCACGTTCTCCATCAGCACGAGCACGGCGTCGGCGGCGAGAAACGATTCGGGAATGGCGAGCCGCCGGTTGGCGCTGTCGTCGAGCGTGCGCTCGAAGTACTGCACGGCGTGCGTCTGGTTGGCGTTGGGTTCGAGACTGAGCACGAACCGGGCCAGCGACGCGATCCGCTCGCAGCGCATCGGATTGCGCTTGTACGCCATGGCCGACGATCCGATCTGTTCGGGCTCGAAGGGCTCCTCGATCTCGCCGTACGACTGGAGCATGCGCAGGTCGCCGCTGAACTTGGCGGCGCTGGCGGCGATCCCGGCCACCACGTCGAGCACCGCGGCGTCGAGCTTGCGCGTGTAGGTCTGCCCGGACACGGCGATCGACGCCTCGAACCCGATCGTGGCGGTGACCCGCCGGTCGAGCTCACGGACCTTGGCGTGATCCCCCGCGAACAGCTCGAGGAACGACGCCTGCGTACCGGTGGTGCCCTTGACGCCGCGACAGGGGAGCGTGGCGCGCCGGTGATCGAGTTCCGCGACGTCGAGCACGAGATCCTGCATCCAGAGCGTGGCGCGCTTGCCCACGGTGGTCGGCTGCGCCGGCTGCAGGTGGGTGGAGCCGAGGGTGGGCACGTCGCGCCACTGCCGGGCGAAGTCGCGCAGCACGCCCAGCGCCGCGATCAGCTTGCCGCGCAGGAGGTCGAGGCCGCTCCGCATGAGCATGAGATCGGCGTTGTCGGTGACGAACGCGCTGGTGGCGCCGAGATGGATGTACCGGCGGGCCGCCGGCGCCGCGTCGCCGAACGCATGGACGTGGGCCATCACGTCGTGGCGGTAGCGGCGCTCGTAGGCCGCCACCGCGTCGAAGTCGATGTCGTCGAGGTGGTCGCGCATTTGGGCGATCGCCTCGTCGGGAATGGGCACGCCGAGCGCCTGCTCGGCCTCGGCGAGGGCGAGCCAGAGCTGCCGCCAGAGGCCGTAGCGCGTGGCCGGCGACCAGAGCCGGAGCATGCCCGGGGAGGCGTAGCGCTCGGCGAGGGGCGAGGTGTAGCGGTCGTGGATCGTCATCGGATCTCGAAGTCCGTCACGTAGTAGGCGCCCGACCGTTCCAGGTACATGCGGATCGGACCGTGACCGGCGAACCGGTTGAGGGCGCGCGAGGCGTCGTCGGCCGTCTTGATGTCCGTGGCGTTGACGCGCACGATCACGTCGCCGGCCTGGATGCCGAGCTGCTGCGCCATGGCGTCGCTCACCTTGAACACGAGCGCGCCGGCGGCGCTCCTGAGCCCGCGCTCGGCCTGGATGGCGGGCGTGACCGTGACCAGTTCGAGCTGCCGCAGCACCTCCACCTTCGGCGCATCGACCTCGGGGAGGTTCACGGTGTTGACCGTCGTGTCGAACTCGCGGTCGCCGCGGCGCACGTGGAGCTGCACGCTCTGGCCCACGCCGAGATCGAGCAGCGCGCCCTCCCAGTCGTACATGTTGTGGATCGTCCGGTCGTTCTCGCGCACGATCACGTCGCCGGGCCGCAGCCCGGCGCGTTCGGCCGGCGATCCCTGGACCACCGTGGCGATCACCGCCTGCTGGGCGATCGCGTCCCGCACGTTCTGCCCGTTGGGCACGCGGAGCTTGACGCCGATCCAGGGGCGGCGCACCTCGTGATACTTGAGCAGGTCCTCCACGTCGTGCAGCACGCGGTTGATCGGGATGGCGAACCCGAGGCCCACCGATCCGCCGCTCGGCGTGTAGATGGAACTGTTGACGCCGATCACCTCGCCGTCGGCGTTGACCAGCGCGCCGCCGGAATTGCCGGGATTGATGGCGGCATCGGTCTGGATCATGTCGAAGTAGGCGCCGGGCCCGTCGGCGCCGTAGACCAGGTTGCGTCCCGTGCCGCTGATCACGCCCACGGTGACGCTGGGCTCGGGATTCCCGAGCATGAAGCCGTATGGATTGCCGATGGCGATGGCCCATTCGCCCACGATCACGCTGTCGGAGTTGCCGAGTCTGGCCACCGGCAGGTTCGCGGCGTCGATCTTGATGACCGCGACGTCCTGCGTCTCGTCCGCGCCGAGTTTCGTGGCCGGATACACGGCCCCGCTGGGCAGCATGACCGAAATCGTCCGGGCGTCGGCCACGACGTGCGCATTGGTGACGATCACGCCGTCGGGGCGGATGACGACGCCGGTGCCGAGCCCGGCCTCGGAGCGCGAGCGCGGCGCGCCGCCGAGCATCCAGTCGAAGATGTCGGGTTGCACCTGCTGGACCTGTTCGGTCTGCACGGTCACCACGGCCGGTGAGACGGCCGCCACGGCGCGCGTGATGGCGGTCTGGCGGTTGGCCGAACGTGCCGCCGGCGCGGCGGCGGAGCGGCCGGGGAGTCCGGCCGCGGCCTGGGCGGCGTAGGCCGACGTCGCGCCGGCATCGCCCGACGCCGAACAGCCGGCGAGGGCGATCCATGCGAGACACGGGGCGAACGCGCGGATGCGGATCATTGGTCGGACCAGGCGCTCCGGTGTTTGGACACGTCGTTGAGGAACTGATCGATGCCGCGGTCGGTGAGCGGATGGAGGAGGAACGAACGCAGCGACACGGGGGCGATGGCGACGCCGTCGGCGCCGGCCAGCGCGGCCTCCGAGAACTGCTGGGCGGTGGTGGGACGCACGGCCAGGATGTCGCACTCGGTGCGCGAGGCGTCGAACACGCGGCGCAGGTCGCGCACCACTTCGCCCCCGCTGTGGCCCACGGCGTCGAGCTGGTCCAACGGCGTGATCACCGACCCGGCGCCGGCCCGCGCGGCCAGCAGCGCCTGGGCGGCGTTGAACACGAGCATGGCCGCGGTGCGCACGCCGTCGGCCGAGAGCCGGTGCATTGCGGCGAATGCCTCCTCGACGAGCGGCACCTCGACGACGATCTGGTCCGAGAGCCGGGCGAGGGCCCGGGCGTCGCGGTAGATGTCCTCGCCGTGCACGGCGTGCACGGCCACGTACACGGGCACCGTGGTCGCCGCGCAGATTTCCTGGATCCGAGCGCGATCGTCCTCGATCCCCGCTTCGCGCAGCAGGGCCGGCGTAGTCAGCACGCCATCGAGCAGTCCATTGGCGGCGGCCCATCGAATCTCGTCCAGATCGGCGGTGGCGAGGAAGACCTTCATGCGCCGTACAGGTCGGGGGGATACACGACGGCCTCCAGGAAGAGCGCGTGGGCGGGGGCCGGCGCCGACACGTGGCGGTTGTCGTCCGCGCGGAGCAGCGCCGCCACGTCGCCGATCGGGCGCCGCCCGGACGCAACCTCCAGCATCGTGCCGACGAGGAATCTGACCATGTGATGGAGAAAGCGATTGGCTTCGATGTCGAACACCACGCCGCCGGCACGATCTCGCCATCGCGCGGCGCGAACGTCGCAGCGATGATTGTCGTCGGGTGGGGCCGTGCCCTGGACCGCGAACGCGCGGAAGCAGTGGTCTCCCAGCAACAGCCGGCTGGCCGCGTCCAGGGCGCCCCGATCGAGGGGGCGCCGGACCGCGAATTCCACCCGGCGGCGAAAGGGAGAATCGGCCTCCTCGTCCGTCCCGACGTAATATCCGTACTGGCGCGCAATCGCGCTGTACCGGGCGTGAAAATCGGCGCGCATCTCGTGCGCAGCGGCGACCCAGACGTCCGGTGGAAGCACCGCGTTGAGCGCCCGCCGAAGTTCCGACGGTTGCCACCGCTCGGGAACCCTCACCCCGGCCGCCTGGCCGCGGGCGTGCACTCCCGCATCGGTCCGACCCGCCCCCAGCACCCCGACCGGGGCGCCGCACAGGCGCTCGAGCGCTGCCTCCATCACTCCCTGCACGGTGCGCTGGTCGGGTTGCCGTTGCCAGCCGCTGAATCCCGAGCCGTCATAGTGCAACACGAGCTGCACAGTGCGCTCCGCCATTGCAAGAAACCTACCCGCAGCGCGAGTGAAGTCAAGCAACGGGAATGTCCCCAACCGATTGACATTGCTCGACGTACGGCCTCACATTTCGCCGTCGGCACCGGCTCCTCACCACGGTGACGCGCGCCCCTCACCATGCCTCCGCGAACCCTCGCTTCGCTCGCCCACGCCCTCAACACCGCGCCCAATCTCGACGCGGCGCTTGTCGCGCTCGCCGAGGGCCTGTCCGAGCTCGACCGCATGGCCCACGTGGCGCTGGTCACCTACGACGCGCGCCGCGCGCTGATGCGCGACCGGCGGCTGGCCCGCCCCGACGGGGTGGAGGTTCAGGCGATCGACACCACGCTCGACCACCTGCCGACGCGCGAGCGGGTAGGGGTGACGACGGGCGGCCTGTTCATCGACTTCGGGGACGCATCGGTGGAGTTCGCCCGGCTCCTCGGCCTGCCCGAGATCGCCGAGGGCGGGTACCTCGCCCTCAAGGGGCTACACTTCGAGGGCGCGCTCGCGGGAATCCTGGTGCTGTTCGAGCCGCGCAAGATCTTCGGCACGCGCACCAGCGAACGCTTCCAGCCGGCGGTGGCGCTGTTCGAGCTCGCCTACGCGCGGTTCCAGGAAGCCGAGGCGCGGCGGGACGCCGTGCGCACGCTCGAAGACGTTACGCAGCGCGTGCACGGCGAGTACGAGCGCAAGCTGGCCGGCCTGGAGGAGCAGTTGCTCAAAGCCACAGGCGAGTTCGCCACCGTGGGGGAGCGGAGCCGCACCGTGGCGCTGGAACGGGAGCTGGCCCAGGCGCGCGAAGACGCCCGCCGCGCCGGCCGCCGCTCCGACGCGGTGGAAGCCACGATCGGCTCCGCGGTGGAACAGCTCGAGAAGGCGCACGTGGAGCTGCACCGGCGCAGCGAGCAGGTGCGCCAGAAGACGCGCACGCTCTACCTCATCGAGCGGGTGCTGACGCTCGACGCAGTCACCGACAGCCCGCGCGAGCTGGCCGAGGGGTTGCTCTCGCTGGTGGGCGACGACATGAACGCCGAGCGCTGTTCGCTGCTGCTGCGCGCGCCGGGCGAGGAGGCGCTGTATCTGGCCGCGGCGCGCGGGATCGCGCCCAATGTGACCGAGGGGCGCCGGGTGTCGTTCGGCACCGGCATTTCCGGGCACGTGGCCACGACGCGCGAGCCGCTCCTGGTGCAGGACGTGGGGGAATTCCGGGAGCACCCGCTGCTGCGCGACGCCTACTACACCACCGGCTCGTTCCTCAGCTTCCCCCTCGTGTACCACGAGCAGCTGATCGGGGTGGTGAACCTGACCAACCGCCGGATGGCCGGCGTGTTCGTGGAGGAGGACGTGGAGCGTGTGCGGCTGCTGGGACTCGTGATCGCGCTCGCGGCCAGCAATTCCCGACTTCCGGAACGGCTCGTGGAAGCGCTGAGTGTCTAGCGACCCCACTCCCGATCCGCTGCACACCCTCATTCGCCGGCTGGCCATGGCCACGCCGGTGGCGCCGGGCGAGATCACCGCGGCGTTCAGCCGGGTGATGGCGGGCGAGGCCACGCCGGCTCAGGTGGCGGCACTCCTCATGGGGCTCCGCGTGAAGGGCGAGACCGGCGCCGAAGTGGCGGCCGTGGTCCGGGCGCTGCAGGCCGTGATGGTGCCGCTGGCCGCCGACGATCCGGAGACGCTGGTGGACACCTGCGGAACGGGCGGCGGGTCGGTCCCTACGTTCAATATCTCCACCGCGGCCGCGCTCCTGGCCGCCGGCGCCGGCGTGCGCATTGCCAAGCACGGCAACCGCTCGTTCACCACGCTGTGCGGCAGCGCCGACGTGCTTGAGGCGCTGGGCGTGCGCATCGACGTTCCGGTGGCCGTCATGGAGCGGGCCCTGCGTGAGGCGGGGATCGTGTTCATGTTCGCCCCGCTGATGCACCCCGCCATGCGGCACGTGGGACCGGTGCGCCGCGAGTTGGCGATTCCCACGGTCATGAACATCGTGGGGCCGCTGGCCAACCCCGCGCGCGCCGGCCGCCAGGTGATCGGGGTGGGAGACGCCGACCGCCTTCCCCTGCTCGCGGGCGCGCTGGCCGAGCTCGGTACCCGCCATGCGCTCGTGGTACACGGCGAGGGGATGGACGAGATCTCCCCGTTGGGCCTGACCCGCGTGCTCGAAATCCGCGGCGGCGCGATCGCGGAGTGGACGATCGATCCCGCCGCGCTGGGATTCCCGCGGGCCACGCCGGCCGAATTGGCCGGCGGGCCGCCTGCGGCAAATGCGCACGCGATTCTGAGTGTGCTGAAAGGGGAGGGCACCGCGGGCGCCACCGCCGCCGTGCTGCTGAACGCGGCAGCTGCCATCTACGTGGGCGGCGCGGCGAATTCGTACGAGGCGGCGATCGCCAGAGCCGACCAGGCACTTCGTTCGGGCGCCGGCCTCGACGCCCTGGAGCGATTGCGGCGGGCGTTCGCGCCGGAGGCCTAGTAGCGGCGCATCACGCCGACCACGATCCCCTGGATGCGGATGTCGTTCTCGTTCACGTAGATGGGAGCCATCGTGTCGTTGGCCGGCTGAAGCCGCACGCGGCCGTCGCGCTCGCGGTAGAACTTCTTGACCGTGGCCGCCGTGCCATCGATGAGCGCGATGACGGTCTCGCCGTTGTCGGCCCGCGGCCGCTCGTTGACCACGACGAAGTCCCCGTCGCGTATCTGCTCGTCGATCATCGAGTTGCCGCGCACCCGCAGCACGTAGTGATTGCCGTTGCGCGAGACCAGCGTTTCGGGCACGGTGATCGACTCGCCGGCGTCCATCGCCTCGATCGGCGATCCGGCCGCTACCGCGCCGAGCAGCGGCAGCTCGATGGCCCGCGACACGGCGTCGGAAGGCAGAATCTCGATGGCCCGGCTCTCGTTGTACGACCGCTTGATGTAGCCCTTCCGCTCCAAGTTGGTGAGGTGCTCGTGCACCGTGGCGAGCGAACTGAAGTGGAAGTTCTCCGCGATCTCTTCGAAACTGGGCGCGTACCCATGTTGTTCGGTATGCGTCGTCAGGTAGTTTAGTATCTCGCGCTGGCGTTTCGTGAGCGGCATGCGGCCAACCCCGGTTGAACGGACGTCCGGGAAGGCGGGCGCCTTCCCGTCCCGAATACCTACCGAAGACAGCTTAACCGAACAGGAACCGAAGTGCAAGCTCCCCCTACCTGGTCCCCACCGGCTGGCACGCTCGGCGCAATCGTCGAACAGACGATGCAACGGGTCCAGGCGTTGCACGCCCGGCGCTCGGAACTGGAGGCGGCGCTCCCGGCGGCTCTCCCCGCGGTTCCCTTCGCCCGGGCTCTGCGCGGCCCAAAGGTGCGGGTCATCGCGGAGGTGAAGCGACGGTCGCCGTCGAAGGGTGAGATCAACGCCGGGCTCGACGCGGCGGCCCAGGCGGCGGCGTACCAAGCGGGCGGCGCCGCGGCCGTGTCGGTGCTCACCGAGCCGCTGCAGTTCGGCGGGTCCAACGCGGACCTGAGGGGCGTGCGGGCCCGGGTGGCGATCCCCGTGCTCAAGAAGGACTTCCACGTCGACGCGGTGCAGCTCCTCGAGGCACGGACGCTCGGGGCGGCGGCGGCCCTGCTCATCGCGCGCGCCATTCCCCCGGTGGGGCTCCCGGTCCTGGTGGCCTACGCCGCGTCGATTGGACTCGAGACCCTGGTCGAAGTGCGATCCGCCGACGAACTCGAGCGCGCGCTGGGCGCCGGCGCCGGCGTGATCGGGGTCAACTGCCGCGACCTCGAGACCCTGGACGTGGACCCCATGGTTGCCGAACGGTTGATCGGCAGGGTGCCGGCGGACGTCGTGGCGGTGTGGGAGAGCGGGATCGGGAGCGCCCGCGACGTGGAGCGGGCGGCCGCCGCCGGCGCCGACGCGGTGCTGGTCGGTACCGTGGTGTCGGCGGCACTCGATCCGGCCGCCGCCGTGCGCGCATTGGCGTCCACTCCCCGACGGGGCGGCCTGCGTGGCTGAGATCAAGTTCTGCGGAATGACCCGAGCGGCGGACGCGGCGTTGGCGGTGGAGTGGGGCGCGAGCTACGTGGGCGTGGTGTTTGCGGGCGGGCCGCGCCGCCAGGACGACGCCTCCGCGACCGCCGTGCTGTCGCCGGTGCGCGAACCGGTGGGCCGCGTGGGGGTGTTCGGGCCGGACTCGCCGGACTCGATCGCCGACCGGGCACGGCGCCTGGGCCTCCGGGCCGTGCAGCTGCAGGGGGATCCGCAGGCGTCGCACGTGGACGCGATTCGCGCGCTCTGGCCCGGCGCGGTGTGGGCCGCACTTCGCGTGGCGGGGCCGGAGCTTCCGGGGTACGCGGCCGAGTTGTTCGCCGTGGCCGACGCGGTCGTACTGGATGCCCGGGTGGACGGCGCGCTGGGAGGCACTGGCGTGGCGCTGCCGTGGCACGAGATTGCGGATGCGGTGGCGGCGTTGCGGACCTCCCGGGCGGCACGGGCGCGGCTGGTCCTGGCAGGGGGGCTGCGTCCCGGCAACGTGGGGGACGCGGTGCGGGCCTTGCGCCCGGACGTGGTGGACGTGTCGTCGGGGATCGAATCAACCGTGGGCATCAAGGATGCAGAGCGCATGCGGGCCTTCCGGGACGCGGTGCGATCCGCCGAGGGCGTGCGATGAGTGGCCAACGAGACAGCGGTCGGTTCGGGGCGTTCGGCGGGCGGTATGTGCCCGAGACCCTCATCCCGGCGCTGGATGAACTGGAAGCGGCGTTCGACGCGGCGATGGCGGACGCGGCGTTCCGTCTGGAGATGGACACGCTGCTGGCCGACTACGTGGGGCGGCCGTCGCCGCTCAGCGAGGCGCCGCGGTTCTCCCAGCGAGTCGGCGCGCGCGTGCTGCTCAAGCGCGAGGATCTGAACCACACCGGCGCGCACAAGATCAACAACACGGTGGGGCAGGCGCTGCTCGCGCGTCGCATGGGGAAGCAGCGGATCATCGCCGAGACCGGGGCGGGGCAGCACGGCGTGGCCACGGCCACGGTGTGCGCGCGGTTCGGGCTGGAGTGCGTGGTGTACATGGGGGAGGAGGACATGCGGCGCCAGGCGTTGAACGTCTACCGGATGCGCCTCATGGGAGCCGAGGTCGTGCCGGTATCGGCCGGCACGCGCACGCTCAAGGACGCCACCACCGAGGCGATCCGCGACTGGGTGACCACGGTGCGCACGAGCCACTACATCATCGGGTCGGTGGTGGGGCCGGCGCCGTATCCCCGCATGGTGCGCGACTTCCAGGCCGTGATCGGGCGCGAGGCGCGCGCGCAGGTGCTGGGCCGCACGGGGCGGTTGCCCAAGACCGTGGTGGCCTGCGTGGGGGGCGGGTCGAACGCGATCGGCATCTTCCACGCGTTCGTCGACGACGCCGGCGTGGAGCTGGTGGGCGTGGAGGCCGCCGGCGAGGGGCTCGACACGGGGCGCCACTCGGCGTCGCTCTCGCGGGGTACGCCCGGCGTGCTACACGGCACGATGAGCTACCTGTTGCAGGACGCGGCCGGCCAGGTGCACCCGGCCCATTCCATCTCCGCCGGCCTGGACTATCCGGGGGTCGGTCCGGAGCACGCGTTTCTCAAGGATTCCGGTCGGGCGACCTACGTTTCCGTGACCGACGCCCAGGCGCTTCGCGGGTTCACGTCGTTGGCCCAGTTGGAGGGCATCATCCCGGCGCTGGAATCGGCGCACGCGGTGGCCTGGCTGGAGACGCAGGTGGGGCGGTGGATCCCCGACGAGCCCGTCCTGTTGTGCGTGAGCGGACGGGGCGACAAGGATGTGGCGCAAGTTATGGATATGGGTATCTTGGGGGCGTGACAGCGCCGATCAAGCCGGTCAGCACAGAACAGGCGGAGCTGCCTGATCCTCCTTTCCCGAGCGCTCCGGTCGAGGAGTTCCTGCGCTCGTTCGTGAAGGCGGCCCGCGCCTACCAGCTGTACCTGCCCAACAACCCCATCTACAAAGCCGCCATCGACACGGTCCGCCACGCGTTCGTGCCGCTGTGGGCGGAGACCGATGAGGTCGTGTTGACGTTCACCGAACTGCAGATCCTGTGGTACGGGGTGCCCGTGCTGGAGGAGGCCGCGAAGTCGGGGGACAGCCTCCCGTGGCTGTTCTACAAGGACGGCGTGCGCGAGATCACGATCACCAAGGGCTTCGAGGACACGGAGCTGGTGAAGCTGCTGACCATTCTGCAGCGGGTGCGCAAGGCGTTGCCGGACGAGGACGACCTGCTGACGCTGCTGTGGGAGCAGGAATTCACGCATCTCCGGTATCGGTACGTCGACCTCGGGCTCGAGCCCGCCGATCCGCTGGCCGACGGCGGGGAGCCGCCGCGTCCGATGTCGCCGGAGGAGGTGCGCGCGGCGAATGCCGGCCGCAGCGACGCCGCGGCCGAGGAGGCCACGGAGGAGTCGAGGCCGGGGGTGGTGAACATGGCCGACTTCGACTCCACGCTCTACTTCCTGGACGAGAAGGAGATCGAATACCTGCAGGGCGAGATCGAACGCGAGTACGCCGCCGACCTGCGCAAGACCGTGGCGACGGGACTGTTCGACATCTTCGAAGCCCAGACCGACCCCGCCGTTCGCGCCGAGGTGTGCGATCTGGTGGAGACGCTCATGCTGTACATGCTCGCCGGCGGCCACCTGCGCACGGTGGCGTACCTGTTGAGCGAATCGCAGGTGGCGGCACAGCGGGCGCGGGAGATCACACCGGAGCAGCGCGACCGGCTGGGGCAGATCCCGGCCCGCCTGAGCCAGCCCGAGCCGCTGAGCCAACTGCTGCAGGCCCTGGACGACAGCACGGAGCTGCCGCCGCTCGACGAGCTCAGCGA
Organism: uncultured Gemmatimonadaceae bacterium; assembly: GCA_963729495.1. Lineage (GTDB taxonomy): Bacteria > Gemmatimonadota > Gemmatimonadetes > Gemmatimonadales > Gemmatimonadaceae > JAGWRI01. Next base: position 15,399 of record CAVSOM010000011.1, read on the forward strand.
GCTGTTCGAGCAGTTGCGGCCGATGGCGCTGGGAACGCTGTTCTCGTGGATGGGGCGGCTGCAGAACGCGCGGCTGCGTCCGATGCTGGAACAGGCGGCGGGACGGCTGACGGCGACCAACACGGCGGAGCTGGTCAAGCTCATCCAGTCGGACGACCGGGCCGTCGTGCTGGAGGCGGTGCGGCGCTCTGGCGGACTCAAGCTCCAGGCCGGCGTGCCGGCGATCGGCCGGGCCATGGCCGCGGCCGACCCCGAGCTGCGGCTGGCGTGCGCCCAGGCGCTGGGCGACATCGGATCGGCCGGCGCGCTGCAGGCGCTGGAACCGTGGGTGGCCACGGGCGACCGGGATACGCGCGTGATGGCGGTGAAGCTCCTCGCCGCGCGCGGCTACCGCCCGGTGCACGGCCGGGTGGAAGCGGCGGTCAAGAGCAAGGAGATGCGAGAGGCCGACCTCACCGAGAAGGTCGCCTTCTTTGAAGCGTACGGCATGTTGAGCGGCCCGTCCGCGGTTCCGTACCTGGACGGGATTCTGAACGGCAAGGGGTTCCTGGGCCGCCGTGAGGACTCCGAGATCAGGGCCTGCGCGGCGATGGCGCTGGGGCGCATCAACTCGAGCGACGCGGAGCGGTCGCTGCGCAACGCGTCGTCGGAGAAGGACGTGGTGGTGCGCAACGCGGTCAACAAAGCCCTGCGCGGAGCCGGCGCATGACGGGCGGCCCGCCGCGCGACGTGCCGCCGGCCTCGCGCTCCACGCAGGCGCTCGCCCGGGCCACCACCCAGGTGTCCGCGGCGTCCGGCGACGGCGGGCGCAGCGACGATTCGTTCATCCGTCGGGCCGGCCGCGAGTTGGTGCGCGATCTCTACGCGGCGCTCCGCGCGATGAAGCTGTACCCGCTGGAGAATGCCGCCGTGCAGAAATCGCTGGTCGAACTCACCGAGCGCTGCCGGGAGGTACTCGAGCGGGAGCTCGAACTGCAGATCCGCGCCTCGGGCGAGTTCATCTTCATCAACGCCACGCGGCTGCGGATCGATCTCGACAACTACGCCAGCTTCAGCCACCTGTTGTCGATCTTCCGCACGAACGGCGTCGGGTCGGTGGAGGTGCACGACGGGGCGGCGGCGCGCGACTGGACGATCCTGCTGGCGCTGCTGCAGTCGGCGTCCGGCGATCCGCCGGACGAGCGGCTGACCGACCTGTCGGCGCGGCTCGAGAGCGCCGGCGTCACGGCGCTGACGCTCGGCGGTCCGACGCAGATGGCGAGCGGCGACGTGGAGCAGGCCAAGGAGCGCGCCAAGCGGACGTACTCCCAGTCGGTGGTCGTGGCCAAGGACCTGATGACGTCGGTGCGGATGGGGAAGAGCCCGAACATCAAGAAGATCAAGCGCATGGTCCAGAGCATCGTCGACCAGATCCTCAACGAGGAAACGTCGCTGATCGGCCTGACCACGATTCGCGACTACGACGAATACACGTTCACGCACAGCGTGAACGTGTGCATCTTCGCGGTGGCCATCGGCAAGCGGCTGGGGCTGTCCAAGGTGCAGCTCTACGATCTCGGGCTGGCGGCGCTGTTCCACGACATCGGCAAGCAGCGTGTGCCGGCCGACGTGCTCAACAAGTCGGGCGGCCTCACCGACGACGAGTGGCGCGCCATCGCCGCCCACCCGTGGCTCGGCGTGCTGGCGCTGTTCCAGGTGCGCGGACAGCAGGAATTTCCGTACCGGTCGATGGTCGTGGCGATGGAACACCACATGAAGGTGGACCTCACCGGCTACCCGCGCCCCATCCGGCCCCGCAAGCTGAGCATGTTCAGCAAGATCGTCGCCGTCGCCGACGGGTTCGACGCCGCGACCTCGCGGCGCTCGTACCAGACCACGCCCATGAACCCGGCGCTCGTCATGCAGGAGATGCGCGACAACCCGCGCCGCGGCATGGATCCGGTGCTGGTCAAGGCGTTCGTGAATCTCACCGGCATCTATCCCGTGGGCACGCTCGTCGTGCTCGACACGTTCGAACTCGGCATCGTGCATGCCGTCAACCCGCTGCAGGACATGCTGTCGCGACCGATCGTGCGCGTGATCAGCGATCCGATGGGCAACCTCGTGCACCCGGGGGAGTTGGTCGATCTCGCCGATCGCGACGCGGAGGGTAACTTCCGGCGGACGATCATCAAGACCGAAAACCCGGAGCGGTACGGAATCCGTGTCGGTGATTACTTCGTCTGACCCGATGGGTGCGCGATTCACCGCCCTCCGCGCGCAGGGGCGGAAAGCCTTCGTGCCCTATGTCACCGCCGGCCATCCCGACCGCGACCGCTCGCTGGCCCTGCTCCAGGGGCTGGAGGCGGCGGGCGCCGACGTGATCGAGGTGGGCGTGCCCTTCTCGGATCCGCTGGCCGACGGGCCGGTAATCCAGGCCAGCTCGCAGCGGGCCCTCGCGCAGGGCGTCACGTACGACGACGTGCTGGCGCTGGTCGAGCGCGCCGCGCTGTCCGTGCCGGTCGTGCTGTTCAGCTACCTGAACCCGATCCTGGCGGCCGGCCCCGACGCGCTGAGCCGGGCGGCCGCCGCCGGCGCGCAGGGCGTGCTCGTCACCGACCTGCCGGTGGGCGCGGACCCGACGCTCGAACGGTGGTTCGGCGAGAGCCCGCTCGCGTTCATCCGGCTGGTCGCGCCCACCACGCCGCGGGAGCGGATGCGGGAGATCGCCCGGCACGGGAGCGGGTTCGTGTACCTGATCAGCCGCCTCGGGGTGACCGGCGTCCGCAGCGATTTTCCCGAGGAGCTGCCGGAGACGGTGGGCCGGCTGCGCGAGGTCACCGGGCTCCCGATCTGCGTGGGGTTCGGCGTGGCGGGTCCGGAGCAGGCCGCGGCCGTGGCGCGCCTGGCCGACGGCGTGGTGGTCGGAAGCGCCATCGTGCGCGCCGCCGACGAGAGCGTGGAGGCCGCCGTGGCGCTCGCCCGGTCGCTGCGCGCCGCCATCGACGCCGCCTGACGTGCAGACGCTGCTGCGGCTGTACGCCCGCGCGCTCGGCACGCTCGGGATGCTGGTGCTCGCCGGCGCGCTGTGGTTCGACCACCGGTGGATCTGGCAGCAATACGGCATGGCCATCGTGGTGGGCGGCGTCGTGCTGCTCCGCGTCTACCAGATTCCGCTCACCAAGTACGGGGCGTTGAACCTGCTCGGTGTGCCGGCGCTGGCCGGCGCCATCGTCATCGGGGCGCCGGCCACGGCGCTCGCCGTGTACGTGGGGGTGTTCGGCGCCGACCGCGTGCTCCTCCGCAAGCCGTTGGAGTCGGCGTGGATCAACGGCGGCCGCGAAGTGCTCGCCCTGCTCGCGTCGATGGGGTTCTACGCCTGGGCCTCGCGCATCACCGACGTGGCGGGCACCGCGATCAGCGCCGACGCCCTGCCGCCGCTGGCGCTGTTCGTCTTCACCTACTTCCTGGTCAGCCGCGCGCTGCTGTACTTCACGCTCATCTTCCGCGACAAGCTGCTCGAGGAGGAGAAGTCGCTGATGCTGCGCTACGAGGTGATCGGGTTCGGCGCCGGCGCGATCGCCGTGGCCGTGATCCTGGTCACGGTCACCCAGTTCGGGCCGGCCGGCTGGGTGGTGATCGGCCTCGTGTTGGGGCTGGCCGGCCTGCTGCTCAAGCGCATTCTCGAGGAGGCCGTGGCCGCCGAGGAGTTGAACAAGATCCTGGCCATGGAGCAGATCGTGTCGTCCGACGTGGGGTTGGGCGACGCGTTCCGGCGCATCGAGGCGCTCGCCCACCGGCTCGTGGACTGGCGCGCGTTCACGATCTTCCGCCTGCAGAACGACCAGCTCGCGCTCGTCTGGAGCCAGAGCGAGGGGGCGCTGAACCGGGCGGCCGTGCCGCAGGCGGCCACCGAGCGGCTGCGGCGCGACGCGCTGGACGCCGGCCAGCCGATCATCGTGCCCGATGCGCAGCACGACGCGCGCGTCGATGCCGCCCCGGTCTCGGTGGAGAGCATCGCCGTGATCCCGCTGCGGTTCGGCGATCGCAACGTGGGCCTGCTCGAACTGGAACACCACAAGCGCAATGCGTATTCGCTCAAGGACATCGGCCTGATCCGGCGGTTCGCCAACCAGCTCGCCACCACGCTGCACATCCACGACCTGCGGCAGCCGCTGCTCGAGGCGATGACGCGGGTGAGTTCCCAGCTCGACACGCTCACGGAATCGGCGCGGGCGCTGCGCGCGGGGGGCGACACGGTGGCCCGGACGATCGCCGAGATGGGCCGGGGCGTGGTGGAGGAGAACGAACAGATCGACCGCAGTCTCGACGCCACGACGGCGCTGCACCGGGCCACGGCGGGCGTGGTCCGCGAGGGGAGCGAGGCCGCCGAGGCCAGCCAGCGGGCCACGGAGATCGCCGGCGAGCACCGGTTCACGATCGCCACGGCCATTGAGCGGCTGGTGAACGCCAAGGGATTCGTGGGCGAGAGCGCCGATCAGGTGGAGGTCCTCGCCCAGGCCACGCGGCGCATTACGGAATTCATATCTGTCATCCGGTCGCTGGCCGACCAGACCAACCTGCTGGCCCTCAACGCCGCCATCGAAGCGGCCCGGGCCGGCGAGCAGGGGCAGGGGTTCGCCGTGGTCGCCGACGAGGTGCGCAAACTCGCCGAGCAGAGCGCGCACGCCGCCGACGACGCGAGCGACGTGCTCATGGGGTTCGAGGAGCAGATGCGGCGCGTCGCCCTGCAGATGGGGCGCGGGCAGGCCATCGTTAGCGATGCCGAATCGCTCTCCGAGTCGGCGCGCTCGGCGCTCGACCTGATCGTCACGGCCACGGCCGCCGCCGCCGCCGGCGCGCAGCGCATTGCGGGCACGTCGCGCGACCAGGAGCTGGAGTTCGGCAAGCTGCGGGAGCGCGTGGCCCGCATCGCCGCCATCTCCCAGCGCAACCGCGCCGGCGCCGAGAGCGTCACCGCGTCCGCCCGGGACCAGGCCGCCGCGCTCCGCGAGCTCGAAGGCGCCATCCAGGAACTCCGCGCCGTAGCCGTCTACCTCAGCGAACTCACCCACCGCATCACGAGCGTCGGATGAGCCAGCCGTCGCGCGCCGATCGGATCACGCTGCGCGGCATGCGCTTCCACCTGACCGTGGGGATCCTGGCGCACGAGCGGGAGTTCGCGCAGCCCCTGGAGGTCGATCTCACGGCGTGGGTCGCCCCCCGCCGCGCGCACGTGGTGGACTACCGCGGGCTGCACGATGCCGCGCGGCGCGCCGTGGCCGAGTCGCCGCGCGAGTTCCTGGAGGAGATCGCCGAACGCGTAGCCGCCGGCGCGCTGGCCGCCGACGGCGTGATCCGGGTCGAGGTCAGGGTCCGGAAGCCGCACGTGCCGCTGGGCGCGCCGCTCGACTTCGCCGAGGTCGCCATCGTACGCCCCACCGATGGGTGAGGTGGCCTTCATCGCGCTCGGATCGAACGTCGGGGATCGGCAGGCGGCGCTGGCCGCCGCCCGCGACGCGCTCCGGGCACTTCCCCATAGCCGCGTGATCGCCGAGACTCCGGTGGAGGAAACGCCCCCCTTCGGCCCGCCCGGGCAGGACCCATACCTGAATCAGATGCTCGCCCTCGACACCGCGCTCGCGCCCCACCGGCTTCTCGACGCGCTGCAATCCATCGAACGGGACGCGGGGCGCGTGCGCACCGTCCGCTGGGGTCCGCGCACGCTCGACCTCGATATCGTGGCGTTCGGCGACCGCACGCTGGCCGACGACCGCCTCACGCTGCCCCATCCCGGTCTCGCCGACCGGTCGTTCTGGCGGCGCGAACTGGCGCTGCTGCGCGAGGCAGTCGATGGCTGACGCGCCGTCGGATCTCGCGCTCCCCGCCTGGGCCGAAGTGAGCGAGGCGCGTTGCGCGCACATCGCGCGCGTCACGGTGCTGCTCGGCCGCTGGGCGCTGGCGCTCGGCGTGCCGGGCGACGAAGCGGCCGCCTGGCGCGACGCCGGCCGCTGGCACGACGCTCTGCGCGACGCCACCGACGCGACGCTGCGCGCGATCACCGGCGATGCGACGAATCCCGCCGGCATGCTGCACGGCGGCGCGGCGGCGCTGCTGCTCGCGCGCGACGGGGAACGCCGCGCCGAACTGCTCGACGCCGTGCGCTACCACACCGTGGGCCACGCCGCGTGGGGCCGCACCGGGCGCGCCCTGTACATGGCCGACTTTCTGGAGCCGGGCCGCAAGTTCGCCCGCGCCGACCGCGCCTTTCTCGCCGCCCAGGTGCCCCACGACTTCGACGGCGTGTTCCGCCAGGTGGTGCGGACCCGCATCGAGTGGGCGGTGCGCGAGGGGCACGCCGTGTATCCCGAGACGGCCGCGCTCTGGAACTCGGTGCAATGAAGCCCGGGCCGCGGGTGGCGGCCGCGGCGGCGGCCGTGCTGGTGCTGGCCGGCGGTGGAGGGTACTGGTGGGCCCGATCGCACACCGCGCCGCCGGGGGCCGCCGTGGCGCCTCCCGACGTGACCGCGCCCGCCCGCGAGCGCGTGCGCGTGGAGGTGCTCAACGGCACCACCACGCGCGGGCTGGCGCGGCGCGCCACCTTCGCCTTGCGCGCGCAGGGGTTCGACGTCGTGCTCATCGGCACCACCGGCGACCGGCGCGACAGCACGCTCGTGCTCGACCGGTCGAACCATCCCGCGTGGGCCGCGCGCGTGGCGGCGGCCCTGGGTGGGGCGCGCGTCGAGGCGCGCGCCGACTCAACCCTCTACGTGGACGTCACCGTCGTGCTGGGCCGCACCTGGCGTCCGCCGGCCGAGCCGTTCCGTCCGTAGCTGCCCGCACGCCGCGGCGATGTCCACGCCGCGGCTCCGGCGCACCGCCACCTCCACCCCCTGCGCCTTCAACTCGCGTTCGAAGGCCGCGATCCGCTGCCGGGAACTCGGCACGAACCCGCGGGCGCCGCCCGGATGCAAGGGGATCAGGTTCACGAACGCCCGGCATTCGCGCGCCAGCGCCGCCAGGTTCAGCGGGTGCTCCTCGGCGTCGTTCACGCCGCCCAGCATCACGTATTCGAAGGTGACCCGCCGGTCGAACACCTTGGCCGCCTCGATGACATCGGCCAACGGATACTTCGTGTTGATCGGCATCAGCTCGCGGCGCAGGGCGTCGCTCGGCGCATGGATGGAGATCGCGAGCCGGAACTGTTCCGGCCGCTTGCCGAGCGCCACGATGCCCGGCAGAATGCCCACGGTGGACACCGTGATATGCCGCGCGCCGACGCCCAGGCCCTGCGGATCGTTGAGGATCGTCAGCGCGGGATCCACGGCCTTCCAGTTCATGAGCGGCTCGCCCATGCCCATGAACACGACGTTCGTCACCGCGATTGGGGGGTCGAGCAGGCGCATCTCGCGCACCTGGCCGGCGATCTCGTGCGGCGCGAGGTTCCGCGAAAAGCCCATCGCGCCGGTGGCGCAGAAGGCGCACTGCAGCGCGCACCCCGCCTGCGACGAGATGCACAGCGTGACCCGGCGGCCGTCGGGAATCGCCACCGTCTCGATCGCCTCGCCGTCGGCCAGCCGAAACAGGAATTTCTCCGTGCCGTCGGCCGACGTCTGCCGGGCGGCGATCGGCAGACGCGCCATCGCGAATCGCTCGGCCAGCCGGTCGCGCAGGGCGGCCGGCAGATCGGTCATGTCCGCGAACCCGGCCGCGGGCGCCACCCAGAGGTGGCGCACGACCTGCCGGGCCCGGTACGCCGGCAGCCCCTCCGCCGCCATGAACGCCGTCAGCCGCTCCAGCGCCTGCGTCGGCGTCAGGTCCAGCAATTGTTCGCGATCGCTCATGGGTACGCCGCGCTCAGCATGAATTGATACACGGCGCCCAGGCCGGCCCCTTCGTCCTCGCGCGCGATTCCCACGGTGTAGCGGCCGTAGTGCAGATCGAGTCCCAACCGCAGGTGATCGGAATTGGAGCCGAACGCCCGCGTGCGGGCCAGGCCGCCCCGCGCCTCCAGGCCCAGGTACCGCAGCGCTCCATACAGGTACTTCTCGTTGCCCATGTACTCGGTGGCCTGCACGGCCAGGCCGGTGCGCACCTCGAACGTCGAGTCGACGCGGTACACCGGCGCTTCGGCGGCGCCGAGCAGCGTCGCCCGCTCGCGCGACGGCGACGGGCCGAGGAGAAAGGTGGACGCCGCGAGGCGGATCGGCGTGTGGAACGCGCTGTCGAGCACCACGCCGCCGTCGAGCGAGAACGACGTCCGCTGGATGTAGTCCGCCGTGCCGGTGCGGATGCGCGTCGCGAACCCCGCCGTCAGGTGGCCGAACCGGCGCGAGAGCCCCGCCGAGAAGAGCGTGGTGCCATATGGAATCTCCGATCCGACGCTCTCCGGGTCCGTTTCGGTGCGCACCAGGTCGGTGACCGTGGCGAAGAGCAGCGACGTCGTGAGCAGCGTGGCGCCGGGCAGCGCCACGGTCACCACCCCAAGCTGTTCCGACACGCCTTGGTCGATGGGCGAGTTGAGCGCCAGGATTCCCACGCGCACGCGCTCGCCTGCGGGCATCTGCACGGCGGCGGGATTCCACACCCCGCTCGACAGCAGCGTGGCGATCGACGCCGGCTCCGCGATGGAGCCGATCGGAAACTCGAGCAGATCGCGCGCCGGGACCTGCTGGGCGTTCGCTGAAGGTGCCGCGGCGCCGCAGATGACCGCGGCAAAAAGCATGTGGCGCATACACTTAAGCTAGCCGGGAGCTTCGCGCGGCGTCAAGCGACGAACTACCGTAAGTCGCGCTCCGGCATTATGATACAGGGTTGGATGAGACGAATTCCGGCAGCCGCCTGCTCGCGCCGACCCGGCCGACGATCTCCGGGTCGGTTTGCACGTTCGGCACCCGGCCGCCGGCGGGCCGGCCCGATCGCAAGACGCCGTCGGCTCTCACGGCTCCGGGCCGCGCCGGCCCGCCGCTCACTGTTCACCCGTCAATGCAAACCGATTTCTCGACAACTCTGAGAACCCACCGGTGCGGGAGCCTGCGGGCGACCCACGTGGGCCAGCGCGTCCGCCTTGGCGGCTGGGTGCACCGCGCGCGCAACCTCGGCGGGCTGGTGTTCGTGGACCTGCGGGACCTGAGCGGCGTGGTCCAGACCTCGTTCGACCCGCGGCGCACGCCGAAGGAGCTGTGCGATCGGGCGGCCGCCCTCGGCAGCGAGACCGTGGTGCTCGTGGAGGGCGAGGTGGTGCTCCGTCCGGCCGCGATGCAGAACGGCGAACTGGCGACGGGCGAGGTGGAGGTGCACGTCACCGCGCTCACCGTGGTCGGGCCCGGCGGCCGTGCCGGCCATACCCGTGGCCCGGGGCAAGGGCGAGAACCTGGCGGCCGAGGAACTGCGGCTGCGCCACCGCTATCTGGACCTGCGACGGGCCGAGCTGCAGCAGAATCTCGTGCTGCGCCACCGGCTCACGCAGGCCACGCGCCGCTATCTCGACCGACCACGGGTTTCTCGAGATCGAGACGCCGATCCTCACCAAGCCGCACGCCGGAAGGCGCGCGGGACTATCTCGTGCCGAGCCGCATCCACGCCGGGCGAGTTCTACGCCCTGCCGCAGTCGCCGCAGATCTATAAGCAGTTACTGATGGTCGCGGGCTACGACCGCTACTTCCAGGTGGCGCGCTGCTTCCGCGACGAGGACCTGCGGGCCGACCGCCAGCCGGAGTTCACGCAGATCGACATCGAGGCGTCGTTCATCGGCGTCGAGGACATCATCGCGGTCACCGAGGGGCTGATCGCCGCGCTGTGGGCCGAGGCCGGCCACGCGGTAGCGGCGCCGTTCCCGCGCATGACCTACGCGACGGCGATGGAGCGGTACGGCTGCGACCGGCCCGACCTGCGGTACGGACTCGAGATCTCCGACGTCGAGCGACGTGTTCCGCGACACCGAGTTCGGCATCACGCGCTCGGCGCTCGCGGCAGGGTGGGCGCGTGCGCGGCATCGTCGTGCCTGGCGGAGCGCGGCGCTGTCGCGCAAGCAGCTCGACGAGGTCGAGGCCGAAGGCGAAGGCCGCCGGCGCCATGGGGCTGCTTGCGGCTCAAGCGCGTCGACGGCGAGCTGCGAGGGGCCGGCCGCCAAGTTCCTGGCCGAGCGGCGCAGCAGACCGGCTGCAGCTGGTTGAAGGGGCGCTGGGTCTGCTACGTCGCAGCGCCAGGACCGCGATGGCCAACCCGGCGCTGGATCGCGTGCGGCAGGACGTCGCCCGCCGCCTGGGGCTGGTGCCCGCCGGCGCGCACGCATTTCTGCTGGGTGACCGACTTCCCGATGTTCGACCGCGATCCCGCCACCGGAGCGCTGGCGTCGGTGCACCACCCGTTCACCGCGCCGCGAGCCGACGACGTGCGCCACGCTCGACAGCGGCCCCCGAGACGCGTGCGCGCTCAGGCGTACGACGTGGTGTTCAACGGCACGGAACTGGGCGGCGGAAGCATCCGAATCTCCGATCCGTCGCTCCAGGGCCGCGTGTTCTCGCTGCTCGGCATCGACGAGGCCACGGCGCAGGCGCGGTTCGGGTTCCTGCTCGAAGGGCTGCGCGCCGGCGCGCCGCCGCACGGCGGCATCGCGCTCGGCATGGACCGCATCGCGATGATGCTGGCCGGCGCGCCGTCGCTGCGCGACGTGATCGCGTTCCCGAAGACCACTGCGGCGCGCGCGCTGTTCGAGGGCGCGCCGGCACCGGTGCCTGCCGATGAGCTGCGCGACTCGCACCTCGCGGTTACGGACGAGGGGCGGCGGGCGCATGACGTGAGCTCCGCACGGCGCACGACTCGCCGTATCTCCACCGAGGGCGCCGACCTGCTCACGCTCGCCGGCGTCAACGACGGGAACCTGGTCGAGCTGGCCCGGTTGTTCGGCGTGCGCGTCGCCCTGCGCGGCGAGGCGCTGTCGATCAGCGGCGACCGGAGGAGCTGGTGGCGCGCGCGGCGCCGGTTGGGCAGCGCATGGTGGACGTGGCGCGGCAGCGGCTCGCCCTGTCGGCCGACGACGTGCTGCGCCTCTCGGAGCTGGCGCCGGAGGACGCCGCCGATGCCGGCCGAGGATCGGAGAACGGCGCGGGACCGGGAGCGGCGCACATCGCGCTGCCCGGCGTCCGGAAGCTCGTGCAGGCCAAGACCGCGGGGCAGGCCGAGTATCTGGCCAAGATCGCCGAGCAGGACATCGTCGTGGGCATCGGGCCGGCCGGCACCGGCAAGACGTACCTGGCGGTGGCGGCGGCGGTGGACGCGCTCACGCGCAAGCGCGTGCGCCGCATCGTGCTCGCGCGGCCGGCGGTGGAGGCGGGCGAGTCGCTCGGCTTCCTGCCCGGCGACATGCAGGCCAAGGTGGATCCGTACCTCCGCCCGCTGTACGACGCGCTGGACGAAATGATGCCGTTCGACCGGGTCCAGAAGGCGCTCGAGACGCGCGTCATCGAGATCGCGCCGTTGGCGTTCATGCGCGGGCGCACGCTGGCCGACGCGTTCGTGATCCTGGACGAGGCGCAGAACGCCACGTCCATGCAGATGAAGATGTTCCTCACGCGGCTGGGCGTGAACTCCAAGGTCGTCATCACCGGCGACAAGACGCAGGTGGACCTGCCGAAGCGGGAGGAGTCCGGGTTGCTGCAGGTGGAGCGCATCCTCACCGGCATCGAGGGCATCGCGTTCCAGTACTTCGACGAGACCGACGTGGTGCGGCACCGGCTGGTGCGGCGGATCATTCGGGCGTACGCGTCGGACGAGGCCGGCTGAGGCCCGCTGTGACCGCGCGCGACGACCCGGGGTGGTCGGACGGCGATCCGCCGGCGCGGCCGGGCGTGGGGGTGCGGCACGCGCCGCGGGCCGCGCTGGCGCTCGCCCTCACGGCGCTCACCTACGTGCTCTTTCCGGCGGCGCCGGCGGCCAACTTTCCCATCTATGAAGTGGGATCGGTGGCGAGCGACAACGTGATTGCGCCGTTCGCCTTCCACGTGCGCAAGGACAGCGCCGAGCTGAGCCGCGAACGGGAGGCCATGGGCCGCACCGTCGAACCCGTGTACGCGTTCGTCCCGTCGGCCCTCGATTCCGCGCAGGAGCAGCTCCACGCGTTCGCCGGGGCGCTGGATTCCGCCTACGCGCGGCGGCCGCACGACCCCGCGGCGGTGCAGGGCGCGGCGGCGGCGTTCGGCGTGCGCTTGACGGGCGCCGACGTGGCGTATCTGGCGGTCGGGGCCCGGCGGGCGGAGCTGATCGGGGCCGTGGGAGAGGCCTACCGAAGGTGGCTGGCGGCGGGCGTGGCGCCCGCCGGGGCGTTCGACGCGGTGCGCGGCGAGGTGCTCGTGCGCCGCGGGCAGTCGGAACGCGCCGAGCCGTCCGACAGCCTGCGCACGCGCGCCGAGTTCGCCGAGCTGGCGCGGGCGCTGCGGCCGCAGACCGGCGGGGCCGCCGGCGCGGTCGGCCTTCGATGCCGTGGTGCTGGCGTTCTTCCACCCGACGATCGTGGCCGACTCGGCCACCACGGCGGCGCGCCGCGACCAGCTGCGGCGGTCGGTGCCGGTGACGAAGGTGGACGTGCGGGCGGGGGAGAAGATCGTCGGCGCGGACGAGGTCGTGGACGCCGCGGCCCACGACAAGCTGGTGGCGCTCCATCAGGCGGTGGCGGACCGGCGCGGGCGCGTGCCCGTCGCGCGCCGCGCCGCCGGCGCGCTGCTGTTCGATGCGCTCATCGTCGTCCTGCTCGGCATCACCGTGCTGATCTTCCGGCCCCACGTGTACGCCTCGTGGCGCTCCATGGTGGTGATCGCCGGCGCCACGGCGCTCGTGCTCGCCGGCGGGGCGGTGGTGGCCGGCGTGCACCCGCTCCATCCCGAGCTGATTCCGGTGGGGATCGCGGCGGTCGTGATCAGCGCGCTGTTCGATCGCCGGATCGCGATGATCGTGGCCGTGCTGCTCGCCACGCTGCTCGGCGGCCAAGCGGCGTTTCGCGGCACCGACGCCCTGTACCTCAACATCGTCGGCGGCGCGGCGGCCGCGTACAGCGTCCGGGCCGTGCGCACCCGGCAGCAGACCTATTCGTGGATGCTCATTATCGCCGCGGCGTACTGCGCCGCCGCCGCCGCCGTGGGCCTGTCGCTCGACCTCCCCGCCGACACGATGCTCGCGTCGTCGGGATTCGGCGCGCTGAACGCCGCGATCAGCGTGCTCGTGGCGCTCCTGCTGCTGCCGTTCGCGGAGCGGTACACCGGCATCGCCACGGATCTCACCCTGCTCGAATGGTCGGACCTCAACCGGCCGCTCCTGCGGCGGCTGAGCCGCGAGGCGCCGGGCACGTTCGCGCATTCGATGCAGATCGCCAGCCTGGCCGAGGCGGGCAGCCGCGCCGTGGGCGGCAACGCGCTCCTCGCCCGCGTGGGCGCCTACTACCACGACGTGGGCAAACTCGCCGCACCCCAGTATTTCGTGGAGAACCAGCCGCGCGGGCGAAATCCCCACGACCAACTGACGCCGCTGGAGAGCGCGCGGATCATTCGCGGCCACGTGCGCGAAGGACTGCGACTGGCCGACGAATACCACGTGCCCCTGGTGCTGCGCGCGTTCATCGCCGAGCACCATGGGACGGCGACGATCTCGTACTTCCTGGACCGGGCGCGCGCGGCGGGCGGCCCGGTGCCGGCCGACGAGTTCCGGTACGCCGGTCCCCTTCCGCAGACCGTCGATACGGCCGTCCTGATGCTGGCCGACGGCGCCGAGGCGGCGGTGCGGGTGCTCGACGATCCGACGCCGGCGCGCATGCGCGACGTGGTGGAACACATGGTGCGGCTGCGGATCGACCAGGGCCAGTTGCGCGACGCCCCCCTGACCCTGCAGCAGCTCGAGCTGGTCAAGGACGAATTCGCGCGCGTGCTCTCCGGCGTGCACCACGGGCGCGTGGACTACCCGGCGGCGAGCGGCGGCGTCGGCGCGGGGTTCGCGGCGCCATGAGCGCGGTCGTGGACGTCGCCGTGGAATCCGGGCGCCTCGGCATCCCGCGCGCTCTCGCCGCCGACGCCGCGCGCGCCGTGCTGCGCTCGGCCCGCGCCCGGCGGGCGGTGCTGTCGGTGACGTTCGTGCACGATCGCACCATCGCCCGCCTCAATCGCCGGCACCTCGGGCGGTCGGGGCCGACCGACGTGATCGCGTTCGGGTTCGCGCGCGCCGGCGCCGCCAGCGCGGTGATGGGCGACATCTACGTGGGAGTCGATGCCGCCCGGCGCTCCGCGGCCGAGCGCGGCATTTCCGTGCGCGAGGAACTGGTGCGGCTGGTCGTGCACGGCACGCTCCACGTGCTCGGCTTCGACCATCCCGATGGCGAGGCGCGCGTGCGCTCCGCGATGTGGCGCCGGCAGGAGCGGATCGTGAGGCGCGTGCTCGACGCGCGGCGCACGTGAGCGCCGCGGCCTGGATTGTCGCCGGGGGCGGAGCGGCCCTGGCGGCCGTGACGGCCGCCGCCGACGGCGCGCTCGCTGCCCCCGAATGCCGCACCGTGCCGGGCGCCGACGACGCGCATCGCGCGCTCGCCATGACGCGCGTGCTGGCGTATCTGGCGCTCGGGGCCGGCGTGGGCCGGGGCGTCCTGCGAGAGGTCGCCGCCCCGCTGGCGGCGCAGTGGCTGATCATGCTCGCCCTGGTGGCGTGCGTCCTGGTGGCCGACGCGGCAATCCGGGCCGCGGCGTCGGCCCGCGGGCTCGCGATGGCGGCCCGCCTGCACGCCGTCACGGCCTTCCTGTCGGGCCTGCTCCGCCCGGTGGTCCGCGTCGGCACGGGTATCGAGGCGCTGCTCGGCCGCATGATTCCGGCGGCCCGCGATCCCGAGGCGGAGCGGGAGGCGTCCGCGGGCCGCCTGCGCGAACTGCTGGAGGCCGAGGGCGAAGTCACCGCCGGCGAGGCGACGCTGCTCACCCGCGCCTTCGCGCTGGCCCGGACCAGCGCCGGCGAGATCATGGTGCCGCGCGTGGACATCGTGGGCGTCGAGGCCGACACGCCCTGGTCCGAAGTGCTGGACCGCGTGCGCAGCTCGGAGCACGCGCGCCTGCCGGTGTTTCGGGGCACGCTGGACGACGTCGTGGGCGTGCTCTACGCCAAGGACCTGCTGCTCTGGGCACTCGAGAGACGACGAGCCGCCCGGCGGGTGGGAGACGCTGGTGCGCCCCGCCACGTTCATTCCCGGGACTCGAAGTCCGATCGACCGCCAGCTGCGCGAGTTCCGCAAGAGCGGCACGCACATGGCCATCGTCGTGGACGAGTTCGGCGGCACGGCGGGCCTGGTGACCATCGAGGACGTGCTCGAAGAGATCGTGGGCGAGATCCGCGACGAGCGCGACGTCGAGGAGCCCGACATCGAGCGCGAAGGCGCCGACCGGTTCTGGGTGTTGGGCCGGGTCCCGCTCGCCGAGCTGTCGCGAAGCCCTCGGGACGCCCCGTTCGAACGCGAAGGGCGTGACGACCGTGGGCGGCCTCGTGTACGACGCGTTCGGCCGCGTGCCGCGCGCCGGCGAATTCGACCACGATCGGCGACTTCAGGATCGTCGTCGAACGGGTGCGCCGGCGGCGCGTCGAGCGCGTGTACGTCGAGCGCCGGACCGACGCCGCCGCCACGCGCGCGGAGGGCCGAATGACCGACGGGCTGGTGGTCGCTCGTCGCGGCGGTCGCGATCGCGTGGCTGGTGGCGGGCGCCACCGTGGTGCGCCTGCTCAGCCGCATCTGGCTGCGGCACTGGGCGGAGCGCGGGCTGCGCGGACCGTCGGCGATGGTCGCCTCGATCAACCGGCCGCAGCGCCTGATGGCCGCGGCCTCGGTGGCCGTGGGGTTGGTGCTGGCGGCGGCCGGCGCGGAACTGGCGTCGCACCTGTCCGATCCGGCGTCGCGGGTGGCGCTCGAACTCGCCGGCTGCGCGGCGGTGGTCGTGCTGCTGGCGCAGCTGCTGGCCCGCGCGGCGGCGCGCCACTGGACGGCCGGGCTGGTGCCGTGGACGCTTCCCGTGTTGGTCGCGGCCGAGCGCGCCACGGCGCCGATTCTGTGGGGCGCGCGCGTGATCCGCCGCGCCCCGGCGCGCGGACCGGCCTCGGGGCCGGCGGCCGAGCGCGCCGCCCTCCAGCAGTTGCTGCGCGAGGGCGAGTTGGAAGGCGTGACCGCCCGGGACGACGCCGCCATCATCACCGGCGTGGTGGAGTTCGGCGACAAGGTGGTGCGCGACGTCATGACGCCCGCGCGACCAGGTGTTCGCCGTGGCGGACGACGCCGAGGCGTACGGAGCGGCGGAGCGCGTCGCGCGCACCGCGTACAGCCGGGTGCCGGTGTACCACGGGTCGCTCGACCACGTCACCGGCATGCTGCATGCGTTCGACCTGCTGCGCGGCGCCGAGCAGGCGCTGGCCGCGCCGCGCCCGGTGGCGCGCACCACCCCCGGCACCCCCTGCAGCGCGCTATTGTACGAGATGCTCCGAGACCATCGGCACCTGGCCGTCGTCCAGGACGGGGACCATCGCACGCTCGGGATCGTGGCCCTGGAAGACCTGCTGGAAGAACTCGTCGGCGACATCCGCGACGAGCACGACGAACCGCCGCCACCCGCCGCATGACCGCCACCGCGCCCCTGGCCGCCCACGAACCGTTGCTGCGCGACTTCGCCGAGGGGCGTCCCGCCGCGCTGGCGCGCGCGGTGAGCATCGTGGAGAACCACCGCCCCGGCTTCGACGGTCTGCTCGCGGCCTGGCAGCCGCGGCTGGGGCGCGCGCGCCGGGTGGGACTCACGGGCCCGCCGGGCGCCGGCAAGAGCACGCTGACGGCGCAGATGGTCCGCGCCTATCGCGCCGAGGGCCGGTCGGTGGGGGTCATCGCCGTGGACCCCACGTCGCCGTTCACCGGCGGCGCGCTGCTCGGCGACCGCATTCGCATGGAGTCGGTGGCGCTCGATGCCGGCGTGTTCATCCGATCGATGGCCACGCGCGGCTCGCTGGGCGGGCTCGCGGCCACGACCAGCGAGGTGGCCGACGTGCTCGACGCGTTCGGCATCGATCGCGTGCTCATCGAGACCGTCGGGGTGGGGCAGAGCGAGCTGGACATCTCGCGCATTGCCGATTCGAGCGTCGTCGTGCTCGTGCCGGAATCGGGCGACTCGATCCAGACGCTCAAGGCCGGCCTGATGGAGATCGCCGACGTGTTCGTGGTGAACAAGGCCGATCGGCCGGGCGCCGACCGGTTGCGCAACGAACTGGAACTGATGCTCGGCCTGCGCTCGGGCAGCACCATGAAGCACGTGCCGGCGCACCACGGGGTGGACCTGTCGCGCGGCAGTCCGGCGCGCCGGGCGCGGGACGCGGCCCGCGAGGCCGATCCCGACCGGTGGACGCCGCCCGTGCTCCGCGCGGTGGCGGTGAGCGGCGAGGGCACGGCCGAGGTACTCGACGCGCTCGAACGCCATCTGCATTATCTTGAGCGCAGCGGAGAGTTGCGCCGCCGCCG
This sequence comes from uncultured Gemmatimonadaceae bacterium, assembly GCA_963729495.1. Lineage (GTDB taxonomy): Bacteria > Gemmatimonadota > Gemmatimonadetes > Gemmatimonadales > Gemmatimonadaceae > JAGWRI01. Next base: position 32,890 of record CAVSOM010000011.1, read on the forward strand.
CCGCCGCCGGCTCCGGGATCGGGTGATGCACGTGGTGGCGTCCCGGGTCCGCGAGCGGCTGTGGAGCGACGCCGCCACCAACGCGTGGCTCGACGAACAGTTGCCGGCCCTCGAAGCGGGGCGCACGAATCCCTTCGCCGTCGCCGACGCGCTGCTGGCGCGCAGTGGAACCCTTCTGACGCAGGTGACGCCATGACGTCCACGCGAGAGCTTTCGGAGACGGCGGCCGAACGACGGGCCGAACTCGAGCGGCTGCGCGCCGAGGTGGCCGCCTGGCGGGCCCGGTACGAACGCGGCGAGAAACGCGAACCGGGGTTCATCGAACTCGGGCGCCGAGGTGGCGCCGCTGTACACGCCGCTCGACGTGGCGGGCGACGACGCCGGCGATCTCGGCGTGCCCGGGGCGTATCCGTTCACCCGCGGCATCCACCCCACCGGGTACCGCGGCCGGCTGTGGACGATGCGCCAGTTCGCCGGGTTCGGCAGCGCCGAGGACACCAACGCGCGCTTCAAGTTCCTGCTCGAGCAGGGGCAGACGGGGCTGTCCATGGCGTTCGACTTCCCGACGCTGATGGGCTACGACTCCGACCATCCGCGCTCGCTGGGCGAGGTGGGCAAGATGCGGCGTCGCCATCTCGAGCCTGGCCGACATGGAGGTGCTGTTCGACGGCATCCCGCTCGACCAGGTGTCCACGTCGATGACGATCAACGGGCCCGGCGATCATCCTGTGGGCGTTCTACATCGCCGCCGCCGAGAAGCAGGGCGTGCCGTCCGACCAGCTGCGCGGCACGATCCAGAACGACATCCTCAAGGAGTACATGGCGCAGCACGCCTGGTGCTTCCCCATCGAGCCGGCGCTGCGCCTGATCGTGGACTGCTTCGAGTGGGGCGCGCGAGCACGCGCCGCAGTGGAACACCGATCTCGATCTCGGGCTACCACATCCGCGAGGCGGGCGCCACGGCGGCGCAGGAGCTGGCGTTCACGCTGGCCGACGGCTTCACGTACGTGGAGCGCGGCATGGCCCGCGGGCTCGAGGTGGACGACTTCGCGCCGCGGCTGTAGCTTCTTCTGGGACATCCACAACGACTTCTTCGAGGAGATCGCCAAGCTGCGCGCCGCGCGCCGCATCTGGGCCCGCCACGTGAAGGAGCGGTACGGCGCCAAGGATCCGCGGTCGTGGATGATGCGCTTCCACTCGCAGACGGCGGGCGTGACGCTCACCGCGCAGCAGCCGATGAACAACGTGGTGCGCGTGGCCTACCAGGCGCTGGCCGCGGTGCTGGGCGGCACGCAGTCGCTGCACACGAACTCCATGGACGAGACGCTGGCCCTGCCCACCGAAGAGGCGGTGCAGGTCGCCCTCCGCACGCAGCAGATGCTCGCCTACGAGACGGGCGTGCCGAACGTGATCGATCCGCTCGGCGGCTCGTACTACGTGGAGGCGCTGACCGATCAGCTCGAGCGCGAGGCGGAGGCGCTGTTCGCCGAGATCGAGCGGGTGGGCGGCGTGGTGCAGGGGCTCGAAACGGGGTGGTTCCAGCGCAAGATCGCCGAGTCGGCGGCGCGCCAGCAGTGGGAGATCGAGCAGCGCCGGCGGCGTGGTCGTGGGGGTGAACGAGTTCGTGACCGACGAGCCGGAACTCACCATCCCGGTGCTCAAGGTGGGCGAGGCCGCCGAGCGGCGGCAGGGCGAGCGGATGGCGCGCGTGCGCGCCGAGCGCGATGGGGCCCGCTGCACTGCCGCGCTTGCACGCGCTGCGCGAGGCGGCCCGCGGCACGCAGAACCTGATGCCGTTCATTCTCGAGTGCGCGCGGTCGTACTGCACGCTGTACGAGATCCGCGCCGCGCTGGAGGACGTGTTCGGGGCGTATCGGGAACCGGTGTTCTTCTGAGCCCGCGCGCTCCGCGCGCTCCGCGCGATCGCCGTGGGCCGCGCGCCGCGGCGGCCGATTGGTGGCGCGACTACTTCGACGCCCAGTACCTGCTCGAATACGAACCGATCTTCACCCCCGAGCGGGCGCGCCGCGACGTGGCGCGCGTGCTCGAGGTGCTCGGCCTGCCCGCCGGCGCCCGCGTGCTCGACGTGCCCTGCGGCCAGGGCCGCAACGCCCACCTGCTGGCCGAGGCGGGGTTCCGCGTCGACGGACTCGACTATTCGCGCGAGCTGCTCGCCGCCGGCCCGCACCCGAGGCACCGGGGCCACGCTGCACTACCGGCGCGGCGACATGCGCGCGCTGCCCGCCCCCTGGAGCGGACGGTTCGACGCCGTGGTCAACCTGTTCACCTCGTTCGGCTTCTTCGCCGATCCGCGCGACGACGCGCGCACGATCGCCGAGTTCGCGCGGGTGCTCGCGCCCGGCGGCACGCTGCTCTGGCACGGCGGCAACCGCGACGGTGTGATGGCCCGCTTCCTGTCCCGCGACTGGTGGCCTTCGGGCGACGGCACGTTGGTGGCGCAGGAACGGGCGTTCGACCCGCTGTCGGGGATCCTCACCGTCGCCTCGCACTGGTACGGCCCGGCCGGCGGCGGCGAGCGCGAGCACCGCATTCGCCTCTACACGCCCACGGCGCTGGCCGACCTGATGGCCGCCGCCGGCCTGATCGTGGAGCAGGCGTTCGACGGATGGAGCGCGCGGCCGCTCACGCAGGCGCTCAGGCGAAATGCTGCTCGTGGCGCGAAAGCACGAGTTGCCCCGCCGGCGACGGGCCCGCTAGCTTGACAGCGGGCGCCGGCCTCCCGCGGCGCGCCTGCTTACCCTCGACCCACGCCGGTCATGCGCCCCATTCGCGTGCTCGTAGCCAAACCCGGTCTCGACGGTCACGATCGCGGCGCCAAGGTGGTGGCCGCGGCGCTCCGCGACGCGGGCATGGAAGTGATCTATACGGGTCTGCATCAGACCCCGGAGATGATCGCCACCGCCGCCATCCAGGAAGACGTGGACGTGGTCGGCCTCTCCATCCTGAGCGGCGCCCACATGACCCTCTTCCCGCGCGTCAAGGAACTGCTGCGCGCCGAGGGCCGCGACGACATCCTCGTCACCGGCGGCGGCATCATCCCCAAGGAGGACATGGACGCCCTGCGCGCCCAGGGAGTGGGCGAGCTGTTCGGCCCGGGCACACCGACATCCGCGCTCGTCGACTACATCCGCACCTGGTTCGAGGAGCGGACCCGGCAGGAAGCGTGACGTCGCGGCTGCGCGCGCTGAGCGACGAGCTGCGCGCGCTCGAAGAGCGGCTCCGCGAGGGCGGGTGGGCCCGACAAGATCGCGCGCCAGCACAAGCAGGGGAAACTCACGGCGCGCGAACGCGTGGACGCCAGCTGTGCGACCCCGGCACGCCGTTCCTCGAGGTCGGCCTGCTCGTGGCCTACGACCAGTACGACGGCCAGGCGCCGGGCGCCGGCGTCGTCACCGGCCTCGGCATCGTGCACGGGCGCGAGACGGTGATCGTGGCCAACGACGCCACGGTCAAGGCCGGCTCGTGGTGGCCGGAGACGATCCGCAAGATCCTCCGTGCCCAGGAGATCGCCATGCGCTGCCGCATTCCCGATCGTCTACCTCGTGGACTCGGCCGGCGTGAACCTGCCCTACCAGGGCGGCGTCTTCCCCGGCCAGTACGGGGCGAGCCGCATCTTCTATTATAATTCCATTATGCGGCGCTATCTGCACGTGCCGCAGCTCGCGGCCGTGATGGGGCCCTGCATCGCCGGCGGCGCGTACCTGCCCGCGCTCTCCGACGTCATCGTGATGGTCAAGGGCACGTCGTTCATGGGGCTCGGCGGCCCGAACCTGGTCAAGGGCGCCACCGGCCAGGTGATCGACGCCGAGACGCTCGGCGGCGCCGGCACGCACACCGCGATCAGCGGCGTGGCCCACTACGCCGTCGACCACGACGCCGCCGGCCTGGCCAAGCTGCGCGACCTGGTCGCGATGCTCCCGCGCCCGCGCGATCCCGGCGTGGCGCGCCCCGGAGCCGCCGGCCCGCGACCCCGCCGATGCTGTACGACCTGCTGCCCGCGCGACCACCGCATGTCCTACGACATGCACCAGCTCCTGCGCGCCGTGCTCGACGGCGGGCGCGCTCGACGAATTCCAGGGCGACCTCGCGCGCGAGATGATCTGCGGCGACGCCTGCATCGAGGGCATTCCGGTGGGCGTCATCGCCAACCAGCGCGGGCTGATCAAGGGCCGCGCGGGCGAGCGCCCGCGCTTCGGCGGCATCGTCTACGCCGAGAGCGCCGACAAGGTGGCGTTCTTCATCGATCGCTGCGACCGCCAGCGCATTCCGCTGCTGTTCGTGCAGGACGTCTCCGGATTCATGGTGGGCCCCGAGGCCGAGCACGAAGGGATCATCCGCGCCGGCGCGCGATTCGTGGAGGCGATGGCCACGGCCCGCGTGCCCAAGGTCGTGCTCACCGTCAATCACGCGTCGGGCGCCGGCTACTACGCCATGGCGGGCCAGGGGTTCGACCCCGACTTCATCTTCAGTTGGCCCACCGGGCGCATGGCCGTGATGGAGGGCGAAGCCGGCGGTGCAGGCCGTGCACGGACCCGCCCTCGAGGCGGCCGAGACGGCCGGCGGACCGGTGGCCGCCGACGTGGCCCGGGCCGTGGACGAGATGCGCGCCGACTACGAGCATCAGCTCGACGCCAAGTTCGCCGGCGCGCGCGGCTACGTGGATGCCATCGTCTACCCGGAAGACACGCGCCGCGCGCTCGCCATCGCCTTCCGCGCCGCCGCCCACAACCCGGGCCCGCACCTCGGCGCCTTCGTGCTCTCCCGCACACTTCAACGACGCATGACCCGCATCGTTCGCGTAGCATCGGGGCAGGGGTTCTGGGGCGACTGGCTGGAGGCCCCGCGCCGCCAGGTCGAGGGCGGGCCGGTCGACTACCTGATGCTCGACTATCTGGCCGAAGTCACGATGTCCATTCTGCAGAAGCAGAAGGCAGCGTGACCCGACGCATGGGCTACGCCCGCGACTTCGTGGGCGCCATGGAGAGCGTGCTCCCGGCCGTCACCGAGCGCGGCATGCGCGTGATCGCCAACGCGGGCGGCGTGAATCCGCGCCGCCTGCGCCGCGGCCGTGCGTCGCCGCGGCGGCCAAGGCCGGCGCCGCGGGCAGGCTCCGCGTCGGCGTCGTGACGGGCGACGATCTGCTGCCGCGCCTCGACGAGCTGCTCGGCGCAGGGCCACGCGCTGGCCCACATGGAGACCGGCGAGCCGCTGTCCACGGTGCGTGACCGGCGTGCTCTCGGCCAACGCGTACATCGGCTCGATGCCGATCGTCGAGGCGCTCGCGCCGGCGCGCAACGTCGTGATCACCGGCCGGTCGCACCGACACGGCGCTCACCATGGCGCCGCTTGCGGTTCGAATTCGGCTGGGGCGCCGGCGACTGGGACCGGCTCGCCGCCGGGCATCATCGCCGGCCACATCATCGAGTGCGGCGCGCAGTGCTCCGGCGGGCAACTGCCTCTACGAGCTGGCGCGCGATTCCCGACCTCGGCGAACGTCGGCTATCCGATCGTCGAAGCCCAGGCCGACGGCACGTTCGTCGTCACCAAGCACCCGAACACCGGCGGCGCGGTGACCGTGCACGAGCGTCACCGAGCAGCTGGTGTACGAGATGGGCGATCCGCACGCGTACATCACGCCCGACGTGCGTCGCCGACTTCACCACCATCCGCCTGGATCAGGCGGGACGCGACCGCGTGCGGGTGCTCGGCATCAAGGGCCGCCCGGCCACCGAGCTGCTCAAGGTCTCGATCGCCTACCGCGCCGGCTTCAAGGCCGTCGGCTCGCTCGTCTACGCCTGGCCCGACGCGCTGGAAAAGGCGCAGCTGGCCGACCGCGTCCTGCGCGAGCGCCTGCGAGCGGCTCGGCCTCGGCTTCGACGAGGTGCTCACCGAATTCGTCGGCTGCAACGCCACGCACGGTCCGCTGGCCGGGCGACGCCGGCGCAGGACGCTGCCCGAGGTGCAGTGCGCGATCGGCGTCCGCTCGCAGCGACCGCGAGCCGGTGGAGCGGTTCACGCGCGAGATCGCGCCGCTGGTGCTGAACGGGCCGCCGAGCGTGACGGGCTTCGCCGGCCGGGCGGCCCAAGGTCGAGGAGATCGTGGCCTACTGGCCCGCCCTCATCGACAAGACGGTGGTCCAGACCCGCGTGGAGATCCTCTGATGCGCGTCCGACTCCTCGACATCGCGCACGCCCGCTCGGGCGACAAGGGCGACACGGCCAACGTCGGCGTCATCGCGCTCAAGCCCGAGTGGTACCCGCTGCTGGTGAACCAGCTCACCGCGCGACCGCGTGGCGCGCGCACTTTCGCGGCGTCATCACCGGCCCGGTGGAGCGATTCGAACTGCCCAACCTTCACGCGCTGAATTTCCTGCTGCACGGCGCGCTGGACGGCGGCGGCACGCTGTCGCTCAAGACCGACGCGCAGGGCAAGGTGTATTCCACGGCGCTGCTCCGTCTGGTGCTCGACGTGCCCGACGCCGAGGCGCCGCGGCTCGGGCTTCCCCCCGCGCCATGAGCTCGCCTGGCGCTCGATCAAGCTCGCCGTGGCCGCGGTGGGCTCATGACCTGGGGCTATGGCGCGCGCATGGACGACGAGCGCGATGCGGCTCGCCGGCATGATCGTCATCGCGGTGGCGGTCGTGCTGCGCTGGCTGCCCGTCTCGGTTCGCGAACGCATCGAGGGGCGCGGCGCCGGAACGCGGACCGACAGGCCGTGATCCGCCGGCGCCGGATGGAACCGGCGCCCGCCGGCCGGTCTTTGTTCATCACACCCGTTCGAGAGGAGAACCGATGAATCGACTCATGGCCTGTGCACTCGCCGCCGCCGTCGTCGCCACGCTGCCGAAATCCGCCGCGGCCCAGGGGGCGGACGAGACCTCCCGCAAGGTCGCCGGCGGAGGCATCACCGCGCCCGGGTGGGTGGGCAAGATCGACCCGCAGGAAGCCCGTCGCGGCAGCACGCTCGCCGACGCCAGGTTCGCGAAAGAGGGCGACACGTACCACGTCACGACCGGTCCGGCCACCACCTATTGGAACCCGGCCAACACGGCGAGCGGCGACTACACGGTGAGCGCGACGTTCACCGAACCCAAGTTCATGAACCTGAACGACCACCCGCATCCGTACGGCATCGTGATCGCCGGCAACGACATGGGCACCGACAACAGGCGCGTACCTGTACTGCGCGGCCTACGGCAACGGGCGGTTCATCATGCGTGGCTTCGGTCCGGCCGCCTTCCAGATGAACGGCCGCGAGGAGGAGCGCCAATGCCGCCGTGCACAAGGCCGCCGGCCGTCGGGCAAGCCGGTCGACGCAGGACATCGCCATGTCAGGTCAAGGGCGACAAAGTGTCGATGCGTCATCAACGGCACCGTCGTGCCAGCTACGACAAGTCCCAGGTCGTGGCGGCGGGAAAGCTCAAGTCCACCGACGGCGTGTACGGCATCCGGTTCGCGCACAACACCGACGGCATCGTCAGCAATCTGAAGGTCACGAAGCCGTAGGAGACAGCCAGAGCCGGCGGATCGCCCGGCTTCGCGGATCGCGGTCCCGTAGAGCCCTTGGGCGCGAGCCGCTAACTTGAGCCCATGGCCCTGCTGCCCATTCCCGAACTGCTGGCCCCCGCAGGCTCGCTCGACGCCGTCCGCGCCGCGCTGGCCAACGGGGCCGACTCGTGTACCTCGGCGCCGAGCGGTGGAACGCACGCGACGAGGGCGCGC
>CAVSOM010000012.1:0-49126 GCA_963729495.1 uncultured Gemmatimonadaceae bacterium
ATGAAGGCGGTAGACTTCCTCGACCGAGTTTCCATGGCAACGGGCGTGGCGAGCGCCGCCCTTGGCGTGGTCGCTGTCCTAGGCGCGGCGACCGGTCGCTCGCTTCTTCCCGCATTTCGCTCCGGGGCCTTGGCCCCCCAACCATGGGCAGCGGCCTCAGTCGCTCTGATTGGACTGGGCCTCGTCGCTTTGTCCTGGAGGCCGGACTCCCGACCGATCCGGATCGCCGTCATCGTCGCGGCCGCACTCATCCTGGTTACTTCACTGGTCAGTCTGGCCACGCCGTGGTCGTCGGGGGTCAACAACCCGCTCCTCGACGCACTGCAAGCCCACCGAACACTCGGGCGCGCGTCGCTCGCGCTGGCGTCCGGCTCGCTCCTGACTACCGCGATCGGCCGGGGCCGAGTCCTCGCCGGTCTGTTCGGGCTCATGGTGACGGCGATTGGGATCGTCACCTGCTTGGCATTCGTTTACGGCGGCCCCCTGCTCAACGGCGGTGAGGTGGCTCCCTTCACACTGGCCTCAGCGGTGTCGGTGCTCTTGATCGGTACCGGCCTGATGACCGCCGGAGGCCCCCGAGCATGGCCTAATCGCCTGTTTATCGGCAATTCGGTGCGGGCAGTGATGCTTCGATGGATAGTCCCCCTGATGGCGATCGCCATCATCGTGACCGACATCGCGACGGTGGATCTCTTCTCGGGCTTCTCGCACGCGCTTGGCTCCGCGCTGAACACGATCATTTCGGTTGTCGTCACTCTGGTTGTGATTTCGTATCTCAGCCGGGTGATCGGCGCTCGGATCGAGCGGCTCAATGCCTCGCTGCATCATTCGGAGCAGCGCTTCACCAGAGTGTTCAAGTCCGTCCCGGCGGCCCTCGCGATCAGCCGCCGCGACGACGGACGCTTCATAGAAATCAACGACGCGTTCGAGCGGATCTTCGGCTATTCACGAGACGAGGCGATCGACCAGCGATCGACCGATCTGGAATTGTGGGACGACCCGGCGGATCGGGCGGCGTACGTGGCCGGCGTCGTGACGGCACCGGGCACCATGCGCAGCGGGGAACTCACCCTGCGGGCCAAGAGCGGGAATCCCCTCGTCGTGCGCGCCGCGGCGCTGGCGTGGGAGTTCGAGGGCCAGGACGCGCTCCTCTCCTCGTTCATCGACGTCACCGAGCAGCGGCAGGCGCAGGACGCGCTCAGGGAGTCGGAACGGAAGTTTAGCACGATCTTCCGGGAGAGCCCGGTGGCGCTGTCCGTGACCGAGTTCGAGACGGGGCGCCTCGTGGAGGTCAACGGCCCGTACGTCGAACTCATGGGAGCGTCTTCACCGGCCGAGATCCTCGGCAAGACACTCGAGGAACTGGGCATCACGAGCCCGGACGTTCGCGCGCGTCTCGTCATCGCACCGATCCAGGCCGGGCGAACGAAGGGGCTGCTCGCGCCCGTGCGCCGGCTGGACGGTGAACCGCGCACCGTCGAGCTGTCGGTGTCCACGTACAGTGTCGACGGCAAACGGTTCATCCTGGCCAGCACGCTCGACGTGACCGACCGTCTGCGGGCGGAACGCGAGGCCCGCACGGAGCTCGCGGCGCGCCGGCGCGTGCAGCGCCGCCTCGACCTGGCGCTCCGCGCCGGCGGCATCGGCACCTGGGAGTTCGATACGGTGAGCCACCGGTTCCGGGCGGACCAGACGCTCGACGAGATCTACGATCTGACCCCGGGCGACGACGGCACGACGTCCTGGGAGACGTGGGCCTCGCGCGTGCACCCCGACGACGTGTCGCACGTCAGGGACGAACTCGAGAACATCCAGAGCGGAATGCCGGAGTCGTTCGCGGATTTTCGCGTAGTGCGCCCCGACGGAAGCATGCGGTACGTGCACGGCGCCGCGGCCATGCTGCCGGCCGACGGGGAGCATCCCGCGCGCATCGTGGGGGTCAACATCGACGTCACCAGCCAACGGCTTGCCGAATTGGAACTGCGCCGCTATCAGGAAGGCCTCGAAACCCTGGTGGCCACGCGGACGGCGGAACTGCGCGCGGCCAAGGACGCCGCCGAGAGCGCCAGCCGCGCCAAGGGCACCTTTCTTGCCCACATGAGCCACGAGATTCGAACGCCGATGAACGCCATCCTCGGCTATGCGCAGCTGCTGCAGCAGGACAGTTCGCTCGACGCCACGCAACGGCGGCAGGTCGCCGCCATCCACACGGGTGGCGACCATCTGCTCAGCCTGCTCAACGACGTCCTCGAAATGTCGCGCATCGAAGCCGGACGCCAGACGCTGTCCGTCGAGCCGTTCGACCTGCCCGCGCTGCTCGACGGCGTGCGGTCGATGTTCACGGAACTCACGAGGCAACGCGGCCTGGCGTTCCGCGTCCATGTCGCGCCCCATCTGGTCCGCGGCGTCGAGAGCGACGCGGGCAAGATCCGGCAGGTCCTGATCAACCTCCTGGGCAACGCGACCAAGTTCACCGACCGGGGCGGGATCGAGGTGCGCGTCGCGTCGCGGGACATGGGGCGCGACCGCTGCCTGGTGACGGTGGACGTCGAGGATACCGGGCCAGGGATTGCCGACGATGAGCAGGAGTTGATCTTCTCGATGTTCGGCCAGTCGGAGGCAGGGAAGCACCGGAGTGGCACGGGCCTTGGCCTGACGATCAGCCGGAGCGCTGCCCGGCTCCTGGGTGGCGACCTGACCGTGCACAGCACCGTCGGGAAGGGCAGCACCTTCACGTTCACCTTCGTCGCGATCCGGGTTGCGGAAGCCGCGCTGCCCGATACCCGGCCGGGACAGGGGCGCTTGCGACTCGATTCCGCCGAGATGCGCCGCAAGGCGCTGGTGGTCGACGACGTGGACAGCAACCGCGAGCTGTTGGAGGAGGCGCTGTCGCGCGCCGGCTTCGAGACCCGGGGCGCCGCCTCGGGCGAAGCGGCGCTGGACGTACACCGGGAATGGAACCCGGATCTCGTGATGATGGATCTGAACATGCCGGGGATGGGCGGCATGGATGCCATCCGCCATCTGCGGGACGCGCGCACCCGGGCCGTGGTCATCGTGACCACCGCGGGCGGCGACGATTCCACGGGCGCCGCCGTCGCGGCGGCCGGCGCGGCCGCGCTGCTTCGCAAGCCCTATCGCGAGAGTACGCTGTACGAGACCATCGGCCGCGCGCTGGGTGTGAAGTTCGTCGAGGTTCCCGCGGTCATCGGCGCCACGCCTACCGACGGCCCGATCGGGCGGCTGGACCTGCTGGCGCGAGAGATCCCGCCGGATCTGGTGGCCGAGTTGCGCCAGGCGTGCCGACAGGCGCGCGCGGCTCGGCTCGTGCAGCTCGCCGACCGCGTCGCTGTGCATTCCACCGCGGCAGCCGATGCCATTCGCGAGCTGGCGAACGGGTTCCGGTACCGCGCCCTACTCGAAGCGTTGGAGGGAGCAGATGGCCACGCCTGAAGCGATGACGGCCCCCACGCCCAGCATCCTGCTGGTGGATGACTCCGTCGAGAACCTGCGCCTCCTGGCGGGCATGCTGGCCACGCGCGGGTTCGACGCGCGCCCGGTCACGAGCGGCCCCGAAGCGCTGGAGGCCGTCGCTCACGAGATGCCCGACCTGATCCTGCTCGATGTGACGATGCCGGGGATGAGCGGATTCGACGTCTGTGCGCGGCTCCGCGAACGCCCCGAGTGGCGCGACATCCCGGTCATCTTCCTCACGGCGCTGACCGACGTGAGCGACAAGCTGAAAGGGTTCGCCGTGGGCGGCGTCGATTACATCACCAAGCCATTCCAACTCGAAGAGGTGCTCGCGCGCGTCACGAGTCAGCTCGCGCTGCGTCGGGCGCGGCGGGATCTGGAGCAGACGATCGTGAAGCTCCACGAGCTCGAACGCCTGCGGGACGACCTGAGCAACATGATCGTGCACGACATCCGCTCTCCGCTCACCACGCTGCTGCTGCAGTTGGAGTTGCTGCGCATGGACCTGACCGGAGACGCCGCGGCCGCGGTGGACAACGCCATCGACTCCGGCCGGCGGCTCAACGACATGGCGAGCACGCTGCTGGACGTCAGCAAGCTGGAGGAGGGCAAGATGCCCCTCGCGCGCGCGCCCGCCGACCTCACGAAGCTGGCGGATGAGGTGCGAGCGGCGCTCGCCGGCCTCGAGCCGGACCGCGTCATCACGCTGGTCCCGTCGGGGCCGGCGAGGGCGAACTGCGATGCGGCGATCGTGCGGCGCGTGTTGGAGAATCTGGTCAGCAACGGCATCAAGCACACGCCCCGGGGCGGGAAGCTCACCATCGAGGTGACGTCGATGCCGGGCCGAGTGCGCGTCGCCGTGCGGGACGAGGGGCAGGGCGTTCCGGCCGAGGCGAAACAGCGGATCTTCGAGAAGTTCGGCTCGGCGATCGTGCGAAGGGATGCGGCGTATCACTCGGTGGGCCTGGGCCTGGCGTTCTGCCGGCTGGCGGTCGAGGCGCACGGAGGCACGATCGGCGTGGAGGATGCGGTGCCGCACGGCAGCGTGTTTGCGTTCGAACTGCCGACGTAGCACGGCGCGGCCGCGTCACAGCCAGGAGCCGAACCGCCGGATGTACCAGCCCTTCACCACCTGCGTGAGCGCCGAATAGCTGAGCAGAATGGCCGTGAGCCAGAGGAAGAACGCGCCGGGAATGGGCTCGAGCCCGAGCTGGCGCCCCGGTGGCACGAACGGCAGCACCAGGCCGCAGGCCATGATGGCGCCGGTGAGCAGCAGCACGGGCCACGCGGCCCGGCTCTGCAGGAACGGCACCTTCGCCGTCCGGATCATGTGCACGATCAGCGTCTGCGTGAGCAGCGACTCGATGAACCACGCCGATTGGAACGCCGACTGACGCGCCGGGCTGTTGGCCCCGAACACGTACCACATGACGGCGAACGTCACGATGTCGAAGATCGAGCTGATGGGCCCGATGCACACCATGAACCGGCCGATGTCGTCGGCGCGCCACTGCCGTGGCACGACCAGATACTCGGGATCCATGTCGTCCCAGGGAATGGACGTCTGCGAGAAGTCGTAGAGCAGGTTGTTCGTCAGCAACTGCACGGGCAACATGGGTAGGAAGGGCAGGAACGCGCTGGCCACGAGCACGCTGAACACGTTCCCGAAGTTGGAACTCGCCGTCATCTTGATGTACTTGATCGTGTTGCCGAACGTCCGCCGGCCTTCCACCACGCCCTCCTCGAGCACCATCAGACTCTTCTCGAGAAGAATGATGTCGGCCGACTCCTTGGCGATGTCCACCGCGGTGTCCACCGACACGCCCACGTCGGCCTCGCGCAACGCCCCCGCGTCGTTGATGCCGTCGCCGAGGAACCCCACGGTGTGGCCGCGGGCCTTGAGCGCCCGCACGATCCGCGTCTTGTCGTCGGGCGTGAGCTTGGCGAACACGGCGTTGGCCGACGCGACTTCGCCGATCGCCGAGTCGTCGAGCCCCTGCAGTTCGCCCCCCAACACGATCCGGTCCACGTCCATGCCCACCTGGCGGCAGATCTTGCGCGTGACCAGCCCGTTGTCGCCGGTGAGGATCTTGACCTGGATGCCGTGGGCCGCGAGCGCTTTGAGCGCCGCCGCCGTGGTCTCCTTAGGCGGATCGAGGAATCCAATGAACCCCGCCAGCACGAGTTCCGCCTCGTCGGCTACGCGGTACGGACCGTGCGTGGCCGGAAACTCGCGATAGGCCACGGCGACCACGCGAAACCCGTCCTCGTTCATCTCCGCCACCAGGTCCCGCGCGTCCGCGCGACGTTCCTCCTCCAGCTCGACGACGCGCGGCGGGTTGTCCGGATCCGGATCCTCGTCCCGCACCCACCGGCAGATGGCCAGGATCTCTTCGGCGGCCCCCTTGCAGATCAATTGGTGCCCCCGGTGCTCGTGATCGACCACCACCGACATGCGGCGGCGCGTGAAGTCGAACGGGATCTCGTCCACCTTGCCGTACGCCTTGTCGAGGGCCAGCTCCTTCTCGAGTTCGGCGTGTTCCAGGACCGCCACGTCGAGCAGGTTCTTGAGCCCCGTCTGGTAGAAGCTGTTCAGGTACGCCAGCGCCAGCACGAAGTCGTCGTCCTCCCCCACCACGTTCACGTGGAGTTCGAGCACGACCTTGTCCTGCGTGAGCGTGCCGGTCTTGTCGGTGCACAGCACGTCCATCGCCCCGAAGTTCTGGATGGCGTTGAGCCGCTTCACGATGGTCTTGTGCCGCGCCATGGTCACGGCGCCCTTCGCCAGATTCGTCGTGACGATCATCGGCAGCATCTCGGGCGTGAGGCCCACCGCCACGGCCAGGCCGAACAGGAAGGCCTCCAGCCAGTTGCCCTTGCTCAGCCCGTTGAGAACGACCACGACCGGAACCATCACGGCAATGAATCGAATGAACAGCCAGCTCACGTTGCGCACGCCGACGTCGAACGCGGTTTCGGCGCGCCGGCCTACGAGCCCCCGTGCCATGCTCCCGAAGCTTGTGCGGTTCCCGGTCGCCACCACCACCGCGGTGGCCGTGCCGCTCACCACGCTCGTGCCCATGAGGCACACGCTCGGCACGTCGGTGACCGCAGCCGGCGCGCCCGGCGCGGCCACGCGGTCCAGCTTCTCCACCGGCAGCGCCTCGCCGGTGAGCGCGGACTGCGCGACGAACAGATCCTTGGCCGTGAGCAGGCGCACGTCGGCCGGTACCATGTCGCCGGCCGAGAGATAGACGAGGTCGCCGGGCACGAGTTCGTCCATGGGAATCTCGCGCCGCCGCAGCGCGGGCCCACCCTCGGCGGAATAATCGTCCGCTCGGCGCTCCACGGCGGCGCTGGTCCGCACGAGGGCGCGGAGCGCCAGCGCGGACTGGTTGGAGCGAAATTCCTGGAAGAAACGAAGTCCCGTGCTGAACGCCACCATGACGCCGATCACGGCCATCGCCTCGCGATCGCCCGACACTCCGGACACCACGGCCAGCGTGGTGAGCAGGAAGTTGAACGGATTGGCGAACGCGCGCGCGAGTTCCGCGTACCAGGTGGGCGGGCGCTCGTGCGCGACTTCGTTGCGGCCGAACCGCGCGCGCCGGGCTTCGACCTCGTCCTCGCTCAACCCCTGGCGCGTCGTGTCCAGCGCGGCGAGCGCGGCTTCCGCGTCGCAGTATGCGACGGCCGTCACGTCGGGAACCGACGGCGGGCCGCTGGACGGCGCGCCGCCGGCTCCGGCCGGGGCGCGGCCGGCCGCGCCTGGAAGTGGATGGGTCATGCCCGGCGAGCCTCAGCCACCGTGGGCAAATCCTCGAAACGGGAGTGGCTGCTCTTCCGCGGACGGAGCCGAGTATGGGCCGGCCCCCGCCGGCTGTCAAGGGTTGCTCGGCCCGCTCGACTGACATATCAATATGCATATGTTGCGATACTCGGCTTGGTCTGCCGCGGCGGGCGCATGGTGCCGGCAACGGCGGGGGCCGAATCACGCATTCAACGGGAGCCGAATTAAGCATTTATATAGACGCGACCGCGGCCGCCGTCGCCGTTTCGTGACCCAGCCCCCTTGACAGCCGCGCGCCGGCACGCAATACTCCGATCCAACAACCGAACGTCCGTGGTGATTTGCCGCCTATTGCTGCCACGTTAAACAAGAGCTAAAACGCGAGTGCCCGGGCGGCCATCATTCGCTCGGGCTTTTTCGTTGACGCGACGTGTGCTCGGGGAGCTGTGCCCCCACTCCCCGGTGCCGCGTTCAAGTCACGCGTTCCCGGCGGCCGTCCTCAGCCAGGAACGGAGCCATGAGCGCCACGCCCAAGCAGCCGATCGCGATCTTCCACGAACACCCCGACTGGTTCAAGCCGCTGTTCGCGGAGCTGGACCGGCGCGGCGCCGCCCACGCTCGCGTCGACGCGGCCACGCACGCCTTCGACCCCGGCGAGCCGCGCGACGCCGTGCCCTACGCGCTCGTGTTCAACCGGGCCAGCCCGTCGGCGTACCTGCGCGGCCACGCCCAGTCCACCTTCCACACGCTGCACTGGCTGCGCCACCTCCAGCGGCTCGGCGTGCCCGTGGTGAACGGCGCCGACGTCTACGCGTTCGAACTGTCCAAGACCACGCAACTCGACCTCACGGCGTCGCTGGGGCTCCCCTTCCCGAAGGCCCGGGCGATCAACGACCCGTCGCGCGCCGTGCAGGCGGCGCGGGATTCGAGACTGCGCTACCCGGTGCTCGTGAAGGCGAACGTCGGCGGCTCGGGCGCCGGCATCGTGCGCTACGACCGCGAGGACGCGCTCGCCGGAGCCGTGGCCCGCGGCGAGGTGCGGCTCGGCGTCGACGGCGTGGCGCTGGTCCAGGAGTCGGCCCCCCTGCGCGACGGCCACATCACCCGCGTCGAAACGCTCGGCGGAAAATATCTCTATGCCATCAACGTGTTTCCGGCGGCGGGGTCGTTCGACCTCTGTCCGGCCGACGCGTGCCGGCGCGCCGACGGCGTGGAACTCGTGCGGTCGGCGTGCGCCGTGGACGCGCCCAGGACGGGGCTGCGCGTCGAGGCGACCACGCCCCCGCCGGAGATCGTCGCCCAGGTGGAACGGATCGCGCGGGCGGCGAACCTCGACGTCGGTGGGATCGAATACCTGGTGGACGACCGCGACGGCCGCCACTACTTCTACGACATCAACGCGCTGTCCAACTTCGTGGCCGACGCGGTGAACGTGATCGGCTTCGATCCCCACGTGAAGCTCGTGGACTACCTGATCGCCCGCGCCGTGGCCGGCGAGCAGGCGGGCGAGGTGATCCGGCGCGCGCAACGGCCGCGCCGCGCGGCCGACGCGCGGGAGGCGGCGCTCCCATGAGATACGGATACTGGCTTCCCGTGTTCGGCGGCTGGCTGCGCAACGTGCCCGACGAGGGCATGGAAGCGTCGTGGGCGTACGTGAAGCGGCTCGCCCAGCGCAGCGAGGAGATCGGGTTCGACGTGACGCTCATCGCCGAGCTGCTGCTCAACGACATCAAGGGCATCGACGCGCCGTCGCTCGACGCGTGGTCCACGGCCGCCGCGCTGGCCGCGGTCACCGAACGCCTGGAACTGATGGTCGCCGTGCGCCCGTCGTTCCACCCGCCGGCCATCTTCGCCAAGCAGGCGGCGACCATCGATCGCATCGCCAACGGACGACTGGC
This sequence comes from uncultured Gemmatimonadaceae bacterium, assembly GCA_963729495.1. GTDB lineage: Bacteria > Gemmatimonadota > Gemmatimonadetes > Gemmatimonadales > Gemmatimonadaceae > JAGWRI01. The sequence continues at coordinate 9,163 of CAVSOM010000012.1, forward strand.
GCTCAACGTCGTCTCCGCCTGGTGGAAGGACGAAGCGCGCCGGTACGGCGCGGCGTTCGACGAACACGACGACCGGTACGCGCGAACCGCCGAGTGGATCGACGTGGTGGACGGGGCGTGGAGCCGCGACCGCTTCAGCTACGCCGGCGGGGTGTACCGCGCCGAGGATCTCGTGCTGCAGCCGAAGCCGGTGGCGACGGCGGCGCGGGGCGGGCGTCCGCGGCCCACGCTCTACGCCGGCGGCGAGTCGGAGAAGGCGAAGGACACCATCGCCGCCAAGTGCGACGCCTACGTCATGCACGGCGATCCGCCGGATCGCGTTGCTCCCAAGATCGCCGATCTCGAGCGGCGCCGCGAACTGGCGTCGGAGCGGCTGTACCGCGAGACGGGCCAGACGCTGCGGCCGTTGCAGTTCGGCGTGGCGGGGTACGCGATCGTCCGCGACGACGAGCGGCAGGTGGCGGCGGAGATCGAGCGCATCACGAACGTGACGCCGGGCTCGCCGGGGTACGGCAACTATCAGGACTGGGTGCAGAACACGAAACTGGAGCAGCAGGTCAGCGTGCGCGACTATTCCGTGAGCAATCGCGGGCTCCGTGCGGGCCTGACCGGCACGGCGGAGCAGGTGGCCGACCGCGTGGCCGAATTCGCGGACGCCGGCGTGGACTTGCTGTTGCTGCAGTGCAGCCCGCAACTGGAGGAGATGGAGCGCATTGGCGAGACCGTCATTGCCCTGACCGAACGCGTTGCCGTGTGACCGCGGGCCGGCTCCGGCGCCTGAACATCGGTTCGGGTCGTTCGACGCCATCTGAATGCGCGCCCAGGTCCCCTATCGGGACCTGCGGGCGCGCCGCGTCGGTTCCGGTTCAGTGTGCCGATCGTCCATTCGCAATGCAACCCCGGAAGCGGCGCCCTGAGAACCCGATGCCGTGGATTCGCGCCCCGCGGGGCACGGGCGGCCGAACATGGACGAGGGATGACTCGGCGCCGGCGGCCACTCGTATGGCCTTTCCTGCCATTCATGCGAATTGTCGGGCCACTCATTGACCGTTCGCAGCCGCCGCCCGCCGATTCGAGTATGTTTGCCCGGGTCACCGGCTGAAGGCCAGGATCGACCTCTTCCTCCCCACCCGACGTGACGACGCACGGCATCGTAACCCTGATTCACTTGGTGGGATTCCTCACGGGCATTGCGCTCTACGCAATGCTCGCGGTAATGATCGCCCGCCGGTGGACGGGCTTTGCCGACCTGGGCCGCACGGGCGACGCGATTCCATTCGCCACCGCCGCGATGGGGCTGCTGTGGAACGCGGGTGCCCTTTTCCTGAATGGGCTGAGCGATACCGGATTGGCCGAGCCGAAGTATCTGGCCGCGGCGTCGTTCAGCGCGCTGGGGCTGCTTCCGGCTTTCGTGGTTCACTCGGCGCTTCCGCCGGGCACGATCCCGAAATTGCGGCGGTGGGTGATCGGCGCCGCGTACGCGCTGAGCGGCGCGGCGGCGGTGATCGACTTCGTCTCGTCGGCCGCGGGCGCCGCGCCGCAGCGGATCGGGCTGCTGCTCCTCTCGGTGGGATTTCTCGTCCTCCTCGCGGTGATCGCCGTTGCGCTGCGCGGCAGTCGCGATGCGCGCCGGTCGCTCACGATCGTCGCGCTGGCCGCCTTTGCGGTGTCGGCGTTCCATCTGAGCACGGTCCACAGCGACGCCGCGGACTGGTGGGCGCTCGCGCTCGTGGGCCACCATGCATCCATTCCCCTGGCGCTCGTCATCCTGTATCAGGACTATCGCTTCGCGCTGGTCGACATCGTGCTGCGTCGTGCGCTCGCCTTGCTGGCACTCGTGGTGCTCGCGTCGGTGGCCTACGCGGGGGTGGCGGTTCCGCTGCTCGCCCGCGGGCTCACGAGCCCGGCGCGCGACGTCATCGAGCCGGGCACGATCATCGGCCTCCTCGTGGTCACGGCGCTGATCTATCCGCGGTTGGAGCGTCTGGTGGGCCGGTTCGTGGACCGCGTGTTGCTGCGGCGCGGGGACTACGCCGCATTCCGGCGTGGCCTGGCGGAGCGGCTCGACGCGACGGACACGCCGCAGGCGGTGCTCGAGACGACGTGCGGGGAACTCGCGCGCGTCCTGGGCGTCGCGGTGACCGCCCGGGAAGCGGCGGGCCTGGAAACGACGGCCGAGGTGGAGACGGACCGCTTCGCGTACACGGCGCGGGTTACCATCCCGACCAACGACGCCCCGTCCTTCGTCCTCGAAACGGCGCCGCTCCACGACGGGCGAAGGCTGTTGTCCGACGACATCGTCCTGCTCGAAGGCGTCGGCACGTTGGTGGGGCGGCGCGTCGACGCCGTTCGCGTGACGAACGAGCGGGTGGAACGCGACGTGCGCGAACAGGAGGCGCTGCGCCTCGCCGCCGAGGCCGAGCTGCATGCGATGCGGGCCCAGCTCCAGCCGCACTTTCTGTTCAATGCGTTGACCACCGTGGCCCATCTCATGCGCGAGGCGCCGGACCGGGCACTGGATACGCTATACAAGCTCACCGATCTCCTGCGCGCCGTCCTGCGGTCGCCGACCTCCGGATCGGTGTCGGTGGGCGAGGAACTCGCCATCGTGGAAGCATACCTCGCCATCGAGCGGGCACGGTTCGAAGATCGCCTCCAGATCGAGATCGACGTGCCCGATGCGGTGCGCGCGCTGCGCATTCCGCCGCTGCTCATTCAGCCCCTCGTGGAGAACGCCGTAAAGCACGGCATCGGTCCGTTGCGTGGCGGCGGCCGCATCCGGGTGTCGGTCGCTCCGTGCCCGCCGGCGGACGGCGAGCACGGCGCGGCGGCTCGCGGCCAGACGCTCTCCCTGACGGTCGAGGATACCGGCGCCGGGGTCTCGATGGCCGAGTTGTCGGCCCGGCGCGCGCAGCGGGTGGGATTGGCCAATCTCGACCGCCGCTTGGAGCGGCAGTTCGGGGTGGCCGCGTCGCTGACCATCGTCAGCGCACCGGACCGCGGGACGCGAGCGGAGATTCGGCTCCCCGTCGCGCCCGATGACGCGCGGCGCGACGAGGCGCCCCCGCCGTCGGCGACGCCGGCCGGATCGCGCTCCGTTCGCGCCGCGGCAAGGCGTTCGTGAGCCCCGGCCACCGCCTCCGTGTGGTCGTCGTGGATGACGAACGGCCGGCCCGCGCCTTTCTGACCGGATTGCTGGCCCCGCAGGGGGACGTCGAGGTGGTGGGAGAGGCGGCGAGCGGCGCGGAGGCCGTGGAACTGATCGAAACCGTGCGGCCCGATCTCGTGCTCCTCGACCTGCATATGCCGGAGCTGGATGGGTTAGGCGTCGTGCGGCTCCTCCGCCGCGACCGGACCCCGCTCATCGCGTTCGTCACGGCATACGACGCCTACGCGCTGCAGGCGTTCGAGATGAATGCCGTGGACTACCTGCTGAAGCCCGTCGAACCGGCTCGGCTGCGGCGCACGATCAACCGCGCCATGGAACGGCTCGAAGCGGCCGACTATCAGCCGGCCGAAGTGGACCGCGTCCGCGCCGCCGCGGCGGCCTACGATGAGACGATGGCCGAGCCCATGCTTCGGCGGATCCCCGTGCGTCTGCGCGACCACTTCGTCCTGCTGCCGGTGGAGCAGATATCCTCGGTCGTGGCCGACGGGGAACTGCTCCATCTGACGACGCTCCGCGACACATACACGATCACGTATCGGTTGAAGGACCTCGAGGCCCGCCTGGACCCGGCGCAGTTCGTGCGCCTGTCGCGCGGCACGCTGGTGAACGTGGGCCTGATTCGGCGGGTGGCGCCGATGCCGGCCGGCACGTACGTCGTCGTGATGGAAGACGGCCGGCAATTCGCGGTGAGCCGGCTGCGCTCGCGCGTGCTGCGCGACCAGCTCCTGCGGCTCTAGACTGCCGTTCGCCGCCGGCGGCCGACCGTTCATCGGCCCATCGTGCCCGTTCGTTGAATAGAACGTGCCCGCCGCGCTCGCGCCGCCTACCGTGCGGGGTCCCTGGGTAACCGTTGGCGACGGAGGCGCACCACGCCTCCCGCCCGGCGTTGATCTCATTCCGGAGCCCCGATGCTGTTTCGCCCTCTTCTTCGTGTTGGCCTGGCCCTGCTGGCGACTGGCGGTCTCGCCGCTCCCGCCTCCGCCCTCGGCAACCGCGCGCCCTCGACGATTCCGCCGCGGCCCTCCGCGGCCTCGCGCGATTCCACGCCGCGCGCGGACGCGGGCGGCGACGTGGCCGGATCGGTCACCGACAGCTCGACGGGCGCTCCCTTGTCCGCGGCCGAAGTGAGCGTGCAGCAAGGCACGACGGTGATCGCGAACACGGCGACGGATGCCTTCGGCTCCTACCGCATCCACAATCTCTCGGCGGGTACGTACACGCTCGCCGTGCACTTCCTGGGCTATGGGCCGGAAACGCGGATGCTGACGATCACCAGCGGGGACGTGACCATCAACATCAGGATGCACCCGGTCGCGATCACGCTCCAGGCGGTCAAGGTATCGGGGGCCGAGCCGGTGGCCGTGGATACGCGCACGGGCGATCAGGTGTTCCAGCAGAACGACTATCATGGCGCCCCGAGTACGACGACGTCGCAGATCGTTCAGCAGTCCATCGCGGGCGCGGCTCGGGCGCCGACCGGCGAGGTGCACATTCGCGGGCAGCACGACGAATACTCGTACTACATCGACGGCATCCCGATTCCATCCGGGGTGTCCGGCAGCCTGAACGAACTGTTCGATCCCCAGATCGTGAATCGGATCGACTTCCAGACGGGCGGCTGGGACGCCGAATACGGGAACAAGAACACGGCCATCATCAATGTGACCACGCGTATCCCCACCGGCGCCTTCCACATGAACGTGAGCGGCTACACCGGGCAGTACGACTCCAAGACGACCGTGGGGGGAACGGGCGAGAACGGCCAGACCCTCAGCATGAGCGGCAACAGCGGCGCGTGGGGGTTCTTCGCGTCGGGGACCCGGCAATACAGCGATATGCGGCAAGAGCCGGTCATGCTCGACACCGTCACCAACCAGGTGAACAATCTGCACAACTCCGGCGATGATGCCTTCGGGTTCGGCAAGATTCAGTACAGCGCGGGCACGCACGACGTCGTGACGTTCGATGTCAGCGACTCGCGCACCCACTTCGGCGTGCCGTACGACACATCGGGCGGCGCGTACCTGGACGATCACCAGACGGACGTCAACAGCTTCGAGAACCTGGCGTGGCACCACCTGTTCGGCGATTCGACGAGCGCGACCAACGTGCCGTCGGAGCTGTTCACCGGACTGTTCGCCCGGCAGGGAAGCCTGCACTATGTGCCCGGAGCCGCGGACCAGGCACAGTTCGTCTTCTATCCCGATACCACCCCGTACAACCTCACGGAGAACCGGAACTTCAGCATTTACGGCCTGAAAATGGACTACACGTACGAGGCCGCGCGGGAAACGCAGTTCATGTTCGGCACGCTGTCGTCGGTGACCAATGGTCACGAGGATTTTTCGACCACGACCCAATCCGGCGCACCGGGCCCGTATTCGAACTCCGGCCTCACGGGGAGCGACGTGGGCGTGTACGCGCAAACGGTGTATTCGCCCGCCGAGTGGTTCCAGCTGCGCGCGGGCGCGCGGTATGACGCGCACACGGCGCCGTTCGCGGGCACGAAGACGCAACTCAGCCCGCGCGTTCGGTTGAACTTCTTCCCGACGCTTCAGACGTCGTTCTGGCTGTACTACGGCCGGCAGTTCATTCCGACCAACATCGAAGACCTGCGCGCCATCACGAGCATCTCGCAATCCGGAGCGGCGACCGCGCCGACGCTCCCCGAGCGGGACAATTTCTACGAGTTGGGAATCACGCATCGATTCACGGACCAGGCGCTGGTCGCCAAGGCGTCGTTTTACAAGAAGGACAGTAGCCCCGGCATCGACGACAACACCGTGCCCGGCTCGGCGATCGTCACCGACGTCAACATTCAGAACGTCCACATCCAGGGCATCGAGGGCGTGCTGCAATACCAGCCGACCGGCCCGTTCTCGGCGTACGTCAACGCGGCGCTCAACCATGCCGAAGGCACGGGCGCGATCACCGGTGGCTTCTTCCCGACCGCCCCGCCGGCCGGGTACTTCGACCTCGACCACGATCAGCGGCTTTCGATCATCGGCAGCTTCAATTATGCCCCGGATCAATGGTTCCTCACCGGCACCGTGATCTACGGCAGCGGGCTCACCAACGGCCTCGACCCATCGCAGTGCGGCTGTTCGTACGGCACGGGCCTGTTCGACTTCAACAGCGGCATCAAGGTGAACCCGAGCACCATCGTCAACGCCAGCCTGGGATATACGTTCCTTTTCGGCGAGACGACGATCCAGCCACAGATCTACGGCGAGAACCTGTTCGACTCCGTCTACATCCTGAAGGGCGCCTTCTTTAGTGGCGAGTCCGTCGGCCGCCCGCGGAACCTCGAGTTGCGGGTGAACATCGGCATGTGACGCGGCGAACCGGATTCGGCGGTTCGTCGCGCCGCCGTGGGCGGCGCTTCCGCGGGTCGTTGGGTGCGGAGCGCGAATCCCTGCCCAGACCCAAGGTTCAGGGCGAACCGCTGACGGTGCGTGAGGAACGGCAGGCGCTCCTGCGTACGGGCGGTCTGCTCCTCCTCGTTGTGGTGGTATGCGCCGTGGCATTTCTTCTGTGGGCGCGGGCTCAGCGAACCCCCTGGGACTGAGGCGCGAGGCTTGACGGGCGAGATCGTCTATCGACTCCAGCCGCGCGGGCCGCGCCTCGGCCGCGTGGCGTGATGCGACGGAGCAGACTGGGCAGCGTTCCGCCGCGTCGCCGCCGGTTCCGCGAGGTCAGGGGCGCGTGGCGCGACGGCCGAGCGATGAATACCGCGCCGCCGGAACCCCCGACGCGCAGGGAGCAATGGCAAGCCCTCCTCTACACGCTGGGCATCGTCCTGCTGGTGGCGGCGGCGTGCGCGGTCGCGTTCTGGCATTGGTCCCCCAAGCGCTGAACCTCGTGCCGGTGACGTGGCGGTGGGGGGCCGGGAGGCCGGCGCCCACGCCTCTGTGGCCGGGCGCCGGCGCGGGACCGGGCGGGGGAATCGGCGCGGTCGGCCGTGTTCCAGCGCCCAGCCAGCGACACGCTCCGTGTTTGCTCACCGACCCGGCAACCTCCCAACCTCAGATTCCCCATGGGACAACGCGCGAACAACTGGCCCTCCGGCTCCCTCGCCGCTGTATCCGGAGTCTTCCGACCCGACTACCAGGCGGCTCAGCCTGGCTCCCCGCCACACCCACTCCTCCACGAGTTGCCGCAGCCGCATTCGCATCACCCACCACCGGTCCACGATCGCCGGCGTATCCTGTACCGGGACGGTCGGCGCCACGTCGCGCAGCGCTGGTAGCACCAGGCTCCTCCTGGCCGACACTCCCCGCTCCACGCGCTGCGCCTTGTGCCACGCCTCGAACAGCACCGCATCCTCCCGGAGCGCGCTCCGCACCATCGCGTCGAGCACACGCACCACTCGGCGGCCTTCGCTCAGCGTGTGCGACAACCCGGCGCGTGCCCCGACCCTCGCCGTTATGAGTCGCCGGCGCTCGAGCACCGCGTCGCGCATGGCGTCAGCCGCCGCGCGGGTCCGATCCGCGAAGTCGGCGGACAGCCCGGCGGCGACGAACCGGTTCGCGAAACGCTCGGCGGTGGAGGCGATCCCGACCGCGTAACCGTGGAGACGCTCGGCGCTGGCCCAGCGCGGCGGCATGGAGAGGGCGCCCAACTCCGCGACGTCCGCGGTTTCCACGGCGGCGATTCTGATGATCGGCGCGAGGTGATCGCGCAACAGCGCGCCGCGAAGGGACCAGAAGGTGCGGGTGGCGGACCGCGCGGCGAGGTCAGCGGCCGCCTGCGCGGACGCGCGGGATCCCGCGGCGGTCACGAGTTCCGACAATCGCCGGTACGCGCCCGACTCGGCGATGCGAGGGATCCGGTCGGCGTGGTCGGCGACCCAGGCCTGCGCGGCCCGCAGCGCTTGGAGTGATCTGCCTTGCATGGACTTCATAGTGGGGGGCTCCTGTGGAGAAATGGGGGAACGGGAAGGAGAAGGGGGCGGTCGGGCACCCAATGGACGCCACGCGCCCGGAGACGCCGGCGGTCCGACCGGAGCGGCCGGAGTCGTCCTTCGCGTAGTAAAGCGATTTTCGTGCGGAGTGCGACGCCGAATCACCGCCACACGGACCATTTCATTGCGCGCCGTGCGTCCCCGCCATCGTGCGCATCATCCGTATTCTCGGGGATGGTTTCCAGCGAAACCGTGATCGCCGCGCCCGGCGCTCAGCGCGCCCCGGATGGCGCCCGCACGTCGGTGTAGTCGTACCGTACGGACACGTGGCTCTTCCCGTCCGCGCCGCCGGCGTCCACGTCCTCCTCGGAGCGCACGGGGAGGCCCGTGGCCTTGGCCACCCACGTGCGCGTGTCCGACACCACGCCCGCGCTCTCGCCGTGGGCGAGGTACACCGTTGCCGCCACGCCGCCCGCGGTGTCGGCACCCACCCGCCGGCAGGTGTAGTGCCTCGCGCTCGCGAGATTCTTCCTGAACTGCGCGAGCAGCTCCTGCGGGCCCATGGGGCTCCGCATCCAACCCCCCTGCACCATGACGTACGTGGCGCCGCCCACGGAGATCGTCTCCGACGTGATCGGCGCGTCCGCCGGCGCGCCGTGACGCAGCGTCATGTACACGTGGTTGGGGGTCACGATCTGCTTCTCCTGCGCGGCGACGAGCGCGCGGCACTCGGCGGGCGCGCCCTGCGCCCGTGTGCCGGACGGGATGAGCGCCGGACCCAGCAGGGCGGCCAGGAACCGGGCCACGGGGAGATGACGGGACATTGAAGATCTCCGATCGTTGATTGCGAAGTCTAGCGCGGCGGCGGCTGTAATGCCTGAAGCATGGAAGCCGCCGCCCCATGTCCACCCCCGCCGCCGCCATTCCGCCGCGATCGCCGGATAGTCGTTCGCATAACCCGGCGCCAGCCGCAGCGCCGCCCGGAACTCGATCGTCGCGGCGTCGAACCGGCCGAATTGCGTGTAGAACGCGCCGAGCGCCAGAAGATTCGACGGCTGGTCGGCGTTGTACCGCTGGCTGCTCACGAATTCGGCCACCGCCGCCCCGAACGCGGGCCACGCCGCGGACGTGTCCAGCGGGGCGTGCACCGGCGCGAGCACCCACGCTGCCCCCTGGCGCACGGCGCGCGTGGTGTCGCGCAACAGCGGTACCGCGAGCGCCAGCCGTTCCGCGGTCGGCGCCGCGTCGAGGATCTGGAGCGCGGCGAGCCGGACTAACGGATCGGAGTCCCCCACCGACCGCGTCGCGGCGCCGACGGCGACGGCGCCCGGGTACCGGCTCAGCCGCGCCAGCGCCGAGGCGCGCACGATGGCGGGCTCCATGGGATCCACCGCGACGGCGGCCAGCGAGTCGCTCGCGCCCGACGCGTCCCAATCGTCTGCCGCGAACGCCCGGGCGAACCGCTGGCGGTCGTTCCAGCCCGGCTGCGTGCCGTACCACGCCCGCACCTGCTCGGCGGCCCACGGCGCGTCCCGGTCGGCGTGGCACCGGTTGCAGGCGTTCGGCACGCCGAGCCGCACCGACAGGTCGGGGCGGGGCACGCTCATCGCGTGGTCGGGCCGCGCCTGAATGCCCATGTACGTGGTGGACGGCATGTGGCACGCCACGCACTGTGAGCCGGTGCTCCCCGGGCGATGGAAGGTGTGCGCGCTGGTGTCGTACTTGGACGCCCGGTGGCACTGCTCGCACAACCGGTTGCCGGGCAGCCGGAGCGTGCCCGAGTGCGGGTCGTGGCAGTCGGAACAGGTCACGCCGGCGCCGTACATCTTGCTCTCCCGGAACGAGGCGTACTGGTACACCTCGTCCATCTGCTCGCCGTCGGGATAATAGCGGTTGCCGGCGAGCAGGTCGGGGATGTAGTAGTCGAGCAGCCGCGCGCCGGCGGTGTAGCCGTCGGCGATGTGGAGGCGCCGCGCGTGGCACTGCGCGCACATATCGATTTCGTGATCGGTGGTGCGCGCCGCGCTGCGATGGGCGATGCCGGCGCCCGCGTCGAGAATCCAGGTGACGCCGCGCCGCTCGGTGAGCCGGGCCGGCAGCCCGTCGCCGCGCCACGCGAGCCGTCGCATCCACGCCGGCTCGGCGGCCCACGTCACGTGCGCCGATCCCGGCCCGTGGCACGCCTCGCACCCCACCGAGAGTTCCGCCACGGTGGTGCGATACGTGTCGGTGGCCGTGTCGTACCCCTTGCGCACGCCGGTGGAGTGGCAGTCGGCGCACATGAAGTTCCAGTTGTACTCCGGATCGGTCCAGCGCAGCTCGCCGGCGGTCGCGATTCCCGCGTTGCCGGCGCCATCCGCGCCCCCAGCGCCGCCCCGCGGCGCCGACGTCAGCGAGAACCAGCGCTGGCCGCCGCCCGCTGCCGGCCGTGCGTCCCACGCCACGGTGAGCGCCTGAAGCCGGCCGCCGGGCACGTCCACCACATACTGCTGCAGCGGCCACACGCCGAAGGTGTAGCGCACGGTGAAGTCGTGCATGCGGCCATCGGCGCCCCGGGTGTGCACCGCGTACCGGTCTCCGGCGCGCGTGAACATTGACGTCACGCCGTCGTGGGAGAACCGCGTGCCGTCGAACCGTCCGAGCACCGTGCCCGGCCGAGCCGGCTGCATGGCCAGCGCGTGGTGGGAGGTCGTCCATGCCGCACTCTCCGCCGCGTGGCAGCGGGCGCACGCCGCCGAGCCGACGAACGTGTCGGCGCGTTCGCCGTGCGCGTGCGCCAGCAGGGCGGCCGCACCGGCCGCCGCGAGTACGACGATCGCGGCGCCGAGCGCCGATCGCGTTTTCGCCGGCATGAACCTCCGAGTGGCGAGCGGTGACACCGCACCGCGCGGGCCCCCGCGCGAGCATATGGCGCGAGGCCGCGGGAATCAAGAAATCATGCGACTGCCGCGGGCCTGCCCCAACGATATGTTCAGGAGGTCACATCCGCGAACGGTAGCGACACCCGCCGCGCGCGCACGGGGAGGGATGGATGCAATACACACGACTGGGCGACACGGGTCTCACCGTTTCCCGCATCTGCCTCGGCTGCATGAGCTACGGCGATCCCGCGGCGAATCTGCCCGGCGAGTCCGCGGCGCTGGGCCTGGGTGCTGCCGCCCGACGAGTCTCGGCCGTTCTTCAAGCGGGCCCTCGAGCTCGGCATCAACTTCTTCGATACCGCCAACGTGTACTCGTACGGCGCGAGCGAGGAGATCACCGGCCGCGCGCTCCGCGAGTTCGCCCGCCGAGAGGAGGTGGTGGTCGCGACCAAAGTCTGGGGCCGGATGCGGCCCGGTCCAAATGGACTTGGCCTGTCTCGCAAAGCGATCCTTCACGAGATCGACGCCAGCCTCAAGCGCCTCGGCACGGACTACGTGGACCTCTACCAGATCCACCGCTGGGACGACGCCACGCCGATCGAAGAGACCATGGAAGCGCTGCACGACGTCGTCCGCATGGGCAAGGCGCGCTACCTCGGCGCGTCGTCCATGCACGCCTGGCAGTTCGCCAAGGCGCAGCACGTGGCCGAGCGGCACGGGTGGACGCGGTTCGTTTCCATGCAGAACCACTACAACCTGCTCTACCGCGAAGAGGAGCGCGAGATGGTGCCGCTCTGCCGCGACCAGGGCGTGGGCATGATTCCGTGGAGCCCGCTCGCGCGGGGCAAACTGGCGCGCGGACCGGAGGCGAAGGCCACCAAGCGCGCCGAGACCGACCGGTTCGGCAAGACGCTGTACGCGCCGATGGCCGACGCCGATCAGCGGGTGATCGGCGGCGGTGGATGCGGTGGCGCGCTCGCGCGAAGCTGCCGCACGCGCAGGTGGCGCTTGCCTGGCTCCTGCAGAGGCGCGGGGTGACCGCTCCCGTCGTGGGCGCTACCAGGATGCCGCACCTGGAGACTGCCGCGGCGGCGCTGGACGTGCGGTTGTCGGAAGACGACGTCGCGGCGTTGGAGGCGCCGTACGTGGCGCACCCCGTGGCGGGATTCGGCTGAGGCGGCAGGGGCCACGCGTCCGATCGAGCGGCGCGCCGATGCCGGAGTCAGGGAATGAGGTTCGCGCCCCGCATCTTCCAGAAGCCGTCCAACGGGGCATCCGCCGGCACCGGATTATCCGTTTGCGTGGCCAGCCTGGTGAGCAGGGTTCTCGTCTTGGTGCGCATGAGCGCCGCGGACCACTCGAGGATCGCGTCGGACTTGGGGGAGCGGGGGGCCACCATCTCGGCGCCGGTGAGCCAGATCGTCATCTCCTCGCCGGTGGCGTCCACGATGAACGACGACTCGTAGACGTTGGCGTTGAACCGGGCGGCCACGCCGCGGGCGAGCACCGGCGACGGGTAGGTCGTCCACGTCACGCCGTCGGCGCTGGTGGCCAGGAACAGGCTCGTCATCGTGCAATCGCGGCCCCTGGGGAATGCGGCCACGAGCGCCCAGTACTCGCCGCGCGCCGCCACGTACTGCACGGACAGGTGCCAGGCGGAGTAGCCGGGCTGCACCAGATCCACCGGCATGGAAGGCGACCATGCCAGCCCGTCGGCGGATCGCCGTTCCACCACCTGCGTGCGCTTGGCGTTGCACCCGGCGGTGTCGGTGGTCACCTGCCACATGCGCCAATCGCCGGGGCCGGTGCGCACCACCGCGGGCGACACGAAGAAGCCGCCGCGATCGCTCACCAGCGTCTGCGGGGCGCTCCAGTGCGTGCCGTCGGTGCTGCGCGTCATGAGCACGTTGTCGGCCAGGTGCAGCTTCAGGTGGTTCGAGTCCTCGCCGTTGGCCACTTCGCGATAGTAGAGGCGCAGCGCGTCGGCGTCGGGGTCGTACACCAGATTGGGGTCCGAGAGGTAGCCGCGCGTGGTCTGGACCACCGGGTTCGAGACCTCCGGCGGCACGGCCCAGTCGCTGCCCGTGTCGCCGGCGTACACAGAAGGGTTCTCGTATTGCGCGTCGCTGTACGGATAGGGCGTGAGCGCCAGCCAGAAGCGGTGCCCGTGCCACGGCGCGGCGAACTCCACGGCGGAGGGGTGCGTGACCTGATTGCGCCCGTCGTAGGTGGCGAACTCGATGGGAAAGAAGTCCGTGGCGCCGAGCAACGCGGCGGTCTCTTCGGAGGTGAGCATGCTGGTACGCGCCGGCGGGGCGGGGCGCCGCGGCGCGCCCGCGGCGCCGGCCGAGCCAAGGACCGTGACGATCGTGATGGCGGCCGCGGCCCGCGCGCGCCAGGGCGAAGCCGTGGCGTCGAGGCGGGGGCCGAGACGGCTGGGGGGGCTCACGACGGGGATCCTGGGAGGGGCGGATCGGCCGGCACGGGAGTTGGGGGCGGAATCGGGAGGGAAAGCCTTCGGCGCGGGATCGGTCCCGAGCCGGCGCATTCAGTAGACGCAAAGATCGGGCCCGGGGCGCTCGATGGCGCATGTCTGGGCAGCGGCGCGGGTTGCGCCGTCGTGTGGGGCGCCAAGTGATTCGTGAAGGTACCGCCGATTGCGAAATCGCCGGCGTTCTGCTGCACCCCGGGCGGTCGCGCGTGGCGCGCCGCGCCCCTTCACATCACTTGGCGGCCGAATGCCCCCTGAGCGACCCGGGCAGCAGATCCTGCGACAGCAGCTGCCGCACGCTGAGGATCACCTGGCCGATGTCGAACGGCTTGGGCAGGAAGGGCAGTCGGAGGGTGTTGGTGATCATGCGGTACGGTCCCTCGGACACGTCGCCCGAGATCATCAGGATGCGCGTGCCCAGTTCGGGGCGGATCTTGCGGATGAACTCCACCACGTCGGCGCCGGTCTCGCCGTTGTTCAGCCGGTAGTCGATCACGACGACGTCTACGTTCACCTCGCGGAGCACGACGCAGGCTTCGTGTACGGTGCTGGCGGTGATGATGTCCAGGTCGTGGCGAGGGAAGAGCAGGCTCATCGCCCGGCAAATCATGGCCTCGTCGTCCACGAACAGCACGGTGGGTTTGGGTGGGCGCGGCGTCGCAAATTCCATATTGGTACTCGGCCTGGTGAAAGTAGGTCTTCTCACCATACAGGGATCGGGCCGCCTCGGGGGTTACGCCAGAGGTTGGATTTCGCCCAAAATCAACCAATTACGAACGGGCGGCCTTGCGGCGCGCACGGGCCGATCTAACCTTTTACGCGTGATGCCCATCCGACCCACAGGCCACCCCCGCTCCGCCTTCCTGCCCGGCGGCACGACGGCGCTCGATGCGTATCGAGACGACGCGGCCGCGCATCCGGCCACGATTCCCGAGGACGCGGCCGGCTGGTTGATGGTGGCCACGCAGTTGGAACACGTGGTGGCCGCCGGGGCGGGCTCGCCGCGCACCGAGGCGTTGCGCCGGTTCCTGGCCGCGCAGGGTGTGCTGTCGATTGGGCCGGCCAGCCGGCTGGTGGAATCGGTGATGGCGTTCGTGGAGCCGATGGCCGTGGCGGCCGAAGACTCGGCGTGGTTCCTCGTGGCGGACCAGATGCTGCAGAGTCTGTGCGGCGTGCTGAGCGGCGACGATGCGGCGGTGTTCGGGCGGTTGGTGGCGTGGCGGGCGCGCATTGCCCGTCAGCGTGGCGACGTGGTGACGGCGGCGAACTGGTACGACGAAGTGGCGGAGCTGGGGGAGCGCGAGAACAGCGACGATTTGCGGGCGCGGGCTGAATTGGGGCGCGGCATCATTGCGCAGAACCGAGGCAACTACGTGGCGGCGCGCGAACATCTCCACCGCGCGCTGGCGCAGCACGGAATCGCGCCCGAAACACGGGCGGTGGCGCACCATACATTGATGGTTGCTGCGGCAACCGCTGGCGACTTTAGCCAAGCTCTCGTGCACGGTTGGGAAGCGTTCAAGTCCGCGGACACCCCTGTGGCGCAGACGGAGATGTTGCTGAACGTCGGCCAGTTGCTCGTGGACATGGGGCGTTCGCGGACAGGATTGAGAGCACTTTCGGCGGCGATGGCTCGACCGTCGGTGCCCCCCCGACTCATGCTCCCAATTCTCGGGGGCGCCGGAGTGGCAGCGGCGCGCTCGCTGGACAAACGGCGCGCTCCAATGCTCGTGCACCGGTTCCTTGAACAACTCGAGGCTACGCTCGCTTCAATGGGCGGTGCCCAGATCCTTCCGTACGCTGCTGCTTCGGCGCTCGTGGAATTTCGCGAGGCATTGGGCCTTACAGGCGATCTGGAGGGTAGTGGACGAGTGGCCGCGCGCGCGCGCGTGCTCGCCGGCGAACATCACTTCTACGAACTGCTTGTCGTGCTCGATGCGCCAGTAGAGGTGCCTTGCACCGTACCGGCCCCGTTGGATCCGCCCGGCGAATCTGTGGTCGAGTTCGTGGACTCGCTGGATGGGGCGGAGTTGGTGGGCGCCGTCTAAGATTCCACGACGACGGCGCCCGGGACCGCAACTAGCCCTGGCCGACGCTGTACCCCGAAATCCCGGTCGAATCCGAGCTCGTATCGTGGCTCGGCGCCGTCACGGAGCTGCAACCGGCGGCAACGGCGATGGCACCCGTGGCGATCGCGAGAACGGCGAGACGGGCAAGGCGGGCAGAGCGGGACATGGCGGAATCTCCAGAGTGAGATGAGAAACACGGGGCGGGGAACGCCCCCGCGGCGCACGTATGATGGCGCCCGAGTTCCCGGTTAAGCGTTACAGGACGTGCTTCCGGGGTTACATCGTGTGCTCCCGCCCGCTTCGTGTTACCGTAGGGGTATGCGCGACCGCACGGAGCCCCAGCCAGCGCAGGAGTTCAGACCCGGTCCCGCCACCCGGGCCACCACGCGCGCGCGCATCGTCGCCCTCGTCATCGGCCGCCAGGAACGCGCCCGCCTCCGCGGCGCCGTCCTCCACCTCGCCACCTTCGACGCGGTCGACACGGTGGACGAACTCCGCGCCCACCTCCGCGACTCCCTCGCCCCCCTCATGGCCGTGGTCGTCGAACCGGTGGACGCCAGGGGCGCCTCGGTGAGCGCCGCCGTCCGCGAGATCCGCGCCGGCTACCCCACCGTGGCCGTGATCGGGTACTGCACACCCGTCGCCTCGCAGTCGAGCGCCATCCTCGCCCTCACGCAGGCCGGCGTCCACGAGCTGCTCTGGCGCGGCGCCGACGACTCCCCCGCCGCGCTGCTCACCACCCTGCGCAGCGCCACGGCGCTCTCCGTGGTCACCCCCATCCTCGTGGCGGTCGAGGGACACCTGCCGCCCGACGGCATGGCCATCCTGCGCTACTGCCTGGAACACGCCCGCGGCGGCCTGTCCCGCGAAGACCTGGCCCGCGCCATGGGTTGGTCGCTCAACGCCCTGCGCCGCCGCTGCCGCGAGGGCGGGCTCCCCATGCCCGGCGCCCTCGTGGCCTGGGCCTCCGTTCTCGTCGTGGCCCAACTCCTCCGCCGCGGCACCTCCACGGTGGAACAGCTCGCCGTCCAGTTCGGCTACCCCTCCGCCACCGCGCTCCGCAACAAGCTCCGCCGGTACACGGGGTGCCGCGCCCAGGACATCCGCTTCGGCGAAGGGCTGGACCTGACGTTCAGCGCCTTCCTCGCCGCCGCCACGGCCGGCCGCGACTCCACCGCGGACGCAGAGGCGGATCCCGACCTGGAGCCCGATCTGGACGCCGATTCTGACGCCGAAACGGACCCGGACACCGCCCCGGACGAGGCGCCCTAAGCCACCGACGCGTGAGCCAGCCGGTGCGCCATCGGCCGCTGGCCCGACCCCAGCGCTTCCACGCCCCGGTGCTGCACGGCCGCCAGCGTGACCCCGGCGATGGCGCGGTACGCCCGATCGGCGTGGTGCACGCGCTCGTACCCCGCGGCCCGCGCCACCACACACGCCTCGGCGACCTCCCCGCAGTCCAGCGCCGCGCTCGCCGCCTGCGCCCCGTGCACGAGCCGCGCCCATTCGAGCAGACGCGCCGGGCTCGGCAGCGCCAGGTTCGCGCACGTCCGGCGCAACTGCGTGGCGCTCTGCGCGCAGTCGCGGGCGAGGTCCGTGACCCGCGTGCCGGCCGGCACCCGCCAGGCCGCGCCGAGCACCGCCGACGCCTGCGCCGCGTCGCTCACCGCGCACGACGCGAACCGATCGCGGAATGCCCCGGGCAACTCGTGCCCCGCGTGCCCCGCGGTGGCGCTCCCCCCACCCCCTCGCGCCGCCTGGCGCAGGATCGGCGCCAACTCCCGGGATGGCGCGAACACGAAATGGTCGGCGCCGGCCCGCGCCATCATCAGCGTCAACGCGGTGTCCGGGGTCGGCGCGTCGAGTACGGCGACGATCGGCGTCTCCGGCGCCATGGCGCGGGCCAGCCGCGCGATCTGCGAACTGCGATGCGCGTCGGGGAGCGCGCGCGCCGTGACGACGAGCGCGAATACGTCGGGGCGCCGCATCCACCCCACGACGTCGCGCTGATGCTGCAGCGCGACGATGTGGGCGGGCGCCTGCAGCGCGCGGGCGGCCTCGGAGGCGATCGGGTCCGCGAAGGGGGCGGCGATCAAGCACACGGTCTTCGTCATGGCGTGGTCCCTGTTCGATGAGGTGAATAGGGAGAGGGTAGGCCCTCCGGACGCGCCGGAACGTTACACCATGTGCCGAAAGGTTACAGATCGCTCCGCCGTTCCCCCCGCGCGGAAATCCGCCGCCCGCGGCGCGTCAGTTGCCCGCGTGCTTCAATTGACCGTCGGCTCCCGCGGTGATGGTGAATTCGTCGCGGCGGTTCTGCGACCAGCACGACTCGTCGTGCTCGGTGCACAGCGGACGCTCCTCGCCGTTGCTGATCGTCTCCAGGCGGGCGTCGGCCACGCCGTGATCCGTGAGATAGCGCTTGGCCGTCGCGGCGCGCCGCTGCCCCAATGCCAGATTGTATTCCGTGGACCCGCGCTCGTCGGTGTTGCCGGCGATGCGCAGCGTCACGCCCGGATTGGCGAGCAGGATCGGGATCTTCGCGTCGAGGATCGCCTGGTCTTCCGCTCGCAGGTCGGACTTGTCGAAATCGAAATGGATCCCGGCGGTGAGCGTGGCACGCATGGACGCCTGCGCGGCCGCCTCGGCGCGCGCGATGCTGTCGGCTCGGGCGCGGGCCGCGGCCTGGTCGGCCGCCCGGCGCGCGGCGTCGGCCGCGGCGATGGAATCGGCGATGTGGCGCTTGATGGCCGTGCTGTCGATCGACGGGGCGGCCGCGGGCACGGGCGCCAACTCCGGCTTCTTGTGGCAGCCGGCGAGCAGGGGGGCCACGATCAGGGCCGAGGCGAAGATTCTGGAACCGCGCATAGTTCGATCTCCTAGACGCAAACGTATGGTCGTAAAGAAGTTGTGATGATGGGGACCCGTCGTATGGGGCCAACCGCAAAGTGAGGACCCGCCCCCCGGGCTACCGTCACCGCCGGCGCGCCCGCACGTACAGCTCGTGGGCCAGGGCCGGCCCGATGGCGCGCACGGCGCCGCCCACCTTCAGCGTGATCGGGCCGCCGAACGGCGCCCGCTCGACCACGCGCACGATGCTGCCCGGCTTGATGGCGAGATCGTCCAGGTAGCGCAGCAGGGCAGGGTCGTCGTCGCTGATGCGCACGACCTCCACGGTCGCCCCCACCTTGACGTCGCCCAGGTTGAGCAGCCGCTGGTCCGCCACGGCGCCGTCGCGGCTGGGAATGGGCGCCCCGTGCGGATCGACGCTCGGTTCGCCGATGGCCGCCGCCATGCGGTCGATCAGGTCGTCCGACGCCGCGTGTTCCAGCCGCTCGGCCTCGTCGTGCACTTCGTCCCACCCGTAGCCGAGCGCCTCGGCCAGATAGGCCTCGATCACGCGGTGGCGCCGGAGCGTGCGGAGGGCGAGCAGCCGGCCGTCGGGGGTGAGCCGCACGCCGTGATACGGCTCGTGCGTGAGCAGCCCCTGGTCGGCCAGCCGGCGCACCATGCCGGTGACCGACGGCGGCGCCACGTCCAACAGCGCGGCCAACGCCGTGGTGGCCACGGCCACGCCACCGCGTTCGAGCTCGTAGATGGCCTTGAGGTAGTCCTCCACCGGCGCGCTGAGGTCGGCATCGGGCTTCACTCGCATGCGCCCCCGCACGCGCACCGGTCGCTCAGCGCTTCGCGCCCCTCGCGGGCGATGAAGTACACGAGGCCGAGCGCGGCCGCCGGGTCGGCCCACCACCACCCGAACGCGGCGCGCAGTCCCAACCCGAGCAGGAGCGTACCGGCCATGTACGCGCAGACGATGCCGCACATCGCGTCGGCCCTGAGCGCTCCGCTGCCGATGGACGCGGCAATGCGCAGCTTGGCCCGCACCAGCAGGGGCATCACGACGAGCGCGCAGGCCGCGAGCGCCAGGCCCAGGGGCGACGCCTCGCCCGCGGTTCGCGTCCACAGGTCATAGCCCGCGTGGACGGTGACGTACACGGCGAGCGCGACCAAACTCCACCCAACCGCGCGCGACGCCCGGCGTTCGGCGCGCTCCACCCGGTACGGATCGACCGGTGCGCGGCCCCCCTCGATCCCCAGGCGCCAGACCAGCACGCCGGCCGATACGAGTTCGATCACGCTGTCGATGCCGAACGCCACGAGCGCGATGCTCCCCGCCAGGACGCCGGCCGTGAGGCTCACGGCGGCCTCGACGAGCATCCAGCCGATCGTGACCCACTCCACCACCAGCCCCGCGCGCACGTCGTGCCGGCGCGACCGGCGCAGGGCGATCGGTCCGGCGGTCATTGGCCCCTGCCGGCGCCGGCGGCCGCCGACGCCGGCTCCACGATCGGCACGAGCAGGATGGGCGCGTTGGTGCGCTTGAGCAGGCGCGTGGCCACGCTGGTGGACCAGATGGCCTGCAGGCCGGCGCGGCCGTGCGTGGCGGCCACCACCAGCCCGTCGCCGTGCTCGGCGGCGTCGGCGGCCAGCTCCGCCACCGGCGCGCCGCGGCGCACCTCGGCCACGGCGGGCAGGCCGGACGCTTCGAGCGACGCGGCCAGCTCCTCGAGGTACGTGGCCGCCTGCTGCTCCTGCGCGTCGAGCAGCAGCCGCGTGGAGCCGGGCAGGAACGCCGCCTGGGGCTGATGCTCCCCGGCCACCGTTCCCAGCGTGGGCACGACCATCACCAGGCGCAGCTGCGCGTGCAGGGCACGGGCCAGCCGGCCGGCCAGGGGCAGCGCGCCCTCGGCGGCCACGGTGCCGTCGAGGGGCACCATGATCGTGGCCGGCTCGAAGGGCGTGTGCACCGGCGGGACCCGCTCGGTGCGCACGAGCAGCACCGGACGCCGGCAGAGCTGCAGCACCTGCTGGGCGATGGAGCCCCAGAGCCCGCGCCTCAGGTCGCCGGCGCCGTGGGTGCTCACCACCACGAGGTCGGCGTGCTGCTCGCCGGCGTGGCCGGCGATGCTCCGCGCCACGTCGCCCACCGGGTCCTCGTGCACATGGTAGTCCACCGTGCCGCCGGCCTCGGCGAGCTGGCGCGCCAGCCGGCCCAGATACGCGCCGGCCTCGGTGCCCTTGGCCAGGTGCGGCTCGCCATGGATGGTGGGCGGCGCGTCCTTCTCGATCACGTGGAGCAGCGTGACGGACGCGCCGCAGGCCTCGGCCAGCCGGGCCGCGATCGGCAGCGCCCCCTCGGCCAGGTGGGAGCCGTCGAGCGGCACCAGCACGCGCATTGGAGTATTCATATATCGTCAGCCCAGGGCGGGCAGGCGTCCGCCGAACGTCTGGTAGAGCAGCACCGCGTTCAGGAACAGGATGACGGCGGCGCAGAGGATCGCCAGCCCCGTCACCGCCCGATGGTTGACCAGCTTGCCCATGATGGCCGGATTGCGCGTGAACAGGATCAACGTGATCACGGGAATGGGGAGCGTGAAGCTGAGCACGACCTGGCTGATGACCAGCGTGCGCGTGGGGTCGAGCCCCAGGTAGATGACGACGAGCGCCGGGATCAGCGTGGCCAGCCGCCGCAACCAGATCGGAATGCGGAAGTTCACGAACCCCTGCATCACGACCTGGCCGGCCATGGTTCCAACATGCGAACTCGAAACGCCGGAGGCAATGAGGGACACGGCGAAGACGAGCGCCGACGCGCCCCCGAGCAGCGGCGTGAGCGTCTGGTACGCCGAGTTGATGTCGGCCACGTTGGCGTGCCCGGTGAAGTGGAACACCCTGGCCGACATGAACAGCATGGCCATGTTGACCAGCCCGGCCAGGCTCATGGCGACGATGACGTCGACCTTGTTGAAGTTCACGATCCGGCGCGCCTCCTCGTCGCTGGCGGGCACGATGCGCCCGCGCGTGAGGTCGGAGTGCAGGTAGATGACGTGGGGCATCACCGTGGCGCCGATGATGCCCACCGACAGCAGCACGGCGTCGTTGCCGGGCAGACTCGGCACCACGCTGTGGTAGAACACCTGCGCCCAGTCGGGCTCGGCGAGGACGGTCTCGATCACGTAGCAGAGCGCGATCACGGCGGCGCACCCGCCGATGAACAGTTCGAGTTGGCGGAACCCCTGGCCCTGCAGCCCGAGGATGATGAACACCGTGAGCCCCGTGACCACCGCCGAGGCGAGCATGGGCATGCCGGTGAGCAGCGTGACGCCGATGGCGGCGCCGAGCACCTCGGCCAGATCGGTGGCCATGGCGGTGACTTCCTGGGTGATCCAGAGCGCGTAGTTCACCCACGTCGGGAATCGATGGCGGCACACCTCGGCGAGGTTCATGCCGGTAGCGATGCCGAGCTTGGCGGCCAGCCCCTGGATGAGCATGGCCATGACGTTGGCGAGGACGATCACCCAGAGCAGGGCGTAGCCGAACTCGGCGCCGCCCTGGATGTTGGTGGCGAAGTTGCCGGGATCGATGTAGGCGATGCAGGCGATGAACGCGGGCCCGATGAAGGGGAGGATCGCCTTGAGGCCGCGGGAGCGGCCCTCGATGGCGTCGCGCGCGGCGAGCTGCACCTTGGGATGCGGCCGCGCCGTCCGGTCGTCCGTCGTGTAGGAACGTGCCACGCGAGCGCCTCCCGTGCGCCGGGTCGCCGGCCATTGCTTCAGCCGTGACAAATATCTAACTTAGGCGGTCCTAAATTGCAAGCGGTGGGTTGCCTCAATCCTGGGAATGCGCCACATGGCACGACCGATGGTTCGGATCGCGGTGGGGGTTTGGATCGGGATGCTGGCCAGCGGCGGCGCCGCGGCGCTCCGCGCGCAGAGCCCGCCGTCGCCGCACGACGCGCAGCCGGAACGCCCCACGGTGGCCACGCACGCCGGCACGGTGGCGCCGGGGTGGTTCGAACTCGAGTGGGGGGTGGAACGCGATCGCGTGGCGCCGGGCGTCAACTCGCTGGCCACGCCCACGCTGCTCAAGTTCGGCGTGGCGTCGCACGTGCAGTTCGACGTCAGCTTCACCACCGTGCGTCCGTCGAGCCCGCAGCCGCTGGGGATCGGCGACGCGGGCCTCGGCGTCAAGTGGCGCCTGCTCGACGACGCGCCGCTGGTGGGCGACTTCGCCATTCAGCCGTCGGTCAAGTTTCCCACGGGGTCGCCGGCCCGGGGCACGGGCACCGGCACCACCGACGGCACGCTGCTCCTGATCTCGAGCCACGTGCTGGGCCCGGTGTCGCTGGACATCAACGCGGGGTACACGCGGCGCAGCGCCCGCGGCGACAGCGCGAACGCGATGCTGTGGACGGTATCGACGGGAACGGCGCTGGCCGGTCCGCTGTCGTTCGCGGCCGAACTCTACGGATATCCCGGATTCGGCGGCGGCCCGTCGGTGGGATTTCTGGCGGGCCCCACCTACGCCGTGCATCCGTGGTTCGTGGCCGACCTGGGGTTCATCGCCAACGTGGCGGGCGGCCAGCCGCCGGCGCTGTACGCCGGACTGACGTGGAACGTGGGAAAGCTCCCGTAGCGCGCTCGGCAGTGGGCGCGGGAGCGGCTCGCCGGCGGGGGCTCGCCCCCGCATATTGACCGGCATGGTCTCCCGCCGAGAGTTCGTGCAGCGCGGCGCGGCTTCGCTGCTCGCATCGTCGCTGCACGTGGCGTTGATGCCGCGGGACCGCCACGGCCCGAACGGCTTTCTCGATCTGATGCGCGCGCCGGACGTGGTTTCGGCGCGCACGGCGGCGGGCGAACAGCCGCTCGTGCGCGCGGCCGGCGGCACACGGTGGACCGGCGCCGGCCTGTCGGTGGACGTGGTGGAGGTGCCGGGCGCGCTCCGCGTCGATTTGGCGGCATCGCCGGCGGCGGGAACTGCGGCGGCGGGCGTGCTCAAGCTCGGCCTGCGCTGGAACGGCGGGCTCGACGCCACGCGGCAGCTGCTCGGCGACGCCTGGGAGCGCGGCTACGGCGACTTCGAGTGGCGCGGCTTCGTGCCCGATCGCGTGATGCCCTGGTACGTGATGGCCTCGGACGGCACGCGCACGGACGGGTACGGCGTGCGCACCGGGGCCGGCGCGATGTGCTTCTGGCAAGTGGACCGCGGGGGCATCAGTCTGTGGGCCGACGTGCGGAGCGGGGGCGCGCCGCTGCAGCTCGGCGATCGAACGCTCGCCGTGTGCCACGTGGTGTGCCGCGCCGGGAAGCCGGGGGAGTCGGCGTTCGCGGCCGTGCACGCCTTCTGCCGGCAGATGTGCGCGGCGCCGCGCCTGCCCCCGCAGCCCGTGTACGGCAGCAACGACTGGTACTACGCCTACGGCGAACAACAGCGCCGACACGGTGCGCGCCGACGCGGGGCACATCGTGGAGCTCACGTCCATCGGGCGCCAACCGGCCGTTCGTGGTGATCGACGACGGCTGGCAGCCCGGGCGCGGCGCCGACAAGTCAGGCGCCGGAACGTGGGACCGCGGCAACGAGAAGTTTCCGGACCTGCCGGCGCTCGCGGGCGACGTGCGGCGGCTCGGGGCGCGGCCCGGCGTCTGGATTCGCCCCCTGCAGGCGCCGGCCGACGTGCCCGACGGCTGGCGGCTGTCGCGCAGCCGCGACGTGCTCGATCCCACGGTGCCGGAGGCGCGCGAGAAGATCGCCGCCGACATCGCCCGCCTGCGCGCGTGGGGCTTCGATCTGATCAAGCACGACTACTCCACCTACGATCTGTTCGGCCGGTGGGGGTTCCAGATGGGCAGCGCGTTGACGCGGGGCGTGTGGACGTTCGCCGAGGGGCCGGTGCGCACGACCGCCGAGGTGATCGACGAGCTGTACCGGACCATCCGGACGGCGGCCGGCGATGCGTCGATCATCGGCTGCAACACGGTGAGCCATCTGTCCGCCGGGCGCTTCGAGATGTGCCGCATCGGCGACGACACGAGCGGCACGGAGTGGGACCGGGTGCGGCGCATGGGCGTGAACGCGCTGGCGTTTCGCGGCGCGCAGAGCGGGGCGTTCTATGCGGCCGACGCCGACTGCGTGGGGGTCACGACGCAGATTCCCTGGGCGCTCAACCGGCAGTGGCTCGACCTGGTGGCGCGGAGCGGCACGATGCTGTTCGTCTCGCTCGCGCCGGACGCGCTGGGCAGCCGATCAGCGGCGGGATCTGCGCGCGGCGCTCGCGCTGGCCGCCGCGGGGCAGCCGTTGGGCGAGTCAACGGACTGGCAACGCACGACGTGGCCCACGCGCTGGCAGTTGGCGGATGGCGAGCGGGCGTACGACTGGGGGTACGCCGACGGGGGTGGGGCGGGGAGCTGAGCGTTCGGCGGCCGCCGCGCGCCGCCGGCGGCGCCGGCGTTCACATGCCCGGGGCGGGCGGTCCCCATCCGAAGCTGCGACCGAGGATGAGCTTGGCCACCAGGTGGTCGGTGCTGCCCGTGGTGCCCAGGCCGACGCCGAAGTTGATCTCCCAGAGCGGCGAGAGGTGCAGGTCGACGGCGGCGAACAGCTGCTGGCGCTCGCCGTGCGGCAGGTGCAGCACCGCGTCGCTATCCACCATGCGCGACGCGCTTGGGGTGGGCGGACTCACCGGCACGACGACCGTGTCCACGTCGAGGGGGATGTACAGGGCCACGTGTTCGCCGGGCGCGGCGTAGTATTCGAATCCGGCGCTCACCCGCTCCGTGAAATCGAACGTGCACTTGGCGCTCGGCGTGAACTGCAGGCCCCCGCGAGACACGGTGCCGCCCCACGAGTGTTCGAACGTGGGGTTCACCGACAGGTACCAGCGCCCGTAGTACTCGTCCACGATCGGCCGGATCTCCCACGTCCAGCCGTCCTCGGAGTATTGGGACGGCATATAGCCCACTTCGTTGGAGAGGCTGACGCCCACGGGCCACGCCCACGCGTCGGGGACGCGCAGGCGATAGCGCACGCTGTTGCCGGCCCACGCGCCGCCGGCCCCGCTCTGCATGCTGGTGAACACGTAGGCGCCCACCTCGGACCAGGCGTTCAGGCCGAGCGTGGCCTCGAGCGTCTCGTGCGTGGCGTGGTTGGTGGGGGCGACCCCGTCCACCGTGAGCGTCTGTCCCTGGAACGTGAAGTTGCTGTGCAGCTCGAGCATGAGCGATTTGGGGGCCTGGGTGGCCGCCGGATACACCTCGATCTCGTAGTCCTCCTGCGCCGCCGCGGGGAGGGGTGGGGCGGCGAGGGCGAGTGCGGCGCAGGCCACGGCGAGGGCGAGCCGCCGCGCCGCGCTACGCATATTCGAACAGGTGCATGAAGCCGAAGTCCATATGATCTTGCATATGGCAGTGGAACAGCGTGAGGCCGGGGTTGTCGGCGGTGAATTCCACCTCGGTGGTGGTCATCGCCGGCACGATGACGACGTCCTTGATCAGGCCCGCCGTCGGCCGGCGGTTGACGGTCACCAGCTCGAACCGGTGGCGGTGGAGGTGCACGGGGTGATCGTCGGTGCTCTGATTGTCGAACGCCATGCGGTAGCGTGTGCCGGCCGTGATCGTGGTGGCGGCGCCGTCCGGAAATTCCTGGCCGTTGATCGTCCAGTGCTCGAAGTCGCCGTGTCCGCCGAACTTGGACCGGAACACCATCGGGATGCGCACGGCCGGCGCGGCGTCCGCGGTCGCCGGCTCGGTGCCTGGCGGGTTGGCGAACGCGAGGTAGTCCCACGTGGGCATGGCGGGCGCGACCCACCGCGGCGGCCCCGGGCGGTTGGCGTACTCGACGACGATGCCCATGCCCATGGTGCGAACGCGATCGTCGCATTCGCCCAGCACCCACACCCCCGGTTGGTTCATGGTCACGACGGCGTCGATGCGTTCGCCGGGGCCCAGGCGGAGGGTGGCGACCGTGGCAGGCACGGGCACCGGGTTTCCGTCGAGCGCGGTGACCGTGAAGGTGTGCCCGGGGAGGGCGAGCTGGTGGATGTCGGTGGCGCTGGCGTTGAGCACGTGCAGCAGCACGCGCTCGCCCTCGCGCACGCGAATGGGGTCGGCGGCGCCGAGCAGGCGGCCGTTGATCGAGGCGTGGTTGTACATGACGAAGCGGAATCCGTCGTCGCCGCCGGTGGGGTAGCCGTCCCAGTCGTGAAGGGCGAGGAAGACTTCCTGGTCATAGCGCGCCGGGTCGCTGTCGGGGTCGAGCATCAGGAACCCGAACTCGCCGGAGTACGTGCCGATGCGCAGATCGTGCCCCGCCATGCGGTGCGAATGGTACCATCGGAATCCGGTGGGCTCAGGAGTGAACGCGTAGCGCCGGGCGCCGTGCGCGGGCGCGGTCGGGGTTCCCTCCTCTTCGGATCCGTCCACGGCCGAGGGGATGATCAGGCCGTGCCAGTGCACCCAATCGTCCGCGCCGGTGTCGTTGACCACGTCCACCGTGATCGGGCGCCCGGCGCGCCAGCGCATGAGGGGCCCCGGGACGGTGCCGTTGAAGGCGGTGGTGCGGATCACGACGCCGGGCGCCAGTTCGAGGTTGAGCGGCGCGATGCGCACCGTATAGTCGGCGGGCGCGGGCAGGTGAATCATGCGCGGCCACCGGCCGCCGACGATGGCGCCGCCCACGGCGAGTCCGGAGGTGGAGAGAAAGTCGCGGCGGTTCATGACGAGAGGAGTACCCGCATCCTCTCGCCACGATCCGTCGGGGGCGAACCCCTACACCGCCGTCACGTCCTCGTCGGCATCGGGATCGGTGTCGGGATCCTCGGGAATGTCGGTCTCGCGGTCCTCGTTGCTTCCACCCCGAAAGCCGTCGGCGAAGTGCTCGGCGGTGTCGCTGGCGAATAGCGTCCGGAGATCCTCTGCGGTCGCGTCCGCCCGTCCGGTCAACTCCTCCGGCATGGGCGTCCGCCCTTCGAGTGCCGGCGACTCCGGACGGCTCGTCGTCTCGACGGCGTCGCGGTGGCGTTTGGCCACTTTGTGCTTACTGGACATGAACCCTCCTCACGCACGAGAGCACGGCGACGACCGGGTCAGTCGCGCTCCGGCCCCGGTTCGAACTCGGCGCCCCCGCTGCCCGCGCTCCCAAACTTAGGGCTGGTGAGCCAGCCCTTGGTGGTGCGCGGCGGGTTGGTGGCGTTCTTTGCCGGCTTGTTCGCGGCCGACTTCCTGACTCCCTTCTTGGTCGCGGCTTTGCCAGTGGCAGCCACCTTCGACGTGGTCGACCTGGCTTTGGAGCGGTCCATGGGACCTCCTCTCGTATTCCCTTCGCACCCGCCAAAGCTACCAATCGTTCCCTCCGCCGTGCATAAGGGAAAGCCGCGCAGGGCGTCGTGGAAGTTGCCAAAGGTCCCGGATCATCCGGGCGTCCGTCGAGTACCACCACTCGGTGCGCGCGGCGCATGAGCCGCGGCGCCGGTGGCCGCCCTCACCCCCGTCCGGAGTTCCATGTTCCGCTGGTTGGCCCGCCGCCGCCGCGACGCGATTCGCCGGCGCCCGCTCGGCGCCGAGTGGCGCGCGATCATCGATCGCAATGTCCCGTACGTGGCCCGGCTGCCCGACGCCGACCGCGGCGAACTGGCGGGCCACATTCAGGTCTTTCTCGCCGAGAAGAAGTTCGAAGGGTGCGGGGGGCTCAAGATGACCGACGAGATCCGCGTGACGATTGCCGCGCAGGCGTGCATTCTGCTGCTGCACCGCCACACGGACTACTTTTCCAAACTCGTATCGATTCTCGTCTATCCGTCCACGTACGTGGTGCCGGGCGGACGGCCGATGCCGGGCGGGCTCGTGGACGGCGACCCGCAGGCCCGGCTCGGCGAGTCGTGGGTGTCGGGCGTGGTGGTTCTGGTATGGGACAGCGTGCTCGCCGGGGCGAGCGACATCCACGACGGCCACAACGTCGTGTTGCACGAATTCGCGCACCAGTTGGACCAGGAGAGCGGGGCGGGGGACGGGGCGCCGATCCTGCCGCGGCGCTCGATGTACGTGGCGTGGGCCCGGGTGCTGGGCCACGACTTCGACCAACTCGTGCACGAGACGCAGCACCACCACCGCGATGTCATCGATCAATACGGTGCCACAAACGCGGCCGAGTTCTTTGCGGTGGTCACCGAAACGTTCTTCGAGAAGCCGCGCCATCTGCGGGCCAAGCACCCGGCGCTGTACGAGGAGCTGCGGGCGTTCTACTGCCAGGATCCCGCGGCGCTGATGGAGGGCGCGGCGTAGCGGGGGGCCGCTACCGCGCCCACATTCGGAAGCCGCCCCGGAAGGCGTTGGCGTTGCTGCCGCGGCGCGCGCCCCTGGGCAGGGTCTTCAACTTGGCGGCGTTGCCGCCGCCGATCACGATGTCGTCGGGTTCCAGCGCGGCGCTGAGCCGCTTGACCACATCGGCCACGTGCTTGCGCCACTTCTTCTTGCCCAGCTTCTTCAGCCCGCGCAGGCCCAGATAGTCCTCGTACGTCCCGTCCTTGCGGTAGGGCAGGTGCGCCAGCTCCATCGGCTCCACGATGCCGTCCACGACCATGGCCGAGCCCAGCCCGGTGCCGAGTCCCAGGAACAGCATACGGCCGCCGCGATAGCTGCCCAGCGCCTGCATGGCGGCGTCGTTCATGAGTTTCACGGGGCAGCCGAACGCCTTGCCGAAATCGAAGCGCACCCAGCCGCCGCCGAGGTTGACCGGCTCGTGCAGCGGCCGCCCGTTCACCACGGGGCCGGGATAGCCGATCGAGATGCCGTCGTAGTGCCAGCCGCGCACGGCGCGTTTCACGCCTCGCACCATCTCGGCGGCCGTCATCTCGGGGCCGGAATCGAACTCCCGGCGCACGGTCGCCCCCGTGACGAGCATCTTGACATGCGTGCCCCCGACATCGATCGCGAGGACGCGACGGCCCGCGGCTCGTTCCCGCGTCACGTCGCCGCTCCGTCGCCGCCGGCCGCCGCGAGCACCGGCGCGTGCCAACCGCCGTCGGCGGCCACGAGGTCGTCGGCCGCGGCCGGCCCCCAACTGCCGGGGGTGTACGGCAGCGCCGGCGGGTGCGTGTCGAGCACGGGATCCACCACCGCCCACGCGGCCTCCACGGAGTCCTCGCGCGCGAACAGCGCGGCGTTACCTACCAGGGCGTCGCCGAGCAGCCGATCGTAGGGCGCGCGCGCGTCGGGCTGGGCGTCGAGCAGGTACAGTTCGCGCTGGTCGCCCACGAATGCCTCGCCCACGCGCTTAACCCGCGCCGCGAGCGCCACCGCCGGGCCCGGCGAGAGCCGGAACCGGATGTAGTTGGTGTGCCCGGGTCCCGGCGTTGAGTCCGCGAACACCTGCTGCGGCGGCGCCCTGAGCTCCACGCGCACCTCGGCGGCGCATTCGGCCAGGCGCTTACCGGAACGCAAATACCAGGGCACCCCCGCCCATCGCCAGGAGTCGATGGTGAGGCGCAGGGCGCAGAAGGTCTCGACGTCGGAGTTCGCGGCCACCCCCGGCTCGCCGCGGTAGCCGGCGAACTGGCCGCGCACGATGTCGGCGGCGCGCAGCGGGTGCATGGCGCGGAACACCTTGGCCTTCTCGTCGCGCAGGGCCTCGAACCCGGCGGTGGCCGGCGGCTCCATGGCGAGCAACGCCACGACCTGGAAGAGGTGGTTCTCGATCACATCGCGCAGGCAACCGGCCGTTTCGTAGAACGCGCCGCGTCCCTGCACGCCGAAGTCCTCGGCCAGCGTGATCTGCACGTTGGCCACGTGCTGGCGGTTCCAGATCGGTTCGAGAAACGAATTGGCGAACCGGAAGTACAGGATGTTCTCGATCGCCTCCTTGCCGAGGAAGTGATCGATGCGGAAGATGGACGACTCGGGAAACACCGCGTGCGCGGCGCGGTTCAGGGCGCGGGCCGACGCGAGGTCGCGCCCGAACGGCTTCTCGACGATCACCCGCGCGCCGGCGGCGAGGCCGGCCGCCCCCAGCGACTGGATCACCGTTTCGAACATGCCGGGCGGGATCGCCAGGTAGTGGGCCGGACGCCCGGCGCCCCCGAGGGCGTTCTTGAGGGCCTGGAACGTGGCCGGGTCGGCGTAGTCGCCGTCCACGTAGGCCAGCAGGCCGAGCAGGCGGTCGAACGCGGCCTGGTCGTCGATGCCGCCGTACGTGCTGATGCTGTCGCGGGCCCGCTCGCGGAGCTGGTCCAGATTCCAGTGTGAATATGCCACACCGATCACCGGAATTTGCAGCGCGTCGCGCTTGACCATGGCGTAGAGCGCGGGGAAGATCTGCTTGTGCGCCAGATCGCCGGTGATGCCGAAGCAGACCAGCGCGTCGGAGTGGGCGTGCGGATCGCCGCCGCCGGGATTCGCAGCGGCTCTGCCGGAGCGCGTCGTCGTCGTGGCCATGCGTGCATCCTACGCAGGGGCGGCGGCGAATGCGAGCGTGGACCGGCCTCGGCACGCGCCGGCGCCCACGGCTTGACCCGTGCACCCCGTCGCCCCACCGTTCGGAGACGGAAACCTCACATGGGCGGGTCGGGTGTTCGGCCCGGGCAGTCCAACCGCGGCAACTTCGGACGGTCGACACGGCATGCGAATTGAAACGGCCCGGCGGCACTCGCGCTCCTCGGCGCCCGGCGGCGGCGCCGCTGCTGCGGCCGAGCCCGAGCACGGGGATCCGGGGCCGATGAGCGCCGTGGCGGCCGCCCCGCCGCTGCTCGTGGTGACGCCGACGCTCGGCACGTCGCCGTATCTCGGCGAAGCGGTGCGCAGCGTGCAGGCGGCTGGCGTGCCGGCGCGGCACCTGCTGGTGTGCCCCGAGGCGCAGTGCGCGTCGTTGCGCGAGCGGTTTCCCGACTGCACGGTAATCGGCGAGCGGGGCGCGTCCGCCGGGCCTTACGCGGCGCTCAATCGGGGGCTCGCGGCCGGCGGCGATTGGCGGTGGTTCACCGTGATCAACGACGACGACCGCGCGGGCCGCGGGCTGACGCGCCTGATCGCCGACGACAGCCACGCCGCGGAGGCGGAGGAGATCGTCTACGGGGACCTGGGGCTGATTGGCGAGCGCGGCGAGGTGTACGGGCCGTTGGCGGTGGAACGCAATCCGCGGCGCTTCGGCGGCCTGTGGCGGTCGGGCATCGTCCCGATGATGCAGCCGGGCACGCTGGTGGGGCGCCGAGTGCTCGAGCGGCTGGGCGGATTCGACGAGCGGTACCGGTTGAGCGCCGATCTGGACTTCTGGGTGCGGGCCTTCACGAGCGGAGTTCCGTTCCGATACCGGCGCGCGCACGTGGCCGACTTCCGGCTGCGGCGCGGCCAACTGTCGGCGAACACCGCCGCGGTGGCTGGCGAGACGGACGCGATCGTCGCCGGCTTCGGCCCGCCGACCACGGGCGCGGCCCGTCTGGCCATCCGGACGGCCTTCCGGGTGCGCAACGCCGGCCGGTTCGCGGAGCGCCTGGTGCGCACCGGACACGTACGGGCGGCGCGTCTGTATGGCTCCGAGGGGGGCGCTCCCGACTCATGAAG
This sequence comes from uncultured Gemmatimonadaceae bacterium, assembly GCA_963729495.1. GTDB lineage: Bacteria > Gemmatimonadota > Gemmatimonadetes > Gemmatimonadales > Gemmatimonadaceae > JAGWRI01. Next base: position 41,042 of record CAVSOM010000012.1, read on the forward strand.
GGAATTCTCATGGCTGGCGGAGCCGGTACGCGCCTGCATCCGCTGACGCGCGTGGTGAGCAAGCACCTGCTGCCCGTGTACAACAAGCCGCTCATCTACTATCCGCTCTCGACGCTCATGCTGGCGGGCATCCGCGACGTGCTCGTGGTGGCCGCGCCGGATCAGTTGCCGTCGTTCCAGGCGCTGCTCGGCGACGGTGCGTGGCTGGGCATCGCCCTGCGCTACGCGGCCCAGGAATCGCCGACCGGTGTGGCCGACGGGTTGCGGGTGGGCGCGGAGTTCATGGGTCGCGAGCCGGTGGCGCTCATCCTCGGCGACAACATCTTCTACGCCGACGGGCTGCCCGAGCTGCTGGCGCGCACGGCGCGGCAGCGCACGGGCGCCGCGGTGTTCGGGTACGCGGTGCGGGACCCGGAACGGTACGGCGTACTCGAGTTCGACGCCGGGGGCCGCGTGGTCGGGATCGAGGAGAAGCCGGCGCAGCCCAGGTCGTCGTACGTGGTGCCGGGGTTGTACTTCTACGACCACGACGTGCTGGAGATCGCGCGGGGGCTCGGCCCGTCGCCGCGCGGCGAATTGGAGATCACGGACGTCAACCGCGCGTATCTGCGCGCCGGCCGGCTGGACGTCACGCTGTTGGGCCGGGGAACCGTGTGGATGGACGTGGGGAGTTACGAGGCGCTGATGCAGGCCTCCGTGCTGGTCGAGGCCATCGAACAGCGGGAAGGGCAGGCGATCGGGTCGGTGGAGGAGGTGGCGTTCCGGATGGGGTACATCACCGCCGAGCAGTTGGCGCGGATCGCCGCCGGGCTGAGCGCGACTCCCTACGGGCGGTACCTCCGGCAGCTGCACCCCCCGCCGGGGCGCTCGTGACGGACCGGCCGTTCGATCCCGGGACCGTGCTGGTCACCGGTGGGAGCGGGTTCATCGGGAGCACGCTGGTGCGGCGGCTGCTCGCCGGGTCGCCGGCGCGGCAGGTGGTGAATCTCGACGCGCTCACGTACGCGGCGAGCCCGGCGACGCTGGCCGACGTGGCCGCGGCGCACGGGGCGGGGGGCGACGGCCGTTATCATTTCGTGCATGGCGACGTGCGGGACCGCGGGCTCGTGGAGCGGGTGCTCGCCGGCCGCGTGGAGCGCGCGGCGTCGGGCCGCCGCGTGCCGGCGCCCGACGCCGTGCTCCATCTGGCCGCCGCGTCGCACGTGGATCGCGCGATCCTCGATCCGGCCGCCGTGGTGGACGTGAACGTCAACGGCACGCTCGTGCTGCTCGACGCCGTGCGCATCGAACTCGCGGCGCGGCCGCGCGAATTCCGGTACGTGCAGGTGAGCACCGACGAGGTGTACGGGGCGCTGGACGACGGCGCGCCGCCGGTGGGGGAGGAGGCGCCGCTCGCCCCCAACAATCCGTACGCGGCCGGCAAGGCGGCGGGCGATCTGCTGGTGCGGGCCTATGCCCGGACGTTCGGCGTGCCGGCGCTGATCACGCGCGGCGCCAACACCTTCGGGCCATATCAGTTTCCTGAAAAGCTCATTCCGCTGTTCGTCGTCCGGGCGCTGCGCGGCGAGCCGCTGCCGGTGTTCGGCGACGGGCTGCAGCGCCGGCGCTGGCTGAGCGCCGAGGATCACGCGGCTGGCATCTGGGCCGTGTGCGCGCGGGGCGATCCGGCGCGGCTGACGTACAACCTGGGCGGCGACGCCGAGCATACGACGCTGGAGATCGCCCGGCGGATCGTGGCGCTGCTCGGCACGTCCGACGGGTTGATCCGGCTGGTACCCGACCGGCCGGCGCACGACCGCCGCTACGCCGTGGACGACCGCTGGGCGCGGCGGGAGCTCGGGTGGGCGCCGTCGCGTCCCTTCGACGCCGCGCTGGCCGACACCGTGCGCTGGTACGTGGAGCACGCGGAGTGGTGGGAGCCGTTGCGCGGCGAGGCGTACCGCGCCACCGAGGCCCTCTACCTGGCCCGCGGAATGCGGTGAATGCGGTGCCCGCCGCCCAGCACCTGGCGCAGGAGGCCGGAGAAGTAGTTGTACGCGCCGTCGCGCCGATGCGGGATTTCCCTGGCCGCGCCCGGCGCCACGGCGTCGGCCAGACGGCGTGATCCGCGCACCGTGGCCGCGTAGGCGTCGTAGAGCCGCGCGTGCACGGCACGAGGCATCGGCTCCTCCATCAGGCCGGAATCGTACCACCAACGCCCGAGCCGCCGGTACGCATGGAAGTGGTAGAACACGAGCGGGCGCCCGTCGACGGTCGGCGGATCGGCGGCGGGGTCGATCGCGTGCCCCGTCCAGTTCCACGGCGCGAGCCCGACGCCCGGATCGTGCACGATCTGGATTCCCGTAAACCGCTGCGGCCACGCGTCCAGGTACTTCTGATCGCCGAACCGGTCCTCGTCGATGTAGTCGTAGCACCACTCGATGCAACGCGTGCGCCAGTCGGTGAGCACCGCCTGCCCCGTGGGGTCGTTGCGGAACGCCACGAACCCCACGTTGTACAGGCCGAACACGTCGTGCTCGCTGTCTCCGTCCGGAAACCGATGGGGCACGATGGCCACCGAGTTGGGCCCCATCGCCGCGAACACCGGGGCCGGCGGCGAGTAGAAGAACAGGTCGGCGTCCACGTAGGCGAGCACGTCGCCCGGCGGCACCCCCTGCATCACGTACCGGATCCAGGCCGGCGTGCTCGTGAAGTAGTACTCGACGCGGCTGCGGCTGGCGCTGGTCGCGTGAAACACTGGGTCGGCGCGCTCGAGTTCGGCGAGCGGTACCGGGTGCACCTCGGGCCAGGCCAGGCGCGTCAGGGTTTCCAGCGCTTGGTCGTCCAGGCAGAGCGCGTACACCGGCGTGCCCGGGCTGCACCGGGCGAGCGACCGGATGAGCGTCAGGCCGCGGGTGAGATAATGCCGGTCGAAATACGTGCAGAACGCCGGCATCCTAGCGACCCGCGTACCGGCGGGCCCAGTCGCGCACGGCGCGGGCCGTGGCCCGGACGTCGGGCATGGGCAGCTCCGGGTACATCGGCAGGCTCACCACGGTGCGCGCAGCGCGCTCGGCTTCGGCGAGCGACCCCGCCACACGAACGCGGCCGCGGTACGCCGGCTGCCGGTGCACGGGCACCGGATAGTGCACCGCGGTGTCGATGCCGCGGTGCGCGAGAAACGCCCGCAGCGCGTCTCGCCCACGCGTCGCGATCACGTACTGATGGAAGACGTGCGTGATCCCCCCGCGCTCGGCCGGCGTCTCCACTCCCGCCGACTCCAGTTCCGCCGCGTACACGTGGGCGCGGGCGATGCGGCCATGGTTGTCGGCGTCGAGGTGCGCGAGCTTGACGCGCAGCACGGCAGCCTGGAGTTCGTCGAGCCGGGAGTTGAAGCCGGCGATCCGGCTCAGGGGTTCACCGCGCCACCCGTACTCGCGCAGCAGGCGCACGCGATCGGCGACGGCGCGATCGCCCGTGGCCACCGCGCCGCCGTCGCCCAGCGCGCCCAGATTCTTGGTGGGATAGAAGCTGAACGCGGCGGCGCGGGACCAGCCGCCCACCCGGCGGTCGCCGATCGCGGCTCCGTGGGCGTGCGCGCAATCCTCCAACACGGCCACCTCGTGACGCGCCGCGACCTCGGCGATGGCCGGCATGTCGGCCGGACGGCCGTAGAGATGCACGGCCACCACGGCGCGGCGCGCGCCACGCGGCCCGCGGACCGAGCGCGCTGCGCGATCGAGCGCGTCCGGGGCGAGGGTGAACGTCGCGGGGTCGACGTCCACCAGCACGGGCGACGCGCCGGCGCGCTCGACGGCGGCCACCGTGGCCACGGCGGTGTGCGCGGGCACGAACACGACGTCGCCAACGCCGATGCCGCACCCGCGGAGCGCCAGTTCGACGGCGTCGGTGCCGCTGGCCACTCCCACCGTGCCCCGCACGCCCAGATACGCGGCGAACTCCCGCTCGAACGCCGCGACCTCCACGCCGTGCACGTAGCGCCCGTCGGCGAGCACGCGCGCCACCGCGGCGTCGATCTCCGCGCGATGGGCGCGATAGCCGGCCAGCGGACTGGCCTGGACGATGCGGCGCGACCGGCGGGCGTCAGACATACTCGGCCAGGTGGCGGCGATAGAATGCCAGCGTGCGTGCCAATCCGTCGCGCAGCGCCACGCGGGGCGCCCAGCCGAGGGCGCGCCGCAGCTTGGTGTCGTCGGTGGCATAGTCGCCGATGTCGATCGAGCGGCGATCGCGCGGAAAGGGCACGACCTCGAACCGCCCGCCGCCGTTGAGATCGACGAGCAGTTCGGCGAGTGCGCCGAGGGCGATCGGTTCCGACCCGCCCACGTTGAACACCTCGCCCTCGGCGGCCGTCGGTGGGGCGAGCGCGGCGGCGAGGCAGGCGTCCACGGCGTCGTCCACGTAGGTGAGATCGCGCACCTGCCCGCCGCCCCACACCTCGAACGGACGCCCCTCGATGAGCGCCCGGATCCACGCGCCGAGGAAGTTCAGCCGTGCGTCCCGCACGTGCATGTGCGGCCCGAACGTGTTGGTGAGCCGCAGCACGGTGGCGCGCACCCCGTGTACGCGATGGTACAGCAGGACGTACGATTCGCCGGCCAGTTTGCTGATGCCGTTGGCGTCCACCGGCCGCCGCGCATGGCGCTCGTCCACCGGCAGCCGGTCCGGCCGCCCGTACACCTGCCGCGTACTCGTATGGACGATCCGAATCGCGGGACTCGCCTCGCGGCACAGGTCGAGCAGCGTGAGCTGGGCCGCCGCGTTCACGCCGAGGTCGCGCGTCGGGTCGCGCAGGGAGTCGGCGTGCCCCACCCGCGCGGCCAGGTTGAACAGATAGTCGCGGCCGGCGATCAGATCGCGCATCGCCGGTGCGTCGCCCACGTCGGCCGGCACCACGCGCACGCGCTCGCGAATGTCGCGGACGTTGCGTGGATTGGCGCCGCTGCCGGCCTCGGCGCAATCGGCGATGGTCACCTCCGCGCCGTCGTCGGCCAGCCGGCGCGCCAGCTGCGATCCGATGAAGCCGAGCCCGCCCGTGACGAGCACCCGCGCGCCGGCGAAGCCGGAAGCTGGCGGGCCCGTCATGCGGGGCGGAACAGGTAGCCGCGCACGTCGAACTGCTCGGGGGCGTCGACTACCGGCGGGCGTTCGTCGAGCGCGCGCTCGTCGAGCAGCGCGAGGCCGCACGACCGCGCGGCGTCGAGGAACCGCTCGCGGTTGAAGCACCAGCCGAGGTACTCGGTGTCGTAGCCGTACGAGTAGGCGCGCTGGCGGACGACGAACGAGGGGACGCGTTCCACCACCGGGAGGCGGGCGATGAGCAGGACGCCGCGCGTGGCGCCGGCCAGCGCCGCGAGCACGCGTTCCCAGTCCCGGGCGTACTGCAGCGACGAGCTGGCCATCACGAAGTCGTATGGGCGGTCCAGGGCCAGGCGCTCGTCGTCCACGAAGCGGAGCCCGGGCTGCAGGTCCCGCGCCGCGCGCACCATCAGCGGAAGGTCCTTGCACGTGTACTCGATCGAGACGTCCGGGAAGAGGGCGCGGCCGAGTTTGTAGTAATAGCCGAGCCCGCCGCCCCAATCCAGGAAGCGCACCGGCGCCGCGCCGCTCGCGGCCCGTTGAAACCCCCGCGCGAAACACTCCACGGTCCGCCGATGCAGCGCGTTGTCGGGGTCCCGGTCCGGGTCCTCGTGCGAGGCGCCGATGGGGCGTGCGCTCTCGACCTCGGCGAGGAACGCGGGCCAACCCTCGACCTCCGTTCGCACCACGGCGGCCACGTCCCACCCCTTGAGGGCCGCATCGTCGGTGGCCCAACCCGCCGGCTCATACACCCATTCGCCGTTGGCGCGGCGGCGCAGCCAGCGCCAGGCGCGGAGCGCGGGCGGCGGCGCGAGCCTTCTCGCGATGGACTTGGCGGTATTCAGGGCGTGACCCATTCGGTCGGAGCGGCGGGGGAATGGGGAATTCTAGCCCACCGGCCTACGGGACGATACGACCGGGCCCAAGATCTCGACCAGCTGTTCGGCCCGCCGGGCGTAGGTGTGCTCGGCCAGCGTACGGCGCTGGCCCGCGCGGGCGATGGCGTCGCGTTCCTCGGGGTGGGCGAGGTAGTGGCGGATTCGCTCCGCGGCCTCCGCGGCGTGGCGATACGTGGCCACCTCGCGGCCGGGCTCGAACAGCTCGCCGAGGTCCGGTTTGGCGTCGGTAAGGAGAAAGGCGCCGATCCCCGTCGCCTCGAACAGGCGCACAACCGTCTCACACTCATGCCCCTTTACGAATACGAATGCAAGAAGTGCGGCCACCGCTTCGAAAAAATCCAGAAGTTCTCCGACAAGATGGTCAAGAAGTGCCCCGAATGCGGCGGCCAGGTCGAGCAGATGATCTCCGCTCCCGCCGTGCAGTTCAAAGGCTCGGGCTGGTACGTCACCGACTACGCCAAGAAATCCTCGTCGCCAGGATCTTCGGGCAGCAGCGGCGATTCCTCGTCGAAAAAGACAAGAAGGACGACAAACCGAAGTCCGATAGCGGTTCGAAAGACGTCGTCGTCGAAAGAAAGCTCTTCGAAAGACAGCTCGTCCAAAGAACAGCTCTTCCAAGGAAACCCCGCGCAAAGGTTCCGGCAGACATAAATAAGCGGCTCTGCCCGCCGAGGTTCCGGTCCCTGACGAAAAGCAACCGAGCGTTGCGATCGGCAGGCCGGTTCCTTCGCTACGCTCAGGACAGGCTCCGACCCGGCCCACAGCTTTACTGGCAACGGGCAACTGGCAACTGCCCTATTTCAGCTCCCGCTCAAAATGATCCTCAATCATCGTGAACAGATGCACCCGCGCGTCTTTCCCCGCGATGCTGTGGGTCTTGTTGGGATAGATCATCAGCCGGAACTGTTTTCCCGCCTTGATCAGCGCGTCAATCATCTGAATGCTGTTCTGAAAGTGCACGTTGTCGTCGCTCGTGCCATGCACCAGCAGCAGCGCCCCGTGCAGCTTGTCGGCTGACGTCATCACGTCCGACTGCTCGTACCCCTCCTTGTCGTCCTTCAGCAGCCCCATGTAGCGCTCGGTGTAAATCGAGTCGTAATTCCTCTGGTTGGTCACCGGAGCCACCGCCACGCCCGCGCGAAAGCGATCCGAATGCGTCATGGCATACAGCGTCATCGATCCGCCATTCGACCATCCCCAGATCGCGATGCGATCTTTGTCGAGCTGCGGATACTGCGCCAGAGCTGATCCAGTGCCGTCAGCTGATCCTTCAACTCGATCGCGCCAAACTCATGCCGGATCGCGGTCTGGAACTTGCGATCCCGTCCCGGCGTCCCGCGATTATCCACGGCGAAAATCGCGAATCCTTTCCGCGCCAGGATTTCGTCGAACGGATCCGGCTCGACTTCGTCACCATCTGCGCCGCCGGTCCACCATAGATGTTGACGATCAGCGGAATCTTCCCCGCCGGAGCGTCCGGAGGCAGCAGCAACCTCCCATACATCAGTCGATAATCCAATTCGCCCCGGACCAAAGCTGGTCAAACACTTCAAGAGCGAGTGACGGCAGCAACATTCACCACTCCAACCGGCCGGGCGTGTGATATCGTCAACGCAGGGAGATAACCATGACAATCGAACGTACATTGGAGTCGATCCGTGTTGACGTGCCCGTTCCGCCACACGTGCCCAAGGATCGCGTCGTCGATCTCACCTGGGCCATCGGCCATCTGCCGAACGACCTGCGCGACCCTTACGCGCCCTGCCGCTGGCTGAGCGGGCCGGAGACTTCCGCGTCTCCTCTTACAATGCGCCGAAACCAGGCGCTGCCGAAGGCCCCATGCGCAGCAGGGGACACTGGGTCGTCACCCACCACGAAGACATCCAGCGCGTCTATACCGACAACGAGTATCTTCTCGAACAAGGGCACCGCGGAATTTCAGGCGCTGATCGGGGAGACCTTCCGCTCGATTCCGCTCGCGGTCGATCCGCCCGAACACGGCAAATATCGCATGTACCTGATGCCGGACTTCTCGCCCGCACGGCTCAAACTCCTGGAACCGCGGATTCTCGCGAGCTGGTGATCGAGTATGATCGATGCCTTCGCC
>CAVSOM010000013.1:0-76225 GCA_963729495.1 uncultured Gemmatimonadaceae bacterium
CGGTGCTGGAGGATCCCGAACCCCTCATCGCCGTGATCGCCGGGATCGGGGCCAAGGCCAAGATCCGCACCGGCGGGGTGAGCGTCGACGCGTTTCCCGGCGAACGCCACGTCGTCCGCTTCATGCGGCGCTGCCTTGAGTACGGCGTGGCGTTCAAGGCCACCGCCGGCCTGCACCATCCGCTCCGCGGGGAGTATCCGCTCACCTACGAGGCGGGCGCGCCGCGGCAGTACGACTGTTCGGCATTCCTGAGCGTGTTCCTCGCCGCGGCGCTGCTCCGCCAGGGCGGCGACGACGCGGCGGTGCTCGCCCTGCTCGACGAGCGCGATGCGTCGGCGTTCCGGGTGGAGGCCGACGGGGTGGGGTGGCGCGAGGCCACGCTCGGCGCCGACGCGCTGCGGGCCGCCCGCTTCGAGGCCGTGGCGTTCGGCTCCTGCTCCTTCCGCGAACCGGTGGACGACCTGCGCCGCCTGGGGATCCTGTGAGCGACGGCCTCGATCGCACGCACGACCCTGCGCTCCGCTCGTGGGTGGCGAGCGCGAACGCGCCGGGCGGCGACTTTCCCATCCAGAACCTGCCGTTCGGCGTGTTTCGCCGGCGTCCGGGCGGCGGCCCGCCGTGCGTGGGCGTGGCGATCGGCGACGGGATCCTGGACGTGGCGGCGCTCGTGGGCTACGGGCTCGTGAGCGGCGATGCGCTGAGCGCCGCGCGCGCCTGCGAGAACGAGTCGCTCAACGAGTTGATGGGCATGGGCCCCGACGCGGCGCGCGCGCTGCGCCATGCGCTGAGCGACGTGCTGCGCGTGGGAGGGGCCGGGGAGCGGCACGCCGCGGAACTGCTGGTGCCGATGGCCGACGCGGAGCTGTTCGTGCCGGCCCGCATCGGCGACTACACCGACTTCTACGCGTCCATCTACCACGCCACCAACGTCGGCACGATGTTCCGCCCCGACAACCCGCTGCTGCCCAACTACAAGTGGGTGCCGATCGGCTACCACGGGCGCGCGTCGTCGATCGTCGCCAGCGGCAGCCGACGTCCGCCGGCCCAGGGGCCAGACGCGCGACGATGCCGCGCGGCCGCCGGCGTTCGGCCCCACGCGCCGCATGGACTACGAGCTGGAGCTGGGCATGTTCGTCGGCGCCGGCAACGCGCTGGGCGAGCCGATGCCGATCGACCGAGGCCGAGCGAGCACATGTTCGGCCTCTGCCTGGTGAACGACTGGTCGGCGCGCGACATCCAGGCCTGGGAGTACCAGCCGCTGGGGCCGTTCCTGGCCAAGAACTTCGCCACGACCGTCTCGCCGTGGGTCGTGACGCTCGACGCGCTGGCGCCGTTCCGCGCGCCGGCTTTCGCGCGGCCGGCGGGCGATCCGGCGCCGCTGCCCTACCTGCGACGGCGCCCGACCAGCGCGCGGCGGCTTCGACATCACGCTCGAGGTGTGGCTCAGCACGCCGCGCATGCGCGCCGCGGGCACGCGGCCGCGTGCCGGTGAGCCGCGGCAGCTTCGCGCGACATGTACTGGACCGTGGCGCAGCTGCTGGCGCACCACACCAGCAACGGCTGCAACCTGCAGCCCGGCGATCTGCTGGCCAGCGGCACCGTGTCGCGGCCGCGGCGCGAGACTCGCGCGGCTGCCTGCTCGAGCTGCACGTGGCGCGGCGCCGCAGCCGCTCGACGCTGCCGAGCGGCGAGACGCGCACGCTTCCTGGAGGACGGCGACGAGGTGGTCCTGCGGGGCTACTGCGAGCGCGACGGCTGCGCGCGCATCGGCTTCGGCGAGTGCCGCGGCCGGATCGCGCCGGCCGCGGCAGCCCACGCCGCTAGTTCGAGCGCTCCACCTTCGTGGTCGCGTTGGTGGCGATGTCGTAGGCGATGCCGGCGTCGGTGAGCGTGAGCTTGCGACTTCACGGCCTCGGTGCCCGCGCTGCCCAGGAACGCGCCGTCGCTGGTGACCACGGCCACCGCGCTCCCGGTCGAGGTGCCGTCCATCGTGACGGCCTGCCCCTGAATGGTGCCGCTGCCCGTGGTGACGGATGTGGACGTGCGCGTGAGCCGGCGCCCCGTGCGGCCGTTCACCGTCGTGTCGCCGGCCACCGTGTACACCGAGATCACCCGGCGCTTGAGCTCCAGCCCGCTCTGCATGGTCGTGGCGTCGAGGGTGTCGGTCCACGTGGCCCCGTCGGCCAGCGCGACCCGAATGCGCGGCAGCACGTGCACCACCTGGTCGGCCAGACTGGTCAGCATGCTGCCGCTGTCGGCCGGGTCGACCTGCGTGCGGAAATACTCACCGGCCGGCGACACGAACGCCTGCACCTTCTTCCCGATGAGCGCGTCGAGCCCGGGCGGCGGGCCCATGGGCGTCATCTGCGAGATCGAGTCGATCGTGACCGCCATGCTCATCGTGTCGGCCTCCTGGTCGGCCAGCGCCATCGTGAACTTCTGCATCGACGTGATCTCGTTGTCGCTGCTCTGGCCCATGGCCGTGGTGGTGATCTTGGCATCCACCGTCATGCGGTAGTGCACGGTGCCGGCGGCGTAGTGAAAGCGCTGGGCGGCGGCGGAGCCGGCCGGCAGCGCGAGCAGGGCGGCGAGCGCCACGGGGGTGAAGGCGCGGACGAGCATGGAGTCTCCTGGCGGGTGGGGCCGCGGCCGGATCGCCGCGGTCAGCCGTGAAAGCTAGCAATGGACCCGAGACGGGGCCATGCGCCGTGCGCCGGCGCGCTCAGAACCGCCCGGTGGATCCGAACCCCTCGCGGCCGGCCTCGGCGGCGTCGAGCGGAGCGGTCCGGGACCCCGACGGATGCGCGCACAGCACGAACACCAACTGCGCCAGGCGCTCGCCGTGCGCCACGGTCTGCGAATCGCGGCCGTCATTGCGCAGCATGAGCTTGATTTCGCGCCCCACGTACGCCCGGTCCACCAATCCCGGTGAATTGCGAATGGTGATGCTCCGCTTGCCGGTGGACGACCGGGGCAGCACCAACATGGCCACGTGCTTGGGAAACGTCCGGGTGACGTAGAGTCCGGTGCCGACGGTGGCCTCCTCGCCGGGCCCGAGGGTGAGCGACGCGGGCGCGGGGCCGGCCGACGACGGCCCCGTCGCCAGACAGCATCGCACGTCGTATCCTTCGCTCTCGTCGGCGGCCGAGGGCAGCCACTGGTCGTCGTCGTCGTGCGTGGAGAAGCCGAGGTCGAAGCGGAGCAGTTCGTCGAGGGACATGGCCCGGGGGAATTGGGGAACGTGTGCTCCCAGTATCGCCGTGCCGCGCACGCGATGGAACCCCCGGCAGACTTTTTCCGCCGCCGCCGTGCGCACGCCGGAACCCGCAAACTTTCTCCGTCCCCGAGCGTAGGTTGAAATCATGACGTCGCCCGCCGCATCCCGGTCACCCGCCCGCCGCCAGTCGTACTGGGCGGCCAGCCGGTCGCCGCGCTACAGCCTGTTGTTCGCGCTGCCGCTGCTCGTACTCTACGAGGGGCTGGCCGCCGCGCGCCCGGCACGCGTGGCGGGCGGCGACATTCGCAATGGCGCCGACGTGCTGCTGCGCGAGTTCGCGTATGCCCTGTTCGGACCGTCGGGCCCGCTCGCCCTGATGGCGGCGGTGATCCTGCTCTGCGCGGTGCTCGTGGTGCGCGACGCGCGGCGGGGCGGCGGCGTGCGGTTCACGCTGTTTCCCGTGATGTTGGCCGAGTCGGGCGTGCTGGCGCTGGCGTTCGGCATCGTGGTGGGCACCGCCACGGCGCAGCTGCTCACGCATCTCGGCGCGCTCGCCGCGGGGCCCATCCAGGGCATGGACACCACCACGCGGCTCATGCTCTCGCTGGGCGCGGGGCTGTACGAGGAACTCGTCTTTCGGGTGCTGCTCGTGGGAGGGCTCGCGTTCGCGGGGCGCGCGGTGCTCGGTCTTGGCCGTTTCACGGCGGGCGCGATCGCCACGGTCGTGGGCGCGCTGGCGTTCTCGGCGTTCCACTACATCGGCCCGTACGGGGAGCCGATGCAGCTCCGGTCGTTCGTGTTCCGCGCGATCAGCGGCGTGGCCTTCAGCGCGCTCTACCTCACGCGCGGCTTCGGGATCACGGCCTGGACGCACGCCCTGTACGACATCTGGGTGCTCGTGGGGTGAGCGGGCATCGGGCGCAAATCATCTCACTCTGCGGTTGCCTTCCTTGATGTTGATCCCCACCCGGCGCGTCAGCCGTCGATCGCGGCCGCGAACGCGCGCACGACCTGGCCCGCCGGCTCGATGGCGTGGATCTGCGAGACGCTCTTGCCCGCCTGCCAGTAGTCGGCGCTCCCCGCGCCGGCGTGCAGCGATTTCTTGAGTTTGCGCACCGACCGCAGGGCATAGATGGTGCGCATCCAGTGCTTGGTGCGCCGATGGCGCAGCATCCAGCGCGTGATCGGCCCGGCCCTCGTGCCCAACTGGCGCACGTATGCGTTGTTGATCACCGCCACCGGCACGCCCGTGAGCCGCTCGGTGAGCACGATGTCCCGCTCGGACGCCTCCAGGATGGCCCGCTTGTAGTCCTCGGCGGCGCTGCATTCCGTGGTCGCGATGAACCGCGTGCCCAGTTGGGCGCCGGCGTAGCCCATGTCGAGCACGGCGCGGAAGGCGGCCGGCTCCCCGATGCCGCCGGCACAGACGAGGGGCAGCCCGAGATCGTGGAGTTCGTCGAACAGCTCGCGAGGGGTCTTGGCGCCGGCATGCCCGCCCGCCCGGTTGTTGACCGCGATCAACCCGTGGACGCCGCCGTCGCGCGCCTTGAGCGCCCATTTGCGCTCCGTCACGTCGTGATAGACGATGCCCCCGGCCCGCACGACCCGGTCCACCATCCACCGCGGATTGCCCAGCGAAGTCACGAAGAACCGCACCCCTTCCTCGATCGCCACCTCCACCCAGCGCGTCATGCGCTCGGCGTACATGCGCGACGACTGCTCGATGAGGGCGTTCATGCCGATGGGCCTTGCCGTGAGCCGGCGGATGAGGCGCAGCCCCTCGCGATATTCGTGGCCGTGCACGTAGGTGAGCGAAATGGGCTGGACGATGCCGATGCCCCCCGCCTCCGACACGGCCGCCACCAGTTCGGGGTTGCTGCACGGGTACATGGCCCCGCAGATGAGCGGCACGGCGATGCCTGCCTGGCGCGTGAGCGCGGTTTCACGCATGGCTAGCTCCGTGGGGCCAGGCGCCAGAGCACCGACGCCCGGGCCACCAGTTCGCCCTGGGCATCGGCGATCGTGGCGTCCACGCGGTAATCGGTCTCGCGGTCCACCTCGGGGGGTTGGCAGCGGCACTCGGCGGTGAGGGTGCCGCGCGCCTTCTTGAGGTATTCGATGGACAGCCCGCGGACGATGCCGCGGGTACTCGGCGAGAGCGCGGCGATCATCGCCGTGCCACTGGTGACTTCGGCCAGGTTGACCAGGGCCACGGCGTGCACCGAATTGAGGTGGTTCCGGACCTTCCGGCGGTCGCGGAGGGTCCACTTGGCGTAGCCGGGCTCCAGTGCCACGATCCGCGCGCCAATCGAACCGGTGTACGGGGCCGTGCGGCCCAGCAGGAAGCCGAACAGCCAGCGGCCCCCCGGGAGCCTGCGGAGGCGGCGCCACCATGTGGTGATCGTGGCGGTCGGGGCGTCCATCGAGGCAGGCATTTGGGCCTGGGAGCCAGGGGGTTGGAATTCGGTAGAGCCAACGGTCTCGTTGCCCCTCCGCGACCGCATCCTACGACGCGCGGCCGGGCCGGGCAAGCCGGGCCTGGCACAGGCCGCGCAGCTGCCCCAAAGGCGGCGACTCGATGAGCAGGAGAGGTCGGCCGCAGTTCCAGGAGGCGGTTCCCGGTCGTCCATCATATGCCAGAATGACTGTTAGCATGAGCGAGTCGCTCATGGCTCCCGCACCGGTCGAGGGGCCCGTGGTCGAGCCGCAAAAGCGCGGTGGAGGCGAGCGACGCGGTTCAGGGCGGGGCGAAGCGGCGGAGCCAGTTGGCCGGCTGGCGGCGACGGCCGGTGGCATGGCTTCGGTGGTGGCGCGCCGAGCGAGCGTGCGCACCGGGGTGGGGTGTCTGCCGGCTGCGGCGGGTACGAGCGCGGCGCTGGAGGCCGGCTCAGTGGGCCTTTCGTGGGCGCGTGCCGCCGAAATTCTCGGCCGAAGGCACAAGAATCGTCTGTTGATAACAATGATCTCATGTACTTCATCAACTGCTGAATAAGCTGGCTGAGAAGAACGTGTTACGAGTACATCACATTTCTTACGACGCCGTGCCAAACGGACGTGATCGCCAGGAACCGCCGATCAGCCGAGCTGCTGGGCCGCCGCGGGCGGCCCTCTGGTTCATGGGACGGAACGAACGAGCCTCTGATTTCACAGGCCGGGTTATCAACATGGCGGAGGGCGCCGAACGCCACTAACTGCCTTGCCCCGGCGGCCGCGGATGAGCACGGGTTGCGGAATGGGCCCGCGGCCCGGCTGCTGCCGTGTTGGTGCTGCGATGGCCGAGGCCGGAGCGTGTCAGGAACGGAGGACGCGGACATCCGTCCGGCTTGCCGATGTGCGCGTGTGTGCCACTCTGGCTGGCACATTTGCAATGGGTTCGTCGGGCCCCAGCACGTCGGGCGCTTGGCGTGGACCGCGCCGGAAGCTCCGGGCGGCCCCGGCGCCAGCCCAAGGGACAATAAGAGGGGGGGCGGCCTCTCGGCCGCCCCCCGCTCACTGCGTGCGAGGTTCCGGACCTATGGAATTGTGGGAACGGTCGTGGAGTACTTGGCGTTGATCACCGCAATCAGCGCGTTGGCGATCAACTTGTGGGTGGACGTGCTCGGGTGGACGCCGTCCAGGGAAATGGCCGTCCCGAAAGGTGCCGACGTGCTGGCCAGGTTCGGGGGGTAGTTGATGGCTCCTGGGGTGGCGGCCAACTGCGCCAACAGCGTGTTCGGATCCCAGTAGGCCCACCCGAGGGACGCGGCCTCCTGGGCGATGTAGGCGTTGTACGAGCTGATCAGGTTGTAGACGGTGGCCTGTTCCCCCACGTCCAACACCAGGTAGTCGCCCATGCCCGGCACGTCTCCATTGACGCAGACGATCAGGGCCGGGCCGTGCTGGGCTACGACGGCCTGCAGATACTGGATGATCTGGATGTTGATCAGCGATTGGTTCCCGGGACTCGTCAGGCAGTCCGGGTGGATGGTGACCGGCGTTCCCACGGCGGCGCTCAGGCCGGCGACGAACGCGGGGTTGGCCAGGGCCGCGGCGGGGAAGAGCTGCGGTGCGGCGGCGGCCTGGACCACGCCGATGAGCACGCCCTTCAGATTCGGCGCCCCGGCCAGGAGCTGGGTCATCATGGCGTTGTAGTTGGTCTCGAACGCGGGCAGCGGGGTGGCGCCGGCCGGTTGTCCCGAGAGCGCAAAGCTCAGCACGTCGTTGTTGCCGATCCAGATCGTGGCGAAGGTCGGCTGGGCGACGAGTGCCCGCTGGGCCTGGGTGAGCCCGCCGAGAATGAACGTGGTGAGCGGGTTCGGGCCGCTGCCGACGATGGACGTCGGGTCGAGGGAGGTGGCGCCCGGGACCGCCACGTTGTTGAGGACCGACGTGATCGAGGCGGGATTCCGCAGGTAGCACGACGTGGAGGTGCTGGGCGGATACCCCGCCGGCGTCACGCGCGCGCCGGTCTGGAAGACCGAGATCGGGGGCGGGCATCCGGGGTTGGCGAGCGACGGATACTTGAACGGCGTCCCGAACTGCTGCGCCAGCAGCACGGCGTACCCGCGCTGTTGCGTGGAATCGTTGATGCCGCCGGACTGGTAGCCCGCCGTGAGGCTGTTGCCCATCGCGACGTAGCTCTGGAACAGGGGGCCGCCGGCGATGGGCGGCACGGTGATGACTTTGTCGCCGGAACAGCTGAGCGCGGCTCCAAGGAGCCCCGCGACCGCTGCCCCGCGCAGGAGATGCTTGAGACGAGACATCCGTATTCTCCGGTGGGTGGTCCTAGAACGACGCCTTGAGGCTGACCGAGAAGATGTTGGCGAACAGGGTGTAGACGCCGTTGTTCAGCGTGAGGCCGCTGACGCTCGGCGACGAGGGGTTGGCGATGCGGCCGGCGCGCCCGGGCGTCCACACGTAGGTGTACGACGCGTCCACGGCGAGCGCCTTGGTGAGCGGAATGCCCAGCCCGAACGTGTAGTTCGCGCGGTCCTGGTCGGGGAGAATCGGCGTGACCGTCTGCGGCGACGCGCCAGCCGCGACGCCCGCGAAGCCGACCCGCCACTGCCAGTTATTGTGCGCGGTGTACTGCGCCCCCAACCGGACCGAAGACGAGTTGTTGAAGTCCTCGATGTTGGTGACCGTGCCGAGGGCCGGGTTGGAGAAGTTGATGTCGAGCTGATGGAACCGGGCCCAGCCGATCCACGTGTAGTCGGCGCTGAGCAGCCAGCGGTCGAACCCGTCGTACCCGAACCCGATGTCGGCCTGGTCGGGGTGCACGATTTCGGTGGACCCGCCTTGCGAGACGAGGGCGCCGGAGGTGAACTGGCTGGCCACGAGCGCATCCACGGGCGTACCGGCCGGTACGTTGAAGGGGTTCCCGTTGGACAGCGTGAGGCCGGTGGGAATCTGCCGGAAGGTCGCCTTGCCGTTGGAATACTTGAAATTGAGCGACGACAGGTAGCGGGCGCCCATGGTCCAGTGGTCGGCGATCTGGCCGAACACGCCCAGGGTGAAGCCGTACGACGTGGCGCTGCCCTTGAGCGTGCCGCGGGCGAACTCGGTGCCGGCGGGAATGCCGAGCATGCCGAACGTGATGGGGCCGGTGGGGCCCTGTTCGGCCACTTGCTGTGAGAGGTCGAGGCTCTGGATCAGCTCCACGGTGGAGTATCCGACCACGGGGCCGCCGCCGATCATCCACTTGTCGTTCAACTTCCAGGCGAAGTTGGGCTGGAAGTACATCGTGGCGAGCGACGCCTTCATGGCCACGAAGCGGCCGGGGAAGGTATCGGGCCACTGCGACGTGAGCCCGTATGGCACGTAGGCGCCGAACCCCCACGAGAAGTTCTCGCTCTGCCGGTGCGTGAAGAACAGGTGCGGGGCGTACGACGTCGGTGGATCGGCCGGGTACCGGGCCCGCGTCGTGTCATGGGTGAAGGCGCCCGTCACGGCGATGGACGCGCCGCCGACGACGAGCGAGTTGCCGGTGAGCGCCGCCGCGTAGGCGGGGTTCCAGTAGATCGTCGAGGCGTCCTTGCACGGGGAGCCCGTGACGGCATAGCCTCGCCCGATGGCGCAGCTTCCGATCTCGTTGAGCCCGAATCCCTGCGCACGCGCCGACGCCGGAATCGCGAGCAACGCCGCCGCAAGGCCGAGCCCTGTGAAACGGTGAAGACTCATCTCCATCCTCCTGGTATGCCTCGACCGCACGCGGGGTGCGACCGAAACGGGGGGACCGCGAACGAGGAACGCCACCGCCGTGCTGCGCGCGCACTATCGCCGCATCGCCAGACGGAGACGGCCGACCTGCTGACACGACTTCACATCGGAACAAGATGTCTAATCCATTCGCCGGATGGCAACAGTGGGGAGATTCCTCATCCCGGACGGCAATGGTAGGAAATGCCCCAACCGAGAGGTGCCAAACCGCCGTACGGGCCGCTACGGCGTGTAGCGGATGGTCGAATACACGGTAGTCCGGCCCGCGTACGGCGCGTCGAACGACCGGGCGACACCGAGCCGGATCTCCAGGCTCGGGGCGAAGAGCTGCGCCAGGGGACTCAGCCGGAGTCGGAGCTCGGCGCCCGCCGAGCGGTGCCACCGCGTGAACCGGCTCCCCCCGCTGATACTCACGCCTTCGTAATAGGGCGCCAGCACGCCGAGCGGAATCGACGCGCGGTACGCGAGCAGCGCGCTCCGGGTGCCGGCGCTGTCGGGCAGCACGCTGCCGGCGGGGAGGGCGCTCACGGGCCAGCGAGCGGCGGCGAGGCTCGAATCCACCAGGGGCGAGGCAAGGCCGCCCGCGGAGAACCGCTCGAACGCCGAGGCGCTCCCGGCCATGCGGCCGTAGGCCACCGACAGGGCGGCGGGCAGCGGGCCGAATCCGGTGGCCGCCACGCCGGCGCGGGCCACGAACCGGCGCACGTCGTCGAGCCCCGCGCGGCCGGCGTCGGCGTGAACGGCCACTCGCTCCACCACGGCCTGCCGGCCCCGGGACTGTTCCAGCGACCCGGCCCACTCGGCGAACGCCAGCGCCCGCGTCGTGTTATTAGAGGAATCAGATATGCCCACCCGTTCCGCGCCGACGCCGGCGCGGGCCCGCCACCGGCGCTCGTCGCCTCCGGCCTCGTAGGCCACGGCCACGAGCCCGCCCGTGCGCGTGGCGTCGAGCGCGGAGCCGGCCACCGCGCTCGCGGACCCCAGCGACGGAAGTTGCCGCGCCCAGTGCGCGCCGGCGTCGAACTCCAGGCGCGAGCCCCGCCACGCCGCGGCCATGGTGGCGCCGTTGGATTGCGTGCGGGCCCCCCACGCCCCCCCGACGAGCGCGTTCAGACGGCCGATCACGTCCACGTTGCTCGCCACCAAACCGACGGCCAGGCCGTCGGCCCCAATGCTCTCCACCGGCAGCACGCGCGTCTGCCGCGGCCCGAGCCCGTACGGAACCGGAGGGAGAACGGCGCCGGCGGCGATCGGGGGCGGCGCGGCCGGAATCGGGGGCGCGGCCGCTCCGAACCGGCCCGCGATGTTCGCCGGCAGCAGCGGGCGCGCTCCTCGTGGAAGCGCGCGCACGTCGTAGCCCCGCGCGTGCAGGCTGAGAAACCAGATGGCGCCGGTGGCCGGGTCGACGGCGGGGGCGACGGCCGCCCCGGTGCCCCGCGTGAGCAGGAATTCCGCCGGCCGGGCCAGACTCGTGCCGGCGAGGTCGATGGCGCCGCTGCCGTCGGTGACGTACACCAGCGTGTCGCCCGACGCGGTGAACGTGGCGTCGTACCGATTGGCGCGGTCGCCCGGAAAGAGTGGCACGAGCGAATCCACGGCGGGGTCGCTGAGGAAGAGCGCCCAGTGGCCATCCACCGACGCGCTCACCACGAAGCGCCGAGCGTCGGGGGAAAAGCGGGGGCGAAAGTACGACCGGCGCGGCGTGCCGGCGGCGAGCGTGGTCACGCGGCCGCTGGCCAAGTCCACGCGCACCACGCCGCATGCGCCGGCCACGCAGCGCGTGGCGATCGCGCCCGTTCCGTCGGGCGTCGGATCGGCATTCTCGACGCCCGCGTCGCGGGTCACGCGGCGCACGCCGCCGCCGGCCGTGTTCCAGACGTAGAGGTCGGGGCGCATGGTGCCGTTCGCCTGTTCGGTGAGGCGGCTGACCAGTACGTGGGTGCTGTCGAGAAACCGCGGTTGCACGAACGGCTCGCCGGCCACGGCGTCGAGCGTGGCGATCGGCGTGCGCGGCTCCGGATAGAACGCCGTGGCGGCCACATCTTCGGGATCGCGCGCCAGCATGTCGCGCGTGCGGCGCCGGGCGGCGGTGTCGGGCGGGGGCGCGGCCGCGGGCCAGATCACCGTGCGGGCGGGGGCCGTGCCCGAGCGGAGCACGATCGCCACGCGCGCGCCGTCGCGCGAGAACGCCGGGTCGCCCGTACCCCAGTCCACGTGCTGGATGATCGCTCCCTGGGCCAACCCGCCCTCGGCGAGCGCGCGTCGCGCGTCGAGCGCCTGGGTGGTGAGCTGCACGACGAACCGGCCATACAGCACGCGCGGCGGATCGCCGAACACGCCGGTAAAGGCGTCGTCGAAATCGCGGTCGACGCGCGCCGACGAGCGGCGCCAGACGTGGGGCAGGGTGGAGTCGCCGTACTGCGCGGTGAGCCACTCGAAGAACGCCGAGCCGGCCAGGTAGGCGAAGTCGCCGCCGTTGAACGCCGACCACTCGCTCATCTGGTCGTACGTCGGCAGCGCGCCCTCGAGTGCCCACTGCCGGAGCACGGCGGCGCGCCAAGCGCCGTTGGGGCGCCCGCTGCCCGTGACCTTGCCTTCGACGAAGGTGGCGTACCCCTCGATGGCCCAGCGGGGGAGCTTCATGGGAAGCGGGCCGAGGTCGGCCGGCATGAGCGACCAGAATAGCCGGTCGAGCGGGTTGCGCGACGGCCGCGCCAGGTGCGCCAGGTGCGCGAACTCGTGCGCCGAGAGCATCTCGCCCCAGCTGGGCCAGTTGCCGATCTCGTCTCGCGGGTCGGGCGGCACGGGCCAGAAGGTGAGCACGGGCGCGTCGAGCAGGGGGAGCGCGGAGCCGTTGGGGAGGTCGTAGGGATTGTCCACGACGACGTCCACCGGCCGGCGAGGCGTGAATCCCACGAGGGCGCCCACCGCCGAATCCACCGCCTCCATGTGGGCGGCCACGTCGCGCGTCCACGCCTCGTACTCCGCCGGATAGTGGAAGCGGAAGTGCGTGGTCCGGAGCGTGCGCCACTCCTGGTACGGGCGCGTCGGGTCCTGCGCGGCGAGGGCGCGCGCGCCGACCGCGAGCGCGAGGGCGCAGACCCCGATGCGCCCGAAATACGAGAGGGGCGAGGCCGTCGGCCCCACCCCTCGCAGTGTCCGGCGGGCGCTACCCGTCACGGGAGGCGGTCAGCCCTCGCCCCCTGCGCCGGGCTTCTTGCCCTGCATTACCTCGAGCGCCCACGTGGCGGGGATGACGAACAGCGGCTGCAGGAAGAAGGGCAGCAGCGTATTGATCCACACGAGCGCGGTGTAGAACGCACACAGCGCGATGCCGACGTACAGTGTGGCGAGCGGGCCCTGGCTGTTCACGAAAGCTCCTGGGTTCGAAGACCGTGCGGCAAGATATCACGGCGCGCGCCGGCGTTCCAGAGGGCGCTGGCCGCCGGCTCGGCCCGCGCTAGCTTATCCCGCGTGCGCCCCTCCAGCCCACAGCACTCGGTGCTCCGCGAGGCCGGCCGCGCGCTCGCCGCCGCGGACGGGCCGCTGGTGCTGGCCGTGTCCGGCGGTTGCGACTCCATGGTGCTGCTGCACGCGGCCGCGGCGGTGGATCGGCGGCGCGTGGCGGCCGTGGCGACTTTTGACCACGGCACGGGCGCGGCGGCCCGCCGCGCGGTGGCGTTGGTGCGTGAGACGTGCGCGGCGCTGGACGTGCCGGTGCACGTCGGCGGAGGTGTGCCGGTGCGCGCCACCGAGGCGGCGTGGCGCGAGGCGCGCTGGGCGTTCCTGCGCGGCGTGGCGCGGACCCACGGGGCCCGGATCGCGACCGCGCACACGCGCGACGACCATGTCGAGACGGTGCTGATGCGCGTGCTACGCGGCAGCGGCGCGCGCGGATTGGCGGGCCTGCATGCCGAAAGCGCAGTCGTGCGACCCGTTCTGGCGCTCGATCGCGGCACGATCCGTGCGTTTGCGGTGACATGCGCGGTGCGGTTCGTGGACGATCCGACCAACACGTCGCGGCGGTATCTGCGGAACCGGATCCGGCTGGACCTGTTGCCCGCGCTGCGCCGCGTGCATCCGGCGATCGACGACGAGTTGTTGGCGTGGTCGAGGGCGGCCGCGGCCGTGCGCGCGGCGTTGGACGCACGGGCGCGCGAAGTCTCGATGGTGTCGGAGGATGGGCGTCTGGCCGTTGCGGCCTCTGGGGTGGTCGGGTATTCTCGGGAATCGCTCGCGGCGCTCTGGCCGGCGCTGGCGGCGAGAGCGGGGGTGGCGCTGGACCGAAGGGGAACCGAACGGATTGCATCGTTTACTATTAATGGCAGGGTGGGCGCGCGGGTGCAGCTGTCCGGCGGGTGGGAGGTGCATCGCGGGCGCGATCGGTTCGAGTTGCGCCGGGCAGGTGGTGATGGGGGGGGCGGGACGGTGGAGCGGCCGCTCGACGGGGCCGGCGCGGTGCGGTTCGGCGGCTGGCGGTTCGTGCCGGCGGCCGACCGGGCGGGCGATCCGTGGACGGCGGTGTTGCCGGTGGGCGAGGGGTGCCTGGTTCGGGCGTGGCGCGCGGGCGATCGGATGGTCGCGGCGGGCAGCGCGCGGGGCAGACGGGTGAAGCGGTTCCTGAGCGATGCGGGGATTTCGGGCGCGCATCGGTCGCGGTGGCCGGTGGTGGTGGTGCACGGCGAGGTGGTGTGGATTCCTGGAGTGCGCCGCGGACATGCGGCGACCGCCCGGCCCGGCAGGTCGGAAGTGTCCTACGCGTGTGAATTCGACGACCGCACCTGATCCGCGCCTGATGGGCCGGACCGTGAAGCGCATCGTGTATTCGGAGTCGCAGATTGCCGAACGCGTGCGCGAGCTGGGCGAGGAGATCACGCGCAGCTACCCCGAGGGCGAGTTGCTGGTGCTTGGGCTGCTCAAGGGGAGCTTTATATTTCTCAGCGATCTCGTCCGGCAGATCCGGCGATCGCTGCAGGTGGATTTTCTCGTGGCGGCGAGCTACGGGGACGGCACGGTGTCGAGCGGCATGGTGCGCCTGCTGTACGATCCCGAAACGGAGCTGGAGGGGAAGCACATTCTGTTGGTGGAGGACATCGTGGATACCGGCCGGACGCTGAGCCGCCTGATGGCGCTGCTCAAGGCGCGCAAGCCGCGCTCGCTGGAGATCTGCGCGCTGCTCCACAAGCATATCGCCGAAGAGCTGCGGGACCCCACGCGGTTCGTCGGCTTCGACGCGCCGAACGAATTCCTCGTGGGGTACGGTCTGGATCACGCGGAGAATTTTCGGCACATCCCGTACATCGCGAGTCTGCAGTAGATGCCAACGCCAACGCCTCAGAGCAAGCCGCCGAAGGAAGGCAACAATTGGGGTCGTCTCTCGAAGACGATCTCGTTCTGGATTCTGGTCATTCTCATTCCGGTGGCGCTGCTGCAGCTCTCGGGCGGGCGGAGCGACCAGGCGCCCGACATCTCGTACACGCAATACAACACCGAGCTGTCGCACGACAACATCAAGGCGATCACGATCATCGGCGGGACGACCGGCACGGGGGATTTCAACCAGCCGGTGACGGTGGACGGCCAGGAAGCGCGGAAGTTCACGGTGCGCTATCCGGTGCAGAATTCCGAAGCCGAGGTGGCCAAGCTCAACGCCAAGAACGTGGACATCAAGGCGGAGGACGCGCGGACGCCGATCATGACGATCGTGCTCTCGGTGCTGCCCTGGGTGCTGTTCATCGGCATCTACATCTTCTTCTTCCGGCAGATGCAGGCCGGGGGGAACAAGGCGTTCTCGTTCGGCAAGTCGAAGGCCAAGTTGCTCACCGGCGACACGCCCAAGGTGACGTTCGCCGACGTGGCCGGCGCCGACGAGGCCAAGGAGGAGCTGCAGGAGATCATCGAGTTCCTGCGCGATCCGCAGAAGTTCACGCGGCTGGGTGGGCGGCTGCCCAAGGGCGCGCTGCTCGTGGGGCCGCCGGGCACGGGCAAGACGCTGCTCGCGCGGGCCGTGGCCGGCGAAGCGGCGCGGCCGTTCTTCTCGATGTCGGGCTCCGATTTCGTCGAGATGTTCGTGGGCGTGGGCGCGAGCCGGGTGCGGGACCTGTTCGAGCAGGGCAAGGCGCACGCGCCGTGCATCATCTTCATCGACGAGATCGACGCGGTGGGGCGGCATCGCGGCGCCGGCCTGGGCGGCGGCCACGACGAGCGGGAGCAGACGCTCAACCAGCTGCTCGTGGAGATGGACGGCTTCGAATCGAACGACGGGGTGATCCTGATCGCGGCCACCAACCGGCCCGACGTGCTCGACCCGGCGCTGCTGCGCCCGGGCCGCTTCGACCGGCAGATCGTGGTCGACGCGCCGGACCTCAAGGGGCGCGAGGGCATCCTCAAGGTGCACATGCGCAACAAGCCGATGGCGCCGGACGTGAGCGTGACGACGCTGGCCCGCGGCACGCCGGGCATGGCGGGCGCCGATCTCGCCAACCTGGTGAACGAGGCGGCGCTGCTGGCGGTGCGCCGCGGCCACGACAAGATCTTCATGGCCGACTTCGAGGAAGCCAAGGACAAGGTCATGCTCGGCGCCGAGCGCAAGAGCATGGTGATGAAGGAGGAGGAGCGCCGGCTGACGGCGTACCACGAGGCGGGGCACGCCATCTGCGGGATCAAGACGATGGGCAACGATCCCCTGCACAAGGTGACGATCGTGCCGCGCGGCCGCGCGCTGGGGCTGGCGTTCACGCTCCCCGAGGACGACCGCGTGTCGATCACCCGCCAGCAGATCGAGGCGGGGCTGGTGATGGCGTTCGGGGGACGCGCGGCCGAGGAGCTCATCTTCGGACACGACCGCGTGACCACCGGCGCGGCCAGCGACATCCAGCAGGCGACGTCGATCGCGCGCCGGTACGTGACCCAGTGGGGGCTGTCGGACGCGATCGGCCCGATCCTCGTGGGCGACAACGAACACGACCTGTTCCTGGGCCGCGAAATCCAGCGCCACCGCGACGTGTCGGAGCAGACGGCACAGCTCGTGGACGCCGAGGTGAAGCGCGTGATCAACCGCGCGTTCGAGCGGGCCAAGGAGACGCTCAAGGAGAACGTGGATCTGCTGCACCTCGTGGCCGGCTCGCTGCTCGAACGCGAGACGCTGACCCGGGAAGACATCGCCGTGCTGATGCGCGGCGAGAAGCTCCCCCGCTCTCGCCGCCGCCGGCCATCGTCGCGCCGCCGGCGCCGGCGCCGGCCGCCGTGGAGCCGCGGCCGAAGAGTCCGCCGCTGCTGGGAGGACCGGAGCCGTCCCCGGCGTGACCGGCGCGCCGAGCGCGTGGGCGGTACGCGGCGGCGCGCTGCCGCTCGACCGGCCGCGCGTGCTGGGCATCGTCAATGTGACCCCCGACAGCTTCAGCGACGGGGGTAATTTTTTTTCGCGCGACGCCGCGGTGTCGCACGCCGAGCGGTTGGCGGCCGAGGGGGCCGACGTGCTCGACGTGGGCGGGGAGAGCACGCGGCCGCAGGGCGCCGAGCCGGTGTCGGAGGCCGAGGAACTGGCGCGGGTGCTGCCCGTGGTCCGGGAAATCGTGCGGCGCCTGCCCGGCGTGCTGGTGTCGGTGGACACGGTCAAGGCGGCCGTGGCCGGCGCCGCGCTGGACGAGGGGGCGCACATCGTGAACGACGTCTCCGGCGGCCGGCTGGATGAGGGGATGGGCGCGGTCTGCGCCGCGCACGGCGCCGGCGTGGTGCTCATGCATTCGCGCGGCCCGGTGCGCGACATGGCGACGTACGCGCACGCCGAGTACGATGATGTGGTGGAGACGGTGATCGACGAACTCAAGGCGCGCGTCGCCGCGGCCCGGGCCGCGGGGGTGCAACGGGAGCGCATCGTGCTCGATCCGGGGGTGGGATTCTCCAAGCGAACGGAGCACTCGGTGGCGGTGCTGGCGGGCATTCCCCGGCTCCGCGCGGTCGGGTATCCGGTGCTCGTCGGGGCGTCGCGCAAGCGCGTGGTGGGGGAACTGTCGGGGGTCGCGCGGCCGGCGGACCGCGTGGCCGGCACGGTGGGCGCCCACGTGGCCGCGCTGGCCCTGGGCGCGCGGCTGTTCCGGGTGCACGACGTGCGCGCGGCGCGCGAATCGCTGGACGTGGCGTGGGCGATCCTCGCCGCGGCGGGACGGGCGCCGTGAGCGTGCTGGAGAACTTCCGGCTGCTCCACCCGGGGTGGCGCGACGCGATCGAGATCCTGATCGTGGCCGCGGTGGTGTACCGCGTGCTCGTGCTGTTCCAGCGTACGCGCGGGGTGCAGATCCTGTTCGGCGTCCTGCTGCTGTTCGCGGCCTACGCCGTGGCCTGGCTGCTCAAGCTGGGCATGATCGTGGAGCTGTTGCAATTATTGTTCTCATATGGCGTGCTGGCGGCGCTGGTCGTGTTCCAGCCCGAGCTGCGCTCGGCGCTGGCCCACCTCGGGCGCACGCCCATGGCGCGGTTCCTGCCCCGGTTGGAGACGACCACGCCGGCCGACGAGATCAGCGAGGCGGTGGACCGCCTGGCCCAGGCCCGGCTGGGGGCGATCATCGCCGTGGAGCGCAAGGTGCCGCTCGACGACTACATCGACACCGGGTCGCGCATGAAGGCGCGGGTGTCGGCCGACCTGCTGGTCACGATCTTCACCCCGCACTCGCCGCTGCACGACGGCGCGGTCGTGATCCGCCGCGACGCCATCGTGGCCGCGGCGTGCATCCTCCCCCTCACCCAGCACGTGCGCAACGACCGGTCGCTGGGCACTCGCCACCGGGCCGCGATGGGGATTGCCGACGAGACCGACGCGCTGGTGATCGTAGTGTCCGAAGAGACGGCGCAGATCTCGGTCGCCGAGCGCGGCCGGCTGTGGCGCGACGTCACGCCCGACTACGTGCGCGCCCGCCTGGGCGGAGCGACCGGCGACGACGGCTTCGACGCGCCGCTGCCCGAGGCCGCCGTCTGAGCCCGCGGCGCGCGGCCGCCCTGGCCGCGGCCGTCCTGCTCGCGGTGTACGCGGCCACCCTCGCCCCCGGCGTGACCTTCTGGGACGCCGGCGAATTCATCGCCGCCGCCCACGCGCTGGGCATCCCGCATCCGCCGGGCACGCCGCTGTTCGTCATGCTCCTCCACGCCTGGGCCTCGCTGGCCGGCCACGTCGTGCCCTACGCCGTGGCCACGAACCTCGCCTCGGCCCTCTGCACCGCCGGTGCCGCGGGGCTGGCGGCCTGGATCCTCGCCGGCGGCAGTCCGCGCGTGCCGGGCGGCGCGGCGGTGGCCGCGGCGCTCACCGCGGGCGCGATGTCCACGGTGTGGCTGAACGCGACGGAGACCGAGGTGTACGCCGCGTCGCTGCTGCTCGCCATGGGCACGCTCGCCGCCGCGGCGCGCGCCTCGCGCGAGCCGGGCGTGCGCTGGCTGGTGCTCACGGCGTATCTCACGGCGCTGGCGGTGCCGCTCCACCTGAGCGCGTTGGTCGCCACGCCGGCCGCGGTCGTGCTCGTGGGCCAGCGCGACGACGGCGTGGATCTGCCGCGGGCCCTGGCGCTGGCCGGCGCGTGGGTCCTGTCCGTTGGTGCCGGGCGGGTGAGCGTTCCCCTACTCGCGGTTGGGGGCGTCGTGCTCATCGCCGCCGGCGCGGCATGGGCCCGGCGCGGGGGTGCGCGACGAGGCGCGGCAACGGCGGCGGCGGTGGCCGGCGTGTGCGTGGTGGCGGTCTCGGCGGTGGCATTCATGCTCGTGCGCGCCCGGTTCGACCCGTTCATCAATCAGGGCGACCCGTCGAGCTGGCAGGCGTTGCTCGACGCGGTGGCGCGGCGCCAGTACGACGTGGCGCCCCTGTGGCCGCGGCAGGCGCCGGCGTGGCTGCAACTGGCGAACGTCGGCCAGTACGCCGATTGGCAGGTGGCGCTCGGCCTCGGGCCCACGGTGTTGCCGAGCGCGGGGGGCACGATCGCGACCGCGGCATTCCTGGCGCTGGGCGTGTTCGGGGCCGCGCGTCACCGCGACGACGACCGGCGCACGTGGCGGGCGCTGGTCACGCTCTTCGTGTGCGGCACGCTGGGAGTGGCTGTGTATCTGAATCTCAAGGCCGGGCCCTCGCTCGGCGCCGGCGTCCTCGCCCCGTCGGCGCTGCACGAAGCCCGCGAGCGCGACTACTTCTTCTCGCTCGGGTTCTGGGCGTGGGGCCTGTGGGCGGGATACGGCGCCGTGGCGCTGGCGCGGCGGCTCGGTCGCGGCTCCGGCGTCGGCGTCGCCGTGGCGGCGCTTCCGATCGCGCTCAACTGGAGCGCCGTGACGCGGCGCCACGAGCCGGAGGCGTCGCTGCCCACGCGCTGGGCCACCGGGCTGCTGGGGGCCACGCCGCGCAACGCGGTGCTGCTCGCGGCGGGGGACAACGACACCTACCCGCTGTGGTACGCGCAGGAGGTGCTGGGCGTCCGCCGCGACGTGCGCGTGGTGACGCTGCCGCTCATGCCGGCCGGCTGGTACCGGGCGGAGTTGCACCGCCGGGGGGATCTGCTGCCGGCGCCGAAGCCGGGCGATTGGCGCGGCGACGACCTGTCGGAAGCGGCGATCGTCGTGCAGCGAGCCGAAGGGGAGGGGCGCGCCGTGGCCGTGTCGGTGCTCGTTCCCGCCGCCGATCGCGAAACGTTGGGGCGCGTGTGGACCGCGAACGGATTGGTGTTCGTGCTCGATACCGCGACGGCCCGCGCGGGCGCGCGCGAGATCGCCCTGGACGCAACGGCGGCCAGGACGCTGGCCGCGTTCGGCGCCGGCGGCGCGAACGGGGTACGCGAGTCCACCGATCCCGCGGACGGTTATTTTGAGGCGCTGTTGGGGTGTCCGGGATACCTGCTCCGGCGGGCCGCCGGCCCCCCCTCGGCGTCCCTTGATTCGCTATGTAACTTCCAGTAAATTCGTGTGTTATGCCATTTTCGGACCTACCGGAGCGGGTGGCGGACGTGCGGGGCCGGATCGGCGCGGCGGCGGTACGCGGCGGACACGGCCAGGCGGTGACGCTGGTGGCAGTGACCAAGACCCACGGGGCCGACGCCGTGGCGGCGGCCGTGGCGGCCGGCGTGCCGGATGTGGGGGAGAATCGCGTGCAGGAGGCGCTGCAGAAGATGGGGCCGGCGACGGCCGGTGCGCGGTGGCATCTGATCGGGCACCTGCAGCGGAACAAGGTGAAGTGGCTGTCGCGGTTCGTGCTGATGCACGCGCTCGACCGGTCGGCGCTGGCCGACGCCATCGACGGGTTGGGGCGCGCCGAGGGGCGGGTGTTCGACGTGCTGATGCAGGTGAACGTGGTGGGGGAAGACTCGAAGGGCGGGTACGGGCCGGCGGCGTGGGAGGCGGAAGCGGAGCGCCTGCGCGGGCTGGCCGGGTTGCGGGTGCGGGGCGTGATGACGATGGCGCCGTTGGACGCCGACGAACGGACGCTGCGCGCGGTGTTTTCGGGGGCGCGCCGCGCGCGGGCCGTGCTGGGCGCGGCCGGCCACGAGGCCGCCGAATTGTCCATGGGCATGTCGAACGATTTCGAGGTCGCGGTGGAGGAGGGCGCCACCTGCGTCCGCCTGGGAACCATTCTCTTCGGAGCGAGAGCGCATGATTGATGACACGTTTCATCTCACGCCACTCGATGTGCGGCGCTACGATTTCGGCCGGGCGCTGCGCGGCTACGACCCCGAGCGCGTGGACCAGTTCCGCGAGCAGGTGGCCGAGGAGTTGGAGCGGCTGTCGCGGCTCAATCAGGAGCTGGACGCCAAGGCCAAGGGGTTCCACGAGCAGCTGCGGGCATTCCGTGAGCGCGACAAGGCGCTGAACGACGCGCTGGTGTCGGCCCAGCAGCTCCGCTCGGAGATCGCCGAGCAGGCGGAACGCGAGGGGCAGCTCGTGGTGCGCGAAGCGCGCGCCGAGGGGGACCGGCTGCTCGACCAGGCGCGGGGGGACCTGCGGCAGATCCAGCAGGAGATGTTG
This sequence comes from uncultured Gemmatimonadaceae bacterium, assembly GCA_963729495.1. Taxonomy (GTDB): domain Bacteria; phylum Gemmatimonadota; class Gemmatimonadetes; order Gemmatimonadales; family Gemmatimonadaceae; genus JAGWRI01. Next base: position 21,404 of record CAVSOM010000013.1, read on the forward strand.
GCGCTCGAGCGCTCGCGCCGGACGCACGTGGCGCAGTACCGGGCGCTGCTGGAGCGGCAGTTGGCCGAGCTGGCCGCGGCCGAGAGCCTTCCGTCGGCCGACGCCGGCGGGGACGCCTGACGGCCGTTCGCATGGCGACGCTCGCGTTCCCCGCCGCCGAAGGGCCCATCGGCCCGCGGATTGCCGCGGCCGCCGACGCCGTGCGGGCGCGTTTTCCGCGGCGTCCCGACGCGGCGATCATTCTCGGAACGGGGCTTGGGGCGCTGGCCGAGGAGATCGACGTCGAGGCGACGATCGCGTACGCCGACATCCCGGGGTTTCCGGAGCCCACGGTGGAGGCCCACGCGGGTCGTCTGCTGTGCGGCACGCTGGCCGGCCGCACGGTGCTGGCCATGCAGGGGCGTTTCCACCGGTACGAGGGATTCTCGCTCCAGCAGGTGACGCTGCCGGTGCGCGTGCTGCACGCGCTGGGGGCGCCGGTGCTGATCGTGTCGAACGCCTGCGGCGGGATGAACCCCGAGTGGGCGCCGGGCGATCTCATGCTGATCGCCGATCACATCAATCTGCTCGGCGACAATCCACTGATCGGGCCGAGCGACGACGCGCGGGGGCCCCGCTTTCCCGACATGTCCGACCCGTATGACGCGGCGCTTCGGGCGACGGCGCGCGAGGTGGCGCGGGCCGAGGGGCTGACGCTGCGCGAAGGGGTGTACGTGGCCGTGGCCGGCCCGAATCTCGAGACGCGGGCGGAATACCGGATGCTGCGGCGCCTGGGCGCCGATGCGGTAGGGATGTCGACCGTGCCCGAGGTGATCGTGGCGGTGCACGAGGGCATGCGGGTGCTCGGCGTCTCGATCGTGACCGACGCGTGTATTCCCGAGACGCTCACGCCGACCAGCCTGGCCGACGTGCTCGCCGTGGCGCGCGGGGCGGAGCCCAAGCTGGGCCGGCTGGTGCACGGCGTGCTGGAGCGGCTGTGACGGAGGGGGCGGTGGCGCGATTCGCGATGCTGCCCGGCGACCGCTCGGCGGACGACCTGGAGCGCGAGGTGCTGGCGCGCTGGGAGGCCGAGGACCTGTTCGGGCGCACGCTGGCGGCGGCCGAGGGGCGCCCGTCATTCGTGTTCTTTGAAGGGCCGCCGACGGCCAACGGTAAACCGGGCATCCATCACGTGTTCTCGCGCACGATCAAGGACCTGTTCTGCCGCCACCGGGCGATGAAGGGGTTCCGGGTGGAGCGGAAGGCGGGGTGGGATACGCACGGGCTGCCGGTGGAGATCGAGGTCGAGAAGCGCCTCGGCATCAGCGGCAAGCAGGACATCGAGGCGCTGGGTGTGGCCGAGTTCAACCGCCTGTCGCGCGAGAGCGTGTTCACGTACCGCGCCGACTGGGAGGCGCTGAGCCGCCGCATCGGCTACTGGCTGGACTACGCGCACCCCTACGTGACGTACCACCACGAGTACGTGGAGAGCGTGTGGTGGGCCCTCAAGACGCTGTACGACCGGGACTATCTGTACCGCGGGCACAAGATCCTGCCGTACTGCCCGCGCTGCGGCACCGCGCTGTCGAGCCACGAGGTGGCGCAGGGCTACGAGGACGTGGACGATCCGAGCATCTACGTGGCGCTCGACCTGGCGGGGCCCGACGGCGGGGCCGGCGCCGGCCGCCGGATCCTGGTCTGGACGACCACGCCGTGGACGCTGGTATCGAACACCGCGCTCGCCGTGCGCCCAGACCTGGGCTACGTGGAACTGGTGCGCAAGGCGAGCGCCGACACGCGCACGCTGATCGTGGCCGAGTCGCGCGTGCGGGCGGCGCTGGGCGACGACTTCGCGGCGCGGTGGGATCTGGTGCGGCTGCTGCGCGGCGCCGAGCTGGTGGGGCTGCGCTACCGGCGGCCGTTCGACTGGCTGCCGTACCCGGAGGGCGAGCACGAGGTGATCGTGGGGGAGGAATTCGTGTCGGCCGACGACGGCACGGGCGTGGTGCATCTGTCGCCCGCGTTCGGGGCCGACGACTACGCGGCGGGCCGGCGGCACGGGCTCGCCTTCCTGCAGCCGGTGAATGCGCGTGGGGAGTTCGCGCCCGATCTGCCGGTGGCGGGCGGCAAGTTCGTGAAGGATGCCGACCCGCTGCTGATCGAGGAGCTGAAGCGCCGCGGCGTGCTGTGGCGGGCGGGCAAGATCACGCACGCGTATCCGCACTGCTGGCGGTGCGGCACGCCGCTCCTCTACTACGCGCGCACGTCGTGGTTCGTGAAGACCACCGCGTACCGCGACGAGATGCTGGCCCGCAACGCGCGGGTGGACTGGCATCCGCCCGAAGTGGGCGAGGGGCGGTTCGGGGAGTGGCTCGAGCACAACATCGACTGGGCGATCTCGCGCGACCGGTACTGGGGCACGCCGCTTCCGGTCTGGCTGTGCGACGCCGACGACGCGCACGTGGACGTGGTGGGCGGATTCGCCGATCTGGCGGCGCGCGTGGGCGCGCCGCTCGCCGCCGACTTCGATCCGCACAAGCCGCACGTGGACGGCTACGCGTGGCCGTGCACGCGGGCGGGGTGCGGCGGCACGATGCGCCGCGTGAGCGAGGTGATCGACACCTGGTTCGATTCCGGCTCGATGCCGTTCGCCCAGTGGGGCTATCCGCACGCGCCGGGCAGCCGCGCGCGGATGGCCGCGCAGTACCCCGCCGACTTCATCGCCGAAGGGGTGGACCAGACGCGCGGATGGTTCTACTCGCTGCTCGCCATCGCCACCGGGCTCGGGGACGCGCTGCCCAACAACGCGGGCGCGGCCGCGCGTGGCGTGGGGGCGGGCGCGGCGCCGTACGGCCACGTGGTCGTGAACGACCTCGTGCTCGACGCCGACGGCCAGAAGATGTCGAAGAGCAAGGGGAACGTGGTGGATCCGTGGGCCGTGATCGCCGAGCACGGCGTGGATGCGGTGCGGCTGTTCCTGGTGGCGTCGGCCGACGTCTCGGTGCCCCGCAAGTTCGACGAGCGGGCGATCCGCGAGCAGGCCGTCCGCTTCCTGCTCACGCTGCGCAACGTGTACAGCGGCATGTTCGCGCAGTACGCGAACTTCGGGTGGGCGCCGTCGCCGGCCGACCCGCCGCCGGCCGATCGAGCGCCGCTGGACCGGTGGATGCTGTCGCGGCTGGCCGACGTGGAGCAGCAGGTGGACGCCGCGCTCGAGCGCTACGACGCCACGGCGGCGGCGCGGCTGCTGATCCGGTTCGTGGACGACGACGTGGCCAACTGGTACGTGCGCCTGAGCCGCGGCCGGTTCTACGACGTGGCCGCGGCCGACAACCGGGCGGCGTTCGCCACGCTGTACGACGTGCTGGTGACGACCTGCCGGCTGCTGGCGCCGCTGGCCCCGTTCCTCAGCGACTGGATGCACCGCGCGTTGACGGGACAGTCGGCGCACCTGGCGCCGTACGTGCGCGCCGGAGCGCCGGCCCGCGAGCCCGCGCTGGAGGTGGCGATGGCGGCGCTGCGCACCCTGGCCACGTTGGGCCGCGCGGCCCGCGAGGACGCCGGAGTGAAGGTGCGCGTGCCGCTGTCGCGGATGGTCTGCGTGGCGCCCGGCGTGGCGGAATCGGCGTTGGCGCCGCTGGTGGAGCTGCTGGCCAGCGAATTGAACGTGAAGCGAGTAGAATTCGCGACGACCGGCGACGCACTGGTCACGCTGGAGGCGAAGCCCAACTTCCGCACGCTGGGCAAGAAGTTCGGCGCGCAGACGCCGCTGGCCGCCCGGGCGGTGCAGGCGCTCACGCCGCAGGCCCTGCGCGCGTTCCTGCGCGGCGAGCCGCTGGCCGTCGACGCCGGGGGGAAACGCACCGGTTGGACGCGGACGATGTCACGATCGTGCATCGCGCGTCGGGCGCCCTGGTGGTGCAGGAGGCGGGAGGGTTCTTTGCGGCGCTCGACCCGGTGGTCACGCCGGAACTGCGGCGCGAGGGGCTGGCTCGGGAGCTGGTCAGCCGCGTGCAGCGGCTGCGCAAGGAGTCGGGACTTGCGGTGAGCGACCGGATCGTGCTGTATGTCGGCGGCGAAGCGGGTGTGCGGGAGGCCGTGGAGGCCCACGGCGCGTGGATCGGCGGCGAGGTGCTGGCGACGGACGTGGTGTGGCGTGCAGACGGCGCACCGGAAGATCAGACGACGATGCCGGCCGTGGGGCTCGACGGAGTCACGGCGCGGATCGCCATAACCAAGGCGGAGTAGCATGGCCACCAAGGGCGCGAACAAGGTGAAGGGCATGCCGAAGAAGCAGCTGCAGCACTTCGAGAAGCGGTTGCTCGAAGAGCGCCGGCGCGTGCTGAAGGAGCTGGGCCAGTACGACGAAGCGTTCGGGGCGACGCCGCAATCCGCCGACGGCGGCCTGAGCAGCTACTCGTTCCACATGGCCGATCAGGGCACCGATGCGATGGAACGGGAGAAGGCGTTCCTGTTCGCCAGCCAGGAGGGGAGGTTCCTCTGGCACATCGACGAGGCCCTGCGGCGTCTGTACCGGTCGCCCGAGACGTACGGCCTCTGCCATTCGTGCGGCAACTTGATCGGATTCGACCGGCTGGACGCGCTCCCGCACGCTCGCTACTGCATCGAGTGCAAACAGCGTGAGGAAGATGGCAAGAAATAACGCCGCGTGGTTCTGGCCCGTGTTGCTCGCGGTGACGGCGGCCGACGTCGCCACCAAGTGGCTGGCCCAGCGGTTCCTGCCGTTGCCGCAGTTGCCCCACGAACTGTTCGGAAACGCCGTCCGCCTCACGCTGGTCTACAATCCGGGTGCGGCATTCGGCCTCAGCCTCGGGGCCCATTCCCGGTGGATCTTCATGGCGCTGATCATCGCCGCCCTGGCAATCCTGGCGCGCCTGTACGCCGCCACGCGTCCCGGCCACGTGGGGCGCGTGGTTGCCCTGGCCCTCGTCTGCGGCGGCGCGCTGGGCAACCTGCTCGACCGCGTCCGGTCGGGCATGGGCGTGGTGGACTTCATCGACGTCGGCGTGCGCGACGCGCGGTGGCCCACGTTCAACGTAGCCGACATGGCGGTGACGACGGGCGCGCTCCTGCTCGCCGTCGTGCTGTGGGCCGAAGACCGCCGGGCGGCGGCGGTGGCGGTGGCGCCCGCGGTGGCGCCGGCGCCGATCGGCGAGGATCCGGCCGGCGAAGCCTCCTGACCCCCGGTTCATGACCAGCGCCGCCGCCCCTCGCCGACTGTTCTGGATCGCCGCCGGATGCGTGATCGTCCTCGACGTGATCACCAAGGCGCTCGCCGTAGGCCATCTGACTCCGTACGTGCCGCACGACGTGCTGGGGTCGTACGGCCGCCTCACCCTGGCGTTCAATCCGGGGGCCGCGTTCAGCATGTCCGTCGGACGGTACTCGCGCGTCCTGTTCGGCAGCTTCGCCGTGGTCGCTCTCGTGGTGCTGTGGCAGATGGCGCGCGGCAGCACACGCGAGGAATGGCTGAAGGTGCTGGGCCTCGGGCTGGCCTGGGGGGCGCGGCGGGCAACCTGATCGACCGCCTCCGATCGGGGCGCGGCGTGGTGGACTTCATCGATTTGGGCGTGGGCAGCGTGCGCTTCTGGACCTTCAACGTGGCCGACTCGGGCGTGACGATCGGCGCCTGCCTGCTGGTGGTGGCGCTCTGGATCGAGGAGCGCCGGCGCCTGCACGCGCGTGAGTGACGGGTTGCCGGGGCTCGAGCGGTTCGCGGCGCCCGAGGCGGCGCCGCGGCTCGACGTGCTCGTGGCGACGCACCTCGACCTGTCGCGCAACCAGGCGGCGACGCTGATTGCCGGCGGCCGCGTGCTCGTGGACGGCGCACGCCAAAAAGCGAGCTTTCGCGCCGAGCCCGGCGCGGTGGTCGAGGTGCGCGTTCCGGCCCCGCCCGTACGCGAGGTGATCGCCGAATCCATCGCCCTGGCCGTGGCCTACGAGGACGACGACGTGCTCGTGGTCGACAAGCCGGCGGGCATGGTCGTGCACCCGGCGCCGGGCAACTGGAGCGGCACGCTGGTGAACGCGCTCAAGGGGCGGGGCGGGGCGCTGGCCGAGGGCGGCGGGGCCGCCGGAGTAGACCGGGCGGGGATCGTGCACCGCCTGGACAAGGAGACGTCGGGCTTGCTGCTCGTGGCCAAGACCGATCGCGCCCACCGCGTGTTGGGGGCCGCGCTCGCGCGGCGGGAGATCGTGCGCCGCTACGCCGCGCTCAGTTGGGGACATCTGGCCGAGGACGACGTGACGGTGGACCGTCCGCTGGGCCGCGACCCCCGCGACCGCAAACGGATGGCGGTGGTGGCCACGGGCCGTGCGGCGAAGACCACCTTTCATCGCTTGGCGCGGTTCTCGGCGGTGGATCTGCTGCGGGCCCACCTGTCCACGGGGCGCACGCACCAGATTCGCGTCCACCTGGCGGCCATCGGCCACCCGGTGGTGGGCGATGACACGTACGGCGGTGGCGGCGCCCGGCGGCTGGTTTCGCTGCCTCCCAAGCGGCATTTTCTCCATGCGGCCTGGCTGGTGTTCCGGCATCCGGTGTCGGGGGAGCGGATCGAGTTGCGGTCGCCGCTGCCCGCGGATCTGACCGCCGCGCTCACCGCGGTGGCCGGCGACGACGTGGTGTTCGGTGGGGCCGATCCCCTGGCGTATTTTGGTTTCTACGAGTCCCATGGCTGAAGCGCACGAGGTGCGAACCCTGCTGTTTCGCGTGGGGGCGAGCGTGTACGGCTGCGACATCGCCGCGGTGCGCGAGATCGTCCCGTTCCGGCCGGCGACGCGGCTGCCGGGCACCAAGCCCTACGTGAACGGACTGGTGAACCTGCGGGGCTCGATCGTCACGGTGGTGGACTTGGGGGGGCGGCTGGGCGCGGGGGCGGCGGGCGCCGAGGGGTCGATCATCATCGTCGAGATCGACGGGCGGCGGCTGGGCCTGGGGGTGGGGGACGTGATGGACGTGGTGCCGTTGCGGGTGGAACCGGCGCCCGAAGAGCGGGCCGACGAGGTCGTCCGCGGGCTGGGACATCTGGACGGAACAATCGTCATAGTACTTGATGTGGGGGCGCTGATGGCGCAGGTGTTGGTGTGATGGGAAGTACGAGGGTACGAGGGGTCGAGGGTACGAGGGTCGCGCGGGCGCGCGGCGGTTCCTGCCCGACTGCCCGACAGGTCGCCCTTCGGCATCCCGGCGTGAGCGGAGCGGTCGTTGTCATGCGTTGATCTTCACGGGAGCGACATGAGCCACACGGTGTTGATTTGCGACGACGCGATCTTCATGCGGACGATGGTGGGGGACATCCTCCAGTCGGCCGGATTCGAGATCGTCGGCGAGGCGGAGACCGGCGTGCAGGCGGTGGAGAAGTACAAGCAGCTGCGTCCGGATCTGGTCACGATGGACATCGTGATGCCGGACATGGGGGGCATCGACGCGGTGCGGGAGATCGCGAAGTTCGACCCGCAGGCGAAGATCCTCATGTGCAGCGCCATGGGGCAGCAGGCGTTGGTGGTGGAGGCGATCCAGGCGGGGGCCAAGGACTTCGTGGTGAAGCCCTTCCAGCCGAGCCGCGTGCTCGAAGCCGTCCAGCGCGTGCTGGGATAAGCGGAGCGTTGGATACCTCTCAGTACGCCGATCTATTCCTCACCGAGAGCCGGGAGCACGTCTCGGCGGTGAACCACTGGCTGTTGGAGTTGGAACGCGGCGCCGGCGGCGACGAGCCGGTGAGCGCCATCTTCCGCGCGGTGCACACGGTGAAGGGAATGAGCGCCACGATGGGGTATGCCGTCGTGGCGGAGCTGTCGCACGAGATGGAGAGTCTGCTCGATCGGGTGCGGCGGAAGACGATGATCATCACGCCGGAGGTGATGGACGTGTTGTTCCGCGCCGCCGACGTCCTGGAGCAGGCGGTGGAGGCCTCGGTGGGGGGGCACGTCGACGCCGCGGCCGCGGCGCCGGTACTGGACCGCCTGCGGGCCATCGGACGCGCCACGCCGCGCGCCTCGGCGGCGATCGCGGCGGTGCCGATGGGCGAGCAGCTGTGGACGGCGCCGGCGCCGGAAGGGGCGGGGCGCGTGGTCCGGGTGCGGCTCGCCAGGGACACGCCGCTGCGCGGCGTGCGGGCGTTCCTGATCGTGCAGACGCTGAAACAGTTGGGCGCGGTGACCGGGGTGTCGCCGGCGCTGGCCGCGCTGCAGGGCGACGAGTTCGACCTCGACTTCGCGGTGCGCGTGCAGACGGCGGCGGCGCCGGCCGAGATCGCGCGCGTGGTGCGGAGCGCCGGGGACGTGGCGCTCGTGCAGTTGGACGACCCGCGGGATGGCGAGGCGCGGGGCATGCCGGCCCTGCCGGCCACGGGCCAGGCCACCGCCGCGGCGCGCCCGTCGGGGCTGTTGCTCGCGTCGGACGTGGCGCAGGCCGAGGCGCGGGTGGAGGCGCCGGCGGGCATTCCGGGCGCCGCCGCGGCGGGGCGCGCCGACGCCACGACGTCGAGCCGCGCGCCGCGCCACGTGCGGATCGACCTGCGGCGGCTCGACGCGCTGATGAACCTGATCGGAGAACTGGTGATCGCGCGCGGGCGGCTGCAGCAGATCGGCACGCAGCTCGGCGATCCCTCGCTGGACGAGACGTTGGCCCAGGCCTCGCGGCTGATCGCCGACCTGCGCGACGAGATCGTGAGCAGCCGCATGGTGCCGGTGTGGCAGGTATTCGACCGGTTTCCGCGGCTCGTGCGCGACGCGGCACGCGCGTTGGGCAAGCAGATCGATTTCACGATCGAGGGCAAGGACATCGAACTCGACCGGTCGATGCTGGACGAGATCGGCGATCCGATCGTGCACCTGCTGCGCAACGCCGTGGACCACGGCATCGAGGAGCCCGAGGTGCGCGAGCGCGCGGGGAAGGCGCGCGAGGGGCGTCTGGTGCTGTCGGCGGCGCGCGACCGGTCGGCGGTGGTGATCCGGGTGAGCGACGACGGGCGGGGGATCGACCGGGTGCGGGTGCTCGAGAAGGCGCGCGCGGGGGGCCTGATCGACGCGGCCAAGGGCGACCTGAGCGACGACGAGTTGGTGCGGCTGGTCTCGCGCCCCGGGTTCTCGACGGCCGAGCGGGTGACCGATCTGTCGGGGCGCGGGGTGGGGGTGGACGCCGTGCTGACGCGCGTGCGGGCGATGGGCGGGTCGGTGGAGATGAAGACGCAGGCGGGCGCGGGCACGACCGTGACGCTCCGGCTGCCGCTCACGCTGGCCATTCTGCGGGCGCTCCTGACGCGGGTGGCGGACGAGGCGTACGCGGTGCCGATGACGCACGTGTGCGAGACGGTGGAGTTGCGGACCGACCGGCTGCGGACGCTGCGGGGGCGCGAGGTGCTGACGCTGCGCGACGAGGTGCTGCCGCTCCTGCGGCTGCGCGACGTCGTGGGACTGCCGCGGCGCGCGGCGGGCGAGCGCGAGCACGTGATCGTGCTCGAGCTGGCCGATCGCCGGGCGGGGCTGGTGGTGGACGGGCTGGCGGGGCAGGAGGAGATCGTGGTGAAGCAGTTCGACCCCGTGCAGACGGACGTGCAGGCGTTCAACGGCGCGACGATTCTCGGGGATGGGGCCCCGGCGCTGATTCTCGACGTGGGCAGTCTCTCGTAGCGGAGCATCCATGGACGATCTTTCGACCCTCAAGGCGTTGCAGCTCGACGCGCTGCGCGAGGTGGCCAACATCGGGGCGGGGCACGCGGCCACGGCCCTGTCGCAGATGGTGGGGGGCACGATCATGATCAGCGTGCCGCGCATCAACATCCAGCGGCTCGAGCACGTCGCGCCGCTGGTCGGCTCGCCGGACGAGCCCGTGGCGGCGGTGCTGCTGCACATTCTCGGCGACCTGTCCGGGCGCACGCTCCTCGTGTTCCCGAAGTCGGCGGCCCTGCGGCTGGCCGAGATGATGCTGCGGCGCCCCGCGGGCTCGGCCGGCGACCTGGGGGAGCTGGAGCAGTCGGCGATCAAGGAGGCGGGCAACATCCTGAGCAGCGCCTACATGAACGCGTTGAGCGAGTTCATGGGCATGCTGCTCCTGCCGTCGCCGCCGGCGCTGGCCATCGACATGTCGGCGGCGGTGCTCACCACGGCCTACCTGCAGTTCGGCACCGACCACGACTACGTGTTCTGCGTCGAGAGCGATTTCATGCTCAAGGACGGCGGAGCAGCGCCTGCGCGGCTTCTTCCTCCTGTTGCCCGATCCGGCGTCGCTGCAGGCGATCCTGCGCGCGATCCGCGTGACATGACATGGCGGCCACGAGCCCGGGGTCGGAGCGCGATCGCGAGATCCTGAGATCGTTTGCGCGGCGGATCGATCCGTCCGACGCCGGCGCGCACAACAACCTCGGCGTGCTGTACTTTAACAAAAACTTATATGAGGAGGCGGTCCAGGCGTTCATGCGCGCGCTCGAGCTCGATCCGCGCATGCAGGTGGCGCAGCGCAACCTCGAGATCGCCTATTTCAACACCGGGTACTACGACGAGCGCGTGCCGGAACTCCGCGACCGCGTGCGCGCCCACCCTGCCGATCGGGAGGCGCGGTGGGAACTCGCCCGCACGTACGCGCTGCTCGGCGAGCACGCGCAGGCGGTGGAGGAATTCACCGCGCTGCTGCGCTACACGCCCAACGACGTGGGCGCCGTGCTCCAGCTCGGGCTGTCGGAGCGGGCGTTGGAACACCGCGAGCAGGCCCAGCAGTGGCTGGAACGCGCCCGGTCGCTCGACCCCGGCAGTTCGCTGGTCCACTTCTATCTCGGCGAGATCGCCTACAATCGCGGCCTCAACGACGAGGCCATGGCCTCCCTCACCCGCGCCGTGGAATTGAACCCGGACAACCACGACGCCCTGTACCTCATGGGATTCGTGTTCGGCGACCTCGGGCGCCAGGACGAGGCGCGCGCCGCCACCAAGCGGGCGATCCAGCTCAACCCCACGCTCTCGCGGGCCCAGGCCAACCTGTCGATCGACCGGAACAAGCCCGAGCGCTACGAGGCGATGGTGGGCGCGCGCGGCGACCGGCGGTCGCGCCGCATGGAAGTGGCGCGGGAAGGGCAGCTCGCGCACTACAACCTGGGACTCGCCTTCCGGCAGAAGGGCTACTACGCCGAGGCCCTGGGCGAGTACCGGCTGGCCATCGACCGCGGCGAGGACGAGGATCTGGTGCGCCAGGCGATGGCCGAGGTGCATCTGGTCACGCGCGACGCCGCGGCCGCCCTCGGCCTCTACGACCAGCTCATCGCGCGTCATGCCGACAGCCCCAAGCTCTGGAACGAACGCGGCGTCGCTCTGCACCAGGAGGGCCGGCTCGCCGAGGCCGCCGAGAGCTATCGCCGGGCCATCGGCGCGGACGCACGCTACGCGCTGGCGCACAACAACCTCGGCGTGGCGCTCTACCACCTCGGCGACGGCGATGCCGCGGTCGCGGCGTTCACCGCCGCGCTCGACGCGCAGGCGGCCCTCGCCAAGGCGCGGCTGAACCTGGCGCTGCTCCTCTACCGTGCCCGGCGGCTCCAACAGGCGCTGGAAGCGTACCGCCAGGTGCTCGCGGCCGAACCGGAACATCCCGTGGCGTGGAACGGCGTGGGCCTCGTGCTCGCCGATCTGCGCAAGTTCGAGGACGCGCGCAACGCGTTCGCGCGCGCCATCCAGGCCCGTCCCCGCTACGCGGAAGCGCACTACAACCTCAGCTTCACGCTCTCCAACCTGGGCGATTTCGAGGGCGCGCTGCGCGAGACCAAGCTGGCGCTGGAGATCGATCCCTACTATGTGGCGCAGAAGTTCGACCTCGCCATCGACCTCCAATACGAGGACCCGGATCTCTCCATCCAGCCCGACCTCGGCGGGGAGCATCGGGCCGACGCGGCGATCGAGGAATTCGCCTTCGATCCGGCGCTGCTCGACGGCGTGTTCACGCAACTCGCGCCGGCGCCCGCCCCCGCGGCGTCGGCCCCCGCCGACACCGACCCGTACGGAATGGCCGTGGACTACCTCACCAAGGGGTTCTTCGACCGGGCGCAGATGGAGGCGCGGCGCGCCCTGGCCCACGGGGCCGACCGCACGGCGGGAAACGTGCTCCTGGGGGAGACGTTCGCCCGGCAGGGGCTGTTCGGCGAAGCGCTGGAGCGCTATCGCGAGGCGCGCCGCGAAGCCCCGGACGACGCGCGGGCGATGCGCGGCGAGGCGCAGGCGCTGCTCAAGCTCGGGCAGGCGGCCGACGCGCGCCCGATCGTCGAATCGCTCGTGCTGCGCGCGTCCGAGGACATCGACGTCCTGATGCTCGCGGCCGCGGTGCGCGCGGCCTCGGGCGACCCGGCGGCGGCGCTGGCCACGCTCGACACGGCGCGGCGCGTGGCCCCGATGCGGGCCGACGTCCACCAGCAGATGGGCGACATCGCCCGCCGCCTGGGCGACTTCGAGGGCGCCATCATCGCGTACCGCCACGCGCTCCAGCTCGATCCCCAGTTCGCCGGCGTGCGCTACGAGTTGGCGCGGCTGCTCATCGAGAAGCGCCAGCTGCGCGAGGCGGAGACGGAACTGCTCGCCGCCCTCGACGCCGTGCCCACGTATGCCGAGGCCTCGCTGGCCCTGGCCACCCTGCGCCGGATGGCGGGACGAGCCGACGACGCGCTCCCCCTGCTCATCGACCTGCTGCAGCGCGATCCGTACCACTTCGACGCCCTGATCGCGCTCGGCGAGACGCTGTTGGTGCTCCACCGCAAGGACGACGCGGTCACGGCGTTCACGCGCGTGCTGCGGTTCGACCCCGATCACGTCGGCGCGTTGTATCATGAGGGCGTGCTCCTGGCCGAGCGGCGGCGGTATCGCGAGGCGATCGAACGCTGGGAGCGGGTGCTGACCCTGGCTCCATCGGGTGAATACGCCCGGCGCGCGCGCCGCGAGATCCGCTCGGCGTCCGACCTCCAGCGCATCTTCGCCGACCGCAGGACCGGCTGACCATGGCGATCGAAGGCCCCCTCCGCGAACTCGGCATCCACGACGTCTTCCAGCTGCTCGACCTGAGCCGCAAGACGGGCACGCTGCGCGTGACCTCGGAGCTGCGCGACGACGAGGGCATGGTGCACTTCGCCAGCGGCCGCATCATCCAGGCCAGCATCCGCAGCCGGCCGATGTCGCTGGAGCAGCTGCTGCTGGCGTCGGGCAAGATCACCGATGCCGACGTGGCCGCGGCCCACGCCCGCGCGGGGACCGAGACGACCGGGGGCGCGCTGGCCGACGCGCTCGTGGCCGGCGGCGCCGTGTCGCAGCGCGAGCTGGATCGCGCAGGTGCGGCAGCAGGTGGAGGCCGTGGTGTTCGAGCTGATGTCGTGGCAGGAGGGGTTCTTCTCCTTCGAGGAGCTGCCCGTCGCGTCGCTGCCCGCCGACACCCGGGTCAGCGTGTCCACCGAGTCGCTGCTCATGGAGGGGGCGCGCCGCATCGACGAGTGGTCGCGGATCGCCGAGCGCGTGCCCAATCTCTCGGTCGTGCCGCAATTCGCGCCCGTGGCCGGCGAGCACGACGCCCAGCTCGACCTGCTGCCGCACGAGTGGGAGGTGCTGACGATGATCGACGGCGCGCGCGATCTGCGCGACATCGCCGGCTCGCTGGGCCGCAGCGATTTCGAGGTGGCGCGCGTGGCCTACGGCCTCGTGACCACGGGGATCGTGGAGCTGAAGACGCCGGCGCGGCGCGGCCGCGATTCGCGGCCGGTGGCGGTGGACGGGGCCGCTCCCCTGGAGCGGGCGCGCGCCGCGATGGCCGATCGCGAGTTCGCCTCGGCGCTGGAGGCGGCCCGGGCCGCCGTCGACGGCAACGGCACCGACGCCCGCCTGCTCGCCGCCCGCGCCCTCGTCAAGCTGAGCCGGTATCCCGAGGCGCTCGACGAACTGCGGCGGGCGGTGCACGCCGACCCCCTCACGCCGCGGGTCCACTTCGATCTGGCATTCGCCGCCGCCCGGGTGGGCGAGTTCGCCACGGCGCGCGCGAGCTGGGAGCACTTTCTGCGGCTGTCGCCGACCGGCCCGGATGCGGCGCGCGCCCGGTCGTCGCTCGAGGCGCTGACGCGGCTCATGAACCTGCTCGAGGCCGACGCCGATGACTGACGACATCCGGCGCTGGAGCGACGAACTGGCGCGCGACCCGGCCAGCCTGGCGTTTCTGCCGCTCGGCGAGGCGCTCCGCCGCCAGGGGCAGTTGGACGTCGCCCGCCGGGTCGCCCTGCGCGGCCTGGAACGCCATTCCCACCACCCCGACGCCCACGACCTGCTGGCCCGCGTGTACGTCGACGCCGGCGAACTGGAGAAGGCGTTCGACGAATGGGACATGGCGCTCCGCCTGGCGCCCGAACATACCGGTTCTCTCAAAGGCCTGGCGTTCGTGTGCTTCCAGCAGGGGCGCTTCGAGGACGCCGAGGGCTACTTGCGCCGCGCCGCGCTCGGCGATGCCCCAGACGCGGGCATCGGCGCCGCGCTCGACACCGTGCGCCGCAGCACGGGCTCGCTCCGCGCGGCCGACGTCGAGGCGGCGGCCGCGGCCAACGCGGCGGACGCCCCCTCCGCGCCGGCGTACCTGTTCGCGCCGGTGCTCGACGGCGGGGAGCAGACCGCCCTGCTGCTCGACGCCTCGGGGCTCGTCCTGGCCGGCGCCTACTTCACGGCCGACGGCCGCGACGTCGCGCCGGAGGTCGGCGCCCAACTCAGCGGCGTGTCCGACGAGGCCGACCGCGCCACGCGGCACCTCGGACTCGGCGTGTGGACATCGATCGTGTTCGAGACCGAAGTGGCCGTGGTCGCGATGACGCCGGCAGCGGACGGCGGCTTGCTCGTGCTCGCCGCGTCGCGGGCCACGCCGCTCGGGTTGCTGCGCCGGCTGCTCGACCGCTGCGCCGAGCGCGCCCGCGCGTGGCTCGCCCGCGGCGCGGCCGGTGGCGGGGCGGGCGGCGGCACGGCTGCCGGGGGGCCGCCATGAGTTCCCCGTTCGCGGGCATGCTGCAGTCGCTCATGCGGCTGCGCGGCGTGTCGTCCACGATGCTGGTGGACGAACACGAGGGGATGATCATCGACGCCGTGCTGCAGTTCGGCCAGGATGGCGACCGCGTGGCGGCGCTCGCCGCGTCGCTGCACCGCAAGGCGCGCCTGTCGGCCGCCGCGGCGGGGCTGGGCGGGGTCACGTTCATGGAACTGGAGGCCGAGGGGGGCGCATCTGCGCCGCGGGCCGCGGCGACATGGTGCTCGTCGTGGTCGCCGCGCCGGCGGCCAACGTGGGGCTGATGCGGGTGGAGCTGCTCCGCGCGGTGCGGGAGCTGGGATGACCACGCGCGCCGTGGAATCGTGGCTCCAGCCCCCGCTCCAGCAGTTCGTGGACGAGGCCCGTGTCACGCTCGCCCTGCTCCTCCTGCCCAGCGGCCAGGTGCTGGCCGAGCACGGGTTCACGCGGTCGCTGGACGTAGCGTCGGCCTGTGCGCTGGCGGCGGCGATTCACGCCTCCGGGGCGGAATTGGGGCGCATGCTCGACGGGCGGCCGTTCAGCGGGCTGCACCACGCCGGCCAGGACCGCCAGGTCTTCCTGGCCGAGGCGAGGACGCCCCGGGGCACGTACATTTTCCTCACGGTGTTCGACGAGGAGAGTTCGATCGGACTCGTCCGGCTGTACTTTGACGAGTTCGCGGCCCGCCTGGCGGCGGCCGCCGAGCCGGGGGGCGAAGCCGAGTCCGAGCCGGTGCTGGCCGAGAACTTCGAGCGGGACCTGAATCGCAGTCTGGCGGCGCTGTTCGGCCGGGCCTGATTCCTCACCACCTCCCATCCTTCCGTGTCCCTCGTCAACTACGCCACCCGCGAGATCACCTGCAAGATCGTCTACTACGGACCGGGCCGGTCCGGGAAGACGACCAACTTGCACTACATCTACGGGCAGGTTCCCGACGACCGGAAGGGCAAGATGGTGTCGCTCGCCACGCAGACGGACCGCACCCTGTTCTTCGACTTCCTGCCGCTCGACCTGGGCACGATCTCCGGGTTCACCACCAAGTTCCAGCTCTACACGGTGCCGGGCCAGGTGTACTACCAGTCCACCCGCAAGCTGGTGCTGCAGGGGGCGGACGGCGTGGTGTTCGTGGCCGACAGCCAGCGGCGCCAGCTCGACGAGGACATCGAGAGCCTGCAGGATCTGCACGCCAACCTGGCCGAGCAGGGGGTGGACGCGCGGACGCATTCCGCTCGTCATCCAGTACAACAAGCAGGACCTGCCGCGCGACCTGATCCTGGCGCCGGACGAACTCTCCGAAGCGATCAACTTTCGCGGAGTGCCGGACTTCCCGGCCGACGCCCTCCACGGCGCCGGGGTGTTCGAGACGCTCCGCGGCATATCCGAGATCGTGCTCAAGCGGCTGAGCGCGTCATCGGGCAACGCGAGGTAGCGTGTGGCGGCGGACCGCGGATGCGGTTCGAGAGCTTCGCGGCGGCGCCGGCGAACGAGGCGGCCGTCGCCGCGGCGCGCGCCGTGGCTGACGCGCCAGGAGTCACCCACAATCCGCTCTTGATCCACGGCGGGGCCGGCGTGGGGAAGTCGCATCTGCTGCTGGCGATCGCAACGGCGTGGCGGACGAGGTGGAGGCGGTTGCCTGGCGGCGACCGAGTTCACCGACGCAGTGGGACGCGGCGCACGCCACGGGCGGCGCGGCGGCATTCGAGGGCCGGCTGGTCGGGGCCGACGTGCTGCTGGTGGACGACCTGCACCGGTTGGCCGGCCGCGTGGGGGCGCAGCGGGGGCTGGCCCGCATCGTCGCGGCGCGGGAGCAGGCGGACCGCCAGGTGGTCGTGACCGCGGACCGGGGGCTGGACCGGCTGGACGGGATCGAGAGCGTGCTCGTGAAGCGCCTCCTGCACGGCGTGAGCGTGGAGATCGGGCCGCGCGGCGAGCGGCCCGGGACGCCGGCGGGGGGCGCGCCGCGGCCGGCGGGGTCGCTTGATTTCCAGGGCTTCGTGAGCGACATCGCGAGCGCGGTGGCCGAGCACGTCGAGGGGTGGAAGATGCGGGTGGCCGAGGCGGTGTCGAGTTGGAACGCCGCCGGCTACCGCACGACTGCGCTCGAGCGGCTGATGGACGAGTCGGCGCCGCCCGAGAATTACGAGGGCGTGCTCCGCGGGTTCGGCGCCGCGGTGCGCCGCCTCAAGGAACTGGAGGCCGAGGCGGTGACGGCCGATCCGTCGCTGGCCGGCCACGACGCGTTCCGCGATCCCGAACGGCTGCGCGAAGCGGAAGGGATGGCGCGCCGCGCCAACAGCGGCGCGACCGAGGCTGGCGGGCCCGTCGGTGGAGTTCTCGCGCAACGGATTCGCCGTGGGCAAGTCCGAATCAGCGCGCCGTCCGCGCCGCCGATGCCGTGTCCGCCGAGCCGGGGCGGCGGTACAATCCGCTGCTCTTCGTCGGGCCGAAAGGGGCGGGCAAGACGCACCTGCTGAACGCGCTCGGCAACGAGCTGGTCAACGCCAGCGGCGGCGCCGCCACGGTGGCCTGCGTGGCCGCGCCGGCGTGGGCCGACGAGTTTTTGGCGGCGCTGCGCGACGGCACGGCCGACGTGTGGCGGCGGCGGTACCGCCGCGTGGACGCGCTCCTCGTGGACGATCTCCAGGTCGTGGCCGGCAAGGAACGCACGCAGGACGAGCTGTATCACCTGGTGAACGACCTGCTCGGCGCGGGCAAACAAGTGGTGGTGGCGAGCGCGCGCGCGCTCCGCGATCTGGTGGCGTTCGACGATCGCCTGCGTTCGGCGCTCGAGGGCGGCCTGGTGGTGGAGATTGCGCCGCCCGACGCGGCCCTCACCGAGGAGCTGTATCGCCGCTTCCTGGACGGCGTGCCGGCGGGCCAGATCGACGCGCTCGCGCGGTACCTGGCGTCGCGCCCCGTGGCCGGTGTGCCCGACGTCATCGCCACCGTGCAGCGCCTGACCGCGGCGGCCGACGCGGTGGGCACGGCGGTCACGTTGGAGATGGCGAAGCGCGAACTCGACGGGCCGGAACCGAGTCCGTCGGCGGTGCCCACGCCCGTGCGGGCGGCGCCCGCGGTGCGCGCCGCCGCCGACGTGTTCTTCCTCGACGACGAGAAGGTCGTCTGGGACTGGCGCGACGTGGCCTCGCGGGTCGTCGAGGAGCTGCGCTGACATGGCGATCAAGGGCAGCTTGAAGGAGGCCAGCCTCCCCGACGTGCTCCAGCTCCTGGCGATGGGCAAGAAGACCGGATGCCTGAGCGTGACGCCACCGCACGAACTTCGGCTACATCTACTTCGACAAGGGGCGCATCTCGTACGCGTCCATCGTCAACCGCCGCGACCGGCTGGGCGACATGCTCGTCAAGAACGGCATCATCAGCGCCGACGAGCTGCAGGCGGCGATCGACGCGCAGGAGCGCCACCGCGACCGTCGCATCGGCGAACTGCTCATGGACATGGGCTTCCTCTCGCGCGAGGCCCTGCGCCAGCACATCCGCGAGCAGATCGAGGAGGCCGTCTACTTCCTGTTCACCTGGAATCAGGGAACGTTCAACTTCGAAGCCGACGTCCAGCCCGAGGAGCAGGACTTCCTCGTCTCGATCAACCCCGAGTCGCTGCTCCTCGAGGGCGCGCGGCGGGTGGACGAGTGGACCCTCGTCGAGAAGAAGATCCCCACGTTCGACATCGTGTTCGAGATCGACCGCCCGAAACTGGAAAAGAGCGACGTGGAACTGACCGCCGAGCAGCGAGCGCTGCTCGAGCTGGTGGACGGCCAGCGCGACGTGCAGCAGATCATCGACGCCTCGGGGATGGGCGAGTTCGACGTCGGCAAGCTGCTCTACGGCCTGGCCACGGCCGGCTTCCTGCACCGCATCGGCACCTCCAAGGCGGCCGGACCGCAGGTCGTCCGACGCGCGCGTGGAGGAGCACTACAACCTCGGCGTGGCGTTCTACAAGACCGGTATGTTCGACGAGGCGGTGCGCGAGTTCCGCCGCGTGCTCGATCTGCGGCCGCAGGACCTCTCGGCCCGGTTCTTCCTCGGCCTGGTGGCGCTGCGCCAGGAGCGGTGGGCCGACGCCCTCGCCGTATACGAGGAGGCCGCCGCGCGTCTGGGCGCCGCGGCCGCGGCGTACCACAACATGGCCTACGCCCTGGAGCGGCTGGGCCGCTTCGCCGACGCGCAACGCGCGCTGCACGAAGCGGCCAAGCGCAGCGGCGGCACCAATCCGGTCATCCAGGCCTCGATCGGCATCGTCGCGCTGCGCGCGCGGCGACCTGGCGGCCGCCGACGAGGCGCTCCGCGCCGCGCGCCCCCTCTGGGCGGCGCCGCCCGCCCACGGCGGCCTGGTATCACTACTCGGCGCTCACCGCCGCGCTGCTCGGCGACCTGGCGCGCGCCCAATCACTGCTCGACGAGGCCGTCGGCGCGCATCCGCGCAGCGCCATGCTCCACAACAACCTCGCCGTGGTGCTGGAGCGCCGGAACAACCCGGGCGGCGCGTCGGCGGCGCTCGATCGCGCGCTGGCCGAGGATCCGTCGGTGCCCCAGATCCACAAGAACCTGGGCGACGTGGCCTATCGCGCCGGCCGGTTCGACGATGCCCTCGCCGATTACCAGCGGGCGATCAAGGCCGATCCCGAGCTGGGCGACGACGTCTACCTCAAACTCGGCAACATCCGCTTCCGGCAGCAGCATCGGGACGAGGCGCTCGCGCTGCTGGGAGCGGGCGCTGGCGCTCGATCCGACCAACGCCATCGTGCGCACCAACCTCGAGGCGGTGCGCCAGGCGCCCGAATGACCGAGGCCGACCCCCCGGACGACGGATTCCAGGCCCTGCTCGACAAGATTTCGCGCGACCGCGGGTTTCGCTGCGCCAGCTACAAGCCCACCTGCCTGCGCCGCCGCGTGGGCGTGCGTATGCGCGCCCGCGGCGTGCATCGATACGCCGACTACGCCGGGCTGCTCGATCGCGACGCCGCCGAGTACGACCTGCTGCTCGACGCGCTCACGATCAACGTCACCAAGCTGTTTCGCAATCCGGAGGTGTACCACGCGCTGGCGCGCGAGGTCGTGCCGGCGCTCTGGGCGTCGTCGCAGCGCGCGGATCCGCGTGTGGTGCGCCGGGTGCGCGTCGGGGGAGGAGCCGTACTCCGTGGCCGCGCTGTTCCATCGGCACGCCGAGGAGCGCCGGGGCCTGGCCGACCTGGGCCGCGTGGACGTGCTGGGCACCGACATCGACCGGCGCAGCCTCGAGGCGGCCGAGCGGGGCGAGTTCGAGGAGGGAGACTTCAGCGAGACGCCGCCCGAGTGGCGGACGCGGTACTTTTCACCCGAGCCGCCGTTCGCCGTGCGGCCCGAAATCCGCCGCCTCGTCCGGTTCCGGCGAGCACGACATGCTGCGCGAGCCGCCGGCGCGGCCGGTCAACGACCTGATCGTGTGCCGCAACGCGATCATCTACTTCGACCGGACCTCGCAGGAGCGGCTGTTCGAGACGTTCTACTCGGCGCTCAGTCCCGGAGGGTTCCTCGTGCTCGGCAAAGTCGAAACGCTGTTCGGCGCGGCCCGCCAGCTCTTCGCGCCGGTGAACGGCCGCGAACGCATCTTCCGGCGACCGGCGTGAGCGATCGACGCGTCGGCATCGCCGACCTCGCCGCGGCCACCGAGGGCACGCTGACGACGATCGGTCTCGGGTCGTGCGTGGCGATCGTGCTGTACGACGCCCAGGCGCGGGTGGGTGGCCTGGCGCACGTCCTGCTCCCGGCCCGCGACCCCGACCCCGACCCCGACCCGGGCGGGCGCCCGACAACCCGGCGCGCTATGCGGTGACCGCGCTGCCCGCGCTCGTGGAACAGATGACCGCGCTGGGCGCCGACCGCCGCCGGATGACCGGCGCGGCTCGCCGGCGGCGCCAGCATGTTCGCGTCGCTGCTGCCCAGGGGCACGGTCACGATCGGCGAGCGCAACGTGGCCGCTGCGCGGCAGACGCTCGCCGAGGCCGGCATTCCGCTGGTGGGCGAGGACGTGGGCGCCGATCACGGCCGGAGCGTGTGGCTGTCGGTGGCCGACGGCACGATGGAGGTCCGCTCCCTCGCCCGGGGCACGCGTGTCCTCTAAGCCCACCGTCCTCGTCGTGGACGACAGCGCGCTCATGCGGCGCGTGATCGCCGACCTGGTGGCCGAGTCGGGCGAATTCACGGTGATCGGCACCGCGCGCAACGGGCGAGAGGCCGTGGAGCGCGTGCAGGCGCTCGACCCCGACCTGGTGACGCTCGACATCGAGATGCCGGAGCTGGACGGCCTCGAGGCGCTCACGCGGATCATGCGCGACCGGCCGCGGCCGGTGGTCATGCTGAGCGCGGCCGAAACGGTGGACGGCCGCGACGCGACGCTGCGCGCGTTGGAGCTGGGCGCGGTGGATTTCGTGCGCAAGCCGTCGGGGGCGATCAGCATGGACCTGCCCGTGATCGGCGAGCGGCTGCGGGGCGCCCTGCGGGCCGCCGGCCAGGCCAACGTGGGGACGCTGGCGCTGGTGGCCGAGCGCCGGGAGCCGCCGCGCCGCGCGTCGGGGCCGCTGCCGCACGGCCCGCTCCGGGCCGTGGCCATCGCCGCGTCCACGGGCGGTCCGCGCGCGCTCACCGCCGTGCTGCCGGCCTTGCCGCGCACGCTCGACGCGGCGGTGTTCGTCGTGCAGCACATGCCGGCGGGCTTCACGAAGAGCCTCGCCCATCGTCTCGACGCGATGGGCCCGCTCCCCGTGCACGAGGCGGAGGCGGGGCAGGTCGTGCAGGCCGGTCACGTGTACGTGGCGCCGGGCGGCCTGCACATGCGCGTGGCCGGCGGCGCGGAGCCGGCGATCGCCCTGGACACGGCGCCGCCGCTGTGGGGCGTGCGGCCGTCGGCCGACCCGCTGTTCGAGTCGGTGGCCCGCGTGTGCGGCGCGCACGCGGTAGGCGTGGTGCTCACCGGGATGGGGCGCGACGCGGCCGACGGGCTGCGGGCCATCCGGGCGGCGGGGGGGCGGGCCGTGGTGCAGGACCGCGCCACGTCGACCATCTACGGCATGCCGCAGGCGGCGCTGCAGCTGGCCGGGGCCGACCGCGTGGCCCCGCTGGACGCCGTGGCCCCGGCGATCGTCGAGTACCTGACGGCCATGAGCAAAAACCTATGATCGACGAACACTGGGGGCTGCGCGTCAAGCCGTTCGCCAACACGCCCGACCCGGCGTTCGTGTACCACTCCCCGGTGTTCGACGAGGGGTTCGCCCGGCTGCTCTACGACGTCACCGACCTGCGCGGCGGCTTGTCGCTCGTCACGGGCGAGATCGGCTGCGGCAAGACGATGCTGGTCGAGGCGCTCCGCCACCGGCTGGCCGGCACCCCGTTCGACCCCTGGATCGTTCCCTATCCGCGGCTCACCGGGGCGCAGCTCCTGCAATTCGTGGCCGCGGCGGCCGAACTCGCCCACCCGCCGCGGAGCAAACCGGCGCTGGTCGCCGCCCTGCGCCGTCGCGTCGCCGACCAGCACGCCGCCGGCCGGCGGCCGGTGATCGTGGTCGACGAGGCCCAACTCGCCAGCCCCAGCCTGCTCGAGGAACTGCGGCTGCTCACGAACCTCGAAGACCGCACCGACAAGCACGTCCACGTGGTGTTGCTCGGGCAGCCCGAGTTGCGCGACCGCATCTGAAGCGTCCGCAGATAGACCAGCGCGTGAGCCTGCGCTTCCATCTCGATCCGCTCGATGCCGGCGACGTGAGGGAGTACGTGCTGCACCGCCTGCGCGTGGCCGGAGCCACCCATGAAATCTTCACCGAACCGGCGATGACCGCGCTCGCCGCGCGCAGCGGCGGCGTGCCGCGTCTGATCAACAACCTCGCCATGCAGGCGCTGTTCGTGGGCGCGATGCGGGGCTCGCCGCGCGTGGACGACGCGCTGGTGCACGACGTAGCCGACGATCGCCAATGAAGAAGCCCTCGAAGATCCGCTATCGCGAGCTGCTCGACCGGCCGCCCACCCCCGCGCGGGGATCGGACGCGCTGCCGGCGGCCCCCGCGCCCGAAGCCTCCGAGCCGGCGCCCGCGCCCGCGCCGTCGCCCGTCCCAATCGTCGCGGCCGAGGTGCGGCGCGTGCCCGCGGCGCCCGATACGGCGACGCCGGCGCCCGAGCCGCCCGAGCCGCCGGAGCCCGCCGGCGACCGGGCCTCCATGGCGCTCGACGGCGATGCACCCGCGGACGATCGCGCGACGCCGACGGCGCCGGCGCCGACCCCGACCCCTACGACCGCGCTCGACGCGGAGTACCTGGTGTTCCGCGTGGGCCAGGAGCTGTTCGCGCTCCCCCTCGACGCCGTGGACGAGGCGATCGACATCGACCACGTGCAGCCGATCCCCGAGACGAGCGCCACGATGCTGGGCGTGCTCTCGCTGCGCGGCGCGCTCGTGCCGGTGTACGCTCCCTCGGCGGCGTTGGGCGTGGCGGCCGAGACGCGCGCCGCGGCCCTCGTGTTCGCCACGCCCCGCGGCCTCGTGGCCCTGGCCGTGGACGACGTGGACGATGTGATGCCCATCCCGCTCGCGGCGCTCCAGCGCGCCCCGGTGGATTTCGGCGACGGCGTCCTGGTTGGCGTGGCCCGCCGCGATGGCGATCTTATCGGAGTGCTCGACGCCACGGCCCTTCTGGCGGCGTGCCGCGCCGAGCCCGTTCTGGAGACCGCATGACCAAGCCGCGCACCGTCAAGATCGTGTCGTTCCGCCTCGGCGCCGACTACTTCGCCGCGGACATCTTCTCGGTGGAGCGCGTGCTGCGCCACCAGGCGCCCACCGCCGTGCCCAACGTGCCCGAATGGATCGACGGCGTGGTGGAGTACCAGGGTCGCGTGCTGCCGGTGGTGAGCCTGCGGCGGCGGTTCCAGCTGCCGGCGGCCGACGCCACGCCCGACACGCGCATTCTCGTCATCAAGTCGGAGGGCGAGTGGGTGGGCGTCGTGGTCGACGCCGTGCTCGAAGTGACCAGTCTGGACGAGGCGCAGGTCTCGCCGCCGCCGGCGCTGTTTCGCGGCCTGGCCGGCGAGTACCTGCGCGGCATCGTGCGGCTCGGCGACCGGCTGCTGGTCTATCTCGACGTCGAACGCCTGCTGTCGTCCGACGAGCGGCTGACCCTGGAGCGGGTGGCGGAGGAGGCCCTGCCGCATGGCTGATTCCGTGCTCGCCGAACGCCGGGCGCAGTTCGCCGCGCTGGACGCGCGGCTCGAGGCCCCCACCGCGAGCGCCGAGCGCGACGCCCTGAAGGCCGACATCGTCGGGTTCTTCAAGCTGGTGGAGCAGGAGGCCGCCGACCTGGCGCAGATCCGGGACGACGTCAAGGCGCTGGTCGAAAAGTGGAAGGCCCTGGGCGCGCAATCGCTGGCCCCCGCGTTCGAGGCGGCGCGGCCGGTGGTGCACGCCGATCACATCGGCGCGTCCACGTTCATCGAGAAGGGGTGGAGCCGGCTCTCGCTGGGCGAGTACGAGGGCGCCGAGGCCGCGTTGCGCAAGGCTATCGCGCTCTCCCCCAACGACCCGCAGTCGGAGGCGCTGCTCGGCTGGGCGCTGATGCTGCAGGAGAAGTACGACGACGCCCTGATGACGTTCCAGCAGGTGCTGATGCGCGAGCCGCTCAACGCGCTCGCCCGCATCAACGTCGGCTACATCTGCCTCAAGAAGGGGATTTTCGGCGAGGCGATCGAGCACCTGTCCAAGGCCATCCGGCTGGACAACGACAAGAAGGCCACGTTGTACGCGCACTTCTATCTCGGGCTCGTGTACCTCGAGCGCGACATGTTCGAAGACGCGCAGACGTTCTTCCAGAAGACCATCGCGCTGGGCCCCAATCTGATCGAGGCGCACTACGAACTGGGGCGGGCGTACTGGTTCAACGGCCAGCGCGACGAGGCGCTGCAGGCATGGCGCGACGGTTTCGCCCAGAACAAGTTCAATCCATGGGGAAAGAAGTGCGCCGAGGTGCTGCGGACGGTGGAGGAGGGCGGGGAGCCGTAATCGGGACCCGCGTCAAGCCGCCGCGCCGGTGGCGCGTCGTCGGGGCCCTGGTCGTCGCGGCGTGGATGGCGCCGTCGCCCGCCGCCGCTCAGTCGGCGGCCCCCGTGCGGCTCGACCGCGGGCGCTTCACCGTGGTGGCGTACCCCGCAGACGCGACGCTCGCCCGGACGATTCTCGACGTCGCGCTCGCCCACGACACCTTTCCCGGTCTGCCGCGGCCGCGCGAGCACGTGCTCATCGCCATCGCCCCCGACGCGGCGCGGTTCCGCGAGTGGGCGGGGCCGGGCGCGCCGGAGTGGGGCGCGGCGCTCGCCTTTCCCGACCGCCGGCAGATCATATTGCAGGGGAGCCGTGCGGGCGCCGACGCGGGCGATCCGGTGGAGGTCGTGCGCCACGAACTGGCCCACCTGGCGCTGCACGAATACCTGGGCGACCTGGCGCCGCGCTGGTTCGACGAGGGGTACGCCAGTTTCTCGGCGCACGAGTTCACGGGCAGCGACGCCCTGGCCGCCAACCTGGCGCTCGCCATCCAGGGGGTGCCCACCCTCGACGGGCTCGAGGGATTCTTCGCCGGCGGGGCGACGACGGCGCGAGCCGGATACGCGCTCGCCGCGAGCGCGGTGTCGGATCTGGCGGCGCTCGACCCGTCGCGCGGGTTGAGCCGGGTGTTCGCGGCGTGGCGCGACACGGGTTCGCTCGACCAGGCGCTGCGCCGCGCGGACGGCACGACCCTCGACGCGTTCGAGGCCGAATGGCGGACGCGCGCGCGGCGCCGCTACGGCGCGCTGGCGCTGATGGAAGACCTGACGCTGGTGGGGATCCTGCTCCTCGTCGTGATCGTTCCGCTCTGGCTGGCCCGCCGGCGGCGCGATCGCGCGCGGTTCGCCGCCCTCGTGGCGGCCGACGACGCGGCCGATGCCGCGGCCCGCGAGAGCGCGCTGGCCGAGTTGCTTCGTCCGTGGCCGGCGGAGGACGAGCACGAATCCGACGCAGGGAGCCCGTAACCGCAGACGCCTGTTTGCGTTCGCTTGACACCCCCGTGGGCGGTCCCTAGTCTTGTACTTTATGGTAGAAACCGACGCCCCGACTCGTTCTCGCCCGTTGCTCTGGTGGGGAATCGCCTTCGTGACGCTCGCCGCCGGGTACGGCGACCTGGCACGCGGAGGCGACACGATCGCGCCCATTCTCCTCGTCGTCGGTTACTGCGTGCTGGTCCCGCTGGCCATCCTCAAATAGACCGCAGGGCGTCGGCGTTCTCGTAGGGCGAATAGCTCAGCTGGTTAGAGCGCCTGCCTTACACGCAGGATGTCGGGGGTTCGAGTCCCTCTTCGCCCATCGGCGTCGCAGGAATTACATTTGCTCGTTCGGAAGGATTCAATTAGGCGGAGGAGCCGACAGTGAAGGGAATGCAGCGCCAAGTGGTGAGCCTGGGTCTGGCGATCGTGAGCGTCGCGCCGTCGGTCTCCGCGGCGCAGTACGGGTTCAACCCCAATCGTCAGCAGGGCCCGGACCGCAACACCCCGCATCTCCTTGTCGGCACGTGCCACGCCAAGCCGGCCAGCCTCGGTGTGACGGCCGCGGCCGCGCTCCGCGAGCGCATCCAGAGTGAAAACAACGTGCGGGATCTGTACGTCATCCCGAACAAGACCGTCAACGAGGCGCTGGTTGCCTCGGGCTACGCGCCCGATTCCGCGCTCAGCGAGCAGGACCTCGGCGCTCTCGGCAAGATCGTGCGGGCCGACGAGATCCTGGATTGCGACGCGGCGCTCACGCCGGCCGGCGTGCGCGTGGGCGCCCGCCTGATGCTGGCCAGCGACATCACGCAGGCCCAGCCGCTCCCCGACGTGGATGCCAAGGATCCGTCCGGCGCCGCCGAGGCCGTGGAACGCAACCTGACGTCGGCGCGCAAGCAGATCCCCGGCAACGAGAAGTGCAAGAACGACCTGCGCGATGGCAAGCCGCAGAACGCCGTGGCCGACGCGTTGGACGCCATCAAACAGTACCCGCAGGCCACGCTGGCGCGCCTCTGCCTGGCCACCGCGTACGGCCCCGACTTCCTGAAGTACCCGCCCGACTCGGCGTTGGCGGTGACCAACGACATTCTCCGCATCGATCCCGACAACCTGTTCGCGCTCGGGCTGGCCGTGGGCGGCTACAACGCCAAGGGCAATCAGGATTCCGTCATCGCGACGATGCTCCGCATGTACAAGCTCGAGCCGCAGGATCAGTCGCTGGCCAACCGCATCATCGAGCTGCTTGGCGCCAGCGATCCGGCCAAGGCGCTCCCGATTCTCGAAGACATGTTGAAGCAGAATCCGGGCGATCCCCACATGCTCGAGCAGAAATGGAAGCTGCTCGCGGCCGTGGGCAACCTGAAGGAGGCGCTAGCCACCGGGGAGATGATGGCGCGCGTGGACAGCACGCTCGCCGACAGCAACTACTTCCATCGCCAGATCGCCATGGCGACCACCGACAGCAACTGGGCCAAGGTGGCCGAGTACGCCGGGGCGGCGGAAAAGAAGTTCCCGCGGAATCCGCAGTTCCCGTTCCTGCAGGGCGTGGCGCTGCGCAATACGAACCAGCTGCCGGCCGCCGCGGCCGCGTTCCGCCGGGCGCTGGACGCCGATCCCAAGGACTCCACGGCGCGCCTGTACCTGGGGCAGACGTTCTCCGACCTGCATCAGACGGACAGCGTGGTGGCGATCGCCGACGCGGCCATCGCCGCCGGCGGGAGCAAGGCCACCTGGGGGCCGATGCTGATCGCGCCGGCGCAGGACGCGTTCACAGTGGCACAGGGCGACTCCACGCACGCCCTCGAGAACTTCGAGAAGGCGTATCGCTACGCGATGCACGCCGACAGCGTGGCCCCGTCGAAGTACACCAAGTTCTTCGCGGCGGTATCCGCGTTCCAGATCGGCACCGACGCCTACACCAAGGCTGCCGCGCTCCAGAAGACGCCCGAGAAGGCGTGCCCGCTGGCCAGGCAGGCGGACGACCTGTTCACGAATGCGCAGCTCTTCCTGCCGGAAGGCGGCGCCGTGTCGCCGGAAACCGCCTCGCGGATTCTGCAGTACCTCCCGCAACTCTCCGACGCCACCACCAAGATGGTGAAGGCCTTCTGCAAGAAGTGACGGCGGGGGCAGGCTCCCCGAGTTGACGACGAAGCCCGCCGGCGCCCGCCGGCGGGCTTCGTCGCTTGTGGGCCGCGCCCGCCCCGTGTTGCTTTCAGCGCGTGCCGTCCGACGCCGATCCGTCCGAGTCCCGCGTGACCGTC
This sequence comes from uncultured Gemmatimonadaceae bacterium, assembly GCA_963729495.1. Taxonomy (GTDB): domain Bacteria; phylum Gemmatimonadota; class Gemmatimonadetes; order Gemmatimonadales; family Gemmatimonadaceae; genus JAGWRI01. The sequence continues at coordinate 49,713 of CAVSOM010000013.1, forward strand.
CCCGATCCACTCCCGGCGGACTGGGCCAGCGCGTACCACGCCCCGGTCTTGGCGGCGGAGGTGGTGGCGCTGCTCGGCGCCGCGCCGCGCGTGCTCGACGGCACGCTCGGGGGGGGAGGGCACACCGAAGCGCTGCTCCACGCGGGGGCCCGCGTCACCGCCGTGGATCGCGATCCCGACGCCATCGCCGAGGCCGCCGAGCGCCTGGCGCCGTTCGTGCGCCGGGGACGGTTGCGCCTCGTGCTCGGCAACTACGCCACGCTCGACGACGCGGTGCTCGACGGCCAGCGGTTCGACGGCATCCTTCTCGACCTCGGCATCTCCTCGCACCAGATCGACGCCACGGCGCGCGGATTCAGCTTTCGCGAGGGCGCCCCGCTGGACATGCGCATGGGGCCCGACGCCGCGCGCACGGCGGCGGAGTTCCTCAACGCCGCCGACGAGGGCGAACTGGCCTGGGTGTTCCGCGAATACGGCGACGAGCGGCGTGCCATCCGCCTCGCCCGCGAGGTCGCCCGCCGCCGCGCCACCCGCGCGTTCGCGACGAGCGACGATTTCGTCGGCGCCATTCGGGCCACGCTCGGCCCGCGCAGCGGGCCGGCCGAGTTCGCCCGCCTGTTCCAGGCCGTGCGCATCGCGATCAACGAGGAACTGGGCGGACTGGAGCGCGCCCTCCCCGCGCTGCGCGACCGGCTCGACCCGGGCGGGGCGTTCGTCGTGATCTCCTACCACTCCGGCGAGGACCGGATCGTGAAGCGCACCTTCCGGGACTGGAGCACCGTGTGCACCTGCCCGCCGCGCCAACCCGTATGCACGTGCGGCGGCCGGTCGCTCGGCACGCTGCTCACCAAGCGGGGCGTGCGCCCCGGGGCGGCCGAACTGGCCGCCAACCCTCGCTCGCGTAGCGCGCGGCTCCGGGCATGGCGCGCCGCGTGAGCCGGCGGTGGACGCCGCGCGCCGTGATCGCCGCGGTGCTCCTCGGTTTCGTTTTGGTGGCCACGGGCGTCATTGCACGGAGGAGCTACGGCATTCGCCAGCAGCGCGCCATCCGCGACCTCGAGCGGCAGCGCGACGCCCTCGAGGCGGAACGCGTCCGGCTCACCGGCGAGATCCGCGACTCGTCGAGTCTCACGCGGCTGGCCCCGATTCTGCAGCGCATGAACATGCACATTCCCGCCGATAGTATGGTCGTCAACCTGCCGCGTCCGCGGGCGCATGATCCGGAATAGCCGCGTCGGCGTCATCCACTTCACGCTCGCGCTGTTCGCGGTGGCCGTGATCGCCAAGTCGGCCAAGGTGCAGCTGGTGGACGGCCGGGCGTGGGCCGCGCAGGCGCGCAACCAGCACTTCCAGAGCCGCGACGTGCCGGCCCTGCGCGGCGACATCCTCGACGCGGCGGGGCGCACGCTGGCCGAGAGCCGCGACATGGTAGCCCTGGGCGTCAATCCGCGCGAACTCCGCGATCCGCGCGCCGCGGCCAACGCCCTGCGCCGCGCCGGCGTGGACGCGAAGTGGATCGCGCGCGCCACCGACACGACGCGAAAGTGGGCGCCGATCCCCGCGCAGTTCCGGGCCACCGACGTCGCGGCGCTCACCGCCATGCGCGGCGTGTACGCCGACCCGGTGGTCGACCGCGTCTATCCGGGGTCGGATGCCGCCCGCCGGATCGTGGGGCGGGTGGACGCCGACGGGCAGCCGCTGGACGGCATCGAGCTGGCGCTCGACAGCCTGCTGCGCGGGCGCGACGGCTCGGCGGCCACGGTGCGCGACGGGCTCGGCCACAGCTTCGCCTCGCCGACCGCGCCCGGCGTGGCGCCCCGCGAAGGCAACACGGTGGTGCTGACACTCAATGCCGATCTCCAGCAGATCGCCGAGCGGTCGCTCGACGACGCGGTGTCGAAGATGGGCGCCGAGGGCGGCGACATCGTCATCCTCGACCCGCGCACGGGCGACGTGCTGGCCATGGCCAGCCGCCGCCAGAATCCGCTGTCCACCTCGGCCACGGCGCTCACCGAGCCGTTCGAGCCGGGGTCGACCATGAAGCCGCTCATCGCCGCCTCGCTGCTCACTCACGGACTGGTGCGGCCCACCGATTCGGTGCCCACCTTCGGCGGCCAGCTCACGATCAACGGGCGCACCGTGCACGACGATCGCGAGGAGGGTCCCGAGCCCGGGTACCTGGCGCTCCCCGACGTCATCCGGCGGTCGAGCAACGTGGGCATCGTGCAGTTCGCGGAGCGCCTGACGCCGGGCCAGGAGTATCAGGCGCTCCGCGACTTCGGCTTCGGCACGCCGACCGGCGTGGCCTATCCCTCGGAGTCGCCCGGCATCCTGCGGCCGCCCCGGGACTGGTCGTCGCAGTCGGCGAACTCGATGGCCATGGGCTACGAGATCGCGGTGACCCCGCTGCAGTTGGCGACCGCCTACGCGGCGATCGCCAACGGGGGCGAATTGCTGCAGCCGGCGCTCGTGCAGGAGGTCAGGACGCCCGACGGCCGCGTGCTGTACGCGCACACCCGCCAGGTGGTGCGGCGCGTGATGCCGCCCGCCGTGGCCGCCGACCTGCGGCAGATGCTGCTCGGCGTGGTGGCCGAAGGGACGGCGGTGCAGGCCGACCTCGCCACCTACCTCCTGGGCGGCAAGACCGGCACGCCGCGCCGCACGGAGAACGGCCGCTACGCCCCGCACGCGTACACGCCCAACTTCGTGGGGCTGTTTCCCGGCAACGCCCCGCAGTTCGTGATCGTGGTCAAGCTCGACGATCCGAAGGCCGCCTACTACAGCGCCAGCACGGCGGCGCCGCTCACGAAGACCATTCTCCAGGCAGCGCTGGCGGCGCGCGACGCCGCGTTGAACCGCACCCAACTGATGCACGACGTGGTGTCGCGGTCGCCCGACGCGGCCGCGCCCGACGGCCGCCCGAGCGTGACGCTGGGGGCGCGGGCCGGCGACTCGACGGCGGCGGCCGTGGGCGCGGAATCGACCGCCGCGCGCGCGGCCGCCGCGGCGGCGTTCGCCGCGGCGCCCCCCGCGGTCACGATCGCGCTTCCCGCGCCGAGCGCCGCTCCCCCGTCCGCCGCCGCTCCGCCGCGGGCGGTGCCGGCAGTGGCCGGGCTGCCGCTGCGCGACGCGGTGCGCGCGCTGCACGAGGCGGGATTCCGGGTGGAGCTGGTGGCCGGCGGCCCGCCGGCCACGACGCCGGCGGCCGGCGCTCTGGCCGCGCCCGGCGCGGTCGTGCGGCTTCGCTACGACTATTAGTCAATGCAAATAGCCACGGACGTGCTCGTTCACGCGCTGCGCCAGGCCGGGCTGCTGGCCGGCACGCGTGGGCACCTGCCGGCCGTGCTCGCCGACGTCACCGACGACAGCCGGCGCGTGGTGCGCGGGGGGCTGTTCATCGCGGTGCGCGGCTGGGCCCGCGACGGCCACGATTTTCTGGACGGAGCGCTGGCCGCGGGCGCCGCCGCGGCGCTGGTGGAGGACGCCACCCGCGGCGCGCTGCCGGCCATCGTCGTGCGCGACGGACGGCGGGCGGCGGCCATCGTCGCGGCGGCGGCCTACGGGTGGCCGGCGCGCGGCCTGCGCACGATCGGCGTCACGGGCACCAACGGCAAGACGACCACGGTCCACATGCTCCGCCACCTGCTCGACGACGGCGCGGCGCGGAGCGCGTCGATCGGCACGCTCGGCGTGCTCGTGGGCAGCGGCGGCACGCCGCTCCCGGGCGGGGCGGGGCTCACCACCCCGGGGCCGGTGGAACTCCAGCGCGTCTTCCGCGCCCTCGCCGACGCCGGCGCCCGCACCGTGGCGATCGAGATGTCGTCCCATGCGCTCCACCAGCACCGCGCCGAGGGGGTGGCGTTCGACGCCGCCGTGTTCACCAACCTCACGCGCGACCACCTGGATTACCACGGCACGATGGAGGACTACCTGGCGGCGAAGGCGCTGCTCGCCGACCAGGTGGCGCCCGACGGCGCGCTGGTCGTGAACGCCGACGACGCGGCGTGGGGCGCGCTGCCGGCGCGCGGCCGGCGCGTGCGCTTCGGGGTGGCGTCGCGCGACGCCGACGTGCGCGCCGTCGACGTCGCGCCGGGTCCGCAGGGGAGCGCGTTCACTCTCGTCGTCGCGGGCGCCGCCGAGCGCCCCCGCGTAAGCCTGCCGTTGATCGGCGACTTCAACATCGCCAACGCGCTCGGCGCAGCGGCCGCCGCGTGGGCGCTGGGCGAGGCGCCGGCGCGCATCGGCGAGCGGCTGTCGTCCATGCCGCAGGTGCCCGGCCGCCTGGAGCCGCTGGCCGAGCATCCCACCGTGCTCCGCGACTACAGCCACACGCCCGACGCGTTGGAACGGGCCCTCGACGCCCTGCGGCCGTTCACCCGCGGGCGGCTGATCTGCGTGTTCGGCGCGGGCGGTGAACGGGATCGCGGCAAGCGTCCCAGATGGGCGCCGTGGTGGCCGCGAAGGCCGACGTCATCGTCGTGACCAGCGACAATCCGCGCAGCGAGGATCCCGAACGGATCATCGACGACGTCGTGGCCGGAATCGCCCCTGCCGACTACGTTCGCATGGCGGACCGGCGCGCGGCGATCGAGCGGGCGCTCGCGCTGGCCGGCGCCGACGACGTCGTGCTGCTCGCGGGCAAGGGCCACGAGACCTACCAGGTGATCGGCACCACCCACGTCCCATTCGACGAGCGGGCGATCGTGCGCGAACTGCGGGGATCGGCGGCATGAGCATCGAGGTGCGCGCGCCCGAGCGGCGCGAGCCTCCGGCGTCGGCCCCGGAATTCTGGACGCGCGACCGGGTGGCCGATGCGCTGGGGCTCGGACCGCGGGGCGCGGGCCGGTTCGGCCGCGTCTGGACCGACACCCGCACGCTGCAACCGGGCGATCTGTTCGTGGCGCTCGCGGGGCCGAACTTCGACGGTCACGACTACCTGGCGCAGGCGGTGGCGGCGGGGGCGGGCGGCGTGGTGGTGTCGCGCCCCGAGCGGGCGGCGGGGCTCGGGGTGCCCGTGTACGTGGTGGCGCGCACCGAACGCGCGCTGGGCGCGCTCGCCCGTTACCGGCGGCGCGTCTGGAACGGACCGGTGGTGGCAGTCGTGGGCTCCAACGGCAAGACCGGCACCAAGGAGCTGCTGCGGGCCGCCCTCGGGTCGCGGCTGGAGGTGCACGCGTCCGAAGCGAACTACAACAACTTGATCGGCGTGCCGCTCACCCTGCTCGCGATCCCCGACTTCGCGGACGTGGCGGTGGTGGAGATGGGCACCAACCGGCCGGGCGAGATCGCGGCCCTGCGCGCGATCGCGGAGCCGACCATCGTCGTCGTGACGTCGATTGGCGAGGAGCACCTGGAGGGGCTGGGCGATCTGGCCGGCGTGATGCGCGAGGAGCTGGCGGCGCTGGACGGCGTGCCCCTGGCGGTGGTGCCGGCGTCGCAGCCCGAGGTCGCGTCGGCCGCGTCCGGCCGAGCCGGCCGCGTGGTGGCGGCGGGGCTGGACGCGGGCGAGCTGCGGGCCGATCGCTGGCGCGTCGACGCCGACGGATCGGGCACCGTGGTGCTGGGCGGCGTGGAGGTCCGTCCGCCGGCGCTCGGCGCGCACCACCTGCGCAACGCGATGCTCGCCCTGGCCGTTGCCGACGCCTGCGGCGTGTCCGTGGCCGACGCCGCCCGGGGAATCGAGGCGGCGCGCATGCCGGCCATGCGCGGATCGCTGGAGGCGTTGGGGGCCGCCCTGGTCATCAACGACGCGTACAACGCCAACCCCGAGTCGGTGCGCGCGGCCGTCGCGCTGCTCGCCCAGGCCGGGCACGGCCGGCAGCGGGTGGCCGTGCTCGGCACGATGCGCGAGATGGGGGTCCACACGCGGCGGGTGCACGACGAGCTGGCGCGCGAGGCGCTGGCCGGGCCGGTGGAACTGTTCGTGGGCATCGGCGAGTTCGGGGATGCGTTCGCCCGTGCCGGAGCGCCCCCTTCGCGCGTCATCAGTGCGACGGACGTCGACTCCGCGTGGCAGGCACTCGCTCCGCGACTCGAGCCCACGGCGGCGATCCTGCTCAAGGGATCGCGGGGGGTGCGGGTTGAGCGGCTGGTGCCCATGCTGGCGGCGTGGAGTGGGAAAGTTGGAGAGTCCGGCGGTCGGGCAGTCGGAGAGTAGCGGGTCATCCGCGTGACGTAGTTTGCTGCCCGACTGCCCGACTGCCCGACTGCCCGACTGCCCGACTGCCCGACTGCCCGACTGCCAAACTGCCAAACTGCCAAACTGCCCGACACTTTCGTTACCGCGATCTTCCCCCAATATCCCCACTCGTGCTCTACTTCTTCCTCGTTCCGCTGGCCCGGCAGTTTCGCATTCTCAATCTGTTCACGTACATCACCTTCCGAGCCGCGGGCGCGGCGGTGACGGCGCTGGTGCTGGCGTTCATCGTGGGGCCGGCCATCATTCGCCGCCTGCGCGGGGGCGCGGTGACGCAGGAGGTGCGCGAGGGCACGCCCGAGACGCACGTCGGCAAGGGGGAGACTCCCACGATGGGCGGGCTGATCATCCTGTTCGCGTCGGTGGGGTCCACGCTGCTCTGGGCCCGCCTGAGCAGCCGCTACATCTTGCTGGCGCTGGCCGTCACGGCCGCGATGGGCGCCATCGGCCTGGTGGACGACGTGCTGAAGGTTCGCCAGAAGCGGGCGGGGGAGAAGAATCTGGGGTTGGTGGAGCGGTACAAGCTGATCGGGCAGGTCACGATCGGGCTGCTGCTGGGCATCTACGTCTGGCAGTTTCCGCTGTCGCCCGACCTGCCGGGAGCGTCCACCACGCTGCCGTTCTTCAAGTACGTGCTGGTGGTGCCGATCTCGGCGGCGTTCGCCTGGGTGTACGTGGTGTTCACGACCTTCGTGCTGACCGGGGCGAGCAACGCGGTGAATCTCACCGACGGGCTGGACGGCCTGGCGGCCGGGTTGTCGGCGATCGCGTTCGCGACGTTCGCGGCGTTCGCCTACGTGATCGGGCGCGTGGACTGGAGCCACTACCTGGGGCTGTTCTACCTGGCGAATTCCGGCGAGCTGACCGTGTTTTGCGCGGCGATGGCCGGCGCGCTCCTCGCGTTCCTCTGGTTCAACACGCATCCGGCGGAGATCTTCATGGGCGACACGGGGTCGTTGGCCCTGGGCGGAGGGCTGGGGGTCGTGGCGATCCTGCTCAAGTCGGAGTTTCTGCTCGTGTTCGTGGGCGGGGTGTTCATGTGGGAGACGCTGTCGGTGATGATTCAACGGGGGGCGTTCAAGTACCGCCGCCGCCGCTACGGCCTGGAGTACGCCAGGGCGCACCGGGTGTTCCTGCGTGCGCCCATCCATCACCATTTCGAAATGAAGGGCTGGCCCGAGACGCAGGTGGTGGTGCGGTTCTGGATTCTCGGGCTGCTGTGCGCCTTCGTGGCCCTGGCCACGCTCAAGGTGCGGTGACCGCGTCGTGACGCGCATTTCGGAAGCGGCGATGGAGCTGGGGTGGCTGCGCGGCGAGATCGCCGTGCTCGGCCTGGCGCGCAGCGGGCGCTCGGTGGGCACGCTGCTCGCGCGCACGGGGGCGGACGTCTACGCGTCCGACGCGGGCACGTCGGCCTCGGTGACCGCGGCGGCCGACGCGTTGCGGGCCGACGGCGCGGCGGTGGACGTGGGGCGTCACGACCTGGAGCGGATCGCGCGGGCGTCGCTCGTCGTCACGAGCCCCGGCGTGCCGCCGGGCTCGGCCCCGCTGGCCGCGGCCCGCGGGGCCGGCATTCCGGTGGTGAGCGAGGTGGAGGTCGCCCTCCGGTTCCTGCCAGCGCTCCGCTACGTGGCGGTCACGGGCACCAACGGCAAGACCACGACGACCACGCTCGTCGCGCACCTGTTGCGCGCGCTGGGCGTGCGGGCCGTGGCGGCGGGGAACATCGGGCGCCCTCTGAGCGAGTTGGCGCTGTCGGCCGAGCCGGCGCCGTGGGTGGCGCTCGAAGTGTCGTCGTTCCAGCTCCACCACACGCCGTCGATCGCGCCCGACGTGGGGGTGCTCACCAACCTGGCGCCCAACCACCTGGACCGGTACCCCGACGTGGCGGCGTACTATGCGGACAAGGCGCTGCTCTTCCGCAACGCGTCGGCGGCGTCGACCTGGGTGGTCAATGGCGACGACGCCGCGTCGCAGCAGATGGTGGCCGACGTCGCCGGGGCTCCGCGCCGACTTTGCCGCGGGCCGGCGCGCCGACGCCTACTACGACCGGGAGCGCGACCGGCTGGTGGTGCTCGGGGAGCCGGTGATCGCGCGCAGCGAACTGCGGCTGGTGGGCGACCACAACGTCGCCAACGCGCTCGCCGCCACGCTCGCCGTGCTGCTCGCCGACCCCGGGCACCGCACGCGCCTGTCGGTGGCGCAGGTCGCCGCCGGCCTGCGCGCGTTCACCGCGCTGGAGCACCGCATCGAGCCGGTGGGCGAGGCCGGCGGGGTGACGTGGATCAACGACTCCAAGTCCACCAACGTGATGTCCACGCTGGTTGCGCTGCGCGGCATGACGCGGCCCACGGTGCTGTTGCTCGGCGGACGCCACAAGGGCGAACCGTACACGGCGCTGGCCGACGAGCTGCGCCGCACGGTGAAGCGCGTGATCGCCTATGGCGAGGCGGCGCCGATCATGGCGCGCGATCTGACGCGGCTGGCGCCGGTGACCGTGCTCCCCGCGGGCACGCCGTTCGCCGATGTCGTGGCCGAGGCCCGCGCGGCGGCCGAGCCGGGCGACGTGGTGCTGCTCTCGCCGGCCTGCTCGAGCTACGACATGTTCGCCGACTACGAGCAGCGCGGCGCGGAGTTCAAGCGCCTGGCGGCGCCGGCATGACGGGCGGCGCGATGCCCGACGGCTTGGGCGCCGCTCCGATCGACTGGGGCGCCGACCGGCGTCCCGCGGCGGCCGCGCAGGCCGGTGTCCGCGAGCGGTGGCGCATGGGCGCCGAGGCCAGGGCGATCACCCTGATCACCGCCGCCGTGCTCGCGTTCGGTCTCGCCGTGCTCTACAGCGCGAGCGCCATCGTGGCGATGAACGAGGGCCGCGGCAACGCGTATTATCTGATCCGCCAGGTCGAGGGCGCCGCCGTGGGCGTGGTGGCGTTCGCCATCGCCGCCAAGATGGACGCGCAGCGGTGGGAGCGGTGGGCGTGGCCGCTGATGTGGCTCACGCTCGCGACGATGGTCGCCTGCCTTGTGCTCCCGGCGAGCATCGCGCCGCGGGTCCACGGCTCCAAGCGGTTCCTGTTCGGCACGTCGCTGCAGCCGTCGGAACTGGCCAAGTTCGCGGTGATCGTGTGGGTGGCGATGCTCACCGTCAGGAAGGGCGACCAGCTCCGCCACCTGACCAAGGGGCTCCTGCCGTTCCTGCTCGTCGTCGGGCTGCTCGACGTGCTGGCGTTCCTCGAGCCCGACCTGTCGGTGGCCATGGTCTACACGCTGGTGATGGCCGTGATGCTCTACGCCGGCGGCGCCCGGATCGGCCACTTCGTGGCCCTCGGCGTGATCGTCACGCCGTTCGTATGGGCCCGGGCGGAGAAGCTGCAGTACGCCGTACTGCGGCTCACGAGCTTCTTCGACCCCGGGTCGGCGCCGGCCACGGTGAGCTACCAGCTGCAGCAGTCGCTCGTGGCGGTGGGCTCGGGCCGGCTGTTCGGCGTGGGGTTCGGGGAGGGGCGCCAGCAGTACGGCTTCCTCCCGTTCCCGTACAGCGACTTCATCGCCAGCAACATCGGCGAGGAGTGGGGGTTCGTCGGACTGGCCGCGATCACGCTCGCCTTCGCGGCCTTCGGCCTGTTCGGATTCCGCATCGCGCGTCAGGCACGGTCGCCGTTCCTGCAACTCGTCGCGGTCGGGCTCACGTTCGTCACCGTGCTCACGGCGCTGCTCCACGTGGGCGTGGTGGTCGGCCTGCTGCCGACCACGGGCCTCACGCTCCCGTTCGTGTCGTTCGGGCGCTCGAACCTCGTGCTCACCCTGTTCACCACCGGCGTGCTGGTCAACATCGGCAGCGCCAGGGAGCGCGTGTATGGGAGCGCGGCCACCGATCCGCTGGGGCGCTGACCCGTGCGCGTGATCTTCGCCGGCGGCGGCACGGGGGGCCATCTCTATCCGGGCCTGGCCATCGCGCGGGCCCTGGTGCGGGCGCGGCCCGGCATCGAACCGTACTTCGTGGGGGCGCGGCGCGGCATCGAGCAGCACGTGCTGCCGCAATCAGAATTTCCATATACGCTGCTCGACCTGCACCCGCTGCACCGGCGCGCCCCGTGGAAGAACTGGCGCACGCTGGTGAGCGCCGTGACGGTCTGGCGCCGGATCGGCGCGCTGGCGCGCGAGGAGCGGCCGGCGCTGGTCGTCGGCACCGGCGGCTACGCCTCGGGCCTGATGCTCGAATACGCGCGCCGGTGGCACATGCCCATCGTGCAGCAGGTGGGCGACAGCTACCCGGGGCTCACGGCGCGCCGCTACGCCCGCGACTGCGCCGAGATCTACCTCACCTTTCCCGAGGCGGCGCGGTTCCTGCGCGTGCCCGACCGCACCCGGCTGATCGACACGGGCGCCCCGATCGATCCGCCCACCTCGATGAGCCTGTCGCGCCCCACGGCCCGCGCCAAGTGGGGCTTTCCCCGCACGGGGGGCCACGTGCTCCTCGTGTACGGCGGGAGCCAGGGGTCGCTGGCCATCAACCGCGCCGTCGCGGCCTGGATCGACCTCGGCCTGCCCGACGACACCTACGTGATCTGGGGCACCGGCAAGGCGACCTACCAGGAGTTCGCGCGGTACGAGAGCGATCGGGTGCGCGTGCGCGACTATCTGGCGCCGATCTCCGACGCCTACGCGGCCACCGATCTCGCCGTCGCGCGCGCCGGATCGATGACGACGAGCGAACTGTTCGCCTGGACCATCCCCGCCATCCTCGTGCCGCTGCCCACCGCCGCCGCCCAACACCAGACCACCAACGCGGCGACGCTCGAATACGCCGGCGCCGCCATCCATCTGCCCCAACACCAGCTCACTGGCCCCAAGTTGCACGCGCTCGTCGCCGAACTGTTCGCCGACCCGGCGCGCTTGCAGGCGCTCGCCGAGGGCGCGGCCCGCCGGGCACGGCCGCGGGCCGCCGAGACGATCGCCGAACACATTCTCGCCGTCATCGACCGGTCCACCCGCCGGTCTTGAGGCGGGAGGCGCGCGCGCCCTATATTGCGCGCGCGTCCATGCCCCTCATCGATCCGAACGACTCGCGCCCCGTCCACTTCGTGGGCATTGCCGGCGCGGGCATGCGCGCGCTCGCCGAACTGTTGGCGCGCCGGGGCGTGGCGGTGACGGGCTGCGATGCCGCCGCCGGCGACGCCGGCGACCTCCGCCGCCTCGGGGTCGCCGTGTCCGAGGGCCACGATCCCGCCCACGTCGACGGGGCGCGCGCCGTCGTCGTCACCTCCGCGGTATCGCCCTCCCTTCCCGAGATCGAACGGGCGCGGACGCTCGGGCTCCCCGTGATCCGGCGCGCCGAAGCGCTGGGCGAAGCCACGGCGGGCGGCGAACTCGTGGCCATCGCCGGCACCCACGGCAAGTCGACCACCACGGTCATGGCCGCCGACGCGCTCGCGGCCGCCGGACGCGATCCCACCGCGCTCGTCGGCGCCCGGGTCACGGAATGGAACGGAAACCTCCGCGTGGGCGGCCGGTCGCTGTACGTGGTGGAGGCCGACGAGTACGATCGGTCGTTCCTCGCGCTGGCGCCCACGGTGGCCGTGATCACCAACGTCGAGGCCGACCACCTCGACATCTACCGGGACCTGGCCGACATCCGCGCCGCCTTCGCCCGGTTTGCCCGCGGGGCGCGCACGATCGTGCTCTCGGCCGACGACGCCGGCGCCCGCTCGCTCTCCCTGCCGGATGCGGCCGAGGTCGTGCGCTTCGGGGTGCGGTCCCCCGACGCGCGGCTCACCGCCGCCGCCATGCGGTACGACGACGGCGGGTCCCGGTTCGAGGTCCGGTTCGACGGCGCGCGCGTGGGCGCCGTGCGCCTGCGCGTGCCCGGGGAACACAACGTGCTGAACGCGCTGGCCGCGCTCGGCGCCGGGATGGCGGAGGGGCGCACCGTGGCGGAGTTGGCGCCTGGGCTCGAGGCGTTTCGGGGCGTGGAGCGACGCTTCCAGCGCGTGGGCGATGCCGCGGGCGTGACCGTGGTGGACGATTATGCCCATCACCCCACGGAGATCGCGGCCACGCTGGCCGCGGCGCGCCAGGCCTTTCCCGGCCGGCGGCTGGTCGTCGCGTTCCAACCGCACCTGTACTCGCGCACCCGCGATTTCTCGGCCGCCTTCGCCGACGCCCTGGGCGCGGCCGACGCGATCTTCCTCACCGAGATCTATCCGGCGCGCGAGCAGCCCATTCCGGGCGTGAACGCCGGGCTGATCGCCGACGCCCTGGGGCCCGCCGCCGGCCGCCTGCGCTGGCGCGGCGAGCGGACCGCGCTGGCCGCCGCGCTGGCCGAATTCGCCCGCGAGGGCGACGTCGTCGTCACGATGGGCGCCGGGGACGTCACGCGGTCGGCCGGCGAACTGGTGCAACGGCTGAGCGCGCGATGATGAAGCCGGAGGACGTGCGGCCGGCCCCCGCGATTCGCGAGACTTCGCGGGCCAGGCGCCGATGGAAACGCATCGGGGTGGCGGTCCTCGCGGCCGCCATCCTCGCGTCGCCCGTCTGGGGGCGCCCGCTGCTCGCCCGCATGGCGTTCTTTCGCGTCCGCCGGGTGCGGATCGAGGGCGCGCGCTACACCGCGGCGCGTGACATTCTGCGGCAGTTGAACGTCGATACCACGGTGTCGGTGTGGACGGATCTCGATCCCCTCGAACGCCGGGTGGCGGAACTGCCGGAGGTGCGCGCGGCGGCGATTCGGCGTAAGCTTCCAGGCACGCTGGTCGTCACGGTCACGGAACGGGTGCCGGTGGCGCTCGTCCCGACGCCGCAGGGGCTGCGGCCGTACGATGCGGACGGACTGCCGCTGCCGATCGATCCGTCGAAGACGGCGGTGGACGCGCCGATCCTGGCGCGTCGCGACACGGCCGCGCTGCGATTGTTGGGGGAGCTCCGGGAGCGGGCGCCCGAGTTGTACCAGAATGTGAGCGATGTGCGGCGAGTGGGCGGCGAGCTGGATCTCACCCTGGCGACGTTTCTCGTTCGCGCGATGGCCAATGTGACCGTGCACCGGTTGGAAGACCTGGAACCCGTGGAACGTGATCTCGCGGCCCGTCGCCTCCAGGTCGCCGAGCTGGACCTTCGATACCGTGACCAAGTGATCGCCCGACTCAAATGAATACAGAACGCCTCGTCGCCGGTCTCGACATCGGCTCCGCCAAGACCACCGCCGTCATCGCCGAAGTCGTCGGCGATCTGCCGCGGCACCCCTCGATCAAGGTGCTGGGCGTGGGGCAGGCGCGCACCACCGGCATGCGGCGCGGCGTGGTGTCGGACATCGAGGAGACCACGCGCTCGATCCGCAAGGCGCTCCAGGACGCCGAACGCATGGCCGGCGCCCAGGTGCAGGAGCTCTACGCCGGCATCGCCGGCGAGCACGTGCAGGCCATGACCAGCAAGGGCATCGTCGCCGTGTCGGGCGACGAGATCAACAAGGCCGACGTCGAACGCGCCAACGAAGTGGCGCGCGCCCAGGCGATTCCGGCGGAACGCGAACTCCTGCACGCCATTCCGCAGGAGTACACGGTGGACAAGAACACCGGCATCCGCGACCCCATCGGCATGAGCGGCATGCGGCTGGAGGTCGAGATGTACCTCGTGACGATCGGCAGTTCGCCGGCCATCAACCTCCGCAAGAGCGTGGAGCGGGCCGGGTACAAAGTGCGCGACCTCGTGCTCGAGCCACTGGCCAGCGCGCTCGCCGTGCTCACCGAAGACGAGAAGGAGCTGGGCGTGGCGCTCGTCGAGATGGGTGCCGGCACCACCGACATCGCGGTGTTCCACGAAGGGAAGATCCGCCACCTCGGCACGATCCCGTTCGGGGGCAACAACGTGACCAGCGACATCGTCCACGGGTTGGGCGTCACCCAGTCGGACGCCGAGCGGCTCAAGGAGCGCTACGGGTGCGCCTATGAACCGCTGGTCGATCCGCAGGACATCCTTCAATTGCCGAGCACGGTGGCGCAGGGGGAGCGGCAGATTCCGCGCGAGTTGCTGGCGCACATCATCCACCAGCGCATGGACGAGATCTTCGACCTCGTGCAGGGCGACATCGCCAACGCCGGATTCGCCAACCGGCTGAGCGCGGGCATCGTGCTGACCGGCGGGGCGGCGGCCATGCAGGGCGCGGGCGAACTTGCGGCCGAGGTGTTCGGGTCGGGCGTTCGCGTCGGCTCGCCGGCGGAGAACATCGGCGGGCTCAGCGACTCGGTCGAGGCGCCCCGGTTCGCGACGGTGGTGGGGCTGGCGCAGTTCGGCGCCACGCGCCTGGCCCTGGGCGCGAGCTCCACGGCCAGGCGGCACTCGGTGAGCGGCGCGGGCATGGAGAAGTGGGTCCAGAAGCTGAAGTTCTGGCTGCAGGACTTCTTCTAGGCAGCAGTAAGAGGGTACGAAGGTGCGAGAGTACGAGAGTAGGGAGTGACTGCGTGACGCAGTTGACCCCCTACTCTCGTACTCTCATACTCTCCCACCGTCGTTCATGCGCCAACAGCCACCGCTTCCGCTCGATCCCGCCCCCGAAGCCGGTGAGCGAGCCGTCCGCGCCCACCACGCGGTGGCACGGCACCACGATGGAGATCGGGTTGCGGCCGTTGGCCGCGCCCACGGCCCGCGATCCGTTGGGCGTGCCCAGGGTACGGGCCAGCGCGCCGTACGACGTGACCTCGCCGAACGGGATCCCGCGCAACTCGGCCCAGACGGCATGCTGGAAGGGCGTGCCGGCCGGCGCGAGTGGCAGATCGAACCGACGCCGCGTTCCCGCGAAATACTCGTCGAGTTGGCGTCGGGCCTCGGCCAGCGTCCGCGACGCCGTTTCGCTGCCGCCGGGGTCCGCGCGCCAGGCAGCCTCCTCGAGCGGCGGCGGCCCATGGCGCCGCTGCTCGAAGTACACGGCCACGAGGCCGTCGCGCGCCGCGGCGAGGGTGAGCGTGCCGACCGGGCTCGGCATGGCGGCTCGATAGACGGGGTCGGACATTGGCTTGGGGTGCGGGGAGCCGCGTGCGAGGCGGCGTGCGTGCACACTCGCACCGGATCGGGCCATGCGTCAACCGTGCGCGGTCGGTGGGCCCGGGTAATCCACATCAAAAAAGTGCTTCGGACGCCGCGCGTGTGGACAAGCCGGGCGTACTCTTTCCCCCCGTTCGTCGTCCTTGAAACAGGGGTAGTCCGGCGCGGCAAAAGCATTATATTGCCGCAACTGATTGAGCGGCTGTGGTGGGCAGCGGTTCAGTGCCTCCACGCGCGCCGTCCCGTTCGGCGGTCGATTCGTTCCGCGTCGGCCGTTCCCACCTCGTAAGTGCGGGAGTCCCACTCGCATGGTCTTCGAGTTCGAAGAAAGCGCGCATCAGCACGCCCGGATGAAGGTCGTGGGCGTTGGCGGCGGGGGCGGCAACGCCGTCAATCGCATGATCGAAGAGCGCCTCGAGCAGGTGGAGTTCATCTCCGTCAATACGGACAACCAGGCCCTCCTGAACTCGCAGTCGGACATCAAGGTTCAGATCGGCAAGAAGCTGACCCGCGGGCTCGGGCGCCGGCGCGCGGCCCGAGATCGGGCGGCAGGCGATCGAGGAGAACCGGGACGAGGTGGGCGCGGCGCTCCAGGAAGCGGACCTGGTGTTCATCACCTGCGGCATGGGCGGCGGCACCGGCACCGGCGCGGCGCCCGGTCGTGGCGGAACTGGCCCGCGAGGCGGGCGCGCTCACGGTGGGCATCGTCACCAAGCCGTTCCTGTTCGAGGGGCGCAAGCGCATGCGGCAGGCGGAGCAGGGCATCGCCGAGATGCGCAAGCACGTGGACACGATGATCGTCGTGCCCAACGAGCGGCTGCTCGCCGTGGTGGGCAAGGGCATCCCGTTCCAGGACGCGCTCAAGAAGGCGGACGAGGTGCTGCTCCACGCCACGCAGGGCATCAGCACGCTGATCACCAAGCCCGGCCTGGTGAACGTGGACTTCGCGGACGTGCGCACGGTGATGCGGGAGGGCGGCTCGGCGCTCATGGGCACGGGCATCGGCCGCGGCGAGAACCGCGCCATGGAAGCCGCGCAGCAGGCCATCTCGAGCCCGCTGCTCGACAACGTGTCGATTTCCGGGTCGCGCGGCGTGCTGCTCAACATCACCGGCGGCGGCGATCTCACGCTCGGCGAAGTCACCCAGATCAGCGACATCGTCCACGACGCGGCCGGCGACGACGCCGAGATCATCTTCGGCGCCGTCCACGAGCCCGGCCATGCAGGGCGAGCTGCGCGTGACGGTTATCGCCACGGGGTTCGACAAGACCGTGTCCACGGGGCTCACGCCCGCGCACGACCATCCGGGGCTCGGCCGCGGCGCGCCGGTTATTCCGTTCCCGGGCGCACGTGCCGGCCGCACGGGCGGCGTCCAGCCGCGGTCCGCCGGTTCCCAGGGCGCGGATCCGCAGCGCCCGGCCCGGCCGGCCGCCGGCGACAAGGACAAGGGGGCGGGCGATCTGAGCGACATGGAGATCCCGACCTTCATTCGGAGGCAGATGGATTGAAGGTGCACACCGCGCGCGCCATCACGTATTCGGTGGTGGCGGTTCTTGCCGTCCTCGCCATTCGGAGCACGCCGCCGCTCGCCCAGCGGCCGGCGGCCGCCGTGTTGGCCGATTCCGGGCCGATCCCGAGTTGGAAGCTCACGTTCGACAGCGTGGCCCGCGGCGAGACCCTGGTCAACGTGCTCGAACGCGGCGGACTGAGCGACACGGCCGCCGGCCACGTGGTCCTCGCGGCCACCTCGCTCGATCCGCGGCGCATTCCCACCGGGCTGCCGGTGGCGGTGCTCAACGCTTCGCCCGCCGATTCGCAGCCCGTCGAGGTGGTGGTCCAGCTCGCGGTGGACCACTTCCTGCATCTCGTGCGCGGGCCCACGGGCTGGACCGAGCGCGACGAGCGCCTGCCCTGGAAGACCGACACCGTGGCGGTGCTGGGCACCATCCACTCCAATCTGTACCAGGCCATGTACGACGCGGCCGACAGCACGCTGTCGCGCGACGCCCAGACGGCGCTCGTCGTCAAGCTGGCCGACGACGTGTACGAATACCGCGTGGACATGAGCCGCGACCTGCAGGACGGCGACACCTTCCGCGTGCTGGCCGAGCGGAGCCGGCTCTCCAACGGCACGACGCGGATCGGCGACATCGTGGCCGCGCAGCTCGACCTCTCGGGCACCGAGATCGACGCCGTGCACTACACCAGCGACCGACTCGCCGGCGACTACTTCGATCAGCGGGGGCGGTCGCTCAAGGCGGCGTTCCTGCGCGCCCCGCTCCTGTTCAAGTACATCTCGAGCGGATTCGGCAACCGGTATCACCCGATCCTCAAGCTCTGGCGCGACCACAAGGGCATCGACTACGCGGCCAACGCCGGCACGCCGGTGCGGGCCATCGGCAACGGCGTCGTGGCGCGGGCGGGCTGGGCGAGCGGCTACGGCAACCTGATCGAGATCCGGCATCCGAACGGCTTCATCGTCGCGCTACGGCCACCTGCGCGCCTTCGCCCAGGGCATCCACGCCGGCGCGCGCGTGGACATCGGCGAGACGATCGGCTACGTGGGGATGACCGGCCTCGCCACCGGACCCGCACCTGCACTTCGAATTCCTCGTGGTGCGGCGTGCAGCGCGATCCGCGCGTGGCGCTCCGGAACGTGGGCGGCGAGCCGATTCCGGCGGCCCTCATGGCGTCGTTCGACTCGGTGCGCGACCGGCTCATGGGCGAGCTGCTGGCCGGCACGGGCGGCGCGGCCGCCACCGTCGCGCAACGCTAGCCGCGGCCGCGAGCCCCCGCGGCGCGGCTGGCCGGGCGGTCCGGGCCTGACGTGCGCTGGCTGATCGCGGCGCTCCTGGGGCTGGCCGGCGCGGCGCTCCAGTACGGGTGGGCGTCGCCTCGCCGCGTGCTCGCCGCGCCGGCGCCGGCCCTCCTCCGCGCCGCCGCCCTCACCGTCGTCCTGGCGCTGCTCCTCGACGCGCCGGGCGGTGCCGCCCCGGCTGCCCCGGCCGTGGGCCGCGCTCGACGCCTCGGCGAGCATGGCCCGCGCCGGCGTCGCGCCGGCCTGGCGGGCGGCCGTGGACTCGGCCCGCGCCGTGGGCGGCGATTCACTGTGGGTGTTCGGCGACTCGCTGCGTGCCGCCGCGCCACCCGAACGCCCCGTCGATACGCGTTCCGATATGGAGCCGGTGGTCGCGCGCGCGCTGGCCGGCGGCCGCCCCGCGGTCGTGATCACCGACGGCGAGGGCGCGCGCGCCGACCTGCTGCGCCGGCTCCCCGCCGGCTCGCGGGTGGTCGTCGTGCCCCACGCGCGCGCCCCCGACGCGGCGGCGGTGGCGCTCGACGCGCCGCGCGCGGCCGTGGGCGGGGACTCGGCGGACGTGCGGCTCACGATCGGCGCCGGCCCGGGCGGCAGCGCCGCCGGCACGGCCCGCGTGCTCCTCGACGGCCGCCTGCTGGCCACGCGGCCGTTCGACGCCCTCGGCCCGTATGCCCAGCGCGACTTCACGGTCCGCGTTCGCCTGGACGGCGCCGAGGGTCCCGCCGTACTCAGCGCCGTGGTGACCGCGTCCGGCGACGCCGAACCGCGCAACGACACGCTGGGTATCGGACTCGACCTTTCGCGGCAGCCCGGCGCGGTGTTCGTGTCCACGTCGCCCGACTACGACGCACGCTACGCGCTGGCCGTCCTCCGGGGGGCGCTCGCGCTGCCCACGCGGGCGTTCTTCCTCCTGTCGCCCGGGCAACTGGCGCGCAGGACGGCAGCTACGCGCCGGTGACCGAGGCCCAGGTGCGCTCGGCGTTCCACGACGCGCCGGTCGCGGTGCTGCACGGCGACACGGCCGCCTTCGGGCCGCCGCGTGCCGCCACTCGCGCCCCGCTGGCCCTCATCGTGCCCAACGCCGGCGACGGCAACGAGTGGTACGCCGCCGCGGCGCCGCCCTCTCCGCTCGCCGCGGCGCTCGCCGGCGCGGCGTGGGATTCGCTCCCCCGCTCCTCGTGGCGGGTGCCGAGCCACGGGGGCAGTGGCGCGCCCTCCAGGTGCGCCGCGGGCGCGAGGCCGTGCTGCGCACGATCGTGGCCGGCGACGACGCGCCGCGGCGCGTGGTGGTCGTGGCCGCGTCGGATCTCTGGCGGTGGCAGTTCCGGGGCGGGGCGTCGGCCGGCGCCTTCATCGCGCTCTGGGGCGGCATCTTCGACTACCTCGCCTCCGAGCGGGCCGACCGCCGCGCCGCGGTGCCCGACGGCCGCCTCGTGCGCGCCGGCGACCCGGTGGTCTGGCGGCGCGGCGCGGCGGGCGACAGCGCCGGGACGGTGGTGCTCACGCGCCGCGGCGGCGGCGCGCCCGACACGCTGCGGCTGCGCTTCACCGAGGGCGCGGCGACGGCCGCCACGCCGTCCCTCGCGCCGGGAATCTACGACGCCGCGATGGCCGGCGGCTCGGCCGTGCTCGTCGTGAACGAGAGCCGGGAGCTGGTGCCGCGCGCGCCGGGGGTCGTGTCGTCCGCGATCGGCGGGGCGCCGGCCCCGAGCGCCGGGCCGCCGGCGCGGACCATGGGGTGGCCGTACCTGCTGCTCGTGGCGTGTCTCTGCGGCGAGTGGGTGATGCGCCGCCGTGCGGGATTACGGTGATGGTCCGCCACCCACGCCATTAGATTGCCCCCATGCCGCGCCTCCTCCGCAAATCGGGCGACACGCCCCGCAGGTCCCTCTGGCAGCGCGTCAAGGACGTGGCGCTGCGCGACGTGGGCGTGCTCGTCCGCGGCGGCGTCGCGGACGGCTCGCTCGAAGCGCTCGAACAGCTGCTGCTCGAATCGGACTTCGGCGTGCCGGTCACGCTCCGCCTCGTGGCCGGCAGTCGAGGACCAGGCCAGGCGCGGCCAGGTCAGAACCGACGACGAGTTCCGCCTGGCGCTGGCGGCCGGCGTCGAGCGGGCGCTCCGCGCGGGAAAGAGCGATCCGCGGTTCGTGCTCCCCGACGCCCGGCCGGCGGTCATTCTCATCGTCGGCGTCAACGGCGCGGGCAAGACCACCTTCATCGGCAAGCTCGCGGCCCGCTTTCGCGCCGAGGGCAAGCGCGTGATGGTCGCCGCGGGCGACACATTTCGGGCCGGCGCCATCGACCAGCTCCGGGTGTGGGCCCAGCGTACCGGTGCCGAGTTCGTGGGCGCCCAGCCGGGCGGCGATCCGGCCGCCGTGGCCTTCGATGCCATCGACGCCTCGATCTCGCGCGGCGTGGACGTGTTGATCGTGGACACCGCCGGCCGCCTGCACACCGCGAGCGGGTTGATGGACGAACTGCGAAAGGTCGAGCGCGTGATCGCCAAGCGGCTGCCCGGCGCGCCGCACGAGACCCTGCTCGTGCTCGACGGCACCATCGGGCAGAACGCGGTGGTGCAGGCGCGGACGTTCGCCGCGGCCGTACCGGTGACCGGGCTCGTGGTGACCAAGCTCGACGGGACGGCCCGGGGCGGGGTGGTGGTGGCGGTGCACGAGGCGATCGACGTGCCGGTGAAGTTCCTCGGCGTGGGCGAAGCGGCCGAGGATCTCGCGCCATTCGATCCTGCGGAGTTCGCGCGGGAGCTGCTGAGCGACGGGTAGCATGGCCACCGCCGGCCCGCGGGTTACGCTCGACACGCCGATCACGTACCTCAAGGGCGTGGGGCCGCGGCGCGCCACGGCGTTCCAGAAGATGCACGTGAAGACCGCCGGCGACCTGATGTGGCTCGCGCCACATCGCTACGAGGACGCCAGCACCGTGTCGCGCATCGCCTCGTTGCGCACCGGCGCCGACGCCACGGTGATCGGACGCGTGATCTCCAAGGGCGTGCTCCCCACGCGCAAGGGGCTGCGCATCTTCCAGGCCGTGCTGCAGGACGACAGCGGCCTGATCGAAGCCGCCTGGCCCGGGCAGCCGTTCCTCGACCGCGCGATCGACAAGGGCGACGTGCTGCTCGCCTCGGGCACGGTGCGCTTCTACCACGGCCGCCAACTCGCGCCGCGCGAGTTCGTGAACCTCGGCCCGGACGACGAGGGCACCGCCAGCGGGCGCGTGCTGGCCGTGTATCCGGCCACCGAGGGGCTGTCGTTCAAGGTCATCCGGCACATCGTGAACGCCAATCTCGACGGCGCTGCTGCCGCAGGTTGCCGAGTACTTCCCGGCGGAGATCCTCGCGGCGTCCGGCGTGGCCGGCATCGCCGACGCCCTGCGCATGGTCCACCGGCCGCGCACGATGGCCGAGGCGATCGCGGGGCGCGACCGGCTGGCGTTCGAAGAGCTGTTCTTCGTGCACCTGCTGCACCAGCGCGTGAAGGCGCTGGCCCGCGAGGCGCGGCACGGCATCCGGTTCGAGAACAAGCGCCGGCTCACCACGCGGCTCCGCGAGTCGCTGCCGTATCACGCTCACCAACGCCCAGGTGCGCGCGCTGCGCGAGATCGTCGCCGACATGTGCAGCGACCGCCGGATGCACCGCCTGCTCCAGGGCGACGTCGGGAGCGGCAAGACGATCGTCGCCCTGTTCGCGGCGCTGCTCGCGCTGGAGAACGGGTACCAGGCGGCGCTGATGGCGCCCACCGAGCTGCTCGCCGAGCAGCACCACCGCACGATCTCCGGCCTGCTCTCGCCGCTCGGCGTCGAGCCGGTGCTGCTCACGGGCGGTCTGGCGGCGCGCGAGCGCCGCGCGATCGCCAAGCGGCTGGCGGGCGTGGAGCCGCCGCTGGCCGGGGAATGGCCCGAGCTGGTGATCGGCACGCACGCCCTCGTGCAGGAGGCCACGGCGTTCGCCCGGCTCGGCTTCGTCGCCATCGACGAGCAGCATCGGTTCGGCGTGGAACAGCGCAAGGCGCTGGCGGCCAAGGGGGAGACGCCCGACGTGCTGCTGATGAGCGCCACGCCCATTCCGCGCTCGCTGGCCCTCACGGTCTACGGCGACCTCGATCTCAGCTTCCTCGACGAACGCCCGCCCGGGCGCCGCCCGGTCACGACCACCTTCCGCGGCGCGTCGTCGCGCGATCGCGTGATGCAGTTCGTGGACCGTGAGCTGGCCAAGGGCCGTCAGGCGTACATCGTGTACCCGGTGATCGAGGAGTCGGAGAAGCTCGACCTCAAAGCCGCGACCACGATGTACGAAGCGCTTCGCAGCGGGCCGTTCGCGCACCGGCGCGTGGCGCTGCTCCACGGCCGCGTGCCGAGCGACGAGCGGGACGGCATCATGCGCCGCTTCCGCGACGGCGAGATGGACGTGCTCGTGGCCACGACGGTGATCGAGGTGGGCATCGACGTGCCGAACGCGACCGTGATGGTGATCGAGCACCCGGAGCGGTTCGGGCTGTCGCAACTGCACCAATTGCGCGGCCGCGTAGGGCGGGGCGGGGAGCAGAGCTACTGCGTGCTGCTGGGCGATGTGGGACGCGAATCGCGGCGGCGCCTCCAGATCTTCGTCGACACCGAGGACGGGTTCGCGATCGCCGAGGCCGATCTGCGGCTGCGCGGCATGGGCGACCTGTTCGGCGAGCGGCAGAGCGGCGTGCCCACGTTCAAGGTCGCCGACCCGATGCGCGACGCTGCGTTGAGCGAGCCGCGCGCGCGCGGCCGCCGAACGGCTGCTGGCCCGCGATCCGGACCTGCGGTCCCGGGAGGACGCCCCGTTGCGGCGCGTGCTCGGCGAGCGCTACGCGCGGGCCGTCGAGCTGTTCCACGTCGGATGACCGGCGCCGGGGTTGACCTCACGGGGTCCACGCCGTGAGCCTTAGAGGGCGCGCGGGGCGGCTCCAACGTTCCCGCGCGCCGTGCGTAACATTCACAGTGTCGTGCCTCCGATCCTCGGACTCACAAGGACCTCGATGATGCGTCGAATTGTCGCCCTCTCGCTCGCCATGGCCGTCATGGGCGCCGCGGCCCGTCCCGTCGCGGCCCAGACCGCCGGCATCGCGCCGCTGCCGTCCGGGGTGACGCTCCGCGTCAACGGCCCCGGGTCCGCCATCACCGGCGTGCTCTACCAGCAGTCGATCGATTCCGTGTGGCTTCGCGAGCGCGGCGGCAACCAGGCCATCCATTCCATTGCCGTCCCGGGCATCACGGGGGTGGAGTTGTCGCGTCCCCAGTACACGCAGAGCGTCCTGGTCGGCACCGGCCTCGGCATTCTGCTGGGGGCCGCGCTCTATCCGATCACGTCGCACAACGATCACGACGTGGCCATCGGGTTCAGCCTGTTGGCCGGCGCGGCCGCGGGGTTGCTCTGGCCGCACACGGAGTGGGTGCCGGTTCCCTTCCGCTAGCCCCTCCGCCGGCCCTCGCGCGCTCGCGCCCTCGCGCATTCGCGGTCCCGGCCGTATTCATCATTCTCCGGCAGTCGGTGGGTCGCGATCTTCGCGCCCCCGCCTTGCCGTGCGTCTCTCTCCCGGCAGTCGCCACCGCCCCATCTTCCCCCTCCCCCTCCCACCCCCCGTCCATTCAGGAGGCAGGATGTCCAGCAGGCACGGACCACTCCACGCGATCGCCTGGGCCCTGGCCGCCGCCGCCGGCGCGGCCGGCTGGCCGGTGTCCACCGCGCATGCGCAGCAGCAGAACGACTCGGCGTACACCGCGCTGATCAGGAAGGACCTCACGGATTCGCGGATCTCCACCGAACTGGTGGATCATCTCCCGGCGTCGAGCACGGTGCCCACGCCGCTCAAGGTGCTCGGGCACATCATCGGCGAGCCGGGGATCATCGACCACGGCGAGGACCTGAATCACTACCTGCAGGTCGTGGCCCAGTCGGCGCCGACGCGCGCCAGGTTCTTCTCCATCGGCAAGTCGGAGGAGGGCCGCGAGATGGTGGTGCTCGTCATCGCGAACGAGGAGACCATCCGCGAATCTGGACAAGTACAAGGGCTATCTCGCGGACCTCACCGATCCCCGCAAGACGAGCGAGGCCAAGGCGAAGGAGGTGGAGAAGGTCGCCAAGCCGGTGTACTGGATCACGAGCGGCATGCACTCGCCGGAGCGCGGCGGCCCCGAGATGCTGATGGAGCTGGCCTACCGCCTCGTCGTGGAGGAGACGCCGTTCATCCAGGACATCCGGAACAACGTGATCACGATGATCACGCCGGTCGTCGAGATGGACGGGCGCGACAAGGACGTGGATACGTACTACTTCAACAAGGACCGTCCGGACGCCGCCGCCAAGCTGCCGCTGATGTACTGGGGCAAGTACGTGCAGCACGACAACAACCGCGACGGCATGGGACAGTTCCTGCGAGCTGACCAAGCACATCGAGGCGTGGGCGCTCGAGTGGCACCCCACGATCCTGCACGATCTGCACGAGGCGCAGACGCTGCTCTACGCGTCCACGGGCACCGGCCCGTACAACGAACAGCTCGACCCGATCACGATCGACGAGTGGTGGTCGCTGGCCGAAAACGACGTGCTGGAGATGACCAAGCGCGGCGTGCCCGGGCGTGTGGACCTACGGGTTCTACGACGGCTGGGTGCCGAACTACATGTTCTTCGTGGTGCACGCGCACAACGCCACGGGCCGGTTCTACGAGGTGCAGAACTACGGACCCGATACCACGCGGTATCACTTCAATCAGAGCCGCGAGTGGTTCCGGCCGAACCCGGCGCCCAAGGAGATCCTCTGGGGCCCGCGGGCCAACACCAACATCCAGGAGTCGGCCATCCTGTTCGCGCTGCACCGGGTGGCCATGGACCGAGAGCTGTGGCTCGACGACTACTGGGTGAAGGGCCGGAACGCCGTGAACAAGGGCAAGACCGGGCCGATCTACGGCTGGGTGATTCCGGCCGACCAGCGGCGGAAGGCCGACGCGGCCGACGCGGTGAACGAGCTGATCGACCAGGGGCTCGAGTTCCAGCGCGCCACCACGGCGTTCCGGGCCGGCAACATCGACGTCAAGCCGGGCGACTACATCGTGCGCGGCGACCAGCCGTTCCGCACGCTGGCCGACATCTATTTCTCCGTGCAGAACTACGCCGTCGGCAATCCGTCGCCGTACGACGACACCGGATGGACGTTCCAGTACATGCGCGACGTGATCATCGCGCCGTGCACCGATCAGAGCCTGCTCGCGCAGCCGATGACCCCCGTGGCCGGCCACGTGCAGGCGGCGGGCACGCTCGCCGGCACCGGCGGCACGGTGATCGTGGAGCACACGGGTGACAACAACATCGTCACCTTCCGCTACCGGCTGCCGAACGTGCCGATGCAGGCGGCCGAACAGGACTTCGACGCCGCCGGCCACCACTTCCGGGCGGGCGCGATCATCATCGCCAACGCCGATCGCGGCCGCATCGAGCCGCTGCTCCGGCAGCTCGGCCTGTCGGGGTACGCCGTGGCCGCGCCCCCCGAGGTGAAGGCGCACGCGCTCGACATTCCCCGCATTCTCTACCTGCACAGTTGGAGCCGTACCCAGGACGAGGGCTGGGTGCGCGCCGCCCTCGACACATATGGAATTCCATATACCTACCTGGGCGACAAAGAACTCGCCCACATGGCGGGCCTCCGGGCGCGGTACGACGTGGTGATCTATCCCCACGTCAGCGGCACCGCCGAATCGATGGTGGCCGGCGTGCCGATGACGGGCACCATACCGCTGCCCTACCAGCGGAGCGCCCGGTTCCCGAGCCTCGGCCTCAACGATTCCACCCCCGACATTCGCGGCGGGATGGGCGTGGAGGGGCTGATGAACCTGTACCAGTTCGTCCGCGACGGCGGCACGCTGATCACCGAGGGCGGCACGTCCATGCTCTTCCCGGCGTACAACCTCGCGCCCGGGGTCTCGGTGGAGACGCCCGACGGCCTGTTCGTGCGCGGATCGATCATGCGCGGCGTCATCGCCGACATGACCAGTCCCATCGCCTACGGGCTGGCCGACAGCCAGCTGCCGGTGTACTTCAACCAGGCCCCGGTGCTCAACGCCGGCGGCGGAGGGCTCGCCGCCGGCCGCGGCGGCCGCGGGGGCGCCGACTACAGCCAGAACACGCAACCGATGGCCTCGCCGATCAAGGACATCTCCGTGCTGCTCCCGGGCGGCGCGCCGCCGCTCCCCGACGAACTGGATCCCCGCGCGCAGGCGGTCGCCGCCGGCCGCGGGGCGGGCGGCGGGCGCGGCGGATTCGGCGGGCGCGGTGGCGCGGCTGCGGGCGAACGCCCGCGCGTCGTGATGCGCTTCCCGACCGACACCACGCAGATGCTCCTGTCCGGCGTCCTGGCCGGCGGGTCCGCGCTCGCGGGCCGGGCGCAGGTGGTGGACGATCCGATCGGCAAGGGCCACGTCGTGATGTT
>CAVSOM010000014.1:0-93857 GCA_963729495.1 uncultured Gemmatimonadaceae bacterium
CGGACCTGGGATAGGCACCTGGGATTGGGGCAAAAGAAGATCTTCGAGGTGCGGCGCCTGTGTGACGACGTCACCTTCCTCGACGAATACCTCACCGCCGAGTTCTGCGCCGAGAACCAGTTCTTTTCGTTTTCCCGCGACGAGCGCAGCGGCAACTACCAGATCGACTCGCGCGAGTTCCGCAAGATCAAGGACAAGCTTCTCTTCCAGCTCACCAACTTCGGCGAGCCCTTCATCCACGTGGAGGACGCCAACCATGGCAACCGCGGCGAGTTGCTTCTTGCGCACCGGCACGAAGGGGCGGATCTGCATCAGGACCACGCACGCGCCACCTTGGAGGCTCTGGCGCGCATCTGGCGCCGACCGGTCAACCTGCGAACCATGATCCACGACAAGCCCCGCGTGCTCCGCTACGACGGATCGGCTCACAGCGACGAACCTTTCTAGCCCGCCACGCCTGACCCTGGCGTAGAATCGAACGTATATGGCTATGGCGAAAGACGCCGCGAGAGACAACCTGGCCCCAGGCATGCTGCTGGCGGCGCCTACCCTGCACGACCCCAATTTCGAGCACAGTGTCGTGCTGCTGGGCCGCTCCGGCGGTGATGGCGCGCTCGGCTGGGTGATCAACGGCCGCGAGTTGATGTCGGTGCGCGAGCTTTTGGCATCGTCCGAGGCGTTGCCGCAAGGGCGCAGATCCCGGAGACCGGCCTCGTTCGCTTCGCCCGTGCGGCTGGGTGGGCCGGTGGCGCCTGCAGCTGGCTGGCTGATCTACCGCCGCGGGGAGCGGAACCGCTGCCCGGGGAGATGGCGGTCGGACCCGAGATCGCCGTCACCGGCGAGCTGGCGGCTTTCGCTGCGCTGGTCCGTGGCGAAGGCCCCACGGTCTTCAAGCTGCTGCTGGGCTGCGCCGGCTGGGCGCCCGGCCAGCTCGAGGGCGAAATCAGTGCCGGCGGTTGGCTGCCCACCTCGGTTCGTCCCAATCTGGTGCTCGACGCTGCCGTGGTTTCCGCCTGGGACGAGGCGTACCACGAAACCGTGGGCGCGGATCCGGCGGCTTTCACCAGCCAGCGCGGAAAGCTAGCGGCTGCGTCGGGACTGCGAATCCGGGCGACATTTGCTATTGTGTCGTCCCATGTCTCTGAGCGAAGAACTACTGACCGCGGGCCGAAAACTGCTCATCAACAACTACAACCGGGCTCCTGTGGTGATGAGCCGCGGGGAAGGCTGCGTCCTGTGGGACGTGGATGGGCATCGCTTCCTGGACATGACCGCCGGGATTGCCGTGTGCGTGCTGGGTCACGGCCATGCGGGCCTGGCGCAGGCTATCGCTGCTGCAAGCCGCGCGTCTGCATCACACCTCGAATCTCTACTTCATCGAGGCGCAGATCCGCCTGGCCGAGGCGCTGGCGCGGCGAGCGTTTGCCGGCAAGATATTTTTCTGCAACTCCGGCACCGAGGCCAACGAGGCTGCGCTCAAGCTGGCCCGGCGCTACCAGATCGTGGTGCGCAGCCAGCCCAAACGCGTCGAGCTGATCTCTTTCGAGGGCAGTTTCCACGGCCGCACCATGGGCGCGCTCTCGGTCACCGGCCAGGCCAAGTACCGCGAAGGCTTCGGCCCGCTTGTGCCTGACGTGCGCTTCATGCCCTTCGGCGACGCCGAGGCCGCGCGCCGGACGCCATCAGCGAACGCACCTGCGCGGTGATCGCCGAGCCCATCCAGGCCGAAGGCGGCATCAACCTGCCGCCGCCCGGCTATCTGCAGGAGCTGCGCCGCCTGTGCAGCGAGCGCGGGCGCGCTGCTCATCTTCGACGAGGTGCAGACCGGCGTGGGCCGCACCGGAACCTTCTACGCCTTCGAGCGCGAGGCCATGGTGCCCGACATCGTGACCTTGGCCAAGGGTCTGGCCGGCGGCGTGCCCATGGGCGCCATGCTGGCCAACCAGGCGGTGGCCGAGGCCTTCGTGCCCGGTACCCACGCCGCCACCTTCGGCGGCAACCCGCTGGCCTCGGCGGCGGCGCTCTACATCCAGCAGGTCATGGACGAGCAGAACCTGCTCGCGCACTGCCATGAGGTCGGCGCCTACCTGGGCTCGGCGCTCGCTCGCCTGGCCGAGCGGCGGCGGCCCAAGACACGCGGCGCGCGCGGCCGGGGCCTTTTGCAGGGCCTGGTCATGGAAGGCGACGCGGCCGCGGTGGTGGTCAAGGCGCGCGAGCGCGGACTGCTGCTATCGGTGGCGGGAGGGAACGTCGTGCGTTTCGCTCCGCCTCTCGTGGTGGGTCAGGCCGAACTCGACGAGGCCTTGTCGATCCTCGATGCGGTATTGTCCGAGGTGTGAATCATGGGCAACAAGCGCGACTTTCTCAGTTTGTGGGACGTCACTGAGGCCGAGTTCGCGGCGCTGATCCGACGCGCCGAGGAGCTGCGCTTCTTGCGCCAGGTGCGCATCGCCCACGCCATCACCACCCAGGTCATCGACCCGTGCGATGGCCTGGTGGACATGCACTCGGGCGACGGCAACGAGGCGCTGCGCCCATACGCGTACTGGAACCACCTCGGCGTCGACGCGCAGGTGGACGCCCGGGCCCGCGAGATGGCGCTGGCCTTCGGGCTCGACCACATCGTGATCGACCGCGGCCGGCCGCGCGACCCGAACGCCACGCTCTTCTGCTCCAACACGGCGCACGCCCGCGGCAAGCCCGCCGTGACCACCGAGGCCGGCGGCGTGGGCGTGCCCACCGCCGACATGGTGGACCTCAACGTGCGCGGGGCGTTCCGCGTCATGCGCCACCTCGGCATGCTGCCCGGACCGCGCGAGCTGCTCGAACATCCGGTGTGGCTCGAGCCGTCGGAGGTGCTGACCAGCCCCGACACGGGCCTCTGGTACCCCGCCGTGCACCCCGATCAGTACGTGGCCAAGGGCGCCCTGCTCGGCCGGCTCACCGACTATTTCGGCCAGCCGATCGGCGAGGTCCGCGCGCCGCTCGCCGGCATCGTGCTGTACGTCGTGGCGTCGCCGGCCATGGGCAAGGGGGAGCCCGTGGGCATGGTGGCCGCCGTGTCCTCGGCGCGGTAGCGGCCGGCTCAGTCGCTGCGCAGCACGCGCATCGGATCGATCCGCGACGCGCGCCGCGCCGGCACGATCGATCCGGCGAGCGTCATCAGCATCACGAGCGCCACGGCGCCGGCGAACGCCCACGGATCGGACGCCGCCACGCCGAACAGGAGCGAGCGCATCGCGCGCCCCGCGACGTACGCCAGGACGATGCCGGGAATCATCCCCGTCACCGCCAGCCGGAGTCCGCGGCCCAGAACCATCGCCACCACGCGCCCGGCGCGGGCCCCGAGCGCCATGCGCACGCCGATCTCGCGCGATCGCTGCGACACGGCGAAGGCGAGCAGGCCGTGGATACCGACCCCCGCGAGCAGGAAGGCGAGCACCGCGAGCATTGCCAGCACCCGCAGCTGCGCCGTACGCGACGCCGTCTGCGCGTCCACGATCTGCGACATGTCCTGCACGTCGGTGATCGGCTGTTCGGGATCGGCCGCGTGGACCACGGCCCGCACCGCCGGAATCACGGCCGAGGCGGGCAGGGCCGTGCGGATGGCAAGATCCTTGGGAGCGTAGAAGATGAGCGAGCTGTCCTCGACCTGCGTCGCCGGGAAGTACACCTGCGGTTCGCTCGGGCGGTCGAGCCCGCGCACCTTCACGTCGGCCACGACGCCCACGATCTCGCGGTCGTCGAACGCCATCTTGAAGTGTTTGCCGAGCGCCAGGCCTCCGGGCCAGTACCGGTCGGCGAACGACTGACTCACCAGCGCCACGTAGGGCGACCGCTGCGTGTCGTGGCCGTCCACGTCGCGGCCGGCCCGGATCGCGATGCCCATCGTGCGGAAGTAGTCCGGCGTCACGTAGCGGATGCTGGCCGATCCCGACGCCCCGCGGTCCTCCGGTTGCCCTGGAATCGGGGCCGGCCAGATCCCCCCGCCCCAGGTGAGCGGCAGCCACGATACGAACGCCGCGTCCCGCACCCCGGGAATCGCCCGGACGCCGTCGAGCACCTGCCCGTAGTAGCGCTCGCGCGCCTCGACGGTGGCGTACTTCGGGAATGCAAGCGCCGTGCGCGCCGTGAGCAGACCGTCGGCGCGGAAACCCGGATCGACGGCGTTGATGCGGGCCACCGTGCGCAGGAGCAGTCCGGTGGAAATCAGCAGCACCACCGAGGCCGCGACCTCGAACGTCACGAGGGCGGCGCGCATCCGTTCGGCGCGCCCGCCGCCCGCGCCGGACCCCTCGCGCAACGCGGCGAGCCCCGCCTGCCGCGTGGCCCGCCACGCCGGAAAAATCGCGAACGCGAGGCTGGTGAGGAGCGTGAGCGCACCGGCCAGGATCAGCACCCGCGGATCCACCGACGGCACGCCGGCCACCGGCAGATCGTTGGGCACCAGGCGCGCCAGCAACGGCACGCCGCCAACGCCCAGCGCCACGCCGGCCATCCACCCCAGCCCCACGAGCAGCAGGGTCTCGGTCAGCATCTGGCGCACGAGGCGTTCCCGCCCCGCGCCGAGCGCCGCGCGCACCGCCAGTTCGCGCCGCCGCGACACGCCGCGCACCAGTAGCAGATTGCCGAGGTTCGCACAGGCGATGAACAGCATGGATAGCGCCGCCGCCGAGAGGATGAGCAGCAGTGCGCGCGATTGCCGCGCCATGTCGTCGCGGATCGCCAGCACGGTGCCGCCGAGTTGCTGGTCGGCCACCGGATATTCCCGGGCCAGTCGCGCCGCGACCATCCGCACGTCCGAACGGGCCCGGTCAATGGTCACGCCGGGACGGAGCCGGCCGACCGCGTCGAGCCAGTAATTGGTGCGGTCCTGATAATCGGAACTGGTCTTGTCGAATCGGAACGGCGCCCACACCTGGATGTCGCGCGTCGGGAACTGGAAGTCGGCCGGCATGACGCCGATGACCTCGTACGCCAGCCCGTCCAGCCGCAGCGTGCGCCCCAGAATGCCACGGTCGCCGCCGAACTCGGACTGCCAGAAGGCATAGCTCAACATCAACGTGGCGGCGCGCCCGCGCGGTCGTCCGACGCCGTGAAGTCGCGCCCCAGCGCCGGCTGTACCCCCAGCGTCGCGAGAAAGTCGTACGTCACCCACGTACCCTGCACGCGCTGGGGCTGCTGCGTACTCACCAGGTTGGCCGCGAACCCGGTATACGCCGCCAGACTCGAAAACGAGCGGCTGGCGCGCTTGACGTCATCGAAGTTCGCCGGCGCCATCTCGAGGCGACTGTACCCCGGCAGCGCCCCCCACACACGCACCAACCGGTCGGGATGCGCGAACGGAAGCGGCCGCACCAGCACGAAGTCGCTCACCGAGAACGCCGCCGCCGTCGCGCCCACGCCGAGCGCCGTTACCAGAACGGCGGTGACCGCGAACCCCCACGTCCGCCGGAGCGTCCGTCGCGCGAAGCGCAGATCCTGCACCAGCAGCTCCCAGTGCACGGCCGCCGCATTCGCGACCACCTCGGGCACCGTCTCGAGCCAGAGCCCGCCCACGCCCAGCACGCCCGCGCGTTCGATGCGGCGCTGCGCGAACGCCTGCCGCAACTCGGCCCCGTACTCCCGCCGGAACGAGACCGGATACAGCCGCAGCAGCAGCCGGTAGGCGCGCATCACGCCCGCCGCGGCACGAGCCCGGTCGCCCGGGCCATCCGCACGAGATCCGTCAGCCGCTCCGCCTCGGCGCGCGCCACCGCCAGGCCGAAGCGCCGTGACCCGATAGTAGCGCCGGCGTTCGTCGTCGAGTTCCGGCGCCGGACGCGTCCTCGGCTCGCTGAGCAGGCCCTGCTCGAGCAGCCGCTGAACGGACCGGTACAACGTGCCCGGACTCAGCCGCAGCCGGCCCCGGGTCCGCGCCTCGACATCCTGGATGATGGCGTATCCGTGGCGGTCGCCCTCGGCGAGCGCCATCAGGATGTGGAACGTCGCCGTGGGCAGCGGCAGGAATCCCTGGACCTGCGCGGGGGGGGTGGCCATGGGCTGAATATATCCACTCCGGATATATCCGCAATGGCTACATAGTCGGCGGCGCCCCGCGCGCCCTTACCGGTCCTCGTTGTCCTGCCACGAGCCGTAGTCCGGATTCGGCAGCGCGAAGTACCGCCGCCCGAACAGCGCGTACGTCGCGCTATCGCCACGCACCGCCTGCGAGAGCCCCGGAAAGTCCCGGATGTTGTCGCCCAGCCACTCGAGCACGTCGAGCGGCGGCAGAGCCGGCGACGCCGTGCCGTTCCGCACGCGCGCGAACCGCGGGTTCTTGTCCTCCTCGCCCGGCGGCATGCAGAGCACGAGGTCGGCGTCCACCCCCACCTTGCCCAGGTTGCCCCGCGTCTCCGCGCACAGGGAGTCGGCGCGGTTGGTGACGACCACCACGCGCCCGCCCAGCGCGTGTACGCGGCGCGTGAAGGCCACCGCGCCCGGCACCGCGCCCGCCGCTTCCTCCCGCACCCACGCCGCCCAGCTCGCCTCGGTGTAGCGGCTGTCCACGCGTTCGCGGCGCACCGCGTACTCGCTGTTGTCGAGCACCGTCTCGTCGGCGTCGAGGATTACGCCCCAACTCCCGAACGTGACGGCGGGCGCCAACTCCTCCAGCCGCTCGGCCGCCATCCGATAGGTCAGGCGCGCGATCGCGCGGTACTCGGCCGAGCGCATCATCCATCGCAGCGCCGGCGACAGGGAGTCCGCCGAGGGCGGCGCGCCCAGGCTCGTCATCTTCGTCGCCGGCTTCGGCGCCGCCGCCGGCGCCGGCGCCGGCGCGGCCATCGGCCGAGCCGCGCTCGCACAGGCCGCCACGCCGGCGGCCAGCGCCACGAGCGCCCATCGCCTCACGCGACCACCCCGCTCGCGATCACCGTCCAATCCTCCTGCGCATGGCCCGCGTCCAGCCAGCGGTCCATGAGCTCGGCGGCCGCCGGAATCACGGCCAGGTCGCGCCCCGCGCCGGCCGCCGCCTCCATCATCAAACGCGTATCCTTACGCGCCATGGCCAGGGTCCACGAGGGGTGCGCGAAGTCGGTGTCGAGCATCCGGGCGATCCGCGCCGGCGCCGCCACCCCGGGATTGAACGTGTCGAACAGCGCGGCCGCGTCGGCGGCCGGGATCTGCAGCGCCTTGGCCAGCGTCAGCACGTCGGTGAGCCCGCCCACCATGGCCACGAGAAACAGGTTGCCGAGCAGCTTCATGCCCGCGGCGCGCTCGGGGTGCGGCCCGAAGTAGACGAGTGTGCCGGTCATCGGCGCCAGCGCGGGGCGGAGCCGCTCGAACAGCGCGCGATCGCCCGAGGCGAGCATCACGCCGCTCGCCTCCAGGGCGTTCGCCGGGCCCATGAACACCGGCGCGTGCTGGAACGCCACCCCGCGCGCCGCCCATCGGGCCGCGCGCGCCGCCGTGCCGGCCGGAGCGGTCGTCGTGTGATCCACGATCACGACGTCCGGGCGGAACCCGGAGCGGGCCCGCTCCAGCACGTCGTCCACCGCCGCGTCGTCGGAGAGCGTGAGGTGCACCAGCTCCGCGCCACGCACCGCCTCCGCCGGATCGGCGAACGCCGCGGCGCCGTCCGCTTCGAGCGCCTTCGCCTTGTCCGCCGATCGGTTCCAGACGTGCACCGTCTCGCCGCGTCCGAGCATCGCCCGGACGAACCCGGATCCCAGCAGACCTGTCCCAAGCCACGCCATCATCGCTCGCTCCTGTGCATAAGTCCCCTCGCAATCTGAACGGGGGGCGGGCGATTCGGGAGCGGGGCGACGCGACGGCGCAGGGGCTAGCTCTGCCACCAGGCGATGAGACCGCCAATGCCCGCCCCGATCACGGTGCCCAGCCCCGGCGCGATCGCCGTCCCGATGGCGGCGCCGGCGACGACCCAGGCGCCGGCCGCCACCTTCGCCGCGTGCTCCGGCATCTTCTCGACGACGGTGATCGAGATGGCGACGCCGAGCGCGACGGCCACGGCGTACGGAAGACTGGTGACCGCCCAACCGGGCAGGGGAAGCGTCAATCCGGACATACGTCCTCCTTGGAAGCGGGGAGACGGCTCTCGAGTTTCCGGCCCTACGCGCGGCGGCGCTTTCCGGCGCGGTAGATCGCCCAGCCGAGCGCGTTCGCGCCCACCACGACGACGATGATCTTCAACGCGAAGCTGCCCGAGCTCGTGACGTCGATGATCGGAAACACGGCGAAGACGATGTAGACGACGGTGACGAGGAACCCCGACGCCGCGGCCGCCCGCAGCCAGAGCGGGGCGCGGGCGAACTTCCCCAAGCCGACGAGCGGCAGCGCGAACAGGACCAGGTAGCAGATCGCATACAGAATTCCCGCCGCGTTGTCAAGCAACTGGAATGCCTCCTGCAGCCCCACGCCCACGAGGCTGAGCGCCCCGAACACCAGCGTCACCGCGCCGAGGAAGAGAATGGAGTTGAGCGGCGTGCGGAAGCGCGGGTGGAGCCGCGTGAACCAGGCGGGCAGCAGCCCGTCCCATCCGGCCACCATCGGCAGCCGCGCCGTGCCCGCGAACAGCAGGTTCACGTTGGCCGTGTGCCGCACGAGCAGCAGCAGCGTGAGCACCGGCACGATGTAGCCCGCGATCCCGAACGACCGGAGGCCGTACGTGAGCGCCTGCGGAATCGGGGCGATCAGGTCGATCCGTCCGGCCGGCGTGGCCGCCAGCACGGCGCTCGTGCCCAGAATGAACATGAGGGCGATGATCGGCGTGGCGATGACCACCGACCGTCCGATCGCCTTCGCGGGGTTCCGCGTCTCGCCGGCCAGGATCGCGACGTATTCGAACCCGGTGAGCGCGCCGAGCGCCAACTTGCTGAAGATGTTGATCGAGAGGACGTTCGCGTTCGGCATCGCCACGGCGAACGGATGGTGGTCGGCCACCGTGCCGTGCGAGAAGGCGATGATCGGCATCAGCACCAGCGCGCCGAACGTGAGCAGGTGCGAAATGCCCCCCGCGTCGTGGACCCACTTGCCGATTCGCAATCCAAACAGGGACACGAGGATGATCATGGCGACGACGCCGCCGGTCACCGAGCCCTCGTACCACCTGGAGCCGGCGAGCTGGCGCCCGAGCGGCCCGAGCACGTAGCTGAACGTATCGGCGATGACGACCCCGTACGACGACAGCAGGATCAGCGCGAACACCCACAGGTTCCAGGCGACGAGGAACCCCATGCCGTCGTTGAACCCGATCTTCGCCCACTGGTAGAGGCCGCCCTCGAGGGGCATCAGGCGATTGAGGTAGATGACGACCGCCGCCTGCGGCAAGTAGAACGCGGCCATCGCCAGCAGCCAGTACACCACCTGCGTGTGGCCGAGCAACGCCGCCGTGCCGACCCACTGCGCCCCGACGACGAACATCACCTGCGTGAGCACGAGGTCGAACAGGCCCAGCTCCCGCTTCAGCTCGGCGCTGTGCGACTCGACCGCATGGGCCTGGGCCCGCTCCGCCGCGTTGCCGGAATTCACGCTCCAACGCTACGGCGCGCCCCAAGCCGGCGGAATACCCGACGGGATGGAGCGGGCGCCCCTCGCCCCCGCTCCCGATCCCCTCGCACACACGAGCCGCCGCGCGCCGAGAGCATCCGGCGCGCGGCGGCCCGCCTGCCCCGCGGCGCTCAGCAGCCCGGCGCGGGAATCGCGACCGGCACGGTCATCGCCGGCAGGCCGTTCTGCTTGAGCGTGGCGTTGAACGCCGGCAGATCCCGGCTCAGCAGCGCGTTCCAACGCGTGGCCGCCGCGCGCAGATCCACGCAGGCGGCGGCGTACGCCGCGCGCATCGGCGGATTGGGCGCCATGTCACCCGGATCGAGCGACGTGAGCACGCGGATCATCGCGCCGTTCACGGCGCGGAAGTTCGTCGGCGCCGCGCCGCCGCCGCCCCGTCCGAACCCGCGGCCGCGGCCGCCGCCCGTACCGCCGCTCGCGCTGTCGAGCTTGGCCGCGAGCGCCCGGGCCGCGTCCGCCACCGGAGCGCTCCCCGCGGCCAGCTTGACCGCGGCGGCGTGCGCCGCGGTGGCGTCCTGGTAGCCCTGCCACGCCGCGCGCGCGCCGTCATATGCCTTCATTTCCAGCGCATGCTGCGCCTGCACGTCGGCCAGCGTGGCCGGCGAACGCGGATCGTTGGCGATGGAGGCGGTCTGCGTGTAGCTCGTGCCGTCCACCGTCAGCTTGAACGTATAGGTGCCCGGCGGTGCCAGCGGACCCTCCGGCGAGGCCGGCGTGAGCCCGGGATTGGCGTTGATCTCCCAGCTGTGCGAGAACGCCGGCGGATCGTCGTAGCGCAGATTCCAGTTCACGCGATTGGTGCCCACCGCCGTGGGCAGCGGCCGCGGCGTGGCCAGCCAGAAGTCCGGATTGGGCGGGCGGTCCGACCCTTCCACCGGCACGATGGGCGCACTGGAATAGTGCCGCACTGCATGCCCCGAGGCGTCGAGCACGTCCAGCGTGATGTCGCCGCGCGGCGCCGACCCCAGATAGTAGTACACCAGCACGCCGTTGGGCGCGTTCAGCGAATGCGGCACCTCCGGCGGGAAGGGCGTGTCCTGGTTCACGTTGCGGCGCACGCGGATGGCGTTGCCGGGCTTGAACAGGTGCGCCGCGCCGTCCGCGAGCCCGGGCCCGATCTGCCGGAGCGGCGAGATGTCGTCCAGAATCCAGATGCCGCGGCCGTAGGTGCCCGCCACCAGATCGTTGCCCTTGATCGTGGCGTCGCGGTACGACACCGTGGGCAGATTGAGCTGCAGCGACTGCCAGTCGTCGCCGTCGTTGAACGACACGTACATGCCGCTCTCCGTGCCGGCGAACAGCAGCCCCGCCTTCTTCGTGTCGTTGCGCAGCACGCGGGCAAAGCTGCCGGCCGGCTGCCCGGTGGGCAGCCCGTTCACGATCTTCGTCCATGTCTTGCCGTAGTCGCGCGTGCGGTAGAGATACGGCAGGTAATCGCCCGCCGCGTGCGCATCCACCGCCGCGTACGCTTCGGCCGGGTTCACGTGCGAGGCGTCGATGGACGAGATGTCGGAGCGCGAGGAATCGGGCAGATCGGGAATGCTCACGTCCTCCCACGTCTTGCCGTCGTCGCGCGTGAGCTTGATCAGACCGTTGGTGGTGCCCACCCAGAGCACCCCCGCCGCCGCCGTGGACGGCGACATCGACTCGATGGACCCGCCCGGCGGCGGCCCGCCCGCCCCGCCGCGGCCCCCTCCCCCGCCCCCCCGCCCGCCGCGACCCGCGCCCTCCGGCGGCGGCGTCACGCCCTTCGGATACCCCAGGTCGGGACTCATCTTCGTCCAGTGCGCCCCGCCGTCGCTGGTCGCCATCACGAACTGGAATCCGGCCAGCAACCGGTGCTGGTTCCACGGCGTCCATTCCAGCGGATTGGTCGAACTGTTGCGCAGGTGCAGCGTCGGATCCTGGCTCGGGCTGACGTTGATCGTCTGCTCGCTGGGATAGCTGATGCGCAGAATGCCCGATCCGCTCGCGTACACGAAGTTCGGGTTCAGCGGATCGGCCACGATCGAGCCCCACTCCCAGCCGCCCACCGGGTTCCAGTCGAGCGGCGTGATCTCGCCGAAGTTGCCGCGGCTGCGCACGCGGATGGCGCCCGCGTCCTGCTGCGGCGCGTAGATCCAGTACGGATACGAGTTGTCCACCGACAGGTGGTAGACCTGCTGCGTGGACTGGTTGTACCACAGACTCCAGGTGCGGCCGCCGTCGAGCGTGACGGTGGCGCCCTGATCCATGCCCAGCAGCATCCGCTGCCCGTTGGTGGGATCGATCCACAGCTGCTGTGGATCGTCGCCGCCCGGCGCGCCCTTGAAGCCGGTGAACGTGTTGCCGCCGTCGCGCGAGACGTAGCTCGACGTGTTGATCGTGTAGACGACGTCCGGATTCTCGGGGCTCACGTACACGCCGCAGTTGTAGCCGCCCTGCCCGTTCCGGATGCGCGTGTCCCCGGCGTCCATCTGTCGCCAGGTCGCGCCGCCGTCGTCCGACCGGTAGAGGCCCGAATTCTGGATCAGGTACATCCGCTGGCCGTCCGTATGGTTGGCCACTGCCACCGCCGTGCGGCCCGACAGTTCGGGCAGGCCGCCGCCCGCGATCTCGTGCCAGGTGATGCCCTCGTCGGTGGACTTGAACAGGTGGGTGCCGTTCTCGCCGCCGAACGCGCCGCGGCCGGTGGCGCCGGGCGCCACGTAGTGCAGGTCGGTCGTGGCCAGGATGACGTTCGGCTTGTCGTGCGCGTAGGCGAGCTTCACGGCGCCCGTCTCGCCGTCCACGAACAGCGTCCGCGTCCAGGTCGTGCCGCCGTCGGTGGAGCGGAAGACGCCGCGCGTATCGCTCTTCGCGTGGATGTCGCCCTGGGCCGCCACCATCACGAGGTCCGGGTTGGCCGGATCCACGATGATCGACGGAATCTGCTTGGTGGCGTCGAGTCCCATGTGCTGCCAGGTGCGGCCGGCGTCGGTGGACTTGTAGACGCCGTTGCCCTCGTCGATCGCGCCCCCGGTGATGATGTCGCCGGTGCCGACATAGATGACGTTCGTGTCCGACGGCGCCACTTCCACGGCGCCGACCGACGAGACGTCCGTGATCGCGTCGAAGATCGGTTCCCACGTGGTGCCGGCGTTGGTGGTCTTCCAGACGCCCGCCTCCGGCAGACCGGCGTAGAACACGCCGGGTTCGCCGATCGCGCCGGTGACCGCCGCCACGCGGCCGGCGCGCAGGGGCCCGACGTTGCGCCAGACCAGGCCGGCCAGGAGATCGGGGTGAACCGGCGACTTCGCGCCGGTGGTCATCAACGCCGCCGCGGCAACGCCGACGGCGGACAGCACGCGGGGCGACAGGACGCGCTTGAGCATGGGGGCCGAACTCCGGGTGAGGATCAAGATGTCGTCAAGCTTAGACCGCGGCACACGCCGCCGACAAGGGAACCCCCCGGCCCCCCCCGCTAAGAATTCCCTTACAACTGCCGCCGCCCGCGCCTTGTCATCCGGCGGCCGGCGCCGTCATTTTCGGCATTGCCATGGCCGACACCCTCTTCAACGCGCTCCCGCCCGACGCCGTCAAGGTGGCGCTGGCGCTCCTGCTCTCGCTGCTCATCGGGCTCCAGCGCGAGGAGCAGAAGGGCGACGTGCGGGCACTACCGGTTCGGCGGGGTGCGCACCTTTCCGCTGATCGGGCTGCTGGGCTACGCACTCGCGCTCGTCGGCGGCGACGGCCTGCTCCTCGTGGCCGCCGGCCTGCTCGTGGTGGGCGGCCTGATGGTCGTGCTCGTACCGCTACAAGCTCTCCGCCGACGGAGCTCGATGCCGGCATCACCACCGAGGTCTCGGCGCTCGGCACCTACGTGATCGGCGCGCTCGTGGCCCACGATTACATCTGGGTGTCGTGTTCGCTGGCCGTGCTCAGCCTGCTCCTCCTCGACCTCAAGCGCGCCCTCGAGGGGCTGGCCCGCCGGATCGCCCCCGACGAGATCGCGACGTTCGCCAAGTTCCTGCTGCTCACCGTGGTCCTGCTCCCCATCGTGCCCAACCGGGACTACACCGCGTTCCATCTCAATCCGTTCAACACGTGGCTGGCCGTGGTGGCGGTGAGCGCCGTGTCGTACGGCAGCTACGTGCTCGAGCGGGTGACGCGGGGCCGGGGCGGGCCATTCGTGTCGGCGCTGCTGGGCGGCGCCTATTCGTCCACCGTGACCACCGTCGTGCTGGCGCGGCGGGCGGCCACCGAGCAGCGCCCGCGTCTGTACTCGGGGAGCATCGTCGCCGCCTCGGGGGCCATGTACGCGCGGCTGATCATATTGCTGGCGGCGTTCAGCGTGCCGCTGGCGGCGCGCGTGGGCCCGTCGTTCGCGGTCCTCGCCCTGGCCGGCATGGCGGGCGGGGCGTGGTGGAGCCGCCGGCCCGACGCGCCGGGCACGGCGCGCGCCGACCCGCCGTCCGCGCGCAACCCGCTCCAGTTGCGCACGGCGCTGCTGTTCGGCGCGCTGTTCGTGGGCCTGATCGTGCTCACCCAGCTCGTGCTGCAGCACCTCGGGCGGGGCGGCACGTACACGCTGGCGGCGGTGATGGGGGTGACCGACGTCGATCCCTTCGTGCTCGGCCTCGCGCAGACCGCCGGCGGCGTCACCCCGCTCGACGTCGCCGCGGCGAGTGTGGTCATCGCCGCGGCCAGCAACAACCTGCTCAAGGGCACCTACGCCTGGAGTTTCGCCCGCGGCCGGACGGGCCGGGACGCCTTC
Source organism: uncultured Gemmatimonadaceae bacterium (assembly GCA_963729495.1). GTDB lineage: Bacteria > Gemmatimonadota > Gemmatimonadetes > Gemmatimonadales > Gemmatimonadaceae > JAGWRI01. The sequence continues at coordinate 14,303 of CAVSOM010000014.1, forward strand.
GTGGGGCTGCTGCTGCTCGCCGCCGCGGGGTTGGCGCCCCTGTTCTGGGTCTGACGCCCCGCCTACCCGCCGCCCAGCCCGAGCTTGTGCCGGACGAACGGCCGCACGAACGCCGCCGGCGGATTGTGCGCCGTGGCCAGATCATATGCCTTCTTATATAGTTCGTCGGCCTTCGCCTTGTCCCCCTTCTTCTCGTAGGCCATGCCGAGCAGGCAGGTCATGAACGGATCGTTCTGATTGCCGCGCATGGCCAGCATCTTCGTGAACTCGGCCTCGGCGGTCGGGAGATCGCCGGTGTAGAGCGCCACGTACCCCACGAGATACGGAAAGAACCGCTCCTGCTGCGCCGCCATCGCCGAGTCGCCGTCCAGCGCCTTGCGCGCCTCGGCGACCTGCCGCTCGGCGGCCGCCTTGTCGCCCCGGCGCGCCGCGATGCGGCCCAGCGCGTGGGCCAGGCGGAAGTCCCACAGGCTCTTCGGGTGCGTGCGCGGCTCGGGTTCCCTGATCCCCAACTCGTAGCCCGTGCGGTACCAGCGCTCGGCGGCGTTCAGGTCGCCGGCGTCGACGCACACGCGCGCCCCCTCGTTCGCCATCTCGCCTTCCTGGTAGAACGCGTTCTGCGGCTCGGCCTGCTCGCGCGTTTTCCAGTAGTCGATGACCAGCTGTTCGTACTTGAGCGTGTTGGCGCAGTCGCCGTCGAACGCGTAGGACATGGCCATCGACCGCTCGGCGTCGGCGCGGGCCGCCGGCGTGGCGGCCGAGTCGATCATCGCCTGCCAGATGGCGCGGGCCTGGGCCGTCTTGCCCTGCACGTCGAGCTGGGACGCCTCGCGTGCCGGGCCGGAGGGGCCGCGGCCACCCCCGCGCTGGGCGGCGAGCGGCAGGGCGAGCAGCGATGCGGCGGCGATCAGGGTGGCGGTGGCCGCGAGGCGGCGGCCGTGGAGCGGGTTCGTCATGTTCGGCTCCCTCGAAAAGGGTGGGGGGCGAGGTGCACCTCGTGCCATGCTCCCAATCTAGCCGGCGCCGGGCCCGCTCCGCACATTAGGCCGCACGGCGTACGCAATTGGCCGTGCGCGGTCCGTCGGCCGCCGTTCACCGTTTGCCATGCGCCGTGCGCGGTGCGCCGTGCGCCCCAACCCGCCATTGGAGACCCGCCGTGCCGCGATTTCCGTTTGCCATGCCCGTCGCCCGCCGGCTGCTCGCCGCCACGCTCGCCGCCGCCCTCTCCATAGGGCTCGCCGGGCCGGCCGCCGCCCAGAACGGATCGCCGGCGCGAGCGGGCGCAAAGCCGGTATGGCCCGACGAAGGCCCCGCCACCTGGGCGCCGCGCCCCACCGGCCCCGCCATCACGGCCAATGACCTGCGCACGCGCCTATATCAATTTGCAGATGATTCGCTGATGGGGCGGCTGATCGGCGCCCCCGGCAACTACGTGGGCACGGTCTATATCGCGCGCGAATTCGCCCGCCTCGGGCTGCGGCCGGCCGGCGACGGCGGCACGTACTTCCAGAACCTGCCCTACGGACCCACCGGATTCGACCGCGCCGCGTCGCGCCTGATCGTGGGCGACGCGCCGCTGGCCACCGGCACGGCGTGGATTCCCCTGGCCCCGTCGGCCGCGTCCGGCCTGGGCGCCGCCGCCGACCTGGCCAACGTGCCCACGGTGTTCGCCGGCCGATGGGGCGACGAATCCACGCCCCTCGATCCCGCCGCGTTCCGCGGGAAGGTGGCCGTGTTCGTGGGCGGGCCGCCCGTGGGACGCGGCGGCGGCGGCGGCCGCGGGCCGGCCCCCGAGCCGCGCTGCGACTCGGTGCCCGACCGGTTCGGCGCCGAGGCCGCGATCGCCTCCGACGCGGCCCAGCGCGCCCAGGCCGGCGGCCGGGGCGGCGGACGCGCGGGAGGAGCCGGCCGCGGCGGGGCGGCCGACACGCGGGCCCAGGCGGCGGGCGCGGTGGCCGTGCTGTTCGTCGATCTCGAGTCGCTGCCGGCGAGCGCCGTGAGTGCCGCGTTCGACGCGCGGGGCGCCATGCGCCCCGACGACGACGGCGCGCGCCCGGGCGGCGCGGCGATCTCGCGGGCCGCCGCGGAGCGGCTGTTCGGAAAGCCGGTGGACCAGATCGCCGTGGGCTCCACGGGCGCCGCCGTGAGCGCCCACTGGAGGTACGCCTGGCAGATGTCGGCCACGCCGGCGCGCAACGTGATCGCGATCCTGCCCGGGTCCGACCCGGCGCGCGCCGGCGAGTACGTGCTGGTGAGCGCGCACAACGATCACCTCGGGTTCACCCACGCGCCCGTGGACCACGATTCGCTGCGCGCCGTGAACATGGTGACGCGCCGGCAGGGCGCCAACGACCCCGCGTGCCGCCCCACGCCGTCGCAGCAGCACGCGATCGATTCGATGATCGCGCGGGCGCGCCGCATCCGCCCCGCCCGCCCCGATTCGATCTACAACGGCGCCGACGACGACGGCTCGGGCACCGTGATCCTGCTCGAGATCGCCGAGAAGTTCGCCGGCGAGCGCCCGGCGCGGTCCATCATTTTCGTGTCGCACGAAGGCGAGGAGGCGGGACTGCTCGGCTCCAAGTGGTTCACCGACCATCCGACGATTCCGCTCGACTCCATCGCCGCCGCGCTGAACATGGACATGGAAGCCAAGGGGCGCGTGGACCAGGTGAAGTTCGGCGGGCCGACCTCGATCCAGATCCTCGGGGCGCGCCGGCTGTCGCGCGAATTCGGCGACATCATCGACTCGGTCAACGCGGTGCGCCCCGTGGTCATGGCCATCGACCGCTCGTGGGATGTGCCGGCCAATCCGCTCAACCGGTTCTGCCGCAGCGACCAGGTGAACTACGTGCACCACGACGTGCCGGTGGCCTATTTTTCCACGGGATACTCGGAGGACTACCACCAGGTGACCGACGAGCCCGCCTACGCCGATTACGACCACATGGCGAGGATCGGCAACTTCATCCACGACATCATGGTCGCCGTGGCCGATCGCAGGGACCGGCCGGCGATCGCGGGAGCGGATCCGAGTTATCCGCAGTGCCGGTGATGGAGGTACGAGAGTACGAGGGTACGAGGGTACGAGGGAAGGAGCGTCGGACGGTCGAAGGGCGGGAGCGGCCGTCGCGGGGAGGGACTCCGGTTCACCTCGAAGGAGGCAGACGCGTGCATGGACTGACGATCGGACTCGTGCTGACGGCCGGCGCCGCGGCGATTGGCGCGGGCCAACAGCCGTTCGCGAGGCACGCGCCGGCCGCGCCCGTCGTGTGGGCCACGGATTCCGCCGCCCCGTGCGTGGGGCTCACGGTGACGTTCGAGGCCGATTCGGCGCGCGTGGCGGCCATGCTCGGGGCGCGCTGGACGGCGGCCGGCGCGCGCAACGGCCGAACGCCGGTGTCGCTGTTCGTGGCCGGTTGTCCGCGGAGCACCATCGGCGGCACGGCCACCGGCCCCGTCACCACCGCCGCGGTCATCGTCGGCGTGCGGCCGGCGAATGGCGGGCCGGCGCGCGCGGCGGCCGTGCCCGTGGTCTACGGCGATTCCGGCGACCCGGTGGCCGAGTTGTTTCGCGCGTTCGCGTTCGACGTCCGCGGGGCCAGCCTATCCATGAACACTGAATTCGTCGGCGGGGGAACGCGGGTCAGGTTCAGCATCGTCACGCCGGACGGCCGCCTCGAGGCCACGGCGCGGGCGGCGGATACGGCACGGACGACCGCCACGATGAACAGCCGGCTCGTGGACACCGATCCGGCCCGCGCGTCCGCGTTCACGGGGCCGGAGTGGCGGCGCCGCTCCGCCGCGGCCGTGGCCGTGCGCGCCACGGGGAACACGCTGCTCGCGCAGCTCGGCGTCACGCAGATGCCCACGACCGCACTCTACGACGCCGGCTTCGGCTGGCGATTCACGTTTCGCATGGAATGACGCCCGCGGCGGCCACGCGGGACTAGTGCGTGACGGCGATGAACCAGGCCGCGACCATCGGGCCCATGGGCCCCCGCCCGCGCCCGCCCGCAGGCGGCGCCGGCGTGCCGGCCGGCGGCGGACCGTACTCCGGCTGGAACAGGTACGCGGCGTGCGACGCCGGATCCACGGCGATCGTCTTGGCGCCGGCCACGGTGGGAACCGTGGCGACCACGGTGTACGCGTCGGGCGCGTCCTCGTGCACCACGGTCACCGACCCGGGGTTGGCGCCGCTCGGGATGTAGATCAATCGCTGCGACGGATCCCAGCCGAGCGCGTCCACCCGGCCGCCGTTGGCGATCTTGGCCACGACCTGGCCGGTGAGCGCGTTGGTGACCACCGACGTGTCGCCGCAGCCCGAGAAGATGCGGTCCGTGGCGCGGTCGTAGGCGATGCCGGTGGGTCCGTCGCAGGGCGCGATGGGCCACACGGCGATCGACTTCATCGCCTTCTCGTCGATCACCTCGATCGAGTTCTTGCCTTCGAGATTCACGAACAGCTTGCCCTTGCCGTCGCTGGCCGCGCCCTCCGGCCCCGGGTCGGCCAGGTCCACCGCCCCCACGATCGCGCCGGTGACGGCGTCGAGCGTCACCACGGTGCCCATCGGCCGGCTGTGGTTGGTGAGGATGATGCGGTTGGAATAGTCGTCGTACATGATCCCGTCCTGGCCGCCCTGCGGGATCTTGATGCGCTTCAGTTCGGCCAGGGTTCGGAGGTCGAACATGATCACCGACGAGTCGCCGCCGGCGGTAATGAAGCCGTGGCCGGCCTTCTCGGCGAGCGCGATGCCGTGGTTGCGCGGCGCGTTCGGGATGTCCCCCAGCACCTTGCCGCTGCGGCCGTCCACCACCATGACGTGCGTGCCGCGGGACACGAACACCCGGCCCGTTCCGGCTTCGGCGGTGACGTAGTCCGTGCCGCCCTCGCCGCCGATGTTCCACTTCTCGACCTTGAACGTTTGGGCGCGGGCGATGGCCGGGGCACCGAGCGCGGCGGCAATCAGGCCGGCGGCCGCGATGCGGGAGAGTTTCGTCATGCGTTCCTCGGGGGTGTGGGGCGACGATCAGGACTGGAAATGGTACTGGAGCGCACCTGTCGGGGCGATGACAGGACGAGATGCTCCGCTCCCGCGGGAACCCTCAGCCGCCCGGATGATATTCGCGCTCGGTGTGGCCCACGAGTTGTGACTTATAGAAGTACACGACGCGCAGATTCCCCGTGGCGTACCGCTCCGCCTGGTCGTCGAAGTGCGGCGACGCGAGATCGCCGCTCTCCCCGCCGGCGGTCACGGCGCGGGCCCGCACGCTGTCGCCGAACTCCACCACCGCCACGAAGCTGTTGCCGCTCGTGCCGTACCACTTTCTGGTGTTCGGGTAGGCGCGCGCGCCGAACGAGGCCAGCGACCCCCACACGGACGAGGTGAACGGCACCGGAATGCTCGGCTTGGCGTCGTCGAAGCTCGGCGCGATGTCGTCGTTGATGCGCTGGAAGCGGTTGATGTCGCCCCACGGCGTCTGCCAGTTGCCGAAGTCGGCGGTCAGCTGGTCGGACGCGGCGGCCAGCGACGCCAGCAGCTCCTGCCGCGTGGCCCGGTGCGCCACGTAGTCCTCGGCGGACAGGCCCGCCGCGCGCGCCTCGCGCCCCACGCGGCGCATCACGTCGGTGCCCCAGAACACGGCCAGCGACGTGGGTACGGAGTTGATCCCCCAGCGGTAGTCCCACCCGCGCAACAGCGTCATCTGCCCGGCCAGCCGCGCCTTGAGGGAGTCGCCGGCCGGGGCGGCGTCGTACGCCCGGACCAGCGGCGGGATCATCGCCGCGAACGCGGGCAGGTAGCTGTCGAACGCCGCCGCGGTCAGCGAAGTCATCGTGAAATCCTTATGCCCGGGCAGCACCCGCAGCGCGTGGTAGCCGCGCGGACTCTCCTCGGTGCCGGTCTCCACGTACCGCGGAAAGTCGCTCCGTCTTGGGGCTGCTCGGCCCCGCCGCCGACCAGGGCCAGTTGTTGGAGTTGTACAGCCAGCCGGAAGCCGGATTGAGCAGCTCCGGCGTCTGGTCGATCGAGAGCAGGCCGTGGTAGTCGGTGGCCGGGTTGCTGCCGTCCACCGGCTTCGTCCAGTCGAAACTCGTATCGCGCCGCGGAATGTAGTTGGAGTGGAAGTAGGCGATGTTGCCCTCGGCGTCGGCGAAGATCGTGTTGTTCGACGAGTTGGTGTGCAGATCCATGATCTGGCGGAACGCCGCGTAGTCCTTGGCCTTGGTGCGCGTGTACGACTGGATGAGCGCGTGCACCGGGCTGTTCATCAGGCTGATGCTCACCCAGCGATCCCCGTCCTTGCGAATCACCGGGCCGTGCGGCGTGAAGTAGGCGGTGAACGTCCGGCTGGCCATCGCGCCGTTCGCCTTGTACGGCACGGTGATCCGCTCCGTCGCCACGGGCAGCTCCTGATCGCCGTGCCGGTACACGTAGCCGTCTCCGCGCGCCGAGACCGTCTCCAGGAAGTCGTCGATGTTGTCCACCCCGCTCGACGTGTGCATCCACCCGGCGGTCGGATTGAACCCCTGATAGATGAAGAACTGACCCCAGGTCACGGCGCCGTAGGCGTCCAGCCCCTCGTCGCTCACCATCTGCAGCTCCGACCGGAAGTAGAACGACGTGTGCGGGTTGATCCAGAGCAGCGCGTGGTGGTCGAGCGTGTTCTTGGGCGCGATGGCGATGCCGTTGGACCCCGACGGCTCGGCGGGCGGCGCGTCGTCGTCCTCCGCTCCGCGGCCGCGGCCGCGGCCGGCGGGCAGGGGCACGCCCCCGTAGAAGTTGGCCAGCGCGCCGAGGTTCACGCGCTCGATGTCGCCGCCGATGCTCCCTTCGGTGAAGCTCAGCGCCATCCACGGCTCGAAATGCGTGATCACGCGCGGCTTCACCTGCGGATGCGTGTACAGATAGTAGTTGAGCCCGTCGGCGAACGCGTCCATCAGCGCCTGCAGCCAGGACGGGCTCTCGCCGTACATCTTCTTCAGCGAATCGGCGTCGATGAACAGCCGCTGGCGCAGGTCGCTCCAGATCGCCGATTCGCCTTCGGCCTGCGCCAGCCGGCCGAGCGCGTTGAGGTAGTTGGTCTCCACCCTATTGAAGTCGTCCTCGGCCTGCGCGTACTCCACGCCGAACACGGCGTCGGCATCGGTGTGGCCGTACACGTGGGCGATGCCCCAGTCGTCACGGACGATCGTCACACGTTGCGCTTCCGCCTGCCAGCGCGCGATGTCCTGCGGAGACTGCGCCCGAACGGGCACCGGCGCGAGAACGGCGGCGGCCGCCGCCGCGGCGAACAGGACGAGGGACGTCTTCATCGGGCACTCGCTGGTAGGGACGAAAGGCGGTGGAGCGTGCACCCGAAAACATGGAACCGGGACCCGGCACGGTCCAGTCGCGCCGAGTTGCCAGCCGCCCCGCCGGCGGCGCCCTGCATCTTGCCAAGGGAAACGGTCGGAATTCCGTGGTCGTGGTGGGCGAGCCCGGCATCCCGGCGAACTGAGGCTTCCGCCGGCGGGGTACGTCCGGCATAGTTATCCAGACCATCGTACCTGGAGGTTCCATGCCCGAAGTTCCTCCTCCGGCGGGCGGCACCACGCCCGCCGGTGCGCCCCTTCCTGACGAACGCGCGCTCGAGCGGATGTTCCGCTCGCATTTCAGCGCGCTCACCGAAGTAGCCAAGAAGCACCTCAAGACCGCCCCATCGGCCGCGCCTCGCGTGGTCGAGGGACTCTTTCTGAGCGCGTGGGCCGGTCGAGAGGAATTCAAGACCGCCCAGCAGCTCGAAGATTACCTGAATGGAGAGATCGCGCACGCGGCGGCGCGCGAACTGAGCCGGCGGGCCAGCGCGCACCACTTCGGCGGTTCGGCGGCGCACGCCGCCCATGCCGAACGCGCCACGGACGTCGACCAGTCCTGGCAGCACATCCACCACACGCTGCATCCCGACGCCAAGGCCGCGGCCAGCGCGCTCGCCGACCACACGCGGCACGACACCGCCAGCCACGTGGCGGCGATGGGCAAGCGCCGCTCGTACACCGTGCCGATCGTGATCGGCGTGGTCGCGATCGCGGCGGCGCTCGGGCTCAGCGTGTGGCTCAATCAGGCGAGCCGGGAGGGCGCCGTGGTGGCGGCGCTGACCGCGTCGGGTGCGCGGCCGCATCAGACGGGACCGGGCCAGTACGCGGCGGTCAATCTGGACGACGGCACCAAGGTCACGCTCGCGCCGCAATCCAAGCTGGTCGTTCCCGAACACTACGGCGACAACCTGCGCGTGGTGAGCCTGCTGGGCGCGGCCCGCATCGAGATCGCGTCCGGGGGCAAGGCGCCGTTCGAACTGCGGACGGCGAACGTGGTCGTCGACGTGCCGGCCGGCAGTTTCGTGGTGCGCGCCGATACGTCGGACACCGCGCTCGTGGTGGCCACCAAGCAGGACAGCGCGGTGGTGCGCCTGGGCAAGGATCCGAAGCAGAACCTGCACACCGTGGCCGCGGGCGCGGCGCTGCGGGTCACCGCCGGAGGCCAGGTGTCCGTGCCCACGGCCGACCAGCTCGCCGAGGCCACATCGTGGGCCGACAGCGCGGGCACCGTGACCATCGCGCACGAACCGCTGAGCGAGGCCCTCGAGGAACTGCGCCGCTGGTACGGCACGCACATCGTCGTGCTCGACACCGCGCTGCTCACCCGCGACGTATCGGCCCAGGCGTCGACCACGTCGTCCACGGACGCCATTGCAGCCGTGGAGAAGAGCGCGAACGTCAAGTTCGAATACCAGGGCGAGACGATGGTGTTCGTGGACGCCGCGCGGGCGCCGGCGCCGGCGCCGGCCAAGGCAAAGCCGAAGGCGAAAAAGAAGTAGTCGTCCCGTGTGGCGCGGCCGACCGGGGGGAGCGGCGTTCATCGTCCGCGCCCCCGGCTCGTCCGCGGGCGGAGGCGGCCACGACGGTCCGGGCCGGACGGCGCGCGGACCGGCACCGCCCGCCGCAGGATCGACAACTCGCCCGGCGGCTGATATTGTGTCCGCCAGCGGCCCAAACACGGAGGCGGTCATGAGCGGGGTACGGGTGCTCGTGGGGACGAAGAAGGGCGCGTTCATCCTGACGTCCGACGGCAAGCGCAGGAACTGGAAGGTCGACGGCCCGCACTTCGCCGGGTGGGAGATGTACCACCTCAAGGGCTCGCCGGTGAATCCCGATCGCATCTACGCGTCGCAGTCGAGCGGCTGGTTCGGCCAGCAGGTGCAGCGCTCCGACGACGGCGGCAAGACGTGGGAGGCGGTGGAGAACAAGTTCGCGTACGACGGTGTGCCCGGCACGCACCAGTGGTACGACGGCACGCCGCACCCGTGGGAGTTCAAGCGCGTGTGGCACTTCGAGCCCTCGCTGAGCGAGGCCGACACCGTGTACGCCGGCGTCGAGGACGCGGCGATGTTCGAGTCCAAGGACGGCGGCAAGAGTTGGCACGAGCTGTCGGGGCTGCGCGGCCACGGCACCGGGCCGCGCTGGGCGCCCGGCGCCGGCGGGATGTGCCTGCACACGATCCTCATCGACCCCACGAACGAGGACCGGATGTTCATCGCCATCTCGGCGGCCGGCGCCTTTCGCACGGACGACCGCGGCAGGTCGTGGAAGCCGATCACCAAGGGACTGGTGTCCAACTTCATGCCCGATCCCACGGCGGAGGTGGGACACTGCGTGCATCGGATCGCGTTCCACAAGTCGAAGCCGAGCACGCTGTTCATGCAGAAGCACTGGGACGTGATGCGCAGCGACAACGCCGGCGATCAGTGGACCGAGGTGAGCGGCAACCTGCCCACCGACTTCGGCTTCGTGATCGACGTGCACGCGCACGAGCCGGAGACCGTGTACGTGGTGCCGATCAAGAGCGACTCGGAGCATTACGTGCACGAGGGCAAGCTGCGCGTGTACCGCAGCCGGACCGGCGGCAACGAGTGGGAGCCGCTCACCAGGGGGCTGCCGCAGGAGAACTGCTACGTGAACGTGCTGCGCGACGCGATGGCGGTGGACGCGCTCGACGACTGCGGCATCTACTTCGGCACCACCGGCGGTCAGGTGTACGTGTCCCCCGACGGCGGCGACCACTGGCAGGCGATCGTGCGCGATCTGCCGGCCGTGCTCTCGGTCGAGGTGCAGACGCTGTCATGATCCGGGTCGTGCTGCCGGCGCCGCTGTACCCGCTGGCGAAGATCGCCGGCGCCGGCGAGTTGACGTTCGACGTGCCGGCGCCGGTCACCCAGCGCGCGGTGCTGGACGCCGTCGAGGCGCGCTACCCGATGCTGCGCGGCGCCATGCGCGACCATGTGACGCAGCGGCGGCGGCCGTTCATCCGGTTCTACGCTTGCGAGGAAGACCTGTCGTACGGCTCGCCCGACGATCCGCTGCCGGCCGAGGTGGCGGAGGGGAAGGAGCCGTATCTGGTGATCGGGGCGATCGCGGGTGGGTAGCCCGACGCGAATTGCCCGGCACGTGGCGATCGCGGCGGCGATGCTGCACGGGGGCGCCCTTCCCGGCGTGGCCCGCGCCCAATCCGCCCCCACCCACATCCGCACCCGGTGGGCCGCCGACGTGTCGCCCACGACGCCGTGGCCCGACTACCCGCGCCCGCAGATGGTCCGCGCCGCGTGGACGAACCTCAACGGCGAGTGGGACTACGCCATCGCCGACAGCGCCGCCCCGCGGCCGGCGCGCTGGGACGGCCGGATTCTCGTGCCGTTCGCGGTGCAGTCGCAGCTCTCGGGCGTCGAGCGTGCGGTCACCGACTCGCAACGCCTCTGGTATCACCGCACGTTCACGCCGCCGGCGATTCCGCGCGGCGGCCGCCTGCTCCTGCACTTCGGCGCCGTGGACTGGGACGCCACGGTCTGGGTGAACGGCCACAAGGTCGGCGAGCACCGCGGCGGCTACGATCCGTTCACCTTCGATATCACCGACGCACTCGCCGGCAACGGACCACAGCAACTCACGGTGCGCGTGTGGGACCCGACGGATCGCGGCGAGCAGCCCCGCGGCAAGCAGATGCTCGCCCCACACTCCATCTGGTACACCGCCGTCACCGGCATCTGGCAGACGGTGTGGCTGGAACCCGTGCGTCGCGACTACATCGCGCGCGTGGTGGCCACGCCGGACATCGACGACAGCACGATCACGCTGGACGTGACCGCCGCCGGCTCGGCCGACGCACCCTATCGCGCGACGGTGCTCGACGGCGGCGCCGAGGTGGCCCGGGCCCAGGGCATGGCCGGCCAGCCGCTCGTCATCCACCTGAACGCGCCGCACCTCTGGTCGCCCACCGACCCGCATCTGTACGACCTGCGGCTCACGCTCGCCGGCGGCGACACGGTCGCGAGCTACTTCGGCATGCGCAAGATCGCCGTCGGCACCGCCCCCGACGGCTACCGCCGGCTCTTCCTCAACGACCAGCCGCTGTTCGAGTTCGGACCGCTCGACCAGGGCTGGTGGCCCGACGGCCTCTACACGCCGCCCACCGACGCCGCGATGCTCCACGACCTCATCACGACCAAGCGGCTCGGCTTCAACATGATCCGCAAGCACGTGAAGGTGGAACCCGACCGCTGGTATCGGCTGGCCGACAGCATTGGCGTTCTCATATGGCAGGACATGCCGAGCGGCGAGAACCGGACGCCGGCCGCGCGGACCGAATTCGAATCGGAACTCCACCGCATGATCGACGCCCTGCGCGACCACCCGTCGATCGTGATGTGGGTGCCGTTCAACGAGGGGTGGGGGCAGTACGACACCCGCCGCATCGCCGCCTGGATCACGCAGTACGATCCGAGCCGGCTGGTGAACAGCGCCACCGGTTGGACCGACCACGGCGTGGGCGACGTGGTGGACCTCCACGCCTATCCCGGCCCCGCGATGCCGAAGGTCGAGCCGTTCCGCGCCGCGGTGCTCGGCGAGTTCGGCGGGCTCGGGCTCCCGCTCGAGGGCCACACCTGGCTCCCCAAGAACAACTGGGGCTACCGCACCTTCGCCGACACGACCGCGCTCCGCGCGGCCTACGGCCAGCTGCTGGACCAGTTGCGGCTGCTCGAGGCGCAGGGGCTCGCCGCCGCCGTGTATACGCAGACCACCGACGTCGAGGTCGAGGTCAACGGACTCATGACCTACGACCGCGCCATCGTGAAGCAGGACCCGGCGCAGGCGAGCGCCGAGGCGGCCCGGCTGTTCGGGCCCATGCCCACGGTGCGCGCCGTGATGCCCACCGCCGAAGCCGCGCCGAACCTCTGGCGCTACACCACCGCCCAGCCGCCCGCAACCTGGATGCGGCCGGACTTCGACGCCGGTGGCTGGCCCGGGGGCCCAGGGGGATTCGGCACGGCCGGTACGCCGGGGGCCGTCGTGCGCACCATCTGGCACACGTCCGACATCTGGATGCGGCGTTCGTTCGACCTGGCGTCGCCGTCGCTCTCACACCCATACTGGAACATCAATCACGACGAGGACGCCGACCTCTACCTGAACGGCACGCTGGTCGCGCAGCTCGCCGGCTACAGCTCGGGCTACGTGCGCGTCCCCTTCACGGCCGCGGCCATCGCGGCGCTGCGCGCCGGCCGGAACGTGCTCGCCCTCCACGTCCATCAGACCACGGGCGGCCAGTACGCCGACGTGGGGATCGACGAGGTCATCGAGCACTGACGGCGCCGCCCTCGCACGCCGTCCCGGCCCCCTACCCGATCGACGCCAACAGCTGCCCCAATTCCGTGGCGCTCTGCACCCGATTCGCGGGGTCCTTGGCGAGCAGCCGCAGCACGAGCGCCGAGAGCGCCGGCGGAATGGCCGGATTCAGGGTGACGGGCGGTTCGGGCTCCTCGTGCAGCATCTTGGCGATGAGCGACATCAGCGAACCCGGCGCGTGCGGCAGCCGCCCGGTGAGGCACTCGTAGAGCACCACGCCGGCCGCGTACAGATCGCTCCGCGGATCGACGTCTTCGGCCATCAACTGCTCGGGCGCCATGTAGGCCGGCGTGCCCACGACCAGCCCCGCCTCGGTGCGGCCGGGCGCGCCCTGGGCCAGCCGCGCCACGCCGAAGTCCATCACCTTGAGCACACCGGCGGCGTCGAGCAGCAGGTTCTGGGGCTTGATGTCGCGGTGGATGATGCCTTCGGCGTGCGCCACGGCCAGCGAGTCGGCGAGCTGCGCGGCGATGGCGAGCGCCGGCGACACTTCGAGCGTGCCGCGCGTGTCGAGCAGCTGGCGGACGGTGATGCCCTCCACGTACTCCATGGTCAGGAAGTACACGCCGCCCCACTCGCCGAAATCGTGAATGCGCACGACGTTCCGGTGCGTGATCCGGCGGGCGAGGCGGATCTCGTCCTTGAAGCGTTCCACGAGTACGGGATCGGCCACCAATTCCTGCCGCACGGTCTTGATCGCCAGCTGCTCGTCGAGTTCGAGATCGCGCACCCGGTACACCGTGCCCATGCCGCCGCGCCCGATCACGGCGAGCACTTCGTAGCGGCCGGCGAACCGCTCGCCGCTCGTCAGGTTGTGCCCGTCGGAGGGGCCGGCGTCGTCCGGGGTCTCGCGCCGCGCCATCGCGATCTCGGCCTGCAGATCGCGCAGGCGCTCCCGGAGCTGATCCTCGCGGGCCCGCACCTGCACCGCCATGCCGTCGAATACCCGGGCCAGCCGGCCGAGCGCGTCGTCGCGCTGGGCGATGTCGGCCAGCGCGCCGGGCCGGTACGTGCCGGCCTCGACCGCGGTGGCCGCGCCGATCACCTCGCCCACCTTGGCCAGGTACTCGCGTTCGCCGTCGCGCAGCCGCTTCTTCTCCAGCGACGCGCCGATCCGCGCCCGGAGCAGCACGGGGTCGAACGGCTTCGGCAGATAATCCTCGGCGCCGGCCTCGACGCATCGCACGATGCTCGCCATGTCGTCCAGCGCCGAGATCATGATCACGGGCAGGTCGTGGGTGGCCGCGTCGCCCTTGATGCGTTCGAGCACCGCGTACCCGTCCAGCCCCGGCATCAGCACGTCGAGCAGCACGAGGTCGAACGGCGCGGCGGACACCTGCGCCAGGGCGCTCTCGCCGTCCACGGCGAGTTCCACGGTGTAGCCCTGCCGTTCCAGACGGCGCCGGAGCACTTCGCGATTGCCGTCGTTGTCGTCCACCACGAGGATCCGCGCCGGCTTCGCGCCGATCGCCGCGGCCGCGGCCCTGTGCTCGGCGGTCTTCGCTTCGGGCTCCGTGCCCACCAGGCGTTCGGCCGCCGAGAGAATTCGCCGCACGTCGGCCACGAACTGCTCGTCGCTCGCCCCCGAGGCGAGCAGCGGCGTCATGGCCTGCACGATCTCGCGCTGCGGGCCGCGCAGCGCGTCGTACAGGGCCCGGAGATCGGCCGGCGCCACCGTGGTGCGGCCCGACGACAGCGATTCGTTGATCAGCCGCAGCACGCGCCGCGCCGCCTGGAGCGTGGCCTCCAGCGCCGCGCGCCGCGCTTCGTCGGCGCTGGCCTCGGCGTCTTCCAGCAGCATCTCGGCGTAGCCCACGATGTGGTTGACCGGGGTGCGGAGGTTGTGGCGCAGCGAGGCGACCTCGCCCGTGGGGCGCGCTTCGCTCATGACGGCTCGCCGAGCAGCGCGCGCATCTTGCCGAGCAGCCGTTCGAGGTCCACCGGCTTGGTGTCGTAGTCGTTGCAGCCGGCCTCGATTGCCTTCTCGCGGTCGCCCTGCATGGCGTGGGCGGTGAGCGCGATGATCGGCACCGTTCGGCCGCCGGCGGCGGCCCGGATGCGGCGCGTCGCCTCCCACCCGTCGATTTCGGGCAGGCTCATGTCCATCAGGATCAGGGCGTAGCCGCCCGCCGAGGCCTTGGCGATGCCCTCCGGGCCGTCCACCGCCAGATCGACCGTGTAGCCCTTGCGCTGCAGACGCCGCGACAGCATGTCGCGATTCATCTCGTTGTCTTCCACCAGCAGAATGTGCGCCATCCGCGTTTCCTCTGTCATCCGGCCGCCGCGCCCGAGTCGCGCGGCAGGTCGACGGTGAACGTTGAGCCCTCTCCGGGCACGCTGGTCACGTGGATCTCCCCGCCCAACAGCCGCGCGAAGCGGCGCGAGATGGCGAGGCCCAGCCCCGTGCCGCCGTACTTGCTCGCGATCGCCGCGTCGGCCTGGGCGAAGGCCTCGAATAGCCGGTGCATCTGCTCGGCGGTCATTCCGATACCCGTATCGGCGATGGACACGCTCACGCGCCCGGCCTCGACGTCGAGCGCGAACGTGATCGTGCCCGCCTCGGTGAACTTCGTGGCGTTGGACAGCAGGTTGAGCAGGATCTGCCGCACCTTCGTGCGGTCCGACCGCATCCGGCCCGCGTCGCCCTGGCGGCGCACGACGAGGCGGTTGCCCTTGCGGGCCACCAGCGGCTGCGCGGTGGCGAGCACCTCGGCCACGACGTCGTCCACCGCGAACTCCTCGAGGTGCAGTTCCATCTTGCCCGCCTCGATCTTGGACAGATCGAGGATGTCGTTGATCAACGCCAGCAGGTGGCGGCCCGACGCGCGGATCTTGTCCAGGTCGGTCACCGCCTGCGGCTGGCCGATCTCCTCCATCTCCTCCTGCAGCATCTCGCTGTACCCGATGATGGCGTTGAGCGGGGTGCGCAGTTCGTGGCTCATCGACGCCAGGAACTGGCTCTTGGCCGTATTGGCCTGCTCCGCCTCGCGCCGCGCGTGCAGCAGTTGGGTGATGTCGTGGTACAGCCCCATCAGCCCCACCCGCTCCCCGTCCACGATCACGGGTACGCCGAGGATCTCCACGTCGACGGCCGTGCCGTCGCTCCGCCGCCGGCGCCCGATGCCGCGCACGGGGCGGTCGAGCGCTTCGCGCGTGTACCCCACCGCCTCGGTGTGCGTGTCCGACGTCGACACGAGATCGTCGAGTTGGCGGCCCACCGCCTGTTCCTTGGAGTAGCCGAACAGCTTCTCGAACGCCGGGTTGCACGCCACGATGGCGTGGTCGGCGTCGAGCGTGACGATCGCCACCGGGTTGTTGTGCACGAGCGTCTCGAAATACTGGCGCTGCTGCTGGGCCACCGTGTACAGACGGGCGTTCTCGATGGCGATCGCCGCCTGCGGCGCGAACAGGTTCAGCAGCCGCAGGTCCTCGCCGCTGAACACGCGCGCCGGATCGGCGTGCGTGGTGGCGATGGCGCCCACGAGCCGGCGCCCGATGAGCAGCGGCGCGGCCATCACCGAATGCACGAGGATGTCGGCGTACTTGGCCGAGTGGCCGGCCCACTCGCGGTACGAGGGGATGATCAGCGGCTCGTGCGTTTCGGCGACGGTGCCCATCGCGCCCTCGCCGAGCCGGAGCCGCGTGCCGATCGAGTCCTTGCCGATGCGTTCGCTGGCCACGACCTCCAGCTCGTCCGTCTCGGGGTCGAAGATCGCCACCTCGCCGCCCGTGACGTCGAGCAGGGTGACCGCGCGCGCGAGCACGGCCTGCAGCACGCGGGGCAGCTCGAGTTCCGCCGACAGGTCGGCCATCGTGTCGAGCAGCGCCTTGTGCTCGTCGGCCCGGCGGCGTTCGGCGCGGAGCAGCCGCGCGCGCCCGATGGCGATGCTCGCCTGGTCGGCGGCCGCCTGCAGCACCTCGAAGTCGTCGGCCGTGAACGCGTTCGGCTCGCTGCTCTCCACCACCAGCACGCCGATCGTCTCGTCGTCCACGCGGAGGGGCACGTCCACTTCGGAGCCCGTGTTCAGGCTGGGCAGGTACTGCGCGGCGTGGGTCACGTCGGGCGTGTAGTGCAGGCGCCCGTCGTCGATGGCGCGCTGACTGAGCCCGGTGCCGCGCTTCACGCGCCAGTGCTGCGGCACGTCCCGCCAGCCGCGGCTGGCCTGCAGCACGCGGTCGCCGCTGCCCGGCTCGAGCAGGAACAGGCCCAGGAAGTTGAAGCCCAGCGCTTCGTCCTGCAGGCCGTCCACCACCGACTGGTAGACCTGCGCTTCGTCGTGCGCGGCGGCGATGCCGGTGGTGAGCCGCAGCAGGGCGGCCTGGCGCCGGGCGGCGTGGTTGCGCGGCGCCGTCTTGGCGCGCGGCGCGCGGCGCGGGGAACGGGCCGGGCTCATCGCCGCGCCCCCGCCACCAGCGTCCGGACTTCGTTCAGCACGTCTCGGCTCCGCCCCCGCCCCTTGCTCACGATCTGGGCCACGCCGCCGTTCAACCGGCGGTGATCGTCCGGCGTCAGTTCCTTGGCGGTGATGACCGCCACGGGAATCTCCCGCCACTGCTCGCGCTCGCGCAGGGCTTCCAGGAAGGCGAACCCGTCCATCTCCGGCATCATCAGGTCGAGCAGGATGAGCGACGGCGACGTGTCCGCCAGGCGCTCGAGCGCCACGAGCCCGTTCTCCGCCTCCTGCGTGTTCCAGCCCAGCTTCTGCACCACGCGCCGCACGACGCGCCGCGTCGCCTCGTCGTCCTCGACGATCAACACCGTCCCGCCGCCCGATCGCACGTATCGCCCGAGCACGGCCGTCAGCCGCTTGCGGTCGATCGGCTTGGTGAGATAATCGGCCGCGCCGAGCGCGAGCCCCAGGTTCCGGTCGTCGAGCATCGTCGTCATCACCACCGGAATCGCGACCAGCGCCGGGTCATCCTTGAGCGCCGCCAGCACCGCCCATCCGTCCATCCCGGGCATCACCACGTCGAGGGCGATCGCCGCCGGGTGCTCGGCACGCGCCCTGGCGATGCCCTCCTCGCCGGTCGCGGCGGTGATCACGCACATGCGCTCCTTCTCCAGGATTCGCCGCATCAGTTCGCGCGCCGCCGGATCGTCGTCGATGACCAGCACCGTGGGCCGATCGCCGTCTTCCGGCCCGTCGGCCGCGGCGGCGCTGGCGGCGCCCGCCGCGACGATCGGCCGGGGCACGACCGGCAGCCGCACGGTGAACGTCGTGCCCACTCCCGGCGCGCTCTCCACCGCCACGCTGCCGCCCATCATCTCGCAGAACTTCTTGCTGATCGCCAGCCCCAGCCCCGTGCCGCCATACTTGGCCGCCGTCGTCGCCTCGGCCTGCGCGAATGCCTCGAACAGCCGCCCCAGCTGCTCCTCGGTCATGCCGATGCCCGTATCGCGCACCGCGAACACGATCTCGCCCGCCGCCCGCCGCGCCGACAGCGTGATCGTGCCGCGCTCGGTGAACTTGCTGGCGTTCGACAGCAGATTGAGCAGCACCTGCCGCACGCGCGTCGCGTCGGCGTGGATCGTCCCGAGCGTGTCCGGCGCCTCCAGATCGAGCCGATTGCCGTTCTTGGTGATGAGCGGCTGCACCGTCGTCACCACCGTCTCGAGCAGCGGCCGCACCTCGAACGTCTCCAGATACAGCTCCATCTTGCCGGCCTCGATCTTCGACAGGTCGAGCACGTCGTTGATCAGCGTCAGCAGGTGGGTGCCGGCCGAGTGAATCTTGCCGAGATCGGGAATGACCGCCTCGTCCCCCTTCTCCGCGGCGTCTTCCTGGAGCATCTCGCTGTAGCCGAGGATCGCGTTGAGCGGCGTACGCAGCTCGTGGCTCATCGACGCTAGGAACTGGCTCTTGGCCGCGTTGGCCGATTCGGCCGCCTGCCGCGCCGCCAGCAGGTCGGTGATGTCGTGATACAGCGCCATCGCCCCCACCTTCCGTCCGTCCACCTCCACCGGCACCCCGAGCACCTCGACGTCCACCAGGGTGCCGTCTTTGCGCCGCCGGCGTCCGATCACCTTCACAGCCGTGCTACCCAGCGCCTGCTCCGTATAGGCCACCGCCTGGGACCGGCTGGCTTCGTCGGTGATGAGGTCATCGAGGTTGCGCCCCGTGACCTCCGCCGCCGCGTATCCGTACATCCGTTCGAACGCCGGATTGCACGACACCACGTTGTGCCCGGTGTCGAGCGTCACGATCGCCACCGGGCTATTCGATACTAGTTCTTTAAAGTACTGCCGCTGCTGGCGCGATTCGGTGAACAACCGCGCGTTCTCGATCGCGATCGCCGCCTCCGGGGCGAACAGCTCGAGCAGCCGCAGGTCGTCGGGCCCGAACGTCCGACCCGGATCGGAATGGACGGACGCGATCACGCCCACCAGCCGCTGGCCGATCATCAGCGGGGCCGCCATTACGGACTGCACCGTGCTCCGCTCGTACTGCTCCGATCGTTTCGCCCACTCCTGGTATCGCGGAATGATCATCGCCTGGTGCGACTCGGCCACCTGCCCCATCGCGCCCTCGCCCAGCGCCATGCGGCTGCCCACGGCGTCGGTGCCCATGTTGTGGCTCGCCACGATCGCCAGGTCGCCCCGCTGCTCGTCGTAGGTGGCGAGTTCGCCGCCGGTGACGCCCAGCAGCGTCACGGCCCGGGCGAGGACCCGCTCCAGCACCTTCGACAGCTCCAGTTCGCCTGCCAGATCCTTCATCGTATCGAGCAGGGCCTGCTGCTCCTCGCCGCGGCGCCGTTCACTGGCGAACAGGCGGGCATTGGCAATCGCAATTGCCGCCTGCGGCGCGAACAGCTCCAGCAGGCGCAAATCGTGGTCCCTGAATTGGCGCGCCGCCTCCTGGTCCATGACCGCGATTGCGCCCACCAGCTCGCCCCCCATCAACAACGGCGCGACCATCACGGCGTGGAAATCCACCTGCGCGTACTGCGCCGAGCGCCCCGCCCATTCCTGGTACGACGCGATGATCAGCGGCTCGCGCGTGAGCGCCACCTGGCCCATCGCGCCCTCGCCAAGCTGGAGCCGCGTGCCCGTGGTGTCCTGCTTGCCGACGTTGAAACTCGGCGCGATCTCCAGTTCCCGCTGCCCGGCGTCGTAGATGGCCAACTCGCCGTGACTCACGTGCAGGAGCTGCACGGCACGTTCGAGCACGGCCTGCAACAGATCCGACAGCTCGAGCTGCCCGGCGAGGTCGGCCATGGTGGCCCGCAGCGCCTCCTGCTCGTCGCCACGCTGCCGTTCGGCGGCCAGCAGCCGCGCCCGCCCGATCGCGATGCCGGCCTGGTTGGCGGCCGCCCGCAGAATGTCGAAATCGTCCGGCTGGAACGCGTGCGGCCGGTTGCTCTCGACCACGAGCACGCCCACCAGCGCCTGGTTCACGCGGATGGGCACGTCCACCTCGGACCCCTCGTTCCGGGTGGGCAGGTAGTGCGTGTCGTCCGTGACCTGCGGCGTGTAGTGCAGCCGGCCGTCCATGAGCGGGCGCTCGGAGAGCCCCTGCCCGGGGCGCACGCGCAGCCCATCGGGCGCCTCGCGCCACCCGCGGCTGGCCGTCAGCACGCGATCGCCGCTCTCGTCGTCCACGAGGAGCACGGCCACGAAGTCGTAGCCCAGCGCCGCGTCGTGCAGCCCCCGCGCCACGGCGTGGCAGATGGCCTGCTCCGTATCCGCCTCGGCGATCCCGGTGGACAGGCGCAGCAGGGCGGCCTGGCGGCGAGAGGATTCGTCCGCGCCGGCGGCGGCGCCCGCGACCGGCACGAGGGGCGTCATGAGGCGCTCCCCACGCGACGCTCCGCGATGAGCGCGCGCATTTCCGCCCCGAGCTCGGCGGGCCCCGCGTCCGACACCGCGATCCGCCACCCCTGCTCGCGCAACGACGCTTCGGCCTCGGCGCTCCCCCGTTGGCGCTTGAGCGCCTCGACCAGCCGGGCGCGCTCCACCGGCTTGGTGAGATGGTCCGCCGCGCCCAGCGCGAACCCCAGCTGGCGATCCTCCAACACCGTCACCATCACCACGGGAATGTCGCTGAGCGCGGGATCGCTCTTCAGCGCCGTGAGCACGGCCCACCCGTCCATGCCCGGCATCATCACGTCCAGCGTGATGGCGGCCGGCCGCTCGGCGCGCGCCGCGGCAAGCGCCATCGCGCCGTCCGACACCGTCACGACGCGAAATCCCTCGCGCACCAAGATCTTCTGCAGCAGGTCGCGCGCCGCGGGGTCGTCGTCGATCACGAGGACCGTCGGCGCATCGGCCGCACCTTCCACCGTGGCCGCCTCCGCCACCGGCGCCGGCGGCTTCACCGGCAGCCGCACCGTGAACGTCGTGCCCACTCCCGGCGCGCTCTCCACCGCCACGCGGCCGCCCATCATCTCGCAGAACTTCTTGCTGATCGCCAGCCCCAACCCCGTCCCCCCGTACTTGGCCGCCGTGGCCGCCTCGGCCTGCGCGAACGCCTCGAACAGCCGCCCCAACTGCTCCTCGGTCATCCCGATGCCGGTGTCGCGCACGGCGAGCACGATCTCGCCTCGCGTGCGCCGCGCCGACAGCGTGATCGTCCCGTGGTCGGTGAACTTGCTCGCGTTCGACAGGAGGTTGAGCAGGATCTGGCGCAGGCGCAGGGGATCGCCGTCGCATCTCGCCCACCTCGGCGCGCGACCTCCACGACGAGCCGGTTGCCGTTCCGCGCGATCAGGGGCGCCACCGTCGTCGCCACGGTCTCGACGAGCGGCCGGACGGCGAACGTCTCGGTGGTCAACTCCATCCTGCCGGCCTCGATCTTCGACAGGTCGAGCACGTCGTTGATGAGCGTCAGCAGATGCCGCCCGGCGGCGTTGATCTTTTCGAGATCGGGTACGAGGCCGGCCTGGCCGGCGTCCGCGGCGTCCTCCTGCAGCATCTCGCTGTAGCCCAGGATGGCGTTGAGCGGGGTGCGCAATTCGTGGCTCATCGACGCCAGGAATTGGCTCTTCGCGGCGTTCGCCGACTCGGCCTCCCGCCGCGCCGCGAGCAGCTCCGTGATGTCGTGGTAGAGCCCCATCATCCCCACCCGCTCGCCGTTCACCACCACCGGCACGGCCAGCACTTCGACGTCCACCAGCGAGCCGTCCTTGCGGCGGCGGCGCCCCGCGCCGCGCACCGTCGCGCCCACGGCCTGCTTGGTGTAGCCCACCGGCCTCCGACCGCGATTCGCGCTCGTGGTGATCAGCTCGTCGAGATTGCGGCCCGCGAGCTCGCGTTCCGCGTATCCGTACAGCGACTCGAACGCCGGGTTGCACGACATGACGCGGTGGTCGGGGTCGAGCGTGACGATCGCCACCGGGCTGTTCCGCACCAGCTCCTGGAAGTACTGCCGCTCGCGCTGCGCCTCGGCGAACAGCCGCGCCTTGTCGATGGCCACCGCGGCCTGCGGGCCGAACAGATTCAGCAGCCGCAGGTCCTCGGCGCCGAAGGCGCGGTCCCGATCGGCCGTCCAGATGTTGAACGCGCCGACCAGCCGGCCGCCCATCTGCAGGGGCGCGGCCAGCGCGGCGTGCGCGTGGATGGCGGCGTACTTCGTGGACCGGCCCGCCCACTGCGTATAGTCGGCGATGATCAGCGGCTCGCCGGTCTCCGCGGCCCGTCCCATCGCACCCTCCCCGGGCTGCAGCCGCACGCCGAGCGTGGGCGGGTCGACGTGGAAGTTGGCGGCCACGACGAGTTCCCGGGCCGCGCCGTCGAACACGGCGAGTTCGCCGGCCGAGGCGCCGAGCAGGCCCACCGCGCGCTCCAGCACCGACTGCAGCAGGCGTGAGAGTTCCAGCTCGCCCGACAGGTCGGCCATCGTCTCGAGGAGCGCGCGCTGCTCCTCGCCGCGCCGCCGTTCGATGGCCAGCAGCCGTCGCTGATCGTCGGCCAGGCGCGCTCGCGCGATGGCGATGCCGGCCTGATTGGTGGCCGCCTCGAGAATTTCGAGATCGGCCCGGTCGAACGCGTTCGGCGTCTCCGATTCGACCACCAGCACGCCGATCGGCGTCCCGTCGATGAGCAGCGGGATGTCCACCTCGCACCCCGTGCTGAGCCCGGGAATGTAGGCCGGTTCGCGGGCCACGTCGGGCGTGTAGTGCAGGCGCCCGGTGGCGATGGCGCGATGGCTGAGTCCCTGCCCGGCCGGAATCACCATGTCGGGCGGGATGTCGGACCAGCCGACGCTGGCGCGCATGCGGCGGCCGCCGGTGGCCTCGTCCACGAGGAAGATGCCCACGAACTGGTAGCCGAGGGAATCGTCGCGCAGCCCGTTGACCACGCGGGCACAGACTGCGTCCTCGTCCGCCGCCTCCGCGATTCCGGTGCTCAGGCGGAGCAGTGCTGCCTGGCGGCGCGCAAGCGCGTCCCTGCTTCCGTGAGTGAGCGACATGCGCGGAGCGGCTCCCGACGTCGGGGTTGGAGTGGGGCGTGGAACATGCACCGCAATGGGACGGGCCGCAAATCCCGCATGGCCCGCGCATGGGCTCGGCGAACCCGCGGCCCGGGCGTCGCCGGTTGCCGCTCAGCGCCCCCCGTGAATCGCCGCGTGCCGCCCCCGGTGGAGGACGGCCACGTAGATCGCCGCGTTCACCCCCACGACGAGCGTGCCCAGCACGATCTGGTCCGGGCGCGTGAGCCCGTTGGGGTACAGCACCGGGAGCAGATAGTGGTCGATGAAGCCGCCCGCGTAGCCCACCTCGCGCCCGCGTGCGCGCAGCGTCGCTTCGAGCGGCGTGAGCGGGCAGATCGCGCCGCTGAACTCCACGTACGCCCCCCACGCCGCCGCGGGCAGGTGCACCCACGCGGCGCGGCGCCACCGCAGCGCGAACAACCCGCCGAGCACCACGAACGCCACGAATCCGAAGTGCACGAGCACGATCGCGTCAGCCGCCCACCGGTAGCGCATTGGTCAAACATGGCGCGCCGGTGCTAGTATGTCAGTGGGCCCCCCACCCTCGCTGCTCGCGTCCACCGATACCGACCGGCCGTTGCCACCGAGGATCCTGCGCATGCCACGCTCCGTCGCCGCGCCCGCCCGCCGCCACCCGCGGATGTCCGCCGCCATCGCCATCTTCACCGCCGCCGCCCTTGCGCTGTCCGCCGCGGCCGGCGCCCAGACGCCCGGCACCGCCATTGCCGAGGCCACGCCCGCCCCGCTCAGCGCCCTGCACTGGCGCAGCGTCGGGCCGTACGTCGGCGGCCGCGTGGTGGCTATCGCGCGGCGTCCCGGGCAATGCCAATCTCTTCTACATGGGCGCCGTGGACGGCGGCATCTGGAAGAGCACCGACTACGGCAACGTCTGGACGAACATCTCCGACAGCACGCTGCCGGGCTCGAGCAACAGCATCGGCGCGCATCGCCGTGGCGCCGGCCAATCCGCAGCGTCATCTACGCCGGCACGGGCGAGAGCGACATCCGGGGCGACATGATCTCGGGCGACGGCGTGTTCCGCTCGGCCGACGCCGGCAAGACGTGGCGCGCGCCGGCCTCGAAAACACGCACACGATCAGCGGCCTCGTCATGGACCCCAGGAATCCCGGACGTCGTGTATGCCGCGTCCATGGGGCCACGTGTTCGCGCCGGGCGAGCACCGCGGCGTGTTCAAGACGACCGATGGCGGCCGCACCTGGACCCGCATGCTGTTCGTCGAACGACAGCACGGGCGCGGTCGATCTGGTCGATGGAGCCGCGGCGCTCCCGACGTGCTCTACGCGGCGACGTGGCAGGCCTACCGCACGCCCTGGTCGCTCTCAGAGCGGCGGCGCGGGCAGCGGCATATACAAGTCTACGATGGCGGCGCGCACTGGACGAACATCTCGCCGCCCGCCCCGGCCTGCCCCACGAGCTGCTGGGCAAGATCGGCGTCGCCGTGGCGGCCGGCAGCGCCCAACGTGGTCTATGCCGCCGATTCAGGTCGAAGAACGGCGGCGTCTTCCGCTCGGCCGACGGCGGCGACCACCTGGACCCGCGTAAACGCGGAATGGAAGCTGCGGCAGCGCGCCTTCTACTACATGGCCATCTTCGCCGATCCCACCGACCCCAATACGGTCTACATGCCGCAGGTCGACGGCCTGTTCGTGTCGCACGACGGCGCCCGGACGTTCACGGCGCTCCATCCGCCGCACGGCGACAACCACATCGTCTGGATCAATCCCCACGACCCGAAGATCCTGCTCGAAGGCAACGACGGCGGCGCCACGGTCTCCACCGACGGCGGCAAGACGTGGAGCACCGAGCACAACCAGCCCACCGGCCAGTTCTACCACGTGAACCTGGACGACCGGTTCCCCTTCCACCTCTACGGCGCCCAGCAGGACGAGGGCTCCACCGGCGGCCCCAGCGCCACCGGCCAGGGGAACATCCCGCTCGCCGCGTGGGTCACCACCGCGTACGGTGAGAGCACGCCGTCGGTGCCGGAGCCCGGCAATCCCGACGTCACCTTCGGCAGCGGCTACTTCAGCATCTTCCTGCGGCGCGACCAGGCCACGGAGGAGTCGCAGAGCGTGAGCCCGTGGCCCAACTACCAGGAGGGCGCCTCGTCGGGCGAACTCACGTACCGCTTCGCCTGGACGCACCCCATCGTATTCTCGCCCGCCGACCCCCGCGACCTGTTCGTCGGCTCACAGTACGTGATGCAGAGCGGCGACCACGGGCACACCTGGCGGACGATCAGCCCAGACCTCACGCGCAACGACCCGGCCACCGAACGCCCCAGCGGCGGACCGATCGACCTCGATCAGTCGAGCGCCGAGGTCTATCCCTACGTGTCGGCCATCGCCGTGTCCCCGCTCGACGGCCACGTGGTCTGGGCCGGTTCGTCGGACGGCCTCGTGCACGTCACCACCGACGGCGGCGCGCACTGGCAGGCGGTCACGCCGCCCACCCTGCCGGCCTGGGCCGACGTCGGGTCCATCGAGCCGTCGCACGTGGACCGCGGCACGGCGTACCTCACCGTGCAGCGCTACATGTGGGACGACTTCACGCCGTACGTGTTCCGCACCAACGACCTCGGACGGCACTGGACGCCGATCACCGACGGGCTCCCCCGCGACGAGTATGCGTTCACGATCCGCCAGGACCCGGCCGACTCCAGCCTGCTCTTCCTGACCACCAAGACCACGGTATACGTGAGTCTGGATGGCGGCGCGCGGTGGCGGCCGCTGTCGCTCGATCTGCCGCCCGTGCAGGTGCGCGACGTGGCCGTCGACGACCGGCAGGGCGACGTGGTGATCGCCACCCACGGCCGCGCCTTCTGGATCCTGGACAACCTGGCGCTGCTCGAAGAGATGACCGTCCGGCCGGCGCCATCCGCCGACAGCGCGGCCCTGTTCGCGCCGCAGGGGGCGTGGCTCACCCACGCCTACGGCACCGAGGGGCGCGGCGGCGACGACGCCGGCCAGAATCCGCCGTTCGGCGCCACGGTCTTCTTCCACATCCCCGCGGGCTACGACGGCCGGACGCCGGTCACGATCGCCTTCACCGATTCCACCGGGCGCGCCGTGCGCCAGTTCGCGCTCCACCGGAAGACCGGCGCCTTCCCCACGCGCGAGGCGCTCGAACAGATGACTCCGGCCGGCCGCGACAGCGCGGCCGAAACGCGGCTCACGGCCATCGAGCCGGGGATGAACGAGTTCCAGTGGGATCTTCGCCATCCCGACGCGACCGAGATTCGCGGCTTCGAACCCCCGATCGCCGCCGGCGGCCTGCCCGACGAGGTCGACGGGCCGACGGTGCTGCCCGGCCACTACCACGTGGTGCTGACCTATGGCGGCCGCGCGATGACCGAATCGTTCGAGGTGATGCTCGACCCGCGCATCCACACGCCGCAGAGCGATCTCGCGGCGGAGCTGGCGCTGCGGCTCAGGATCCACGTCACGCTCGATTCGCTCGACCGGTCCGTCAACCGCGCGCTCGCGGTGCGCGGCCGCCTGGCCGCCGGCAGCCCGCAGGCCGCGGCGCTGGACAGCGCCATCGACGACGTGGTGCAGTTGGACATGCACTCGAGCGAGGGAAGCCTGCTGCACGAGACCAAACTGCGCAGCCACCTGGCGTACCTGGCCGCCGACATCGACCTGGCCTACGCCGCGCCCACGCCGGCCCAGTTCGCGGTGTTCGATGAACTCGCCAGGCAGGCACGCGCCGGCGAGGAGCGGATCGAAGCGGCGATCCGCGGCTCGGGAGCCATCCAGTGACCGCCGCGCCCTGACCCCGAACGAGCGCGCCGCCGGACGCGAAACTCAGAACCCCGGCGGCCGCTCGCCCATCACGTTCGCCTGGCGTTCCATCGCCA
The DNA here is from genome assembly GCA_963729495.1 of uncultured Gemmatimonadaceae bacterium. GTDB lineage: Bacteria > Gemmatimonadota > Gemmatimonadetes > Gemmatimonadales > Gemmatimonadaceae > JAGWRI01. Next base: position 41,327 of record CAVSOM010000014.1, read on the forward strand.
GCCCCACCCGCGCGATCGTGCCCTCGTCGAACAGGCGGCCGATGAGCGTCACGCCGTACGGCACGCGGCGCGGCGGCGAGAACCTGGGCAGCGGATGCGCCGGATCGGGAGCCCAGTCGCTCCGCGCCTCCGACACCTCCACGAATCCGGTGCGCAGCGTGAGCGACGGGTGCCCCGTGTTGTTGCTGATCACCAGCATCTCGTCGCGCAGCGAGGGCACGAGCAGCAGGTCCACCTGCGACATCACGCGGGCCATCTCGCGCGCCACCCGGCGCCGCATGCGATCGGCCTGCACGAAGTCCACCGCCGAGAGGAAGCGCGACTCGCGGAACAGGTTCGGCCACGCGTCGGGCACCTGCATCTTCATCGTGTCCACGTCCCCGTCGAGCGTGATCTTCTCGAACGACGCCGCCGCCTCCGCGAACAGCATCAGGTTGAGCGCGTCGTAGGGCCAGTCGGGAATCGTCACCGGCGTCGGCACCAGGCCGAGTTGGCCCAGCATGACCAGCGCCGCGCGGTCCACGTCGGTGGCGCCGGCGTCCCGCATCCACGCCGGGAAGTAGCCGACCTTGAGCCCCGCTACCGGCGCGGCGGCGTCGAAGTCCAGCCGGCTGGACACGCTCGCCACATCGCCCGTGTCGGCGCCCGAGATGGCGCGCAGCACGAGCATCGCGTCCTCCACCGAGCGCGTCATCGGGCCCAGCTTGTCGAGCGACCAGCAGAGCGTCATCGCGCCGGTGCGCGGCACGCGGCCGTACGTGGGCCGCAGCCCCGTGACGCCGCACCGCATGCTCGGACTGACGATGCTGCCGCCCGTCTCGCTGCCGACGGAGAAGCCGACGAACGCCGCGGCGGTGGCGGCGCCGGGCCCGGCGCTCGATCCCGACGCGCCCTCCTCGAGCAGCCACGGATTCATCGTCTGCCCGCCGAACCAGATGTCGTTCAGCGCCAGCGCGCCCATGCTCAGTTTGGCCACCAGCACGGCGCCGGCGGCGTCGAGGCGCTTCACCACGGCGCAGTCGTCCGCGGGCACGCGGGTCCGGAACGGCTCGGCGCCGTACGTGGTGGGGATGCCCGCGGTGTCCATCAGGTCCTTCACGCCGTACGGAATGCCGTGCAGCGGCCCGCGATACCTGCCCGCCGCGATCTCGGCGTCGGCCTGCCGGGCCCGCGCCAGCGCGTGGTCCTCGGTGAGCGTGATGATGCAGTTGATCTTCGAATTGAGGCGCTTGATGCGATCGAGATAGATACGGGTGAGCCGGTCGGAGCTCAGCGTGCGCGTCTCGATCCATCGCGACAGCACGTGCACCGGCGCGTACGCGATGTCCTCGTCGTGGTTCGGCAGCGGACCCGGGCCGCCCGCGGTTCGCACGAACCGGTCGCGCGTCGGCCCGGCCGTCGTTCCCGGCGGCACCGGATTCCAGACGGTGGCCGGAGCGACGGTGTCGTCGAGCGCGACCGTTCGCGGGCCCGTGCGCCGTTCGAGCATCGCCGCCATCGACGTGCGCCAGTTGTCGGCCGCCATCCGCCGTTCGGGATCGGTCATCGTCACCTGCGCCAACTTCTCGGCTTCGGCGAACGTGGCCGGCGTGACCTCAGGCCCCACCGCCGGCGCGGTGTTGAACGCACCCGGCGCTCCGGGCGTGGCGCTCGGCGCCGCGGGTTTCGTGCTGGGCCGCGCCTCCTCGCCGCGGCAGGCGGCGATCACGCCGAGGAGGCCGACGGGGGCCTGAATCAGGAACTGGCGGCGGGTGTTCATGGCGGGTCCGGGCGAAGGTGGGACGGCCGGTGCTGGTCCGCCGAATCTACGGTGCGTCGGCCCGGGCCGGCCAGCGCGCGGTCAGTCCACGTGCACGCCGTCGAAGAATTCCACGACGCCCGTCTCCAACGAATACTCGGCCCCCACCACCCGGAGCCGATCGTCCTCGATCAACTGTTCGAGCACCTCGGACCCGTAGCGCAGATGGCTGGCCGCCACGCTCACGTTGGCGCGCACCGCGTGGCGCACCAGTGCGTTCATGTCGTGGCGCAGCTCGGTGCGCAGCAGCCCCTCCACCGACGGGCGCACCCGGTCCACGATCGACCGCAGGTGCCGCGACTGGTGCTCCGCCGGCCGCTGCAGCTCCTCGATCGTGGCCAGCACGGCCCCGCACTGCGAATGGCCGAGCACCACCACCAGCGGCGTGCCGAACCGGGAGGCCGCGAACTCCACGCTGCCGATCTGCGACGGAGCCACGATGTTGCCGGCCACGCGGATCACGAACAGGTCGCCCAACCCCTGGTCGAACACGAGCTCAGCCGGCACCCGTGCGTCGGAGCAGCCGAGGACGATCGCGAACGGCTGCTGGTCCATGGCCAGTTCCACCGGCCGCGAGGGCTGCAGGGCCGGCTGGCGCGCGCCGATGCGCGCCACGAAGCGCCGATTGCCGTCCTGCAGACGGGCGAGCGCCTCCCCGGCGGTCGGCATGCGGCCCCCTACCCCGCCGCCGGCCGCGTCTCCCGCTGGCGGAGCCGCGCAGCGAGCGTCTGGACGCGTTCGTTCAAGTTGGGGTGCGCCACCACGTCGAACCGGTCGAGCACGATCGGCGACGAGATCTCGCGATCGTGGGCGAGATCGTCGGCCACCTGCGTGGCGAGCGCGGGCCACGCGTCGAGCGCGATCGGGCCGCGCGGCCATCCGTTGTTCCGGGCGTCGATCCACCCGTCCCAGAACGTGAGGGCGATGTGCAACCGGCCCAGTTCGGGCGCGTTGCCGGTGGGGAACTGGTGCTCCAGGCGGTCGAACCGCCGCCCGATCTCGTCGTAGCGGCCGGCCACGTGCGCCTTGGCGTCGGCGCGCAGGAGTTCGACCAGGGTATCGCGAGCGGCAGCGTAGGTGAGCATGTCAGGAAGCTAGCACGAATCGCACATGGGTGGACGGCGAGCCCGCGAACCGCCAATCCCTACCCGCCCGGCTTCCGGATCCTGGCCCCGCTCAACGGACCGCCCAACAGCGCGCTGACGTAGCACCAGTCGAACACGCCGGCCGCCAACGGGAACAGTCCGATCACCATGAGGACCGTCCCCAACTCCGTTCCGCGCTGCGCGTACCCCCAGCCGATCAGGCCGAGTCCCACGGCAATGCGCAGCCCGCGGCCGGCCGGGCTGTTCACGAACTGCGCGAACGCGGTCTGGGCAAACGATTCTGCGACACTCATCGTGATCTCCTCGGCCATGACCTGGCCGGCGGGGGTCGGGGACGCCGGGCGAAGCGCTACTCGGCCGTCGTCGGGCTGATGACCGTCCTGATCTCGGACACCTTGTCGGCCGGGAATCCGCCCAGCCGGGCGTGTTCCCGCACCACCGCCTCGTTCGGCGCGCGGTAGATACAGAAAATCTGATCGTCCGTCACGTAGCTGTGCACCCACTGAATCTTGGGGCCGAGCTGATCCAGCACACCGCACGACTTCTGGGCGATCGCCTTGAGCTCGGCCGACGTCAGCTTTCCGGCGCCGGGAATGTTCCGTTCGATCACGTACTGGGGCATGATTTCTCCTGCTGGAAGGGAGAGGCGGGGAGAACTACGGTACCACGGACGGCCGCCAATTGCCAGGGGATATCGAGCCGGCCACCCCGATCGTCATCGGGGCGCCGCACCGTCATGGGGTAGCACGAACCGCTCATGCGACCCCATCGATGCCTCGCCGTGCCCGAGGCCGTCCCCCTCACGCCGCCGGCGACACCAGCAGCTGCTCGAGTTTCCCGTCGCCCGTCGTGTACGTGGTCACCGTCACCTTGGCGCCCTTCGCGAACTCCACGGCGAATGCCCGGAACGTCATCCCGCCCCGCAGCGACGCCGACGTCTGCTGCAGGCTCTTGATCGCGCCCAGCGAGCCGAGGCTCGACGCGAAATCGGCGATCGCGGCCTCGTCGAAATAGAAGTTGGCGTCGGCCGTGAACAACGACCGGTCGATCCGGCCGCGCTGCAGCCCGGCGAGCGCCGCGCGCGTCAGCGCCTCCGCCCGCGCGGTCTCGGCCGCCGACGAGGCCTCCGGCGCCGCGGGCGGCGCGAGCAGCAGCGCCGCCACGGCGCGCCCGATCGCGCCCGCCGCCGGGCTCGCTTCCTGGTTGGTCAGCACGGCGACCGCGATCTTGTCGTCCGGAAACACCGTGTTCGAGGCCACGAAGCCGCCCACCTCGCCGCTGTGCGCCACCACGCGGTGCCCGCCGCGCACGCTGAGGCTCACGCCCAGCCCGTAGGCGATCGTCTGGCCGTTCTTCAACTTCATCGGCGTCTCCATGGCGGCGTACGACGCCGGGCTGAGCAGCGTCTGGTTCATCAGCGAGATGTCCCACGCGAGCAGGTCGCCCACCGGCATCGCCATCTCGCCGTCGGCGAAGTACCACCCCGGCGCCTCCATCAGCGCCGGCCGCAGCGGGCCCAGCGCGTGCCGGAAGTACCCGGTGGGTTCGAGCTGGTCGCCCTGCGTATCGAGGTCGATCGTGCGCGAGAGGCCCAGCGGCCGCAGCACCCGCGCCTGGAGGAACGACCAGAACGGCTGGCCGCTCGCCTTCTCCACGATCAGTCCCACGATGTTGAAGTTGGTATTACTGTACTGATATTGCGTGCCGGGGGCGAAGTCCAGCGGCTTGGTGGCCCACTCGTGGACGATCGCCTGGGCCGTGGACGGCCGGGTCCACGCCGGGATGGTGTAGTCCTGCGGCGCGTAGTCCTCGTACCCCGACGTGTGCGACAGCAGGTTGCGGATCGTGACCTCGCCGGCCCGCGTCAGCTCCGGAAAGTACTTCGCCACGGGATCGTCCAGCGACAGCTTCCCCTCCTGCGCCAGCAACAGCACGGCGGCCGTCGTGAACTGCTTGCTGATCGAGCCGATGGCGTAGTGCATGTCGGGCGTGGCGAGCCGCGGCGGCGACAGCCGCGCGTGGCCGAACGCCGCCACGTACACGATCTGCCCGTTCCGCACGATCCCCACCTCGGCGCTCGGCACCTGCGTGGCGGCGATCACGTCGGTGACCGCCGCGCGCACTCTCGCCGCCAGCTCCGGCGGCAGCGTGTTGACGCCCTGCGCCTGCATCCCCGCCGCGGCCGCCACGCTGCAGACCACGGCCAACCGCGCCGAACGCGCGATGCCAATGCTCGAACGACTCATGGAACGATCTCCGGTCTCGGTGATCCGAATGGTCCTCGCGTGCCCGCCCGCGGCGCTCACGCGTCTAGTGCCCCCGCCCCCACCCCCACCCCCGCCGCCGCCCGCGCCCGCTTGCGGCTCCCCACGGCATACGTCGCCACGCCCGTCGCCACGAGGAGCGCGCTCAGCCCCACCACCTTGACCACGTACCGCACGGGGTGCGCCTCGCCGGCCGGCGGGATGGCGGCGAGCACGATCGAGACGGCCGATGTCACGAACCCCAGTCCGCCGCACAGGATCGCCCCCGGCGTGCCCCCCGGCACGCGCAGCACGCCGGGGCCCGCCGGCTCCCGCTGCAGGCGGATCAGCGCCCCGAACATCGCCAGGTACGGCAAGAAGTACGAGATGATGCCGAGGCTGACCAGAATGTCGTATGCCTTTCTGGGCGTCTCCCCCGCCTGGCCCAGAATGGCGCAGACCGCGGCCACGCCCGCCTGGAGCAGCAACGCCACGTACGGCGTGCCGAACCGCGGGTGCAGCCGGCCGAACGCCGGCGGCAGATAGTGATCGATGCCCGCCACGAACGGCAGCCGCGCCGGCGCGGCCAGCCACACCCCCACGCCGCCCATCGTGCTGAGCACGATCAGGAAGGCGACGATCGGCCCCAGCCCCGTCACGCCCACCCGCTCGCCGGCTCGCACGATGGCATCCATGATGCCCTGCAGCCCCGTGATCTGGCCCGTGGGCAGCGCCAGCAGTATCGCCAGCGTTCCCAGAATGTAGATGGCGGGAATCATCACCCCGGCGATCACCACGGCGCGGGGCACGGTGCGCCGCGGATTCTCGATCTCCTCGCCCATGAACGACCCGGCTTCCAGTCCGGCGAACCCGAACGCGATGGTGGCCCAGAAGATCATGTCCTTGAGCCCGAAGCTCGGCACCAGGCTGTGCGCCGTGATCGGCGTGGCCGACCCGTACCGCCAGCCGGCCACGAGGCCCATGCCGATCAGCACCGCCATCGGAATCCAGGTGGCGAACGCCCCCACGCTCGACAGCCACTTGCCGAACTGCAGCCCCACCACGTTCAGCCAGGCGGCCACCGCCAGCCCGCCGAGCGCCACCGCGATGAAGTAGGTCGGACTGTCCTGCAGATGCGCGAACCGGGCGCCGAACATGTAGAGCGCCGTGCTGGCCGTGAAATACAGCAGCCCCGGCAGATACGTGAGATTCGTGCCCCAATACGTCCACCCCGTGATGAAGGCGGTGAAGTCCCCGAACGCCTGCTTGGTCCAGACGTAGATGCCGCCCTCCTGCGGGTAGCGCGACGACAGCTCGAGCACCGTGAACGCGAGCGGGATGAACAGCGCCACCGCCGCGAGCACCCAGACCACGAGGGCGCTGGGGCCGGCCGCGGCCGCCACGGCCACCCACCGCATGCCCACGATCGCCACCACGTAGAAGAACACCAGATCCCACACGCGTAACACGCGGCGGAGTCCGGGGGCGGCGGCGTGGCCGGACGAACGGTCGCCGGGGGCCGGCGCCGGTTGAGTCATTCGCCGACCCACCGCGCGGCGTCGGTCAATTCGAGATTGTGGAACACCCGCACCTGGCCCGGAATGGCCAGGCCGAAGATCTGGACGGCGGCGCGAATCCACTGCACGTCCGACACCACGGCCACCCGTTCCCAGCCGCCAAGATGCTTGAGCCCCAACTTGGCGTCGTCGAGCATCGCCGTGGCCTCGAAGCCGCGGAACTCCCCACCCAGGTGATAGAGAAATCGCACCTTGGCGATCCGTGCGAACATCTGCTCCACCGCCGGAATGATCACGGTCTCGTAGTCCTGGGCGGTCACCGTCCCTTTGGCGGTGATCCCGAGCACGTGGTCCGGGAGATTGGGAATCAGTTCTACCATGTCGACGGCTCCTCCATGCTGGTGTTCTCCCGGCCGCGGGCGGTCACGAGCCGCCCCGAACGTCGGTGACGATACGCAGCACCGCCTGCTGCGCGAAGCGGCGCTTGTACTCGTCGATAATATGCGCGATTCGCGCGTCGAATGCCGCCGAGTCCGCGTGCAGCAGCTCGAGCACGAACGTGCGCTCCCGCACCAGCGTGCCGTCGGGGGCCCGCCACTGGCCTGCGGCGTCGAACACCGTGGCGCCGGCGGGAAACGCCGGCGTGACCACGTCGCGCACGAACGCCTGCCAGGCCGAGTCGCTCACCACCCCTGTGTCGCCGATGTTCCGGCCAAAGTACAGCCGCTCCAGGCGAGCGGGCGCGAGCCCGTCCGTCCGGGCGACCGGCGCGAATCCCGCGAGCGCCAGCGCGAGCCCGACGCCCATCAGCGCCCGCCGGCGAACGGCCGCCCCGCGCGCATGCGCGACCGGCCGGCTCATCGCGTGACCCATGGCCGGGTGCATCATTTGCCGCGCAGGTCCAGCCCGGCCACGCGCGCCGGCAGCCGGCAGTCGTGCCGGTGCACGGCCGACAGGAACTCCCCGATCGTCTGCACGGTGAGCCGCTGCGCCTCGCGATCGGTGCCGTTCCCGCCCAGGTCCATGTGCGTGGCGCCGTCCACCACGCCCAGCCACTTGCACCCCGCAGCCATGTCCTCGAACGGCTCCGTGCGCGTCTTCCACGACAGACCGCCCAGTTCCTCGTCGCGCGTGCCGGTCACGATCAGCACCGGCTTCGAGATGCCGCGCCACGCGCCCGCCGGAAAGATCGACCCGACGCCCTGCGGCGACAGCGCCACGTACACGTCGAACGCGCCGGACCCGGCCACGCCGAGCACGTTCCTCGCGCCCGCGTCGATCATGACGGTGGCCGCGCCCATCGAATGCCCGAGCAGGACGGCCTCGGCGCCCCCGCACCGCGCCGCCGCCCACTGCCGGGCCGCCGCGATGTCCAGGAACCGTCCCTCGTAGGCCTTGGGATCGGTGATCAATCGCGCCAGCCCGTCGCTCACCCCGCGGCCGCGCATGTGCTGCCGGAGCGCGCGCAACCCGCTCTCCTCGTGCCCCACCACGACCGCCAGATATCCCTGCGCCGCCATTCCCCGGCCCAGATACGCGAGTCCCCCCTCCGAGCCCCCCGCGCCGGGCGACAGGATCGCGATCCCCTGACAATCGCCCCCGGCCGGCCGGTAGACGGTGGCCGGCACCGTGTGGCCGTCGCGGCGCGGAAAGGACACCGAGTCCTGCCCGCGAATGACCCCGGCCGCCGCGTCGGCGGACCGATGCGCTGCGGCGTCCACCCTCGCGGCAACGGTGCCGGCGAGTGCGAACACGACGGCGGCAATTCGGCGGGCGCGGGCGCCACGGGTCATCGGTGATCTCCGGGTTGCCGCCGAATGTACCGCCCGCGCGAGCGCCGGTGAAGAAGCCCGTGCCCGCGCGCCCGGCGGCTTGCGCCGGCCCCGCGCGGCGACCCATCTTCCCTCCGTCATGACGGCTTCCGTCGATCGCCCCGTCCGCATCGCCGGCGCCGGCCCCGCGGGCCTTGCCGCCGCCATCACCCTCGCCCGCGCCGGCCGCGCCGTGGAGGTGTTCGAACGGCGCGGCTGCTGCGGGGCGCGGTTCGACGGCGACCTACAGGGCCTCGAGAACTGGACCCCGGGCACCGACGCGCTCGACGAGTTCCGCGCCCTCGGCATCGACACCGACTTTCACGCGGCGCCCTGCCGTCGCGGCGTGCAGACCGACGGCGTCCGCGACGACGCCTTCGCCTTCGACACGCCGGCGTTCTACATCGTCAAACGCGGCGACATTCCCGGATCCCTCGACCGGTCGCTGGCCCGCCAGGCGCTCGCCCTCGGCGTCGACATCCGGTTCAACGCGGACTGCCCAGCGGGCACCGCCGACATCGAGGCCACCGGACCGCGGGGGCGCTCGCCGTTCGCGATCGACACCGGCATCGTGTTCGAGACCGACGCCCCCGACTGCGCCGTGGCCCTGCTCAACGACGACGCCGCCCCCGGCGGCTATGCGTATCTTCTGATCACCGGCGGGTACGGCTGCTGCTGCACCATGCTGTTCGCCGACTTCGCGTCCATCCACCGGCGCTTCGCGCGCGCCCGCGAACTGCTCATCGAGCGGCGCGGCATCGGCGTGCGCAACGCGCGGCAGGTCGGCGGGCTCGGCCACGTCCGGGCGCGGGCGGGCTGGGTGTCGGGCGCGTCGCGATACGTGGGCGAGGCCGCCGGCCTCCAGGACTTTCTCTGGGGGTTCGGCATGCGGCTCGCCGTGCGGTCCGGCGCGCTCGCCGCGTCGTCCCTGCTCGGCGGCGCCGACTACGCCGCCGCCGCCGACTCCGCGTTCGCGGGCGGCCTGCGCATCGGCATCGCCAACCGGTGGCTGTGGGAGCGCAGCAGCGGCCGCGGGTACGCCATCGTGCGGCGCTCGCTGCGCACCGTCGGACCCATGCGGCTCCTGCGCTGGATGCACCACGAACACTGGTGGCATCGACTGCTCGCGCCGCTCGGCGCCCGCTCGCTCCGCGCCCGCTATCCCGCGGTGTTCGACTCGTCGGCGTCCACGCGCGCGGCCAGCGCCACCGCCCCCGACGCCACCGCCGCCTGACGGGCGCGCGTCCGCGCCTGCGCGGCGGTGAGATCGTCGCTGCGCACGCTGCGCGCGCGCGTCAGGATCGCCGCCTGCACGCGCCACAGCTCGGCGTCCCACGTGTGCTCGCCCGTCCGTTCCGCCAGTTGCAGCCCGACCTGCACTGCCTGCTGCGCCTCGGCCGCGTGCCCCGCGGCCAGTTCCGCCGCCGCGAGGTGCGCCTGGAAGAACGGAACGGTCACGAAGCACTCGATCGCGTGGAACACGTCCAGGCTAGCGTGCATCAACGGAATGCCCCCCGCCACGTCGCCGCGCGCCGCCTTGGCCATGCCCAGATAGGCCGTGAGCCAGAGCCGCTCCGACGCGATCCCATGCTCCTCGCACAGCGCGATGCCGTCGGCCGCGATCCGTTCGGCGCGCTGGAAATCGCCGCTCATCAGCGCCAGCTCCGACGCGAACAGCGCGATGAACGCGCGCCCCTGCGGATCGCCCGTGCCGGCCACGTGCCGCTCGGCCACCGCCAGCGCCGTGCGCGCCTCCTCGAACCGCCCGGTCAGCCACAGCAGCCGGACGTATTCCGCCTGCGCCGTGATCGTCGGATCGGGGCGGAACCGCGCGCCCAGCGCCGCCATCACGGCCGGATCGGTGATCGCCGCCGCGCTCGCCTGATGGGCGAGCGCCTCCGCCAGCGCGCCGCGGTGCGTGTTCAGCCCCACGTGCACCAGGTGCCCGCACACCTCGAGCACCGGATCGCCGCTCGCGCGCCCGATCTGCAGCATCTGCGCGCACAGCGTCGCGGCGTCGCCCAACTGCCCATGCGCGATGTTATATAGCACGAGCACCCACAGCGCGGGCATCAGCGACGGCGTTTCGCCGATCGCGTCGCAGAGCGCCCGTGCGTGCGCCATGTTGTTCGCCGTCTCCGGCGCGGCGAACCCGCGCCGCACCAGGCTCGTCGCGCCGAGCGCGAGCCGCAGCGGCAGCTCCACCGCCACGTGCGCCGCCGCGTCCTCGATCAGCTCGCCCTGCGCCAGCCCGCGCGTGGCCAGCATCTCGGCCTCGGCGTAGGCGAATACCGCCATCGCCCGCTGCGCGGCCAGGCCGTACCACGACGCGGCCCGATCGGGCTGCCGGGCCGCCTCCCGCAGCGCGGCCAGCGTGCCCGCGATCTCCGGGGCGCGGCTCCCGTGCCGCGCTTCCAGGAAATCCGCCGCCGCCCGGCTCCACGCCGCCCGCCGGCTGGGCGCCAGACCGGCCGCGAGCACGTTCTGGTACAGGGCGTGTACGAAGCGATAGCGCACGGCTTGCGAGCGGTCGGGAAACGTCGCGTCCTCGATCCGCCGCACGAACGCGTATACCTTCTCGAGCACGATCAGCTGCTCCTCGATGTCCGCCGCGTCGGTCTTCAACGCCGCGGCCACGGTGGCGCTGTCGAACTCCGCGCCCTGCACGGCCGCCGCGCCGAGCAGCCGGCGATCGGCGTCGTCCACCAGCGCGATCTTGCGTTCGATCATGCTCCGCACCGACGACGGCAGCTCGTGGTCCACCTCCGGCACCGGCCGCACCAGCGTCCACCGCCCGCTGCGCTCGGCGATCACGCCCTGCGTGCCCAGCCAGCGGAGCACGTCGGCCACGAACAGAGGGCTCCCCTCGCTGCGCGTGTGCACGGCGCGCGCGAAGTCGGCCGGGAACGCGTGCCCCGGGTAGGTGCGATTCACGTAATCGGCCACGTCCGCTTCCGACAGCAGGGCCACGCCGAGTTCACGGGCCTGCCCCCGCGTCTCGAGCAGCTGCTGCACCTGCACGAATGGGTGCTTCGTGGCGCGGAGTTCCGCATCGCGGTAGGTGACCAGGAGCAGCACCCGCATGCGGTCCAGGCGCACGCCCAGGTAGGCGATGAGGTCCACCGTCGACGCGTCCGCCCAGTGCAGGTCGTCCAGGAACAGCACCACCGGCGCGCGCTGCGACGATCGTTCGAGCAGCGCCGCCATCTCCCGCTTGAGCCGTTCCTGCGAGGCGAGCGCGGTGCGGTCCTCCGTCGCTTCGCCGGCGCGGCCGAGCAGGCCGGCCCACGTGGGCGCCGCGTCCGCCACGAGCGCCGCCACGGCGCCCGTCGCATCGCGCTCCAGCGAGCTCTCCAGCGCGTCGAGCACCGGCAGATACGCTTCCGTGCCCGCCAGCCGTTCCGAGCACCGGCCGATCGCCACGAGCGGCGGCGCGTCGCTCTGCCGCAGCTCGGCCAGCGCGGACTCGATGAGCGTCGTCTTGCCGATGCCCGCCTCGCCGGCCACGCACACGAGCAGCCCCTGCCCCTTCACCACGTCGGCGTACGCCGCCTGGAGCGCCGCCACGTCGCCGGAGCGGCCCACCACCACCCCCGACCGCCGCGCGATCTGGCCGGCCGGAACGGCGGCGCGCGACTGGGCCGCCGGCGCCGCCGCGTCCGCCGCACCCGCCGCATCGGGCGCCGTGGCGCTCACCCGCGGCCCGCCGAGCTCCACGCCCGCCTGGCGCAGCGTGGCCACCACCTCGGCCGCGCGCGGCCGGCGCTGCGCCGCCTTGTCCAGCATCCCGGCGATCAGCGTTTGCAGGGCCGGCGGCACGTCGGCGCGCACCGCCGAGATCGGCGTCACCTCGCGCGTCAGGATTGCGCCCAGCGTGGCGATCTGCGTGGGCGCATGGAACGGATGCCTGCCAGATAGGAGTTCGTATGCCACGATGCCCAGCGAGAACACGTCCGACGGCGCGCCCACCAGCTCCCCCGACGCCTGCTCGGGCGAGAGATACTCCATCGTGCCCAGCACTTTGCCCGGCTCCGTGAGGCGCGAGGCTTCGCTGCGCTCGGCCGGCATCAGCCGCGCCAGCCCGAAGTCCAGCAGCTTGACGTACCCGTCGGCGCGCACCATCACGTTCTCGGGCTTGATGTCCCGGTGCACGATGCCCGCCTCGTGGGCCACCGACAGCGCCGTCGCGCACTGCGCGAGCACGTCGGTGGCGCGCGCCAGCGGCCAGGGCGTGCCGCGTCCGCTGGCCAGCGTGACGCCGTGCACGAGTTCCATGGCGATGTACCAGGTGCCGTCCGTCTCGCCCACGTCGAACACCGTCACGATGTTCGGATGGCTCATCGCCGATGCGGCGCGCGCTTCGCGCCGGAACCGCTCGATCGCCTGGGGGTCCGACGCCGCGTCGTGCGACAGGAGCTTCACCGCCACGTCGCGCGCCAGATGCTCGTCGCGGGCGCGGTACACCTCGCCCATCCCCCCGGCGCCGAGTGGTTCGAGCAGCGTGAAGTGCGCGACGGTCGAGAGTGCGGCCACGGTGACCCCTGGACGAGGCGGCCGGATGGAGGGAGGAGCCGCGGAAACCGGATACACTACGGGCCGCCGTGGCCGCGCGCAACCTCCGGCCTTCCGGCGGTGCACGGCCAGCGGTATGCTAGGTTGCTCTCACCGCGCGCGCCTCACGTCCCACCGCCCAACGCCATGTCCGCTTCCGGTCTGACCCCGTCCGCCAACGCGCCGGCCGCCGCCGCCCCAGCCGGCGGGCCCGGCACCACGCGCTGGTCCGACCCCGCGTGGCTCGACTCCATCCGACGGATCGGCGACCCGCTGGGCGACGCGTTCGCGCGCCGCCTCAAGGCGGACGGCGTGACGCCCGCCGACATCCGCCGCACCGTCGCCGAGATGAAGTCGAACGACTGCCGCCTGCCCGCCGACGCGCCCCAGGCCATGCGCGACTTCTTCGCCCAGACCTACCGCTTCTGCGACCGCTGCGGCTCTCCCGAGCTGCCGCCGTGGGTGGACCGCGATCGCATCATCCGCGGGCAGCGGATGTTCATGGAGCGTTCGCTCCCCGCCGTGCTCGTCATGCTGTGCAAGAGCCTGTCCGAAGGCTACGCCGCGCCGTCGATGGCCAAGATCCTCAACATGTCCGGCGACCTCCGCACGGTGCCCTTCCACCGGCTGATGGGCACCCTGCAGCTGCTCACCAACGTGAGCGCGCCGTATTCGTTCGAGCGGATGGGCCTCGGCGCCATCTCCGCCCAGGAGATGCGCATGCTGCACGCCGGCGCCCGCACCAACGTGGCGCCGGAGGTGCTCGGCGCCGCGGGCTACGAGGGATTCGTGAATCAGTATGGCCTGCCGATCAACCAGGAGGACATGGCGGGCACGATCATCGGGTTCTCGCTCCTCGTCGTGGACGGCCTCGCCACCCTCGGCCTCGCCCTCGAGCCGCAGGTGGCCGAAGACTACTACTACGTGTGGCGCGTCTACGCGCACCTCATGGGCGTGCGCGTGCCCGGCGTGCCCGACGACGCCGATTCCATGCCCCAGTCGCTCGACGCCGCCCGCGCGTTCTACCAGGCATACAAGCGGCACTACGTGGGCCCCACGGACTACTCCGCGGGCTGGCGCGACCGCGCCATCGCGGCCAACGTCGACGGCGTCCAACTGGCCGAGGCGCATGTGCGCATGCTGGGCCGTTTCGTGGCCGGCCAGGAGTTCGGCGTCACGGGACGGCGGTCCGTGGAGGTCGACGCCACCGGCTTCGTCGGATCGCGCCTCGAAGACGCCGGCATCAAGGCGGCGGAGAAGTACATCCACCTGCTCACCGGCGATGCCGCGAGCGCGCGCATCGGCATCGAACCGCTCGCCCATGTGGGCCTGCTCGGCGACCTGCTCGGCGACCTGCTGGCCAAGCTCCCCGCCTGGTGGGAGGGCATCTGGCACAATCAGGACGCCGGCCTGCACATCGCCGCCAGTGAATGGCTGTTCGGCAAGCTCGTGCGCCGCACCTACGCCGACGGCGTGGTGTTCCCGCCCCCGCTCAGCGTGCAGGACCTGCACGAACTGGCCAAGCACGGGCGGTAGCGGCCGCGCGCCGTCGCGCGCCCGCCGTCCTCACCCTTCGATCTTGAAGATCTCGCGGCGCCCGGACTCCACCAGGTCGTGGTAGTCCTTCATGATCTTTTCCATCTCCTTCATCACCCTGGCGTTCGCCCCCGCCCCCGCCCCCGGCCCCAGCATCATGCGCTCGAACGCCTCCAGACTCTCCACCTCCATCTCGGCCACGACCGTCCAGTAGCGTTCGGCGGAGAAGTCGGTCAGGATCCGCATGGGCGGCATGCCCGCCTTCGCGCCCAGCTTGGCCATCGCCTGGAACTTCTCCACCATCGGGCGCACCTTGCCCGGCTTGCAGTGCATGATTTCTCGAATGAGCAACATGGGGGTTCCTCCTTTCGGGTAAGGTTCGTTCCGGACTTCGTCTTCAGGTCGGGCGCCGCCGGCCGTCCTGCCATGGCGCGCCGAGGGTCCGCTCACGATGGGCGGCGTTTGCGGCTCGCCACGCCCGCCGTGACCAGCGCGAACAGGATGCCCACGGGCAACGGCTCCAGAAACGTGAGCGACGCGTTCACCAGCGGATTCTTGTACAGCTCCGCGAATTCCGCCATCTCCTTCGTTCGCGCCGCGATCTGCGCCTCGGTGGCCCCCGAGGCCCTCGCCTTCTCCACCGCGTACGCCGCGTACTTGTCGGCGAAATCCGGCGCGAGCCGGTAGTAGATCAGTTCCCAGGTCGCCACATAGCAGACGCTGGCCACCGCCGCGATCAGGAGGCCCACCACCAGGGCGCGCCCGAACGAGACGCCGCCGCCCGCCACGTTGTCGCGGTACGAGCGCACCCCAAAGTACACCATCAGGAAGGCCAGGACCATCGAGGTATAGCCGACGATCGCGCCGCGGTCGAAGCCGATCTGATCCTGGAACAGGAGGGCGAGAAGCATCATCGCCGACAGGATGGCGCCGGCAATGAGTCCGAAGGTCAAGACGATCTTGCGCATGGCAGCTCCTTGGAGGTTGGATACGGCCGATACTAGCGCAGGGGCCCCGCGGCGCGCGTCACCCGAAAGGATGATTGGGGGCGATCGCGCGCGAAATCATGCGAAAGGTGGAGACCGGATGCGGCGCCGCGCCGCGCCGATCGCCTCCTGCTACGGGATGAGCCGAAGCTGCTTCCCCAGTTGCACCGCCTGGGTTCGCCGCTGGGCTCCGAGTTTGAACAGGATCCGGCTGGAGTGCGTCTTGACGGTATTCTCGCTCACGTACACCCGCTCGGCGATCTCCCGGTTGCTCAGCCCTTCGGCGATCAGTTCCAAGACCTCCAGTTCGCGGGGCGTGATACCGAGCGACTCGAGCTTGGTCTGATCGCGCGTGAATTCAGCCGGCGCCTCGATCACCTCGCGCACCACCACGGGCTTCGCGGGCCGGGTGAGCCTCAGCCCCAGCCAGATCCCCAACCCGGCGAACACGGCGGCCACGAGCGCTCCGTAGATCTCCACCGAACGCTCCACCACCAGCGACTGGTATTCGATAAGCCTCAGTCCGGCGATGAGGACACCGGCCAGGACGCCGTAGAGCAATACGTGTCTGCGCATGGTCGATCCGGCGGTCGGCCGGTCCCGCGGCGCGCCCACGCGCCGCCCTCAGCCGGCGCCCCGCGCCACCGACCCGTACAGGCGGAATCCCCACGCGGCGAGCACGCCGCTCAGCACGGCCACCACCGCCACGCCGTACGCCATCCCCTGGTCCACGCGGGGCGCGCGCAACGTCGCCACGAATTCCCCCAGGTGCCAGGCGCAGAGCAGCGCGAAGAGCACGCCGCTGGTCATCAGGTAGGCTTTCACGGCGTCCCCCCGTCAGAGTGAATCCGGCTGCCGCACACCGCCCCCGCGTCAACACCTCCCCCCCGGCGGCCCCTCACGATGCGGCGGCAGTTCCCGTCCCGCAAGGTTGCCGCGCCGCGGTCCGTGCGCCGACGGCCGATTCCCGCTCGCGCCCCCGCGGGCCATTTTGCGCCCGCCCGATTCGCGCCTACTCCATCGGCACCCGCACTTGGAACTCGGTCCGGCCGGGGGCCGACTCCACGGCGATCTCCCCATCGTGTCGCTGCAACAGCCGCCGCACGATGTCGAGCCCGAGCCCGGTGCCCTGCCCCACCGGCTTGGTCGTGAAGAAGGGATCGAAGATCTGGGGGAGCACGTCCGGTGGGATTCCCGCTCCGTTGTCGGTGATGCGCACGACGAGCCGACCCCCGTCCACCGCCGCCGAGACGGTCACGCGGCCGTTCGGCCCCACCGCGTCGAGCGCGTTGTCCAGCAGGTTCATCCACACCTGGTTGAGTTCCGCGCCCACGGCGTGCGCGCACGGGAGATCCTCGGGCAGCGCCAGCACGACGTCCACCGCCTTCGCCCGCCGCTTGGCGCCGAGCATCGTCAGCGTATCGGCGATCCCCCGACGGATGTCCACCGGCTCCGGGTCGGGCGCGCGATCCATGTACGTGAATCCCTTGACGGCGCCGACCAGACCGTTGATGCGCGACGCGGCGGCCTCGATCTGCGCCGCCAGCGTGCGCACGTTGCACCCCGACGCCAGCCATTGGACCGCCGCGTCCAGCGCGTCGGCCCCGACGGCGCGGGCCAGCCCATCGAGCGCGCCGATCGTCACGCCCGTTTCGGCGAGCGGGCTGGCGCCCCGATCGTCGGCGTGGTGCCGCGCCAGCCACTCCGCGATCTCGTCTTCGCGGTCCGCGCGCCCGATGGCGGTGAGCGCCGCGGTCGGCGGCGCGCCGCGACAGAGCGCGCGCACCTCGTCGATCGCCGCGATCTGGGCGTCGGACAGCCCGGCCGCGCCCAACCGCCGGGCCGCCGCCTCGGACGCCTCGATGCCCGCGGCAAGCAGCTTGGCGCTGCGGGCCAGCGCCGAGGCCGGATTGTTGAGTTCGTGCGCCAGGCCGGCCGCCAACTTGCCCAACGCGATCAGCTTCTCGTCGCGCAGATCCTGCGACGTGAACCGGCGCGCACGATCCAACATGGCGTGCACCAGCACGGCGGTGGTCGCCGGGCACTCGCGAATCATCTCGGGAAAGTGCGCCTCCGGCACCTCCAGATGCTCGGTGTCCGTTTCGGCCACCACGTCGTTCGGCGCCGAGGTGCCCCGGGAGAACGGCAACAGGCCGCTGACATCGCCCGCGCCCCATTCCATGATCTTGTGCGACCCCGCGCCCCGATCCACGCGGATCGCGAGGTGCCCCGTGAACACGATGTAGAGCGAGTGCGCCCCCTCCCCCTTGGGGAGCAGCACCTCGCCCGCCGCGAACGTGCGCAACCGGCCGTGCGCCGCCAGCCACGCGTGTTCGGGCGTGGGAACGCCCCCGAGCGCGCGGTGGCGCGCCAGGCGCGTCATGAGCGAATCCATATCACTCGGGCCGCCCCGGCCGGTCGCCATTACACGGACCTCAGGTAGCGGTGCACCGAGTACACGGCCGCCGACCCCTCGCCCACGGCGGCGGCCACCCGGCGGTTGGCGCCGGCGCGCACGTCGCCCGCCGCGAACACCCCCGGCATGCTCGTCTCGAACGCGTACGGCGCCCGCGGCAGCGGCCACCCGCGCGGCCGGCCGTGCTCGAGCGGCAGGTCGGTGCCGGTGAACACGAACCCGGCTTCGTCGCGCTCCAGGACGCCGGCAAAGGCGTCGGCGTGCGGCTTCACCCCGATGAAGATGAACATCGCCGCCTGCGGCATGGTCCGCCGCTCGCCGGTCTTGACGTGCTTCACCGTCACCGATTCGAGCCCGCCCGTGCCTGCCACGGCGTCCACCTCGACCTCGGTGAGGACCTCGATGTTCGGCGTGGCGCGAATGCGATCCACCAGATACCGCGACATCATGGGCAGCAGATCCGGCGCGCGGATGAGCATCGTGACGCGCCCCGCGTAGCGCGAGAAGAACAGCGCGCCCTGCCCCGCCGAGTTGGCGCCCCCGACCACGCAGACGTCCCGGCCACGATACCGCGCGGCCTCCGTCATGGCCGCGCCGTAGTACACGCCCACCCCCTGCAGCGGCGCGAGCCCGGGCACCTCGAGCATGCGCGCCGACATCCCCGTGGTGATCAGCACCGTGAACGTGGTCAACTCGGTGCCGTCGGCGAGGACGACCACGCGATACGGATCGTCGCGCCGGAGGCCGACCACTTCCTGCCCGGTCAACAGTTCCGCGCCGAACCGTTTGGCCTGCGCCGCGGCGCGCTGGGCCAGATCGGCTCCGGTCACCCCCGAGGGAAAGCCGAGGTAGTTCTCGATCATCGAACTCGTCCCGGCCTGCCCGCCCGGCGCCCGCGACTCGACGATCACCGTGCGCAGCCCCTCCGAGGCCGCGTACACGGCGTTGGCCAGCCCCGCCGGCCCGCCCCCGATGACCACCACGTCGTACACCGGCCGGCTGGCGTGCGTCTGAAGCCCCGCCTTCGCGGCGAGCTCCACCACCGTCGGCGCCACGAGGTGCGAGCCGTCGGGGAACGTCACGATCGGCAGGCGCCCGAGATCCCCCGCCAGCGACTCGGCCAGCGCGCGCGCCGGCGCGTCGGCGTCGAGGTCCACCCACTCGTACGCCACGCGGTTGCGGGACAGGAACTCCTTGGTCTCGAACGACTGCGGCGACCACTGCGAGCCGAGGATGCGGATGCCCTCGAAGACGGGCAGCACGCGCGCGCGCCACTCGGCGAGCAGGTCGTCCAGCGCCGGATAGAGCCGGTCCTCCGGTGGGTCCCACGGCTTCATCAGGTACTGATCGAGTCCGATCTCGTTGATGCCGGCGATCGCGACGTCGGTGTCGGCGTAGGCGGTGAGGAGCACGCGGCGCGCCGCGGGGTGCAGCTTGACGACCTCGCGCAGCATCTCGATGCCCGACATGCCGGGCATGCGCTGATCCACGAGGAAGAGCGCGACCTGCGCGTTCCGCGCCGCGAGCGTGCGCGCCGCGTCGAGCCCGGCCGCGCCGGAGTCCGCCTTGACCACGCGGTAGTCGGCGCGGTAGCGCTGCCGGAGGTCGCGTTCGACGGCCGCGAGCACGGCGGGATCGTCGTCAACCGTGACGATGACGGGTTTCGACATGCGGTGTATCCCGTTCAGGTTCAACTGCGGCGGGGAAATATACGGGTACCGAACGGCGATGGCGAGCGGCGCGGCAGCCGAAGGGGCTGCCGGCACGGCGGGTCACTTCAACCCCAGGGGCTCCCCCGCCGACAGCAGGGCGATGGCCTTCTTCATCCGTTTCGCCTTCGTTTCGTCGCGCTTGGCGGAATCGATCCAGGCGACGTAGAGACGTCGAGCGGACGGAGCGAGCCGCTCGAAAGTCGCCAGGACTGCCGGGCGTCGCGCGAGCGCCTCGCGCAGGTACCGGGGGACCTTCGATCGCGGCGGCCGCGGCGCATCGCCGCGTCGGTCGGTGGGCGCCCGGTTCAGCCCGGCCGCCTCGAGCCGCCCCTCGCGCTTGAGCCGGGCATACCGGGTGCGGTTCGACGCGGACCATGCGCTGTCGGCCCTCCGCGGCGTGAACTTCCGCGCGTACCGCGCCTCATCCAGGCGCTTGATGAGACTGTCCACCCATCCGAAGCAGAGCGCTTCATCGACGGCGTCCTCGTAGGCAATCGACGCGCGGCCGGTGTGGCGCTTGTGGAAAATCAGCCACACTTCCGCCTCGGAGCCGTGGTGCTCGGCAAGCCACCTCCTCCACCGCTCCACGGTCGTGGCGCCAACCGTCTTCGAAGTCTTCGAGCGCACGGGGCGATTTCCTCCGCGATTCAAACGCTGATGGCGTTGCCGTCCGACGGGAAACCCGGAGAGCGGGCGCGCGACGCGGTCGATCAGGTGCCGCGGTTCCCCAGCACCGTGGCGATCGCGGCGATCGTATTCCAGTTGCGCGTGGTGACCGGCGCTCCCAGCAGGCGGTCGAGCGTCCCGAGATACCCGATGACCTTCATGTGCCGCCGGTAGACGCCGAAGACGAAGCGATCCTCCCGCGCCAGGATCTGCAGCAGCCATCGGCCGCTCGAGGGCATTCTGATCGGCATCGGCGGCGCCGAGCGGGGGCGCCGGCCCAGCACGCTCACGAAGCGAACGACGCCGAGGCGCGCGGGCTCGTCCGCGAACGGATTGCGCGACATGAGCCCGAGGATTTCCCGCCCCTGGCAGATCATGATGTCGGTATCGAAGGGAAGCCGGCCCGCAAATTCCGCGCGGAGATCCGCCTGCGTGACGGGCCGCCGGATCACGAACGTGCCCGCCGCGCCGATGTTGACGGCATCGAGGTGCTTCAGCTGTTCGGCGAGCACTTTGGGCCGGAAGCTCCGATGCCCCCCGACGTTGACTCCCCTCAAGAGCACCACGAGTGCCACGTGCGTCCCCCCGATTCACTCGAACGCTGCGTCGGCTCGCAGCCCCGGATTGTCCCACGTGCCGCGGCCCGCGACCGCGCCGGCGCTCGCCATCAGCGCTACAAACTAATGCCGGCCGACACATCGTCGGAAGGAGCGGCGCTTCGAAGCAGCCTCCGCGGCAGCGCCGCCCCGCTCAACGCACGACCGACACGATGTGCGCCTGCACCTTCCCCACCACCGGTCCCGCTCCAAATCGACGGACGATCGCGTCGGTGGCAACCCGCGTCGCCTCGTCGAGCCCTCCCGGATCGCTGGCTTCGAGTTCATCCCGAAGCGGCGTGCCCTGACAGTACGCCACGGCGGGAATCGCGGGCGCATCCGCCCGGCTCCACGCCGGCACCGTGGCGAACTCCGCCGGCCGGCCGAAGCCGCCGCGGAGCAGGTCGCGCTCGATCGTTGGCCGGTCGTGGTACCCGTGCGGCGTCCGCCGCAGGAAAGACACGGCGCGGTCGGGGTACGCGCAGGCGAGCGCCGACGTCACCACGTGGGCGAATTCATTTTCCTCGATCCGGTCCCACACGCTGAACAGCAGCACGCCGTCCGGCCGCAGCACCCGTCGGGCTTCGGCGAATGCCTTTGGCTTGTCGGGAAAGAACATCGCGCCGAACTGACACACGACGGCATCGTAGGTCCCATCGGCGAAGGGGAGCTGCAACGCGTCCGCCTGGCGCCATTCCACGGGGCGCTTGGTCCCGATGCGCATCGCCCGCTCGAGCATGGCGTGGTTGAGATCGGTGGCCGTGATGGCGACGGCCTCCGGCAGCAGCGCGGCCAACGACCGCGTCACGACGCCCGTGCCGGCCGCGACCTCCAACACGCGCGACACTCCCCGGCCCTCGAGGCGCCGCGCCGGCGACTCGGCGTAGGGCTCGAAGATCAGCGGGACGAGGTGGCTCTCGTACACCTGCGCGACCGTCGCGCCGAACACGCGGTCGGCATCGCGGGAGCCGGCGGCCTCGTCGCGAGGCCGCCCATCACCGCCCGGCGGCGCCACCGGTCAACCCCGACGAATTCGATGCCGCTCCACTGGCAGGCGCCGCGCCGGCGTTTGACACTTCCGTCATGGCCCCGCGCGCACGAGGATCAGCGCGATCGTGTTCGCGCCGCCGAATCCGGCCGGCCGCACGGGGCGGTCGCTCCAGTGCTCGATCGGCAAGGCCAGGGTCAGCGTATCGCCGGCCAAGCGGTAGATCCCCCGCCACTCGCCGCCGGCGGACGAGCCTTCGCCGGCCAGATCGATGCGGCACGGCGACACGGTCGTGTCCAGAGCGAACGCATACGCCACGCGCGAATCCCGCCCGCTCCCGATGTCCTGCATGGTCATCGTGTCGCCCACGAAGGCGATCGTGCCGTGGGCGAGCATTTCCCGGGCTGCGGCCGCGGTGTCCCCCCGGATGTCCTGCCGAACGGCCGCCACGCGCCACACGCCCTGCAGGGCCTCACGGTCGCCCGCCGGCGCCGGCCGCATGCCGGCCAGGCTCGCCAGTACGGCGAGCAGGATGCGTGGATTACCGTTTGAGTTCATCGATCCGCCCTCCGCACGATGGCGCCCAGCCGTCACCTGGCCTTCTTCGCCCGTTTCGAATTGCCCGCGCCGTTGAGCGCGATCGCCCGGCGAACGAGCGCTTTGAATGCCGCCGCGTTGATCGTTTCTCCCTCGTGGATGTCGATCGCGCGGCGTACGTTGCCGTCCAGACTCGAGTTGAACAGACGGGCGCGGTCGTTCAGAGCGGCGCCCCTGGCGAAGGTGAGCTTCACGACCGCCTTGTACGATTCGCCGGTGCAGATGATGCCGTCGTGCTCCCACACCGGCGTGCCCATCCACTTCCACGTCTCGATCACGTCCGGGTCCGCCTCCCGGATCAGCCTGCGCATGCGGCCCAGGGCCTCCCCTCGCCAGTCGTCGAGGTCGGCGATTCGCTTGGAGATGAGCTCCGAGGCCGATCGTGGCTCCTTCCCGGCCGGCTTCTTCATGTGGACGTCCTGGCGACGGGTTTCACACGCCCTATGTTCTACGCCGGCGAACCGTGGTCGCGCAAGCCCTCGGCGCGCCGGTCAGCCCTGCCAGCGGTCGAGCGCGACGATCTGAATTCGATTGCCGCACGTGTCGTTCAGCATCGCGATCGTCGACCCGGTGACCTTGGTCGGCGGCATGGTGAACTCCGCGCCCAGCGGCTTCATGCGGTCGTACTCCCGCTGCACGTCGTCCACGTAGAACATGGCGGCCGGTTGGCTCTGTTCGAACATCGCCTGCTGATAGGCCTGCGCGGCCGGATTGCCGTTGGGAGCCAGTTGCAGCTCTCCGCCGTTCGGCTCCTCGGCCGACGCGACCGTCAGCCAGCGGAACGGGCCATTGGTGAAGTCCGCCTTCTTCACGAAACCCAACACGCCGGTGTAGAAACGCAGCGCCTGCTCCTGGTCGCTTACGTAGATGCTCATGACCTTGATCTTCACGACGACTTCCTCCCGTCACGTGGTGATGTTGGGCGGCGGCCGCGTGCCGCCGAGAGGCCGACGCCGAAGGCCGCCGACGGCCCGCGGTTCGATCGGCCGCTTCCGCGGTGCGCCCATGGATGCTCGCCTACAGCGCGCGAAAGCCAGTGCATGATATGGAGCGCCAGCTGGCGGTTGTCGTACCCGGGTACGTTCATGCCGATCCGGCTCCCGTCGCGGCCGCGCTCCGCCGAGCCGAGCCCCGGCTCCGCCCTGCTCATGGACGTTTCAGGAATCGGAAGTAGAACGCGCCGAACACGAGGACGATTCCGACGTTCACCGCCAGCCGTTCCCAGAACCGGTTCTTGAAGAACCACACGTCGACCGCGACGATCACGGCCGCCATCGCGGCCACGTAGAGAACGTGCGTTTTCAGATTTCCCATATCACCCCCCGCGTGTCGGTCCGGCGCGCCAGCGGCTCGCCGAGAGCCGGCGTGCCGCCCCTCGCGCCCCGCGGTTCGCGCGCGCGCCGGTCATCGCGCGACCCGATACCGCAACCGGACCACGCCGTCCGGGTATTTCTTGGACGAGCGGAGCCGAAGCGGCACGTCCCGATGACGCGGCGCCACGAGCGGAATGCCCTCGCCGATGAACACCGGAATGACGTGGATGTCGAACTCGTCGATTTCCCCGGCGTCCAGGAACGACGCGATCAGCCCGGCGCCGCCCATCATCCAGATCTGCTTGCCCGGCCGTGCCCGCAGCCGCCGGGCGAATGCCTGCACGTCCTCCGACACGAACTCAACGCCCCGCGCCGGCCGTTCGGGGGGCGTCCGTGAGAACACATAGTTCGCGAGCTTCGTATCGAACAGGCCCCGCGTCCTGCCGCGCGGCTTGTAGTAGCTCAGCAGCCAGTCGTAAGTCTTTCGCCCCCAGAGAATCGTGTCGATGGTCGAGTAGAACTCCTTCATGCCATAGTCGACGTCGTCGGGCCGTCGATTGAGCCACTCGACGTCCCCGTCCGGCCGGGCGATGTACCCGTCGGCGCTCGTGGCGATGTAGGCGATGATGTGCCGTGTGGTCTTCATGACATGGTCGCGATCGGCCCGAACCGATCAGCGAACTCGGTCC
Organism: uncultured Gemmatimonadaceae bacterium; assembly: GCA_963729495.1. Lineage (GTDB taxonomy): Bacteria > Gemmatimonadota > Gemmatimonadetes > Gemmatimonadales > Gemmatimonadaceae > JAGWRI01. Next base: position 65,852 of record CAVSOM010000014.1, read on the forward strand.
CGAGTCGCCCTCGCCGTGCGCTGCCCAGACGGCGCGGGCTCTTCCGAGAGCATGAGCGGGTCAGCGGCATTCGGCGCTCGGCGGGCCATGGCCATCGCCCCGCGCGCCCAGAGGCCGCCGGCGATCGCGCTGGCGCCGACGATCACAGCGAAGTACGACGCGCTCGCGCCGGAAAGGATCGGGCGAACGCTGAGGAGCGCCGGAAACGCCGCGCCGGCCAGCGCGCCCCAGACGGTCACGCGCCGCGCGGACAGTTGACCGAAGCCACGCGTACGCTCGCCCGCGAGGATCACGAGGCCGAACGCGAGGCCACAGGCAATGCCCCACGTCGCGGCAGCGGCCTCCCATCGCCCGAACAGCGCGAGTGCCCGGCTCCAGTGGCTCGCATCGAGCGGCCACGGGCGATAGCGCATCAGAAACGCACCAACGCCCACGAGGGCTCCCATGACCCCCCACGTGAGCGCAGTACCAACGAGTCCGCGGATTCAACGAACGAGTATCATGCACCATGCCTCCCGAATGATTCGTCAGGGTCCCCGCCCCGATTCCACCCGCCGCTGCTCCTGCCGCCGAGCAAGGCGGACGGCGACCGCGCCACCCGCCATCAGTCCGCCGGCAGCCACCAGCCCCAGCTTGGCCAGCGCCACGTTCACCAGCCAAGGGACCCCGGCGACACCAAGATGAGCGGCCATGGCCAGCCCCACGAGCACGCCCACGCCCGCACCGAGTGCCATCAACAGCTGCCCGAGCCGACGCATCGATCCGTCCCTCCCGATACCTGCCGTCCGCCGGCCCCTGGAGCCGCCCAGCGGTCACGAGTTGGGCGGCGCGCCTCTCCGGCCGCGGCCGCCGCCACGCCGGGTCAGGCGCCTGGGCCCGCAGTCGTCTGCGGGACATCCGCCTTGGGCTGCCAGAGTTCAACCCGATTGCCGTCCGGGTCGGTGAACCACCCGAACGTGCCATATTCGTGATCTTCAATATTCTCGGCGACCACGGCGCCCCCATCGCGAACCCGCGCGAGCGCCGCGCGAACGTCGTCGACCATCAGATTGATCATGAAGGTCTGGCCGGAGTCGCCGAAGTAGGACGTGTCCCGCGGGAACGGGGCCCAGATGGCGAGGCCGCCGGCGGGAATCGTATCCGGCGGAAATGCCGCGCCGAACGGGGGCGCGGCCTGCACGCCGAGCCAGGCCTTGTACCACGCACAGAGCGCCGCCGGATCCGGCGAGCGGAAGAACACGCCGCCGATACCCAGTACCTGAGCCATTCTGGTCCGCTCCTTGGCGGGGTCACCGCCCACGGTGCCGTCGATCGTGCGGTGAAAGGGTTCGATCCAATCGGGCCTCGCTCCCGTCCGCGCGCGCGGCCGCCATAAAATGACGTTGATCGAATACGGGCGGGCGGCGCGTTCCGCAAGAGTACCGCCGATGGGCTGGACGAGCAACCGGACGCTGCCATCGCCGGCCGCAGCGACGCGTTGCTGGGTGCACGGGCCGACTGGTTCACCCGCTGCCGATCGGCGTCTGAACCACCTGGCGCACACGACACGCGCCGACCATGCCCGGCGTGTATCGCCACTTTCCCACGAGCTGGCGGGACTGACCGATCGTGTCACGATCGCTCATGAGGATGACTTTGAACGTTTCCGGAATCACGGCCCCCATCGTATCCACCACGAACTGCACGAGATTCCGCGGCTTCGGCACGGCAGGAAGCGGATGCACGGCGAGCGCACTGTCGCCGACGAACCGCGCCGGGCGCGTCGTCTGGAATTCGAAGAAGGTGCCGGTCGGACACGGGGGCGGCGCGACACGGGCGGCCGGTTCCTGGGTGGGCGCGCCGCGAAACCACCCGTCGTGGCTCCGCGCGGCCGCCGAGCCATCCCCGCTCGATACCCGGGCGCCGACAGGGCTGAAGGCGGCAACGATCGCGCAGACCAGGAGAAGGGATCGCGTCACGCATGACTCCTTGGTATCGGGCGGTTTGGATGAGGACCAACGTTGCCGCTCCATGACGCCGCGGCGCTGCCGCCGTCGCAACGCCTCGTGCGGCGGCCCGTTCCCGCCGTTGGCGTTCCGCGGCCGCGTTCACAAGACGCCTGACACGAGCTGCCCGTAGAACCCTCCGGCGAAGCGACGGCGTATCGCCTCCTGCGCGTCGGCGAAGTTCATCTCACCGATACTTCGGCCGCTTCGGTTGGCGCCGCCCGACGTTCGGCAGCGGCGCCCGCCGGCGCGGGCCGATGTCAGGCCGGCTCCGGCGCGTGGGGCGCTGGTGACGCTCACACATGCGTGATCCATTGGCGGAGTATTTTCTCAACGGCGCTCCGCTTGCTTCGTACGTCGTCCGCATCCATGAATTCCATGGTCGCGCGGTCCTTGCCCAGCCACCGGAGCAGCGTGGCAGGATCGTCGATCGCGAGTCCCTCGCCGGGCAGGTCACGGACCTTCGCGCCCAGGTGGAGGATCACGCCGATGCCCGTCTTGGTGCGGAGGTTGGTCGTGGCGAAGTAATCCGTGGTGCGGAAGCTCGGCGCGTTCCACTTGACGCCCTCCGCGATGGACCGGTCAACGCCGAGAATGAGTTGCCGCAGGTGTGTGATCGCGACCTTGTGCGGGTGCACCAGAGACGCCATGAGTTCGTCGACGGCTTCGCTCGTATCGGCGCGACTCTTGTGCTTGGCCGTCCTTTCCTTCGAAGGCATCGCGGTTCCTCACGGTGGCATGGCGGTCGATCGGCGCGGCGCGCGGCCGATCCGCTTCGCAATAGAATGGGGAACGCAGCCGTACTCCGCCAGCCGCTTCCCGAGCCCACGCTGGCAGGACCTGAGATGCACGGGCTCGGCCTTGATTGCGAGCTCTTCATCAGTCGGCTACGCGACGCGGTGCTTGCGCCTGGACTCGATGATCTCCCGCAGCGCCTTGGTGACCGCCGTGGCGTTCGGATACTCCGTCGCGACAACCGGCGCGAGGAGCACGAGATTGGCGCCCCGGGGCAACACGCGCGGCGTACGTGCCGCGAATCCCGCCCCCGAAATCATACCCGGCTCGCATGTCTGCACCAACGCGAGGGCGCTCGGGTGCCTGACCGGGCTTCTTCATACATGGTCCGTGATGGCCGGGCCCAGGTCCTCGACCGGGCCCCACTCGAGACGTTCCCGACGGTGGGTGGCAACGTATCTCGTCGCCGCATCGAGGCCGTCCGCCCTCGGACTGCATCAGCGCGTGGTGGGACGCCGTGGTCGCACGATCGCAGCGACCGCCTGATCCTGGGCCGCCTGCGATTCGCCACGTCCGTGCATGACGCCGTCGATATCTGCGTCAGCGCGATTCTGGCTCATCTTCCACTTTCCATCAAGACGATCGATCCTGAGCTCGAAGCCGACGATGGCCTGCAGTTGCTGGGCGATGAAATCGGCCGGCGCATCGCTCACATGCCACGGGCGGGACCGATTCGCTTCGTGCCGCAGGGTGAGCGCCTCGAGATGCCCACGAAGAAATTGTGGGTCATCTCGCAGACGCAGAGCGCCGTACGCGTGAACCGCGACGTAATTCCAGGTCGGAACCACGCGCCCCGTTTCCTGCTTGGTCGGGTACCACTCCGGCGTGATGTAGGCCTCGGGGCCGGTGAAGATGACCAGCGCCTCGACGGCCCCGCCCGTGACGCACCGGGAATGCGGGTTGGCGCGCGCGAAATGGCCGACCAGCGTGCCCATGGGTCCGGCCGCGCGATCGAGGACGAGGGGAAGATGCGTCGCGATGAGCCCGTCGGTTGGCGAAGTCGTAATCAGGGCGGCGAGTGGATGCGCCTCGATAAATGCGAAAAGAACTGGCAGGTCACGCTCGGCGAACGCGCTCGGGATGTACATGGTGACGGAGATGCTCCCATTCGGAACGCGGGTGGAGGACGACACGTCGTGAGAAGCCTGGCGGCCACTGAACGCCGAGCTTCCGCTGCGGGCGGATCAAGTAGAAGCACGGCCGAAGGCTGCGCAACCTCCGACGGCCCGTCAACGGCAAGCAACGGTGGGCGCCCCGTCGGCATCATGGCCGCGGCGCGCCCGCGGTCGGACCTCCACGGTCTCGCCGCACTCGGTGCGGGACGTTCTTGACCTCCGCCCGGCCGGCGGATACTCTGTATCACAAAGTACTTGTCATTCGATCGTCCACGCGTGGCGGGCGCGTCCGAGTGCGCGTCGGGAGGCAGTCATGACGAGGTGGGGGCGACGCATCCGCGGGGCGTTCGGGATGGGCCTCACCTGGGGAGCGGTATGGAGTGGTGCGGGGACCCTGCTGGCGCGGGTGCCCGGGTTCCACTCCGACCTCCCGTTCGCCCTCCTGTTCGCGCCACTCGGCTTCGTGACCGGCATCATCTTCTCCGGGATCCTCGTGGGAATCGAGGGCCGTCGCGGGCTGGATCGCGCGTCTCTTGCGCGCTTCGCGGGGTGGGGCGCTGCGAGTGGCCTATTGTTGTCCGGGATCTTCGTCGTTGGCGCGGCCCTTCGAGGGGGGGCCGTGTGGGGAGAGTTCCTACTGTTCGGCCCTCCCCTCACCGTGGCGAGTGCGATCTGCGCGGCTGGTTCGCTGGCCGTGGCCAGACGGGCTGAACGGCGAGCACTCCCCGGCGACCACGGCCACCCGGCGGAGGCCGAACTGACGGAGGGCGAACTGACGGAGGGCGAACGGCGGGAGCGGCTCGGACGCGGTGACTGACGTTCCCGCGTGGCTCCAACCCGCCGCTGCGTTTGATGCACCGGAAGTGGCCGCCCCGGCGCGACCGCTCCACACGCTGGCTACGAGGATTCGCGTTCGATGATGAACCCAGCCGCGCGGAACGCCGCCAACCCCCGGGCCGTGGCCTGTTCGAGTTCCGGAACGAGGCCCTCGTCGCTCGGTCGCAGGTGGAAGCACGTCTTGCCCTGCATGCGCGCTTCCAGCTCCTTGGAGAGCGTCGCGCGTGCCCTGGGATCTCCCATGCTCATGAGGTGGTAGCTGACGTACGCGTCCCGGATCTCGACCCAGGCCACGGGTATCTGTTGCCTTCGCACCTGGCCACCCCAAGCGCGTAGCGTCGCCGGGCCGGGAGTCGCCTCCAGGCCGAAGTGGTCGGGGGAATCCTGCGAGACGCGCAGGCCCTGGGCGTGCCGCCGCAAGATGGCCCTCAGTTCCCCGAAGATCGGTTGAAGGTTGGGTGACATGGAAATCCGCTTAGCGTTGAGCGTCAGCGGCGGCGCGCAGCGCCCTCCGCTGCATGCCGTCGTTGGGCGGTCCAGGCACGACGCCGGCACGCTGCCACCTCGCCTCGGCAACGCCCGCCGTCATTTCTTCGGCCTCCGGACTGACCGCCTGCTCGCGGCCGTTGGCCGAATGATGAGTGCCCCCTTCCCCGTGGATGGCAACCGGACGCTCGCCTGATCAATGGCCGCGGCGATCAGCGCCTTCACGTCCGGATGAGCCAACTGCTTGGCCGCCTCCACCCAGATGACGCGGGTCTGGCTTCCCGATCCCGACAGCAGCCTCGTGGGGTCGGGCAACTGCTTTCCGTGCGTGAAGCACAGCTGGACCCCGTTGGCACGTGCGACGATCGACACGACGGAATCGATTCCTCGGTCCGTCGGCGAATAGGCGATGACGAAGTGGCTGGAGTAGTCGTACGCCAGTTCGTTGGCGGTCGGGAATCGCTTGCGTACGGCGGCCCGGACCGATCGAATGAGCGTCCGGTCCTTCGGATCGAGCCTGTCGATGAAGGACCGGAGTACGGCCTCCGGCGTACGCATCGTGCTCTCGGGTTTCAGCGTCATGACGTCCTCCCGGTCGTTTGCATCAGTTCCCTGACGGATCCGCCCAACGCCATGCCGCTCCGCCGCGAGCGGCGACCTCGATGCTCACTCTTCCCCGAGCCTCCCGCTGCGCGCCGACTGCAGCGGCTGGTGAGCCGGCGGCACAGCGCTGCGGGTCGCCGCATCGGCACAACTGACCACTATGGGTCGGGACTGCCCAATTGGCGCACGAGAGCCCCGGTATCGACGATCTCCCAGAGCTCCGCGAGCTTTCCGTCCCGTGTGCGAGCAAATAGCGCCTGATCGATTCGGAACGATCGTCCCGTGCCCGAGAATCCGCCGTACGTGCCGTTGAGGGTGCCGGTCACGACGCAGCGCGCCGCCTCAAACCCCTCGTCGACGACGACAGCCTCGAAGTGGTGGTGCAAGTCCGGAATCGCGTCCCGCGCCCGGCGCCATGACACCTGCTCCGCGGCCACCCCGGTTGTCGACAGCCCGAATGGCGCATGGACGACCACGTCCGCGCGGAGCAGATCATGAAATCTTTCCACCTCGCCGGCGTCGCCCGCCGCGAACAGGACGCGCAATAGAGACCGGGCAGTTCCCACGATGCGGGTTCTCCAACAAGAAGGAACACACGCGACGACCTCCGGCTAACGCCGTGGCGCCCTGCTGTGCGGACGGCGGGCCGCTCACCCTGATGCTATGCCATCGGCACGCCGCGCGCGAACCACTGCGACGACTGCCCGCGCCGCGTCGGCAGCAACTCGTGGTTGGCAAGGCACTTGCCGTTATGACGTTGTAACGCTATGATTCTCTGCATGTCTGCCACCAAACGCGCCACCGTATACCTCGATGCCCCGCTGCATCGAGCGCTCCGCCTCAAAGCCGCTGAGACGGATGCGAGTATTTCGGAACTGGTGAATACGGCAGTCCGGCACAGCTTGGCTGAAGACGCCGACGATCTCGCGGCGTTCCATGAGCGGGCGAAGGAACCTCGGGTGTCCTTCGAAGCCGTCGTCCGCGACCTGAAGAAGCGTGGCAAGCTATAACATCCTCCTGACGAAGTCGGCCGCGAAGGAACTGGAGAGCGTGCCGCCCAGGGACCGCCAGCGGATCGTGGCGAAGATTGGAGCCCTCGCCGAGCACCCTCGGCCGATGGGCGCCGAAAAGCTCAGCGGTGACGACAAGCACCGAATCCGCCAGGGGGACTATCGGATTCTCTACGAAATCTTCGCTGAGGACGTGATTGTCACGGTCGTCCGAATCGGCAATCGCCGCGAGGTCTACCGGCGGTAGTTTCGGCGCCCGTTTGCTGTTGCTGACGCCGCGGCGCTCTGCTGCGGCGTTCCATAATAATCGCGGCTCGCGAGCGCAGCGAGCCGGCCGCTTCCGCAGCCCACGCCGCCAGCAGCAGCGCCGCGTTAGCTGGCCGGGGCGAGAACGGCGACCTCGCGCTCCAAGCGCCTCCCCAGCAGATCGCGTTGCACCTCAAGGTCGAAGCGCGCCTGAAGATTCAGCCAGAAACGGTCGCTCGTCCGGAAATAGCGCGCCAACCGCAAGGCCGTATCGGCCGACACCGCGCGCTTCCCATGCACAATCTCGTTCACCCGGCGCGCCGGGACGTTGATGTCGTGAGCCAAGCGATACTGGGACAGCCCGAACGGCTCGAGGAAGTCGTGCAGGAGCACTTCCCCCGGGTGAATCGGAGCCAGTTTGCGCGTCGTCATTGCCTCTCCTCAGTGTTGGTCGACAATCTCGACTTCGTACGCATTGCCCTCTTGCCATCGAAAGCAGATCCGCCATTGATCGTTCACACGGATACTGTGCTGGCCGGCTCGGTCCCGGTGCAGCTTCTCCAGGCGATACCCGGGCGGGACCCGCGAGTCGTCGAGCCGTTCCGCCGCGTCTACCGCGACGAGCTTCCGCAACATGACCCGGTGCAGTTGCGCAGGAAACCGCCGCACGCGGTCGCGGGCGAACAGGCGCTCCGTGTCGGGATTCGCGAAGTCCTTGATCACTCGGCATAATAACGCCGCGCGTTACTAGTGTCAAGCGACCGTCTGTGGCCCAGCTAACGCCGCGGCGCTCTGCTGCGGCGTTCCATTATAATTGCGGCCCGCAAGCGCAGCGAGCCGGCCGCTTCCGAAGCACACGCCGAGGGCAGGAGCGCCTCGTTAGCCGACGAGGCGATCGTACTCGGCGTGCGTGCCCATCCACCACCACAACACACCATCAGCGACGTCCATCCCCAACGCGCGGTAATGCTGACCTACGCGCACCGATCCATATTGGCCAAGGTGCGTGAAGTGAAGGGACGGGTGAGCCGCGTTCTCCTTCAGCAGCGCAAATTGCTTGTCCGCGAGTTCGCGAACCGCCGCCCGGAGTGCCTCGTAGCCACGCCAGAAGCTCGGCGCCGCGTGATGCGTCAAAGGGGCCGCGAGCGCCCGGCCTGATGGTCGGCGAGGGCCGCTTCCGCGAGCCGGTCCAGCCGCCCAGCCGCGACGTCCGCCTCCAACTGACGGTCCCACTCCGCTGCGTCGAACGCTTCATACCGCGTGCGGAAATTGGCCCGCTCCTCGGGAGAGAGGGCCTCAACTTCACGCTCCAAGTGCTCGATCTTCGTCATAGCTGGCAATATTGCAAAGGCTCGGTCGTTCGGCTAACGCCGCGGCGCTCTGCTGCGGCGTCCTATCATAGTTGCGGCCAGCGAGCGTAGCGAGTCGGCCGCTTCCCCAGCGCACGCCGCCAGCAGCAGCGCCTCGTTAGATGGCGGGTCGCGATCAGCCCCAGAATATGCCCGTTGGGTCACGATCTACCTCGCGGAGCAGAATCTCAAACGAACCTGCAGTCGGAAGAGGCTCGTACGAATGCCACTTGAGATCGCTGAACTGGCAGTAGAGCTGCCAAAGTTCGCGCGTGGCGTTGTATCGGAACTTGGCGACTGGATGCTCCATCCACTCCTTCGGATTGTCCCAGGCGGGCCTGGTCTCGAACAGAACGACGTCGCTCCCGGATATGCGAAAGCCGTTCCGCAGTTGATGCCTGACGTGCTGCGGGACTCGGTCGCAGTACTCCGTTAGCTCACGCTCGATCCGCTTTCGATCCAGATCTCGAATGGCCATCCGCTCTCACGCTCCGACAAACCCCGGCGCCCATCTAACGCCAATTAGCCTGCGACGTTCGCAAGCTCTAAACCCGAATCACTGCAGAATGTCGTCAGCCTATCCCGTAGCGCCACCTGCAATATTTAACTTTCTATCTCATTGCGCCAGGGGGCTTTGAGGAACTTGCCGTCCACCATTCGGCCGTGTCTTAGGCTGCGAAGCCCGGTCAGCCTAGCACGTTCACGCGCGTAAGGGTCGGGCTCGGCACACCCGCCAGCGCCGCCAGCATCCGCCATCCCGGGTCCGCCGCCCAGCAAGTCGGCCGGGCTCCGAATTCCGCGCCCCCCGCGCGTCATCACGTGCGTGTACAGCATAGTGGTCCGCACATCCCGGTGGCCCAGCAACTCCTGCACGGTCCGGATATCGTAGCCGGCCTCCAGCAGATGCGTGGCGAACGAGTGACGGAACGTGTGACACCCCACGCGCTTCGCAATCCCCGCCTCCCGCGCGGCGTTGCCCACGGCCCGCTGGATGACCGTGGGATGGATGTGATGACGCATCCACTGCCGGGTGCGCACGTCGCGATACAAGCGCGTGGCCGGAAATACCCACTGCCACCGCCAATCCTGCATGGCCGACGGGACCTTGACCCCCATGGCCTCCGGCAACGCCACGCGGCCGCGCCCCGCCGCCAGGTCGCGCCGGTGCAGCTCCCGGGCCGCGTCCATCTGCTGCGCCAGCCCCTCCACCACCACCTCCGACAGCAGGGTCAACCGGTCCTTGTCGCCCTTGCCGGCCCGCACGACCAGCTCCCGCCGCGCCAGGTCCACGTCCTTCATCCGCAACCCGCACGCCTCACCCAACCGCAGCCCGCTCCCGTACAACAAGACCCCAATCAACCGCGGCCGGCCCGTCATGGCCCCCAACACGGACGCCACCTCCTCTCGCGTCATCACGGTCGGCAACCGGTGCGGCCGTTTGGCCCGCACGAGCTGATCCAACCACCCCACCGGCGCTTCCAGTACCTCACGATACAGAAACAGCAGCGCCGCCAACGCCTGATTCTGCGTGGACGCCGCCACGTTCCGCCTCGTGGCCAGATCGGAGAGAAATTCCGTCACCTCGCGCGAACCCATGCCGCGCGGATGCTTGCCCCCATGAAAGCGGACGTACCGGCGCACCCAGGCGGTGTACGCCTCCGCCGTTCGAGGACTCATATGCCGCAGCCGCAGCTTCTCCTGCAGCACCCCAATCAACGTCTTCCTGGGCTCCATGACACGACAATGCCGGCCCCACCCGGCACCGGCATCATCAATTCCCCTCCCGGCGGGCCGAAACGCGGCGCCGCGGCGGCCCGCCGGCCCCCCCGCCAGCCCGCCAGCCCGCCGCCCCGGCCGAACTACGACAACCCCACGATCTCCCCATCCTCGGCCATCGACATCCCCTCCGCCGCCGGCACCTTCGGCAAACCCGGCATGGTCATGATGTCCCCCGCCTTCGCCACCACGAACCCCGCTCCGGCGCTCCCGTACACCTCGTTGATCATGATCCGGAACCCGGTCGGCTTCCCCAACCGCGCCGCATCGTCGGTGAGCGAATACTGCGTCTTCGCAATGCACACCGGCGTCTGCCCCATCCCGATCGATTCCAGATACTCGATCGCCCGCTCCGCCGCCGGCGCGTAATCCACCCCGTCGCCACCGTACACGCGCTTCACGATCGTCTCGATCTTCCCACGGATCGGCTCCCTGGCGTCGTACAACGGCGCGTACTTGCCCGACTTCTCGGCCAGCATCTCCAACACCTGCCGGGCCAGATCCTCACCCCCCGCCCCGCCCCGCGCCCACACGTCCGCCATCACCACCCGCGCCCCCAACCCCGCCGCGTAGTCGTACACCATCTGCAACTCCTCCGGCGTGTCGCTCAGGATCCGGTTGATCGCGATCACCACCGGCACCCCGAACTGCCGCACGTTCTCCAGATGATGCTTGAGGTGCGGCAGCCCACGCTTCAACGCCGCCAGATCCTCCTTGGTCAGCAACTTCTTGTCCATCCCACCCTGCATCTTGAGCGATCGGATCGTCGCCACCAACACCGCCGCCTCGGGGTTCAGCCCCCCGAACCGGCACTTGATGTCGAAGAACTTCTCCGCCCCCAGATCGGACCCGAACCCGGCCTCGGTCACCACCACGTCGCCCAACGCCAGCGCCGAGCGCGTGGCCAGAATGCTGTTGCACCCGTGCGCGATGTTGCCGAACGGCCCGCAGTGCACCAGCGCCGGCCCGCCCTCCAACGTCTGCACGAGATTCGGACGGATGGCATCCTTGAGCAGCATGGTCATCGCGCCCGCCGCGTTCAACTGGCCGGCCCGCACGGGATGCCGCTCCTTGCCCGCCGTCGCCCCCACGATCACCCGCGACAGCCGCTCCTCCAGATCCTTTCGGCTCGAGGCCAGCGACAGAATGGCCATGATCTCGCTCGCCGGGATGATCACCCAATGCTCCTCGCGCACCACCCCGTTGGCCATGCCGCCCAACCCGATCACGGCGTTGCGCAGCGCCCGGTCGTTCATGTCGATCGTCCGTGGCCACGTGATCCGCCGCGGATCGATGTTCAGCTCGTTCCCCTGCTGCAGATGGTTGTCCAGCATGGCCGACAACAGCGCATGCGCGCTCGCAATGGCGTGGAAATCGCCGGTGAAATGCAGGTTGATGTCGTCCATCGGAATCACCTGCGAATACCCGCCCCCCGCCGCCCCACCCTTCACCCCGAACACGGGCCCCAGACTGGGCTCGCGCATGCACAGAATGGCGTTGGTGCCGATGCGCCGCAGCGCCTGCGCCAGCCCCACGGCCAGCGTGCTCTTCCCCTCGCCGGCCGGCGTGGGACTGATCGCCGTCACCAGCACCAGCCGCCCCTTCACCGGCCGGTCGGCGATCTCCAGCGGAATCTTCGCTTTGTACTTTCCATATAGATCTATGTCGTCCGCGCCCAGGCCGATGTCCGCCGCCACGTCCACGATGGGACGCGGCCGCGCGGCCTGCGCGATCTCGATGTCGGTGGGCACGATGTGACCGGTCAACGCTGCTCCTGCGTGATGGGAGCGCGCACGCGCTCCGGGTGGGCATACACATTCGCGGTCCGCCCGCGCAACAACCCGACGAGACCCATCCCGCACGTCTCGGCGAGCCGCACCGCCAAGCCGGTGGGACGCGAAACCGCCGCCAACAGCGGCACCCCGAACGCCGCCGCCTTCTGCACCAGCTCGAAACTCGCGCGACTGGTCACGACCAGGAATCCGCTCGACGCGTCCGCCCCCTCTCGCGCCAGCGCGCCCAACACCTTGTCCAGCGCGTTGTGCCGCCCGACGTCCTCGCGCACCACGCGCAATTCGCCGTCCGGCGAGGCCCACGCCGCCCCGTGCACCGCGTGCGTGGCCCGGTTGAACGGTTGCCGCGCGTCCAGCGCCGCCGCCGCCCGCCACAACGCCTCCGGCTCGATCGCCAGCGCCGACGCCACCGCGCGCGGCGCCCGCACGGCATCCTCGATCGCCTCCACCCCGCACAGCCCGCACCCGGTGCGCCCCGAAATCGCCCGCGAGCGCTCGGCCAGCCGCTCGACGGCCGCGGGCGGAATCTCGATCGCCAACTCCACCCCGCGGCTGTGGGCCGACACGGACACTCGCCCGATCTCGCGGCGCTCCGCCACGATGAGCTCGCTCAGCGTGAATCCGACCGCGAGATCCTCGAGGTCGGCCGGCGTGGCCATCATCACCGCGTGCGCCCGCCCCGAATACACGAACGCCACCGGCACCTCTTCCGCCACCGGCGCGCGCTCGTCCCGCGCGCCGTCGTCGGTGAGCCGCACGAACCGCCGCACGTTCACCGGCTCGCCGTACCCGAGCCCGGGCACGGGCCCGAGTCCGGTCGTCGGTTCAGGGCCGTCCATGCGCCGCGCCCTTCACGAACCGCCACCCGAAGCGGCCCTTGATGCACAGATTCCCGAGCGTCACGTCGTGGTCGAGCGGGCTCGTGGCCTTCACGATCTCTCCGTCCTGCACGTGCAGCGTGAGCGTGCACCCCACCCCGCAGTACGGGCAGATCGTGTCCGTCGCCGTCTGCTCCGTCTCGTCCCACCGCCCGTCGGCCCGCATGTCGAACTCCGTGCGCGCCACCAGCGCCCCGGTGGGGCACACGGCTATACAATTTCCACAATAGACGCACGCGGAACCCGGCAGCGGCACGGCCAGCTCCGTCGAGATGCGCGCGTCGAACCCGCGCCCCGCCACGGCGATCGCGAAGGTGTTCTGATGGTCGGGCCCGCACGCCTCCACGCACTTGTAGCAGAGAATGCACCGGGCGTAGTCGCGCACGTAGAGATCGTTGTCCACGGTGGGCGGCTGGGCCACGGTGGCCGCGTACGCGGGATTCGGCGGCTCGTGATGCCCGGGCACCAGCGCGTCCCGCGCGCCGGCCGCCGACGCCGGCGCCTTGGGACCATACCTCTCCGGCTTCGCCCCGTACTCGCGCATCCAGCCGGCCACCTGCGGCGTCCGCGACAGATCCACCGACGACGCCAGCATCTCCAGAATGAGCCGGCGGCTGTGGCGCACCCGCGGCGAGTCGGTCTGCACGTCCATGCCCGGCTCCACGGCGCGCGAACAGCTCGGCACGAGCACGCGCGCCCCCTTCACCTCCACCACGCAGATGCGGCAGACGTTCACCGGCCGCAGCGTCTCCAGAAAGCAGAGCGTGGGGATCTCGATGCCGAGCTGCGTGCACGCGGCCAGGATCGTAGTGCCCTCGGGCACCTCGACCGCGCGGCCGTCGATCGTGAGCGCGACCCGCGCCGCGTCGGCGCCGCGGCGCCGGCGAATCTGAGCGAGAGGAACTGGCGCGATACCGGTCATGGCTGGCCCTCGTACAACCCCAATCTCTTCACCGCGGACTCCACCGCCGAATACGCCGTCTGCCCCAACCCGCAGATCGACGCGTCCTTCATCGCCGCGCCCACGTCCTCCAGCAGCGCCAGCTCCTGCGCCATCCCGCCGATCGGCCGGCCGGCCGCGATGCGGCAGAGCGCCTCCTCCTGCCGCACGGTGCCCACCCGGCAGGGCACGCACTGGCCGCACGACTCGTCGCGGAAGAAGGCGGCGATGCGCCGCACCACGGCCTTCAGCTCCACGGTGTCGTCGAACGCCACCACCACCCCGGACCCCAGCGTGGCGTTCGCGGCGCGCGCGCCCTCGAGCGTGAGCGGGATGTCCAATTCGTCGCCACGCACGAACACCCCCGCCGCGCCGCCCAGCAGCACGGCTTGCAACTTGCGCCCGCCGGCCACGCCGCCGCACAGGTCGAGCACCTCGCGCAGGGTCGTCCCGAAGGGCACCTCGACCACCCCCGGATAGGTCACGTGGCCGCTCACGCAGAACAGCTTGGTGCCGGTGGACTGCCCGCCGCCCACCCTGGCGAACGCGTCGCCCCCAAACATCACGATCTCGGGCACGTTGGCCAGCGTCTCCACGTTGTTCACCACGGTCGGACAGCCGAACAGCCCGGCCTCGGCCGGAAAGGGCGGCTTGTTGCGCGGCTCGCCCCGAAAACCCTCGATGGAATTGAAGATCGCCGTCTCCTCGCCGCAGATGTACGCGCCGGCGCCGCGACGGATCTCGACGTCGAAACGGAACGCGGCGCCCATCACGCGGTCGCCCAACATGCCCGTGTCGCGCGACGCGTCGATGGCCGTCTGCAGCCGCTCGGCGGCCAGCGGATACTCGCCCCGAATGTAGATGAACCCGCGCTCGCACCCGGTCGCGAACCCGGCGATGATCATGGATTCGATCACCGCGAACGGATCCTGGTCCATCAAGACGCGATCCTTGAACGTGCCCGGCTCCGACTCGTCGGCGTTGCAGATCAGGTAGTGCGGCGCCACGGCCTGCCGGCGCACGGCGTCCCACTTGCGCCCCGTCGGAAAGGCCGCGCCGCCCCGGCCGGTGAGCCCCGAAGCGAGCACCTCGGCCACCACCCACTCGGGCCCCATCGCCAGCGCTTTCTTCAGCGCCACGAAGCCCCCACTCTCCTCGTAGGCCCAGAGACTGGTCGGGTCCACCTTACCCACCCGCTTGAGCAGACGCGGCTCGCCGATGCAGCGCGGCAGCGGCGCCGGCGGCACCAGCCCCGCCATCGGCCCGCCGCTCGCCGGCGCTTCGTTGAGCGCCGACACCGGACCCGGCACCGGCTCCACGCGGTCGCGCAGCACTTCCATCGCCGACTCCACGGTGAGCCCGGCCAACTGGTGTTCCGCGGGATCGAGCCCGAACTGCTGCAGCAGCGCCGCCGGCGCGTGGTCGCACAGTCCCAGACAGGGCGAGCGCACCCACACCGCGTCGTCGTCGCCCACGTGCAGGGCGTCGCCGTGGGGGGCGTGGGCGTGCGCGGGCCCGACCGCCCGTTCCAGGCCGGCGACCAGCGCGTCGGCGCCGCGGCACTTGCACGCGACGTCGTCGCACACGTGCAGCACGCGCCTGGCGCGCGGCGTGGTGGAGAGCAGCGCGTAGAAGGTGGCCACGCCCCACGCGTCGGCCGGCGGCACGTCGAGCCGCTCGCACACGTAGGCCAGGCCACCCTCGCTGATCCACCCCACCCGGGCCTGCAGCGCCAGGAGCGCCGGGAGCAGCCGGTGGCGCCGGTCGCGCATGGTCTGCCCGGCGTACGACACGTGCCGGTCGCGCGTGCCGCCGCGGGCGCCGCCGTCCCACGCCGAGTGCGGCGGGCCGAGGCAGCCATCCACCGCCTCGCGCTCCGCCGAGGTGGCGGCGGCGTCGAGCAGGCGGATGTCCATCAGCGGCCCGCCGCCGCGGCCGCGGCGGCCACGGCGGCCGGTTCCACGCGCACCGCGCAGGCCTTGAACTCGGCCGTGCCGGAGAGCGGATCGGACACGTCGATGGTCAGCACGTTGGTGGCCACTTCATCAGGAAAGTGTAATGTCATGAACACCACGCCGGGGCGGAGCGACCGGTCCACGCGGGCCGGCGCCACGAGCGAGCCGCGGCGCGACGTGACGCGCACCGGGCCGCCGTCGGCCACGCCCAGCCGCGCCGCGTCCTCGGGCGAGAGGTCGAGCGACTCGCCCAGGTGCAGCGGCGACTCGTAGCCCCCCGACTGCACGCCCGTGTTGAACGACTCCAGCCGGCGGCCCGTGGTGAGCAGCAGCGGGTACTCCGCGTCGGGCATCTCCACGGGGCCTTCGTGCTCCACCACCGAGAACGGCGCGGCGCGCCCGCCGCGCGGTTCCTCCCACAGGCGGCCGTGCAGGAACTTGGTGCCGGGATGCGACTCGTCGGGACAGGGCCACTGGATGCCGTTCAACGCCTCCAGGCGGGCGTAGCTCATGCCGCCGCAGAACGCCGGCGCCGCCTCGCGCACCTCGTTCCACACCTGCTCGGCGGTGGGCTGCCCCCAGTCGTGCCCCATGCGCCGCGCCAGCTCGGACAGAATCCACAGCTCGTCGCGGGCGCCCTCCGGCGGCCGCACGGCCTTGCGCACCCGCTGGATGCGGCGCTCGCTGTTCGTCACCGTGCCCTCGCCCTCGCACCAGCTCGCGCCGGCCGGCAGCACGACGTCGCGCCAACTGCGCCGTTCGCGTGAGGAAGATCTCCTGCACCACCAGGTGGTCGAGCGCGCCGAGCACGTGCTCCACGTGGTGGCCGTCGGCGTCGGACTGCGCCGGGTTCTCGCCGATCACGAACAGCGACGTCAGCTCCCCGCGGCCCATGGCCTGGAACATCTCCGTCAGGTTCCATCCGTACTTCGGCTGGATGGTGGTGTGCCACAGTTGCTCGATGCGCGTGCGGGCCGCGTCGTCGCGCATGTCCTGGAAGCCGGGGAGCTTGTTGGGGATGGCGCCCATGTCGCCGCCGCCCTGCACGTTGTTCTGGCCGCGCAGCGGGTTGCACCCGGAGCCCCAGCGTCCCACGTGCCCCGTGAGCAGCGACAGGTTGATCAGGGCGAGCACGTTGTCGATGGCGTCGTGGTGCTCGGTGATGCCGAGCGTCCAGCAGATCATCGCCTTGTCGGCCGTGGCGTACGCGTGCGCCGCTTCGCGGATGACGTCGGCCGGCACGCCGGTGATCCGCGCCGCGTGCTCGAGCGTGTACGGCTCCACCGATTCGCGTAGGTCTCGAAGTGCTCGGTGGCGTGTCCGATGAACCACTCGTGCGTGAGCCCGGCGTGGATGATCTCGCGCGCCATCGCCGTTGGCGAGCGCGATGTCGGTGCCGACGTTCAGGCCCAGCCACACGTCCGCCCACTGCGCCGACTCCGTGCGCCGCGGGTCCACCACGTACAGCCGCGCCCCGTTCCGGATCCCCTTCAGCAGGTGGTGGAACCAGATCGGGTGCGCATTGCGCGCGTTCGAGCCCCAGAGGAAGACGACGTCCGTGTCCTCCACTTCCTCGTAGGAGCTCGTGCCCCCGCCCGCTCCGAAGACCGTCGCCAGACCGACGACGCTGGGAGCGTGTCACGTTCGGTTGCAGCTGTCGATGTTGTTGGTGCCGAAGGCGACGCGGGCGAGCTTCTGCGCCAGGAAGTTCATCTCGTTCGTGGACTTGGAGCACGAGAAGATTCCGAGCGCGTCGGGCCCCTTCCGCTCGATGTTGCGGCGGAATCCCTCGGCCGCCGCGTCGAGCGCTTCGTCCCACGTGGCGGGGCGAAGCTCGCCGTTCTTGCGAACGAGCGGCTGCGTGAGTCGGGTGTAGGCGCGCGTGGTGGGTGCAGCAGGCATGGTGGGTTGGACTCTCCTTGAAGGACGGTCGGACAGCGCGAACCCTCGAACGTTGCCCCATGGACCCTCGTGGGGCAAGTCCTACGGCCGCCTAGGGATGCGCGATCCAGCCGGCGAACGGATCGGCGACTCACCTCGTCCCGCATCCGGAACAGGAAGGGCGCCGGCGCGGGTACGGCGAGCCGGCAGGCCGGCCTCAGATCAACCGGCGCGGCCCCGAGATGCTGCGCACAGGCGCCGGGATTGGAGACTGCGGCGTCGTCACGCGTCCGCCGCCGGCGGCGCGCTCGGCCGGACGCTCGGTGAGCACGCGAGTGAGGAAGCGCTGGTTCTCCGAGATGCGCTCCACCTCGAGCGCCACGGCGTCCACGGCCTGCTCGAGACGCGTCGACTCTTCGGCATCCGGCGCACGCGCGGTCGGAGCGATCGCGCCCTTGCGGAGGTAGTAGTGTTTCGCGGCGATGGCCCCGATGGTGCCCACGAGCAGGCTGTACCACAACAGGCCGAACATGAAATATCCGCCGTCGATGCTCATCGCTGCCTCCCGATTCAGGGGTCCGCCGGATCGATGACGCTATATTAGCGAACCTCGGCCGCTCGCGCCCCCGAGCGCCCTTCCGCGAAGAAAATCCGGCCGATCCCCCAGTTCTCGGCCGTGATCAGGACCAATACGTCAGAGGGGCCCGCCTACGGCTTCCCCCCCGACTCCTTGGCCGCCATCTGCAGCGCCGAGTACGCGTTCACGATCCCGCCGGTCACCGAGAGCGACCCGAACGGCACCAGCGGATCGCCGTCCTTGGCCCCCGGCTTGGCCACCATCTGCGCGGGGTAGCGCGTGGCCGAGGCGAGGATGATCCGCTTCACGTCGCCCGCCGTCAGGTTCGGGTAGTACGACAGGATCAGCGCCGCGAGCCCCGCCACCACCGGCGACGCCATGCTCGTGCCGCTCTCGCGCGAGAACTTGTTGCCCACCACGGTGGACTTGATGTCCTCTCCCGGCGCGAACACGTCCACCCGCTGCTGCCCGTAGTTGCTGAACGACGTGGCCAGCGTGTCGCCCCCCTTCCAGCTCGACGCGCCCACCTCGATCCAGTTCTGCGCGCGGCCCCCGTCCAGGTAGTATGCCGTGGGGAAGTTGCCGCCGGCGTCGTTGTCGTGATTGTCGTTGCCCGCCGCGTGCACGATCAGCACGCCGTGCGCGTCGGCGTACTTCACGGCGTCGTCCACGGCCGATTTCTGCGGCGAATACTCCTTGCCGAAGCTCATATTGATGACCTTGGCGCCGTTGTCCACCGCGTAGCGGATCGCGTTCGCCACGTCCTTGTCCCGCTCGTCGCCGTTGGGAATCGTCCGCACCATCATGATTCGCACCGATTGCGCCACGCCCGCAATGCCCTCCTTGGCGTCGGGCACGGCGCCGATGATCCCCGTCACGTGCGACCCGTGCAGCGCGTCGGGCCCCATCACGTCGCGGTTGCCGTAATCGCGCTGCGTCAGGTCCATGAGATGGTCGCCCACGATGCCCGGCCGCGGAAAGAACGTCGTGTCGTAGCCGTACTGCACCTGCGACCGATAGGCCTTGAGCGCGTCGGCGATCGCCGCCGAGTCGATGTGGTCCGCCGCCAGCCGCAGGTAGATCGCGCGGGCCTGCTGCTGCAGCTGCCCGGCGGGCTGGTACGCCGTCACGCGGTCCACGGTGAGCGTGTCGGCGATCGCCGGCGCGAGGATCTCGGTGGCGCGACCGAGCGCCTGGGCCGCATTCTCGATGTTGGCGAGTTCGGCCTTGGCCGAATCGCGCTTGGCCGGAAATTCCACGTCGAGGTGCGCGCACTCCTCGGCCGACGGGTCCGGTCCGGCCACGCTGAGCGGCGCGATGTGGTGGCACCGCGAGTACAGACGCGTGAGTTCGAACGTCTCGTCGTCGAGGTCGCGCCCGCCCGGGCCCCCGATGAAGTCCCACCCCCACGTGTCGTCCACGTAACCGTTGTGGTCGTCGTCCTTGCCGTTGCCGGGAATCTCGCCCGGGTTCTGCCACAGGTGCGGCACGAGGTCCACGTCGGTCGTGTCCACGCCGCCGTCGATGACCGCCACGAGCACCGTCTGCCTGGGCGCCAGCCCCGACAGCAGCTCCTGATCGGCCCGGCGCACGCTGATCCCCGGTACGTGGTCGGTGTGCTCGTCGAGCAGCTGCCAGTCGGTGGGCGGCGTGGTGAACGGCGAGCGGGCCACGGTCGCCGGCTCGGCGGCCGGCGCGGTGGGCTGGCGCACCGGAACCGGCGCCTGGGTGATGACACTGGGCGCGGAGCAGGCGGCGAGCGTGAGCGCCAGGGCGGCGCTCGCGAGGCGGAACGGCTTCATGGTGGTGGTCCCTGCGGTTGGCGACCCGCGAAAACTAGCGATCGGCCGGCGTTCGCGCCCCACCCCCATCCCCACCCCCACCACCGCCGCCGCCACTCACGCCGCGCAACCCGCCCGGGCTCGAGTTGCAGCGCTGCTCCAGCGTCGCCGCCGCCTGCCGGGCGCCCGGGCCGGCCATGAGCAGTTCCTCGTTCCCCCGCGGTTCAAAACCCCGCTGAACGGCTCCACCTCGATCCACCGATGGATGCGCGACGTGTCGCCGAGCACCTGAATGGCCAGCCCGTCGTACTGCCCCGACCGCTGGTCGGGCTGCGTGGTGACGGTGAGCCGCGTTGCCGTGGTTCCCGTATCGCGCCGCGCCACGAACCCGAGCTGCGCCGTGGTCGCCTCGGCGCACAGGTACAGATCGCGATCCACCACCGGGTACACCGTGGGCGGCGCGTGCGAACAGGCCACGGCCGCGGCCGCCGCGCCGGCCACCAGGGCGGGCCTCACGGCGCGACCATCCGGGTCACGATCTCGTACATCATCTGGGTGCCGGCGCGGATGTTGGCGATCGACAGCTGCTCGTTGTTGCCGTGCACTCCCGCCTCGTCGGCCTCTGGTATAAGGAAAGGTGCATAGCCGTACGACGCGATGCCGCGGTCGCGGAAGAAGTGGCTGTCGGTGAACCCGGTGGACACCGCCGGCACGATCGCCGCGTTCGGGTAGTGGGCCCGGGTCACCGCCGCGATCGTGCGGTACAGCAGGTTGTCGGTGGGCGACACGGCCGGCGTGAAGCCGAGCAGCTGGTCGATCGCGATCGACGGATCGTTGAGCGCGCCGCGCAGCTCCTGCTTGAACGCCGGCACGTCCTGGTCGGGCAGCAGCCGGCAGTCCAACTGCGCCGACGCCTCCGGCGGGATGACGTTGATCTTGCTGCTCCCCTGCAGGATGGTGATCGAGCAGGTGTTGCGGGTGAGCGCGGCGAGTTCGGGCATCTCGGTCTGCAGCCGCAGCAGTTTGTCCGGATCCTGCACGGTGGTGGCCATGTCGGCGAACGCGTCCTTCCATTCGGGGCTGGCGTTGGGCGCGAGACCCTTGAAGTACGCGTCCACCGCCGGGATGACGCGCGGCGCGAACTGGTAGGTCTGCAGCCGGTACAGCGCGCGCACGAGGCGGTTCACCGACGACGCCACCGGCGGCTCCGACCCGTGCCGCGGCGTGCCCGCCACGGTGAGCTTGAACCAGTACGGCACCTTCTGCGTGACCTCGATGCCGAACCGCTCGCGCCCCTGGTCCACGTCGCCGCCGCCCCCTTCATTGATCACGAATCCCGCGCCGGCGAACGCCTCGGGGTGGTGCGTCATGATCCACCCCGCCCCGAACGACGCTCCCGCCTCCTCGTCCGCCGTGGCCATGAAGATCACGTCGCGGGCGAGCGGCACGTGCTGCCGATGCAGCGTCAGGAACGCCTCGAGTTCCACGATGCCGAGCGTCTTCGTGTCGAGCGTGCCGCGCCCCCACAGGATGCCGTCCTTCACCACGGCCGCGAACGGGTCCTCGCTCCAGTATTTGGGATCGGCCGGCACCACGTCCATGTGGCTCAGCAGCACCAGCGCCGGCTGGCCGCCGCCCTTGAGCCGCGCCCAGA
This sequence comes from uncultured Gemmatimonadaceae bacterium, assembly GCA_963729495.1. Lineage (GTDB taxonomy): Bacteria > Gemmatimonadota > Gemmatimonadetes > Gemmatimonadales > Gemmatimonadaceae > JAGWRI01. The sequence continues at coordinate 87,513 of CAVSOM010000014.1, forward strand.
TGTTCCCCCGCCCGGGCGCCGACGACGCCGTATCGAACGGGATCCCCTCGGCGGTGAAGATCCGGGCGAAGAACTTCATCGTCTGCTCTTCGTTGCCCGGCGGGTTGGTGGTGTTGAGCCGGATGTACTGCTCGATGCGCGACACCGCCTCGTCCTGCAGTTTGCTCATATCCACCGCCTGCTGCGCGCGGGCGCCGGCGGGCACGGCGGCGAGGGCGGCGAACGCGGCGAACGCGGCGAGAGCGGCGAGCCGCAACGGGGTGGCGGCGCGCCGCGGTGCGTTCGCGCGGCGCGTGGCGGAATGGCAGCGATCGGGGGTGGTCATCCCGATATGCTGCCCGTGGGCCTCGTCTTGCGCAAGTAGAACTGCCGGTACCCGGGCGGATACCCGTCGAGCGTGCCGTACAGTTCGTAGCCCAGCTTCCGGTAGAACGGCAGCGCCTGGTACTCGAACGTGTCGAGGTAGACGCCCAGGCAGTCGTGCGCCCAGGCGTAGCGCTCGATCTCGCCCATGAGGCGGCGCCCCACCCCCTGCCCGCGCACGGCCTCGGGGAGCCACAGCCGGGCCACGTACAGCCACCGCCATTTGACGTGGCCGAGCAGGCCGCCCACCACGCGGCCGCCGGCGTCGCGCACGAAACAGGAGATCGGGCGTTCGCGCGAATCGCCGATCACGGCCGCGTTGAAGGCGCGGAGCCCGTCCACCACCACCTGCTGGTCGGCGGCCTGGGGACGTTCGTCGATCGCGATCGTGAGCGGAGCGTCGGTCATGGCACGGGGCTCTCCTCTACCGGCGGCGGCGCGCGTCCTTGGCCTTGGCCCGCTCGCGCTCGTGCGCCTTGCGGGCGCGGATGCCGGCCACGCGCTCGGCCAGCGGCACCTCGAGTTTGCCCTCCGCGCGCGCCGTGTAGTCGAAGTCGGGCAGCGTCACGCGCGGCAGCCGCTTGCCGATGGCGCGCTCGATGCCGCGCAATTCGCCCTCTTCCTCCGGGCGACACCATCGTGAACGCCTCGCCCGTGGCCTCGGCGCGCGCCGTGCGGCCCACGCGGTGGATGTAGTCCTCGGGGACGTTGGGCACGTCGAAGTTCACGACGTGACCCAGCGCCTCGACGTCGATGCCGCGGGCCGCGATGTCGGTGGCCACGAGCACGCGGTGGACGCCGCGCTTGAAGCCGTCCAGCGCCGCCGTGCGCTGCGCCTGCGACCGGTTGCCGTGGATGCGCTCGGCCTTGACGCCGCGCTTGACCAGGAACTCGCACAGCCGGTTGGCGCGGTGCTTGGTGCGCGTGAACACCAGCGCCTGCTCCATGTCGCCGCGGGTGAGCAGGGCCACGAGCAGCGACGACTTGAGCTCCTGCGGCACCGGGTACACCGCCTGCGTGATGCCCACGGCGGGCGCCGACTGCCGTTCGAGGTTGAGCGTGACCGGGTCGTGCAGCATCTCGCGCGCGAGCTGCCCGATGGCGGGCGGCATCGTGGCGCTGAAGAACAGCGTCTGCCGCTTGGCGGGCAGGTGGCGCAGGATCTTCCGGATGTCGGGCAGGAACCCCATGTCGAGCATGCGGTCGGCCTCGTCGAGCACCAGGAACTGGAGGCCGGCGAGCTTCGAGCGTACGGGCGCCTTGAAGTGGTCGAGCAGGCGGCCGGGGGTGGCGACGATCACGTCCACGCCGCTGCGGAAGGCGTGCTCCTGCGGGCCCATGCCCACGCCGCCGTACACGGCGGCGCCGGTGAGCGGCGTGTGGACGGCCAGGTCGTTCGAGGTCCTCGAGGATCTGCGCCGCCAGTTCGCGCGTGGGCGTGAGACCAGGGCCCGCGTGGTGCCGCGCGGGCGGCCCAGCAGCTGGTGGAGGATCGGGAGCAGGAACGCCGCCGTCTTGCCGCTGCCCGTCATGGCGCAGGCCAGCACGTCGCGGCCGCCCATGGCGGGCGGAATGGCGTCGTGCTGGATGGGGGTGGGGCGCGGATATCCTAGTTCTTTAATGCCGCGCAGGAGGTCGGGGTGGAGTTTGAATCCGCTGAAGGGCACGCCGGGATTTGTTGGAGTCGGGCCGCGCGGGGCGCCGCGCGGCGAGGGATCAGGTGACGACGAGCAGGCGATCCATGCAGTCGCACACCGCCGCCCGGGCCGCCTTGTTCTTGAGGGCGCCGAACGAGATGCGGAGCGGATCGCCCGCCTCCAGTTCCTCGCTCGTGTGGGCATTGAGCGTGGCCAGGACCGTGGCCCGGTCCTCGTCGCTGAGCGTGCGCGCGCCGCGGGGCATGACCTCGAACCGCGGGCTCTGCCGCTTGCGGGGCGACGCCGTCCACATCGTCAGCTTGGAGCCCACGCGGCCGAACGCGATCGTGCCGTCGTGCGAATCTTCGGGGCGGAACTTCACGAGCGTCGGGCGGGCCAGGCTCCACTCGATCATGGCGTCCAGCACGGCCAGGAACCGGGGGCACTCCACGGGCGCGGTGTCGCGCTTGATCGCGGCCGCGAACTCCTGGCGCGCGACGGAAAGGGCTGCTCGGGCATGATCGCTCCTCGTTGGGCGAGTCGCGGCCTTGTGCTCCGCGGCAGGGAAATGCTCTCCCTTGAATATAGTCGGTCCGACCCCCTTCCGGAGCCGCGGATTCACCGCGCGCCGGGCGCCGCTCGGGTGACCGCTACCGGTCCTCCGCGGGCGCGGCCGACCGCCCGTTTGCGCCCGCCGCCGAACTCGCGCCGCCGCTACAGGTTGTAGAACGCCAGCGTGTCGGCCACCCGCTCGATGGCCTTGGCGAGCGCGGGATGCGACGACCTCGACGGCGGCCATCGCCGCCTCGAGCCGCTCGCGCAATCCCGCCGCCTTGCCACCCGCGATCGGGCCGCCGGGCCCGCCCTCGACGATCGGTTGGAGATCCGCCGCCAGATCGTCCAGGAACGCCTGGGTCTTGGCGTCGCCGGCCGCCTTCACGTCCTGCAGCGCGTGGTGGAGTTCGGTGAGCTGGGCGTGCAGGTCGCGGTCGGACATGGGCGCGGGGTTGAGGACTCGGCGCGTACGAATGACAATCTAGAGGGCAAGGGGCCTGGGCGCGATTGGAGAGTAGGACAGCAACGGCGTTCGCAGTCATCCGTCCTACCGTCCTACACTTCGCCCCGTCGCGATCTCCCCCTACCCCCGCGCCACCCGCAGCACTTCCTCCAGCGTCGTCACCCCTTCCCGCACCAGCCGCAGGCCGTCGTCCAGCAGCGTGCGCATGCCCTTGGTGATCGCCATCGTGCGCAGCTCCTCGCTCCCCCGCCGCTGCTGCAGCTCCACGCGCAGCTCGTTGTCCATCACCAGCAGCTCGTAGATGCCGATGCGGCCGATGTAGCCCGTGCGGCGGCACTCGTCGCACCCGGCGCCGCGCCAGACGTGGCGCAGCCCGAGCGCGTCGAGGTCCAGCCGCTGCTCGGCGATCTTCTCCGGCGCGGCCGGCTGTCTTGCAGTGCGGGCAGATGCGGCGCACCAGCCGCTGCGCCAGCACCGCGTCCACCGTGCTCGCCACCAGGTACGCCGCCACGTCCAGGTCGAGCAGCCGCGTGAGCGCCGTCGGCGCGTCGTTGGTGTGCAGCGTGGACAGCACCAGGTGCCCCGTGAGCGCCGCCTGCGTGGCGATCTGCGCGGTTTCCGGGTCGCGGATCTCGCCCACCAGATGATGTCCGGGTCCTGGCGCAGCAGCGCGCGCAGCGCCGTGGCGAACGTGACGCCCACCTTCTCGTTCACCGGCACCTGCGGCACGCCGGGCAGCTCGTACTCCACCGGGTCCTCGACCGTGAGGATCTTCTCCGTGCCCGTGCGGATCATCTCCAGCGCGGCGTACAGCGTCGTCGTCTTGCCCGAGCCCGGTGGGGCCGGTGGACAACACGATCCCGTGCGGCCGAGATACCACTTCGCTGAATAGCGCCAGCGTGTCGGCCGCCATCCCCAGCTCGGTGAGCGAGATGCGCCCGCGCTCCTTGTCGAGCAACCGCAGCACCACGCTCTCGCCGTGCAGCGTGGGCACGGTGGACACGCGCACGTCCACCTGCCGGTTCTGCAGCCGCAGCCGGATGCGCCCGTCCTGCGGCAGCCGGCGCTCGGCGATGTCCAGATCGGCCATGATCTTAATCCGGCTGACGATCGCCGCCGTCAGGTGCGGCGGCGGCGACGGGGCCGGCTGCAGCACGCCGTCGATGCGATAGCGCACGTGCAGCCCGTCGGCGTAGCCCTCCAGGTGCACGTCCGACGCGCGCGAGTCCAGCGCCTCGATGAGCAGCAGGTTCACGAGGCGCACCACCGGCGCCTCGTTGGCCAGGTGCATCAGGTCGTCGAGCGGAATCTCGTCGGTGCCGAGCGCCACCCCCTCGCTCGCCATCCCGGCGATCAACCCCTCGGCGGTCACGGTGTCCTGCGCGTAGGCGCGGCGGATCGCGCCGCGCACGTCCTGCTCCTCGTACCGCTCGAGCGCGATGTCGGCGTCGAACAGCAGCCGGAGATCGTCCAGCGCCAGCGGATCCACCGGGTCCAGCCACGTGGCCACGCGCAGCGTGCGCCCGTCCAGGTGGATGGGCAGCACGCCGTACTGCTCCAGCCAGTCGGGCGCCAAGGCCCGCGTCAGCCGCTCGACCTCCAGCAGCTCGGCGCCGCTGCGCACCGCGGCGCCGCCGTTCACGGCGGTCATCGCGCGCCGCCCGCGCCCGTGCTGTCGGCGCCGCCGCCCCCGCCCCCGCCCCCGCCGCGCCCCGTGCGCTTGGCCGTCGAATCCGGATGCGCCGTCTGCGTGGTATCGGGCCGTTTCACGCCCGTGGAGTCGGCTTTCTTCGGCGCGCCCACGGGCACGCCGACCTGGATCGTGTCGCCGGCCGGTACGATGCGCGGTCCCACGGGCACGTCCTTGAGCAGGTCGGTCCCGGTCTGCATCGCCTTGCGCAGCCGGTCGATGTCCTCGTCCGTCGAGATGATGTGCGGCGTGAGGAACAGGAACAGCTCCGTGGTCGACGCCTGCTTCTGCGTGTTCCCGAAGAGCAGCCCGCCGATGATCGGGATGCGGCTCAGGAACGGGATGCCCGACGTGTTGTTGTTCAGCGAGTTGCCGGCCAGCCCGCCGATCACCGTCGTCTGCCCGTCCCGGAGGAACACCTGCGTGGTGGCCTCGCGCTGGCTGATCACCGGCGCGTTGAACTGGATCTGGTTCGTGGCGCTGTTGTTGGTCTGATCCACCGCCAGGTTCACGTAGCCGTCGGGGTTGATCGTCGGCGTGATGGTGAGCACGGTGCCGACGCTCAGATACTGGATAGTCTGCACGGTAGTGGGCACGGTGCCGGTCACCACGCTCTGCGCCACCTGCACGAACGGCACCTGCTCGCCCACGTTCATCACCGCCTGCTGGTTGTTCTCGGCGATGATCACCGGCAGCGACAGAATCCGCACGTCGCCCCGCTGCTCCAGGGCGTTGATCGCCACGTTGTAGCTCACGGCGCCCCGCCCCCCGGTGAGCGCCAGGATGAGATCCTGCGCGCCGGCCACCGACGGGAACGACGCTGAATCGCTCGCGTTCCCCTTGGTCTGCTTGGCCGAGCCCGGAGATGCCCATCTCGAGGTCGCGCGTGCGGTCCACTTCGGCGATCGTGACTTCGATGAGCACCTGCAGCGGCCGCAGGTCCACGCTCTGCACCATCTGCTCGATCAGCGCCCAGTCCGGCGCCGTCGCCCGCACCAGCAGCGAGTTGCTCGTCTGCTCGCCCACGATGCCGGATCTGCGCCGCGGAGTTCGAGAGACGTGCCGCTGGCCAGGGCCTGCGTGAGCGTGGCCAGCGCGCCGCCGCGGCCGCCGCCGAACCCACCGAAGCCGCCGCCCCGCCGCCATCGTGGCCGCTTCAGCGCCGGTGGGCGCTGCCGCCCGCCCACCACCTCCGCCGCGCCGCCCCACCGGCAGCAGCGCCACCAATCGCGCCGCCGAACGTAGCCCGAAGGATCCACCGCCCCGTCGCCGCCGGCCGTGATCGTCGTGCCGCCCGCCGCCGCCGTCAGGCCGTCAGTCCGGCAATCCCGACGGTGGCGGCGCCCCCGAGAACAGACTCATCAGCACCGGCGCCAATTGCGTGGCGTTGGCGTGCTTCAGGCGATATACGTAAAGTTTCAATTCCGCCTGCTGCGCCTGCTGCGCGCGCTCGCTCGCCGGCGTGAGCGGCGCGGGCCCGGTGATCTGCAGCAGCGAACCCGTCTCGTCACCGTCAGATCGTTGGCTGCGGCGATGCCCTTGATCATGTCGGCGATCTCGGTCGCGGTTCGCCGGCTGGCCCATGCGCAACGTGACCTTCCGATCGGGCAGATTGCTGTACGACATGTTCACGTTGC
>CAVSOM010000015.1:0-55280 GCA_963729495.1 uncultured Gemmatimonadaceae bacterium
CCACGATCGGGCGCAGCGTCTCGAGCGCCGCCACCACCGTGTCGGCCGTCTCGCCGTAGAACGCGCTCGGCGCCGCCTCTTCCACGCCGCGCACGCCGTCGGCGTCGGTGAGCGCGACGTGGACGCGGGTGTACGCCGAGGCGCCCCCACGCACGATCACGAACGGGTGCGCCGTGTGCACCGTCACCCGGGCGTGGGTCATCGCGATCACCCGGGCGGCGCTCCCGCGGCGTGCCGGGAGCCCACGCCGCGCGGTGCGCGCCCTCCGCGTTCGGCATCGTCTCCACGAAGCCGATCAGCGCGTCGGCCAGGTCGTTGGCCCGCGCGTAGCGCTGGCCCGGCGCCTTGGCCAGGCACTGCATGATGATCGCCGACAGCGCCGCCGGCACGCGCGAATCCACCTGGTCGGGCGCCACCGGCTGCTCGTGCACCTGCTTGTAGCCCACCGAGAAGGCGTCCGGCGCCGTCGAACGGCGGGAACCCCAGCGCCGCCTCGTACAGCACGATGCCCAGCGCGTACACGTCGCTGCGCCCGTCCACGAGTTTGCCCATCGCCTGCTCGGGCGACATGTAGTGGGGCGTGCCCATCGCGCGGCCCGCGCCGTGAGCCGCCCCTGATGCCGCGCTTCGGCGATCCCGAAATCGGTGAGGATCGCGTTGCCGTCCTCGTCGAACAGCACGTTGTCGGGCTTGATGTCGCGGTGCACGATGCCGCGCCGGTGCGCGTAGTCGAGCGCCGTGGCCACCTGCGCGATGGCCGTGGCCGCGTCCACCGGATCGACCACCCGGCCCTTGCTGATGCGGTCGGACAGCGAGCCCCCCGACAGGAACGGCATCACCGTGTACACGGTCGTGCCGTGCGCGCCGGCATCCATGACCGGACAGATGTGCGGATGCACCAGGCGCGCCGCGGCCTGCGCCTCCCGCCGGAACCGCTCCATCATCTCGGCGTCCCTGGCCAGGTGCGCGTGCAGCACCTTGATCACCACCCGCCGCTCGAGCTGCGCGTGGTCGGCCAGGTACACGTCGGCCATGCCGCCGCCGCCCAGCCGCTGCAGCACGCGGTAGCGGCTGCCCGTGGCCTGGCGCAGCGCCGAGATCGTCTCGTTGGGCTTCTCCGCGGGGGCGCGCTCCAGCTCCGGGAGGGTCGCGCTGCAGCGCGTACAGCTCTCGGCTGTGGCGCGATTCCAGGTGCCGCACTCCGGACAGAACATGCTACGCGCTCCCCGTGGTCGGCCGGCGTGGCCTTGGCGTGGATTCACAACATAGCATGAGCGCGCCCCCCTCGCATCAGCGCAGCGCCCGCAGGTGGGCCACGCACGCCGCGCCCAGCCGCTCCGGTGCGTAGCCGCCCTCCAGCGCGCTCACCACGCGGCCCCCGCACCAGACGTCGGCCCGGTCCACGACGGCGCGCGTGAGCGCCGTCACGTGCTCCGGCTCCAGCGTGAATCCGCCGAGCGGATCTCCGGCCAGCGAATCGAAGCCGGCCGAGACGAGCACGAGGTCGGGCGTGAAGCCGCGGGCCGCGTCGTCCACCGCGGCGAGCAGGGCCTCCACGTAGCGCGCCGGCGCGAGGCCGGCCGGCATCGGCACGTTCCACACCGAGCCGTGCGGCCCGCGATCGTCCGCCGCGCCCGTGCCGGGATACCAGGGCCACTGGTGCAGCGACACGAATCGGATGTCGGGCGTGCGCTCCACCAGCGCCTGCGTGCCGTTGCCGTGGTGCACGTCCCAATCCACGATCAGCACGCGCTCGGCGCGGTGCGCGCGGCGCGCGTAGTGCGCCGCCAGCGCCACGTTGCCGAACAGGCAGAACCCCATCCCGCGGTCGCGCAGCGCGTGATGCCCCGGCGGCCGCACCACGGCGAAGCTGCGCGCGGCCCGGCCGTCGAACGCCAGGTCCACGCCGTCGAGCACGCACCCCGCGGCGGCAAGCGCCGCGTCCCACGACCCCGCGCTCACCACCGTGTCGGCGTCCAGCCGCCCCCCGCCCTGCTCGGCAAGCGCGCGCACGCGGGCCACGTACGCCGAGTCGTGCACGAGCGCGAGGTCGTCCGCCGTGGCGTGCCGTCCCTCGACGTGCTGGAGCTGGTGGAACAACTCGGGATCGTCGCGCAGCGCGCGCGGTACGCGCGCGCAGCCGCCCCACGTGCTCGGGGTGGCCCCACCCCGTGTCGTGGCGGCCGCAGTCGGCGTGGGAAATGTAGGCGAGCGACATCGGGGCCCGGCCGCCGCTTGGCGGCCGGCGTCCGGCGGCGGTCAGCGCAGCGCGCGCCGGCGGCGGTGCGTGAGCAGCAGGATCGCGCCGTCAATCACGCCGGCGTCGGCCAACGACTCGTGTTCGTTCAGCAGCTCCCACCCATGCAGTTTGGCCACGAAGTCCTCGTGATACTGCGCCTGCGGGAAGAGCGCGTCGAGGGCCCGGATCTTGACCGCCTCCAGCGTGGTCGTACGCGGGCGCCGCCAGGCGCACCGCGTCCCACACCTCGGGCATTTCCACGCGGATCGTGATCGTCCGGCTCGTCGGACGCGCCCATCCGGATCGTGGCCGGACGCGCGCGCAGCGCGCCGGTGAACGGCGCGGCGCTCATGCGTCCTCCGCCGGCGCGTCCATGGGCGGCAGCGTGGCGAAGAACCGCGCCACCTGCATGGCGAACAGATACGACGACCCGGTCACCCGGCTGCCGCCCGCCACCGGCGCGGCGGCGACGACGATCTCCTCGCCGCCCTGCCCGCGAAAGCTCGCCCACCCCGGGCCGTGCTGGTCGGGGAACGCCGCGTACAGCGTCTGGCGCTCGGAGAAGAAGCGGGTGGCGCGCGCTAACACCTCGTCGGCGGCCAGCGGCGTGAAGTATTCCTGCATCGTCATCGTGGACGGCGTCATGGCTGTCAGTCCTGATCGAGTCTGGTTCCCGGAGGCGTCGTGCGCGCCGCCCCCGCCGCCCGCTCGGCGGGCCCCTCGTACACCAACGGCAACTCCACGCGAAACGTCGAGCCCTCTCCCGGCGCGCTGACCAGCACGATGTCGCCGCCCAGCAGCCGCGCCGTCCGCCGCGCCAGCGCGAGCCCCAGGCCCGCGCCCACGCGCCCGCCCGTCTCCCTCGCCGGCGGCCCGCCGCGCCGGAATTCCTCGAACACCGTCCGCTGCGCCTCGAGCGGAATGCCGATCCCCGTGTCCTCCACGCGATACACCACCCGGTCCTCGTGCACCTCCACCGCCGTGCGCACCGTGCCGCTCGCCGTGAACGCGTAGGCGTTCGCGATGAGCCGAGCCAGCAGCCGCACCACCCGCCGCCGATCGCTCGCCATCGTGGCCACGTCGTCCGGCTCCAGGTGCTGCAGCGCCACCGCGTCCCGGCGCCCCGTCGCGATCGTCAGCGCCTCGCGCATCGGATCGCGCACGTCGAACACGCTCACCGCCGGCTCCACCTCGCCTCGCTTGAGCTCCGAGAGCTCCTGCAGATCGGCGATCCGGTCCAGCAGCACCTCGCCCGACGCCTTCACCTCGACCAGCGCCCGCCCCTCCGCGTCGGACGCGGCGCCGGCATTCCCCGCCTGAATCCTCGAAATGTAACCGACCAACTCGGCCAGCGGCGCGCGCAGATCGGTGGAGAGATCGGCCAGAAATCCGTCCTGCAGCCGCCGAGCTTCGAGCAGCTCCGCGTACTGCCGCTCCAGCTCCGCGTTCGAGTCGCTGAGCGCCGAATTGGCCCGCCGCAGGTCGTCGATCAGCCGCGCCTTCTGCGCCGTGGCCGCCATCTGGTCGGCCACCATGCGCAGCAGACTGCGCGACTCCGCGCTCAGCCCGCCGGCGGCGCCGAAATAGAAGGTCACCGTGCCCAGCACCCCGCCCCCCGTCTGCAACGGGAGCGCGACGAGGGAGCGGAACCCCAGTTCGCCGGCCACCTCCTGCCAGTCCTCCAGCGACGGGTCCGCGAAAATGTCGGGCACCTCGATCGCCCGCCGTTCGCTCGCCGCCTCGCCGCTCGGCCCGAACCCCAGCCGCACCCGCATCTCACCCAGGAACGGAGTGAACCGGTCGGGCCAGTTGTGCGCCGCCGCCAGCCGCATCAACTCCGAGGCGCCGTCGATGAGGTAGACGCAGGCGAACGTCGCCCCGACCACGGGACTCACCCGATCGAGCGCGAACTGGAACACCTCTTCGGGGCGGTCGGCGGTGAGAAAGGCATGCACGATCTCGCGAACCGCCATCAATTCGCGCAGTCCGAAGTCGACGCCCTCGTCGGGCGTACGCAGGCGCGTTTCGCCTGAGATCGCGGGAGCCCGGGTCACGCCCCCGAATGTACGACTCGGCGTGGAAACGGTCCAGACGGATGTTTACACGGGTGTTTAGGGGCAGCCGCGAGCCACGAGCCGCGAGCCACGAGCCGCGAGCCACGAGCCACGAGCCACGAGCCACGAGCCACGAGCGGAGAGGACAGAGCCCCGAAGGGCTGCGCTGGCTCCTGACGCGTCCTATGGCTTCTTGGACAGCGCCCGGAGCTCCAGGCGGTGCACCAGCACGTTGGGCGGCGTGGCCAGCACCCGGGCCACCGCTTCGGCCACGTCCTCCGGCTTCAAGGCCCACGCCTTGCCGGCGGCGTCTCCGCCACCGAACTCCGTGGCCACCCCGCCGGGGCTCACCACCGACACCTTCACCCCCTGGTCGCGCACTTCGAGCAGCAGCGACTCGGCGAACGCCATCACGGCATGCTTCGTGGCCGTGTACGCCGTGCCGCCCTCGAAGGCGCTCCGGCCGGCGATCGAGCCGATGATCACCACGTGCCCGCGGCCGCGGGCCACCATGCCCGGCAGCACCGAGCGCGTCACGTGGTACAGGGCGTTGAGGTTGACGTCCACCTGGCGGTGCCACTCCTCGGGCGTCATCGCGAGCAGGGGCTTCATGATACCCACGCCGGCGTTGTTCACCAGCACCTCGGCGTGTACGCCGGCCAGCGCCGCGGCCACCGCGTGCCCGTCGGTCAGGTCCACGGGCACGGGGCGGCAGCGGCCGCCGGCGCCGTCGATTTCGAGCGTCAGCGTCTCCAGGTCGCCCTGCGACCGCGCCACGGCGACGATGTCGTGCCCAGCGGCAAGGCGAAGCGCGATCGCGCGGCCGATGCCGCGCGAGGCGCCGGTGATGACCGCGGTGGGTCTCGACATGGTCCACGCTCCCGGCCCGTTCAGGGCCACGTATCAGCCGAGCAGCCGCTCCACGCCGCGCACCAGCGGCGCGAAGCTCGGGGCTTTCCCCGACACGCGCGCCGCCTGCTCCTGCGCCAGTTCCCGCTGCCCGTGGGCGAACAGTTCGCCCACGATCCACGGGCCGGCCTTCGGGTTCCGCCACCAGTCGGCGTCGAACCGCTCGGTGAGCGTCTCGCCGAGCAGCGCCTGCAGCTGCCAGGCGCGGAGGTAGCGGGCCGCGTAGTAGTGCGGATCCACGTCCACGAACGCGTCGGCCGGATCGTAGCGGAACGTGGTCGCGTCGGTGAGCAGCTGCACGTACAGGTCGGGCAGCGCGCTCCACGGCACGTCGCCCCCGTAGAGGTGCGTCTCGTAGATCAGCTTGGCGCAGTAGCGCCGCAGGAACTGCAGCTCCTCGAACCCAGCGCTGCGCAGGAAGCGCGGCCCGTCGGCCCGGGGCAGCGACGCGTAGCGGGCCAGCCACCCCGCGTCCTGCAACCGGTGGTCGAACAGCATCGCGTACGCCTCGGTCACCGAGTTGTCGCCCATCCACCGGTACTCGAACGGCAGGCCGGGCCGCATATAAGCGAAATGCAATGCGTGCCCCAACTCGTGGAGGAACGTGTTCCAGTCGTTCTGGCCGCCGTGCGGGCGCAGCACCAGGTACACCTCGTCGGGAACGCGCACCGGCGCGCAGAACGCGCGCGACCGCTTCCCCTCGCGGTCGCCCGTGTCGAACGCGATCCGCCCCTCGGCGTCCGGCACGATCCCCATCTCCCGCACCTGGCCGAGGATCCGCGCCTCCATCGGCTCCCACGGGAACCCGGCGTCGAACTCCCGCGCCCGCATCAGCGCCAGCGCGTCGGCCCGCGTCGCGTCGGCCGGCGCGATGCCGAGAATGCGCTTCACGAATTCCGGATACACCTCGTCCCACATGGCGCGCGTGTCGCGCAGGAACCGCTCGCACTCGGCCCGCAGCGCGAGCAGCGGGAACCCCGCCAGCAGGTCGAACGTGGCGTTGTAGCCCGGCGCCAGCCCCAGCCCCGCCACGATCTCCCGCTCGCGCTGGAAGTGCTCCAGCTTGAGCGGCGCCAGTTCGGCCCGCACCAGCGCCGAGCGGGCCTTCTCCAACGCCAGCCGCGCGGCGCGGTCCGTGCTGTTGGCGATGTCGATCGCCGCCCGCTGGAACGGCACCCGGCCGCCGTCGGGCAGCGCGACCAGCGCGCTCCCCTCCCAGGCGATCTCGCGCTCGTCGAGCGGCGCCAGCTCGCGCGATGCCTGCGACTCGGCCTGCCAATCGAGCAGCAGCCGGAGTTCGCGGTGCGCCTCGCTTCCCGGGTCGGCGGCCCGGAAGGCGTCGCGCACCAGGGCCAGCGACTCCTCGTTCATCACGCCGGCGTGGCGATCGTACAGCGGCTGCAGCTCGGCGGTGGCCTTCTGCCCCGAATGGGCCAGATAGAACTCGCGCGCGATCGCCTCCATGAACGCCTGCCCCTCGCGGCGCAGGCGGTCGAGCGTGAGGGCGCTCACGCGCCCACGCGCTCGGCGATCCGCGCGCCCACGCGATCGGCCGCCACGCGCTCCTGGGCCAGCGTGTCACGGTCGCGCAGCGTGACCGTGCCGTCGGCCATCGTCTGGCCGTCCACCGTGACGCAGAACGGCGTCCCGACCTCGTCCTGGCGGCGGTACCGGCGGCCGATCGCCCCCGACTCGTCGTAGAACACGGGGAACGACCCGCGCAGCTCCGCGGCCAGCTTCTCGGCGAACTCGGGCATGCCGTCCTTCTTCACGAGCGGGAATACCCCCGCCTTGATCGGCGCCAGCGACGGATGGAGCCCGAGCACCGTGCGCCCCTCGGCTCTCCCCCTCCACCGTTTCCTCGCGGTACCCGTTCACCAGCACGGCCAGCGCCGTGCGGTCGGCGCCCACCGACGTCTCGACCACGAACGGCACGTAGCGCCGGTTGTTCGGCTGGTCGAAGTACTCGAGCTTCTTGCCCGAATACTCCTGGTGGCGCGCCAGGTCGAAGTCGCCGCGGTGGTGCACGCCCTCGATCTCCTGGAAGCCGAGCGTGCCGCCGAAGTCGAACTGGATGTCGAACGCCGCCCGCGCGTAGTGCGCCAGCTCCTCCGGCGTGTGCTGGTGGAACAGCAGCCGCGACTCGTCCAGGCCGAGCGCGCGGTGCCACGCCATGCGCTGCGCCTTCCAGTACTCGAACCACTGCATGTGGTCGCCTGCGGGGTCCACGAAGAACTGCATCTCCATCTGCTCGAACTCGCGCGTGCGGAAGATGAAGTTCCCGGGCGTGATCTCGTTGCGGAACGCCTTGCCGATCTGCGCGATGCCGAACGGGACCTTCTGGCGCGTCGACTGCTGCACGTTCAGGAAGTTCACGTAGATGCCCTGCGCCGTCTCCGGCCGCAGATAGACCACCGCCGCGCTCTCCTCCACCGGCCCCATGAACGTCTTGAACATCAGGTTGAACATGCGCGGCTCCGTCAGCGTGCCCTTCATGCCGCACGCCGGACACTGTGCGTCGGGCGTGCCGGGCGTGCCCTTGATCTTCGGGTCGTCGGCGCGGAAGCGCTTCTTGCAGTTCTTGCAGTCGACCAGCGGATCGGTGAAGCCGGCCACGTGGCCGCTGGCCTCCCACACCCGCGGGTGCATGAGGATCGCGGCGTCCAGCCCCTCGATGTCGTCGCGGGCCCGCACCATCGCGTTCCACCAGCGGTCCTTGATGTTCCGCTTGAGTTCCACGCCCAGCGGGCCGTAGTCCCACACGGAACCGGTGCCGCCGTAGATCTCGGAAGACTGGAAGATGAAGCCGCGCCGCTTGCACAGCGACACCAGCTTCTCCATCACGTCGGGGTTGGGACTCGGAGACATGGCAGGCGTGGAAAAGGGCGAAAACGAGAGGTGGAGAGCCGCCAGCCGGCGGCTGTGAGCGTTCGGCAAACACCGCACGCGTGACCCACCCGGCCACATCCGATCGGGGCGAACCGCGACCGGGAACGCCGCGTAAAGTTATACCGAATTTGCCACCGGTGCTCGGCCGGCCGTCAGCTGTCCAGTTCCGCGCTCAGCCGCGGACTCTCGGGCGCCGGCGCCCGGTCAGCCGGGCCACGATCCGGTCCCCATGGTACCGGCCGTTCTCGATGAACACCTTGTTGGCGTCGAAGCCGGCCACCACCACGCCGGCGATGAACAGCCCCGGTACGCGGCGTCTCGAGCGTCGCGGGATCGTGGGCCGGAATGCCGGTCGCCGGGTCGATCGGCACACCGGCCGCGCGCAGCAGCGTCGAGATCGGGCGCGAATCCGGTCATCACGTACACCTGCGTACGCCGCGATGCGGTCCTCGCCGCCCGGCGTCGCGACGCGCACGGCCGTCGGGCTCGATGGCCGCCACCCGCGCGTTCCACCGCGCCGCGATGCTCCCCTCCTTCACGCGGTTCTCGAAGTCGGGCAGCACCCACGGCTTGATGCGCTTGTCGAACGTGGCGCCAAAGTGCACTAGCGTGACGCGCGCCGCCGGCGCGCCACAGATCGAGCGCCGCTTCGGCCGCCGAATTGCCCGCCGCCCACGACCACCACGTCCTGCTGGAACGCCTCGTGGCCCTCGCGGATACACGTGCGCACGTGCGGCAGATCCTCGCCCGGTACGCCAAGCGTGTTGGGCGACCCGAAGTAGCCGGTGGCCACCACGACCGCGCCGGCACGGATCACGCGGTCTTCGCCGGCGCGCGTGCGCGTGCGCACCCGGAAGCCGCCCGAACGCGCCTTCGATGGCGCGCACCCGCTCGTACTGCCGCACCTCGAGCGCGAAGTGCTGCACCACGGCGCGATAGTAGGCCAGCGCGTCGCGACGCCCCGGCTTCTCGGCGGCCACCACGAACGGCAGCCCGCCCAGCGCGAGCTTCTCGGCCGTGGAGAAGAACTTCACGTACGTGGGATAGTGCGTGATGGTGCTCGCCACGACGTGCGCGTCCACCACGATCGCCCGGAGCCCGGCGCGCTGCGCCGAGATCGCGGTCGCCAGCCCGCACGGGCCCGCCGCCCACGATCAGGACGATCGCAGTCCGCGCGCTCGGCGGCCACCGGCGTCCCCGGGGCCGTCATTCGAGTCCGATGATCTGGTCGCGCCGCGTGCCCACGCTCACGTACGTCACGGGCGTGCCCACGGTCTCCTGCATCCGGTCGAGATAGCGGCGCGCCGCCGCCGGCAGGTCCTCGAGCCGGCGCGCCTCCGCCGTGGCCGCCTGCCATCCGTCCAGCCACTCGTAGCGCGGCGTCGACGCCCTCCAGCGCCGCGAGATCCGCCGGGAACTCGGCGTGCACCTCCCCCTCGAACTCGTAGCCCGTGCAGATCGCCAATCGCTCGAACGTGTCGAGCACGTCGAGCTTGGTCACGGCGAGATCGGTGAGCCCGTTGATCGCGCGCCGCGTACCTCACCACCACGGCGTCGAACCATCCGCAGCGGCGCGGCCGCCCGGTGGTGGCGCCGAACTCGTTGCCGAGTCTGCCGCATGCGCTCACCCTGCGCCGCGTCCAGCTCCGTCGGCAGCGGGCCATTGCCCACGCGCGTCGTGTACGCCTTCACCACGCCGAGCACGGCGTCGATCATCATCGGCGGAATGCCGGCGCCGACGCGCGGCGCCGCCCGACGTCGTGTTGCTCGACGTCACGAACGGATACGTGCCGTGGTCCACGTCGAGCAGCGATCCCTGCGCGCCCTCGAGCAGCACCGCGGCCCCGGTCTTGCCGCGCGCGGTGGATCATCAACCCCACGTCTTCGGCCAGCGGCAGCAGCCGTTCGGCCAGCCGGTCGAGCAGCGCCATCGTCTCGCCGCAGGTCACGCGCCGGTCGCTGCCGAAACGCTGCAGCTGCGCGTTGGCGTGGCTCACCCCCTGTTCCACGAGGGCCTGCAGCCGGTCGCGGTGGCGCAGATCCACCACGCGCACGCCGCGGCGCGCGATCTTGTCCTCGTACGCCGGCCCGATGCCGCGGCCCGTGGTGCCGATGGCCTGGCTCGCGTGGCTCTCGCCGTCGACGAGCTTGTGATAGGGCAGCACGAGGTGCGCCCGGTCGCTCACGTACAGCCGCCCTTCCACGTCCACGCCGTCGCGCACCAGCCCGTCGATCTCGGTGAACAGCGTGTCGGGATCGAGCACCACGCCGTTCCCGATCGCGCAGCGCACGCCGGCGTGGAGGATGCCGCTCGGGATCTGGTGGAGCACGAAGTGCGCGTCGCCCAGATCCACCGTGTGGCCGGCGTTGGCGCCGCCCTGGTAGCGCACCACCCACTGGGCGCGTTCGGCGAGCACGTCCACCAGCTTGCCCTTGCCCTCGTCTCCCCACTGCGCGCCCACCACCACGATGGTGCGCCGGTCGTCTGCGAACATGCGGCTCCTGGAGGTAGCGCCCACCGGCAAGAAAAAACGCCCTGGATTCACCGGGGCGTTGAGCCAATCTACCGTGCCGCGGAACGGTGTCAACGCGCCGGTCAGGTCAGGGCCGCCACCACGATCCACGCCGCCATCACCGCGCCGAGCGCCACCTTGAACGCCGACGCGGCCGCACGGCCCAGCAGCGCGCCGGTGGCCGCGCGCGCCGCCACGCGGTGATCGCCGCGCACGGTCAGCTCGCCGGCCAGCGCGCCCAGGAACGCCCCGAGGAACGCGCCGATCACGGGCCCGAGCACGGGCACCGGCACGCCCACCAACGCCCCGACGAGTCCACCCGCGATGGCGCTCCACGCGGCGCGGCGCGAGCCGCCGTACCGGCGTGTGAAGCGCGCGGCGAGCGAGAATTCGACCACCTCGCCGATCGCCGCCAGCACGCCCATCGCCACCACGGTGGCCACCCCGATCCCGCTGCCCCGCACCGCGAGGTGGTACACGAGCGCCGCGCACACCATGAGCCAGGTGCCCGGCAGCCCCAACGGCACGAGCAGCAGCGACGCGGCGAGCACGACCACGAGGATCACGATCGACATCAGCGCAACTCCCGGACCATGGCCTCGAGCAGCGCGGCGGCCGGCCCGATGCCGGCGCCCGCCAGGTGCCCTACGGAATCCCGCGGCGTGTGGATTCGCAGCAGCGTCCCTACCGTGGCCCGCCCCAGCGTGGCGCTCGTCCAGCCGGCGCGGGCGAGCGCCACCCCGTCGGTGAGCACGCCCGGCGGCAGTCGCCGCACCGACACCGGTGTGCCGGTGGCGAGCCCGGCGCGCGCCGCCGCCTCGCACAGCGCCGCCGGGCGCCGGCCCGACGTGAGGAGCATGAAGCGGCCGCGATCGTCGATCGTGTCGCAGTTGATCGCCACCCCCGGCGGTCGGCCGCGCGCCCACGCGTGCGCGCCGGCGAGCCCGGCTTCTTCGGCGTCGGTGATCAGCACGCCCACCGGCATCACCGAACCGAGCCGGCCGGCCGCGGCGATCACCGCCGCCACCCCCGACGCGTTGTCCACCGCGCCCGGCGATGCGTTGCCGGAGGACGCGAGCGCGAGCAGCGCCCCGCCCGCCGCCCCCACGGCCCAGATCCACCACCCGTGCGGCCACGCGTGGCCGGCCGCCGCCAGCAGGTCCGCGGCCATGAGGGCGGCCCAGGCGAGCAGGGTGAGCGAGGCGCCCGCGGCGCGCAGGGCCAGCGGATAGCGCTGCGACTTGGAATCGAGATGGGCCACCAGCCACACCCGGGGCGCGTCCTCGCGCGTGGCTTCGAGATTCGCCCCCTCGGCGTCCAGCGCGCCGCCAAGCAGGGCCCCGCGGCCGGTGAGCCAGCGGGCGAGCCACAGGAGCGCGCCGAGCGCGGCGAGGGCACGCCCAACCGCCGCGGGCGCGGTCCGTACCGGTCGGCCGGCCAGCACGACGCACGGCCAGCAATCCGACCGACGCCGCGCCCACGGCGGGCATGCCGAATCGCGCCGGCCGGGTGGAATAGCGGAAGGGCTGCTCGGCGACGGCGAAGCCCAATTCCCGTAGCCGCGCCGCACACGCATCGCCGCGCGCGAGCAAGTGGCTGGCGTACCGGTGCAACCGCGGACGCGCCGCCAGCACGCGCAGGAACGCCAGATCGCCGCCCGCCGGCAGCGATCACGCGCTGGCGGCCAGCGCCCCGTGGGTGAGCAGCGTGCGGACGCGTGCCAGCTCGGGTTTCCCGAGCGGCTGGAGCGGCGGGCGCACCGGGCCGCCGTGGAGCCCCACGACGTCCAGAGCCGCTTTCACGCCGGCCACGCCGTACGATGCCGACGATCGTGCCGGCCAGCGGTGCCAGTCGCGCCTGCGCCTCGGTGGCCGCCGCGGCGTCGTGCGCCAGCGCGGCGTCGTACACCTGCCGCGACAGGTCGGGCGCGAACAGGGCGACCGCCAGGATCGCGCCGCGGGCGCCGGCGGCGAGCGACGCCTGGAGCACCGATCCGCTGCCCGTGAGCACCGAGAACGCCCGCCCCTGCGCGTTCACGTACACGCTGATCAGGTCGCGGTCGCCCGAACTGTCCTTGATGCCCACGATGTTGCCGTGCGTGGCCAACTCGGTGACGACCGACGGCGCGAGGGTGAAGCCGACGTATTTCGGAATATTATATAAAATGACCGGCACCGGGCTCGCGTCGGCCACCCGGCGGAAGTGGTCGAGCAGCACCGTGGCCGTCATCGCCGCCGTGTAGTAGTGCGGCGACACGACGAGCACGGCGTCGGCGCCCGCGGCCGCCGCCTCACGGCAGCGCCGCACGACGGTGCGCGTGGCTTCGCCCCCCGTGCCGGCCACCAGCAGGCGCTCCTTCGGCGTCGCCGTCGCGCGCCGTCTCGATCAACAGCCGGCGTTCCGCCTCGTCGAGCAGCGCCGCCTCGCCGGTCGAGCCCGCGACCACGAGGCCGTTGAGGCCCGCCGCGAGGTGCGCCGCCACGTTGGCGGCGAACGCCTCCCGGTCCACGTCGCCGGTCGCCGCGTCGAACGTCGTGACGACCGGCCCGAGTACTCCCGAAAGCTGCATCGCTCACGACCCCATGAAGTCCAGGCCGCCGGGCGTGATGCCCTCGAGCGTCGGCCCATCCGCCGCCGGCGGTTCCGCCGCCTTCACCGCCTCCTCGATGTGCGCCATCTGCACCGACTGCGAGAGCCGGCCGAACATCCGCAACTTGAGCTCGAAATCCGACGGGTTCGTGGACGCCGCCATCGCCGTCTCGAACGTCACCTCCTTGGCCCGCACCAGGTCCGCCAGGTGCTGATCGAAGGTCTGCATGCCGTACTGCTCGCGCCCCGCTTCGATGTAGTCGCGGATCTCGCCGATGCGCTTGCCGTCGGCGATCATGTCGCGCACCGCCGGCGTGACGATCAGCACCTCCGCCGCCACCGCGCGGCCGTTCCCGTCGCGGCGCTTGAGCAGCCGCTGCGACACCACCGCGTGCAGCGATTCCGCCAGCCGGATGCGCACCACCTCCTGCTCCTCGGGCGGAAACATCGCCATCGATCCGCAGGATCGTGCTCTGCGCGTCGGGCGTGTGCAGCGTGGAGATGAGCAGGTGCCCCGTCTCCGCCGCCTTCATCGCCGTGTCGATCGTCTCGGCATCGCGCAGCTCGCCGATCATGATCACGTCGGGATCCTGGCGCAGCGCGGCGCGCAGCCCCATCTGGAAGTCCTTCGTGTCCGAACCGATTTCCCGCTGCGTGACGGCCGAGTTGATGTCCGTGGTGCAGGAATTCGATCGGATTCTCGAGCGTCAGGATGTGGCGGTTCTCGTGCTGATTGATGTAGTGGATCAGCGCCGCCATCGTGCTCGACTTGCCCGAGCCGGTCACCCCCGTCACCAGCACCATGCCGCGCTCGGCCTGCGCCACCTTGGCCAGCACCGACGGCAGCCCCAGCTTGTCGAACGTCGGGATCTGGAGCGGAATCGCCCGCATGACGATCATGAACGTGCCGCGCTGCTTCATGATGTTCACGCGGAACCGGCCCACGTCCGGCACCTCCCACGAACAGTCGTAGTCGGTGAGTTCGTCGATCCGCGCCCGGTCCTTCTCGTTGCCGATCAGGTGCAGCGCGATGGCCCGCGTCTGCTCCGCGCGTCAGCGTCTGCTTCGTGAGCGCCACGAGCTTGCCGTGGATCCGCGCCCGGAACACGTCGCCGGCCTTGATGTGGACGTCGGACGCCCCACGGTCCACCGCCGCCTTGATGATCTTTTCCATGCTCAGTACCCGGCGTGCTTGTCCACGAGGTTCGCCAGCGGATCGCCCCTCAGATAGCGGTTCCAGTTGTCCACGAAGAGCGCGAGCTGGCGGGGCCAGAAGCGCAGCGGGGACACGGCCGATACGTGGGGAGTGAGCAGCGCCCGACGAAGCTGCCACAGCGGGCTCGTCGGCGCCAGGGGCTCCGCCTCGAACACGTCCAGCACGGCGCCGCGCAGTCGGCCGTCGCCCAACCGCTCCGCCAGCGCGGCCTCGTCCACCAGCGCCCCGCGGGCCACGTTCGCCACGATCGCCCGCGCCGGCAGCAGGTCCAGCCGGCGGGCGTCGAGCAGCCCCGCTGTCGCCGTGGTGAACGGCGCCGCCACCACCACCACGTCCGAGCGCGGCAGCTCGGCGTCGATCATCGCGGGGCCCGTGACGCGCGCGAACCCCGGCGGCACGCCCCGCTCCGGCCGGCGCCGCACCCCCACGCACGTGGCCCCGAGCGCCGTGAACCGCGTCGCCACCTCCGACCCGATCCCTCCCGCGCCGATGACCAGCACGTGACAGTCCGCCACCTCGCGCAGCGGCGACTCCCCCGACACGAAGAACGCCTTGCTCCACGTCGCGGCGCGCTGCTGGTCGACCGCCACGTCCAGCCCGCGCAGAAAGTGCATCACGCCGGCCACCACCGACTCGGCGATCGGCGGCCCGTGCACGCCCGCCGAGTTCGTGAGCAGCACGTCGCTCGCCACCATCTCCGGAAAGAGCAGACTGCCCATCCCCGCCGTGGCCGAGTGCACCCAGCGCAGCCGCGGGCCCGCCAGGAACAGCGCGCGCGAGATCCCGAAGCCGAAGTACACCTCGGCCCCGGCTATCGCGTCCAGCGCTTCGGCACTGGGCGCCGGCGAACCGTCGCCGTCGGAGATCGTGGTCGCCCGCACGAAGAGGATCCGCCACCCCGGCGGCGTCGCGGCGCGCAGCCGCTCCTCGCCCTCGTCCTTGAGCGCCCAGTTGCGCGACGTCGACGTCAGGTCGACGACGGCGACCCGCCCGCCGTCAGCCGACGTGGAAATCGTAGACATCGTCGCGCCTCATCACGCTCTCGTGCGCCTCGCCGTACTGCCGCGACGGCCCGCTCAGGCGCATCTCGAACGTCCGATCGCCGACGTGGTCGAAGATCGCGTGCTCGAGCACGCGGATCCCCGCCCGGTGCAGCGTCTCCGACACCGAGTCGAACGGCGTGCCGGGATGGGCGCGAATCGTGGCGCTCACCGTACGCCGGGCCCGCCGCAACCGGTGCTCCAGCGCGCCCATGCCGCCGAGCACCACCATCACCAGCGCGCCGGCGCCCAGCGCCTGCACGTAATAGCCCGCGCCCACGGTCGACCCGATCGCCGCCACCACCCAGATCGTCGCCGCCGAGGTGAGCCCCACGATGGTGCCCCGCGCCTGCATGATCGTGCCCGCGCCCAGGAACCCCACCCCGGTCACGATCTGGGCCGCGATGCGCGTCACGTCGCCGTACGGATGGCCGTCCGGCGAGTAGCCGATGTCGCCGACCGAGATCGACAGGTGCATGAACAGCGCCGCGCCCACGCAGATCAGGATGTTGGTGCGTAGCCCCGCCGGCTTGCCGGCGATCTCACGCTCCAGCCCGATCGCCCCGCCGAGCAATACCGCGATGAGCAGCTTGGCCAACAGTTGCACCTGGAAGATCGCGAGAAATTCGCTCATCAGTCGAACCCCATGCGTTCCCGTACGTCGGCCATCGTCTGTCGAGCGATGGCACGGCAGGCGCTCGCCCCCGCCTCCAACACGTCGTCTACCCGTTCCGGGTGCCGGCGCAGCTCCTCGGCCCGCCGCCGGATCGGCACCAGCTCCCGGTCCATCCCTTCGAGCAGCACCTTCTTGCAGTCGAGGCACCCCCACCCGGCGGTCGTGCACTGCACGTACACATGCTGCACCGTGTCGGGCGGGTTGAACGCCCGGTGCAGGGAGTAGATGTTGCACACCTCGGGGTGGCCGGGATCGTTGCGCCGGACGCGCGCCGGATCGGTGACCGCCGGCCGCAGCTTGGCCCAGATCTCCTCGCTCGACTCGAGCAGCCCGACGGTGTTGCCCATCGACTTCGACATCTTGGCCTTGCCGTCGAGCCCCATCACGCGCCGCGTCGGCGTCAGGAGGGGTTGCGGCTCGGGAAAGTAGTCTTCCCCGCGACCGAACGCCGCGTTCCAACGGCGCGCGATCACCCGGGACAGCTCCAGATGCTGCACCTGGTCCTCGCCCACCGGCACCAGGTCGGCCCGGTAGAGCAGGATGTCGGCGGCCTGGAGCACCGGATAGACGAGCAGGCCCGCATTCACGCTCTCCTGCCGGCTGGCCTTATCTTTGAACTGGGTCTGGCGCTCCAGTTCGCCCAGCGGCGTGATGGCGCTGAAGATCCATTGCAATTCCGTGTGTTCGCGCACCGCCGACTGCACGAACAGCGTCGCGACGTCGGGATCGATGCCGGCGGCGAGCAGGGTCAAGCCGAGTTCGCGGCGCCGCGCGCGCAGCAGCTCGGGTTCGTAGGGGAGCGTGATCGCGTGATAATCGACGATGCTGATGATCGTCGGATGCAGGTGCTGCAACTCGACCCAGTTCTTGATGGCGCCGAGGTAGTTGCCAAGATGGAGCTCACCCGTAGGCTGGATTCCGCTGAATATGCGAGACATTGCGTGAAGCTATGAGTGCACCAGACCGGTCGCAAGCAAACCCGCCGGGCGCGTCGTCGCTCCGCAGCGAGCGCCGCGCGCTGCTCGCCACCTGTGTGGCGGCGGCCGTGCACGGAGGCGACGTGGTGCGCGCCGGCGCGGCGAACTTGGCCCAGCTCGCCTGGGACGTGAAGGCGCCGGCCGATTTCGTGAGCGAGGTGGACCGCGCGTCGGAACGCGCCATCGCCGCCCTGGTCCGCGAACGTCACCCCGAGGCGCGCCTGGTGGGCGAGGAACTCTCGCCCGACGAGGCCGGCGACCTGGCGGGGCTCACGTTCGTGGCCGATCCGCTCGACGGCACCACCAACTTCCTGCACGGGTATCCCTGGTACGCAGTGTCCGTGGCCGCGCTGCGGGACGGCGAACCGGTCGCCGGCGCCGTGCTCAACGCCGCCACCGGCGAGCTGTTCACGGCGACCGCGGGCGGCGGGGCCCGCCGGGCCGGCGCAGCGATCGCCGTGTCCACGCAGACGGAGCCCCTGCGCAGCCTGATCGGCACCGGCTTCCCCTTCAAGCACACGCACCTCATCGCGCCCTACATGGCGGCCTTTCCCGAAATCATGCGCGCCACCGCCGGCGTGCGCCGCGCCGGCGCCGCCGCGCTCGACCTGGCCGACGTGGCGTGCGGACGGTTCGACGCCTTCTGGGAACTGAGCCTCGCGCCCTGGGACGTGGCCGCGGGAATCCTCCTCGTGCGCGAGGCGGGCGGCCGCGCCACCGATCTCGACGGCCGGCCGGCGCCCGTGGGCCACGGCCCCATCGTCGCCGGCAACCCCACGATGCACGCCTGGCTGCTCGACCACCTCCGTCACCCATAACGGCTGTTGCAGTTGCCGTCGTTGTTGCCGTTGCCGTTGCTGGTCCCAATTGTCATTGCCGTCGCCGTTGCTGTCGAATCCGTGCAATCCGTTGTTTCCGTGTTATCGTAGTTCCATTCAGTCGTTGTTATAGCTGTTGCCGTTGCAGTTGCCGCCGAAGTTGCTGTTTCCGTCCGTTCCACGGGCAATTCCCTCGCGCGCCGCTCCCCGCCCAACCCAATCCCGACCATGCGCCTCGTCGAATGCGTTCCGAACTTCTCCGAAGGGCGCCGCCCCGAGGTCATCGCCGCCATCCGCGACGCGATCGCCGCCGTGGACGGGGTGTCGATCCTCGACGTGTCGGCGGACGCCTCCCACAACCGGTGCGTGATCACCTTCGTCGCGCCCATCGAACACGCCGTGGACGCCGCGCTGGCCGGCATGCGCGCCGCCCGCGACCGCATCGACCTCACCGCGCACACGGGCGAGCACCCGCGCATGGGCGCCACGGACGTCGTGCCCTTCATCCCGCTCGACGGCGCCTCCATGGACGACTGCATCGCGCTCGCCCGCCGCCTCGGCGAACGCGCCGCCGCCGAGCTGGACATCCCCGTCTTCCTGTATGAACGCGCCGCCACGCGGCCGGACCGCGAGAACCTGGCCGACATCCGCCGCGGCGAGTTCGAGGCGCTCCGCGACGAGATCGGCACCACCCCCGTCCGCACCCCGGACTTCGGCCCGCCTCGCGTGCACCCCACGGCCGGCGCCACCGCGGTCGGCGCGCGCCCCTTCCTCGTCGCCTTCAACGTCTACCTGGGCCCGGCGTCCAACCTGCCGGTCGCCAAGGCGGTCGCCGCGGCCGTCCGCGGCTCGTCGGGCGGGCTCCGCTACGTGAAGGGCCTCGGCCTGGCCGTCGACGGCCAGGCGCAGGTGTCCATGAACCTCGTGGACACCGAGCAGACGCCCGTCCACCGCGCCTTCGACCTCGTGAGGCTGGAGGCCGAGGCGCGCGGCGTCTCGCCCACGTGGAGCGAGATCGTCGGGTTGACGCCCGAACGCGCCCTGTTCGACGCCGCCGCCCACCACCTCCGGTTGCGCGACTTCTCCCCCAACCTGGTGCTCGAACGCCGAGTCCGCGCGGCGGTGGAAGGCGGCATCTCCCTTGGCGGGTTCGTGGGCGCGGTGGCGTCGTCGGCGCCGGTGCCCGGCGGCGGGAGCGTGGCCGCCCACGCCGGCGCCCTCGGCGCCGCCCTGGCGCAGATGGTCGCCGGGCTCACGGTGGGGCGCAAGAAATACGCCGCCGTGGACGCCGAGATGCGCGCCGTGGCGCTCGACGCCGCGGCGTTGGTCGCCGAGCTGTCGGCGCTCGTCGACCGCGACGCCCGGGCCTACGCGGCCGTGAGCGCGGCGTACAAGCTGCCGCGCGACGCGGCGAACGACGCGCTCCGCCGCACCGAAGCGATCACCGCGGCGCTGCTCGGTGCGGCCGACGTGCCGCTGGAGACCGCCCGGGCCTGCGTCCGCGTCTGCGAACTGGCCGTGGTCGTCGCCGAGAAGGGCAACGCCAACGCCGTATCCGACGCCGGCGTCGCGGCCCTCCTCGCCGAAGCGGCCTGCCGCGGCGCGGCCTACAACGTCCGCATCAATGTCTCCGCTCTCGACGATCGCGAGCTGGGAAGATACCGCGCCGCCGACGCCGCGGCGTTCGTCGCGCGCGCGCACGCGCTGGCCGTCCAGGCCACCGGCGCCGTGGAGCGAGCGATCGGCGGCTGAACGCCGCCGACCGTCTCACACGCGCCGGCCCGCACCGCGCGGCCTGCCGGCTGTCGGTCTCCGGCCGCGCGTGACCGGTAGCCCGCCCGCGGGTGCATGCCGCCGTCGCGGCTAGTGCTCGGCGCCGTAGATGCCGTTGAACAGCAGCTTGAAGTTGGAGTGCGGCTGCCCGCGGAATAGGATTTCGGGCGCGAACAGGAGCAGGGCGCCCTGCCCGATCCGCGCCGCCGCCACGGCGACGCCGCCCTGCAGATAGCTCTGCCCCCACGCCCATCCGCTGCGCAGCGGCGTGGCCGAGTCGAACCACGCCACTGGCGTCACCCCCCGCATCGCCGCGTCGGGCACCAGCCGGAACGTCGGCGAGTGGTCGAAGAACACGTCGAGCGTGGCGGGCAGTCCGGCCGCGAACACGCTGCTGGTGTCCACCGCCGTGGCCAGAATCGAACCCGGCACGTAGAACTGCTCGCCGGTGAGCGGGCGCACCTCGCCCGTGGGCGTGCGTTCGGTGAGCTGGTCCTCGATCGGCAGGCCGAGATCGTACGCCATCGACGTCGCGGCGCCCACGGTGAGCACCGTGCCGCCGCGTTCCAGGAACGCCTTGAGCTGCGGAACCGTCTGATCCGCCGTCACGTCGCCCAGCATGTGCTGGTACGCCGCCGGCACCTCGGCGCCGCCCCGGCCGCCGCCGCCGAATCCGCGCCCGCCGCCGTTCCCCGCCGATCCCTGGATGCGCGTGTCCACGAGGATGATCACGTCGTACCGGGCGTTGAGATTGCCGGCGTCCAGGTCCTTCGGGTAGACCACGCTATATGGAAACTCAAATTGCTCCAATTCGAACCGCGTCCACCCCGACGGCATCGAACCGCCGTACTGGTCGAGCAGGGCGATGCGCGGCGTCCGCAGCTTGACGGCCCCGGCGCCCGGCGCCGCGGCCACCCCCGCGAAGCTCGTCCCCAGACTCGCCGCCGCCGCCCGGAGCACGGGCAGCGCCGCGTCCGACGCCGGGGCGTAGAACGTGCCCGCCGGGTACGTCGCGCCCCCGGACGTCAGCGGCTGCCGCAGCCAGTACACGTCGGCGTGGGCCGCCAACAGGCGATTGACCACCGTGAAGGCGTCGTTCTCGGCGTGGCTGAACACGAACCCCGCCGCGCCGGCCGCGCCGGTCACCGCGCCCGGCATCGGCTTGGCCAACCCTTCGATCTTCTCGAATGGACCGTCGAAGCCGTCGAGGATCCGGTCGAACCGCACCCCCATCTGATAGGCCAGCGTCCATCCGGCGTTGTCGTAGGGCGGCACCGGCGGGCCGCCCGGGTATTCGAAATCGTTCGGGTAGTGCTGCGGCTCGAACATATCGAGCACGTGCGGGCGGAACGCCTGGGCCGTCTTGACCACGTACGACCCCTTCGGATAGCGCGTGCCGTTCACCGTGAAGTCGGCCGTGGCGCGCAGCACGTCCACGCCGTTGTAGCGCAGCGTATTGATGAACTTGGTGACCGTCGGAAAGTCCGGCTGGTCGGCCGTCATGATGTAGCCGCGCGGATCGCGGTCGGCCGGGTTCCGCAGGTACTGCTGGAACATCGCGTCGGTCGCGCCGCCGCCGCGCCCCCCACGCCCGCCGCCCCCCGCGCCGCCGGCCGCACCGGCCGCGCCGCCCGCGCGGCCCCGCCCTCCCCGCTCGCGCGCCACCGCCGAATCCACCGCCGCGATCATCGGCGGGGTTACCGTCCAACTGTCCCGGCTGCCCCGGTCGATCGAGTTCCGGGCCATCACGTACATGCCGTACAGGAACTCGTCGCGGCGCCGAGACGCGATATCGAGCACCGCGTAGTTGGCGCTCACCGAATAGTCCACCGACTGGCGGAAGTGCCAGAGCTGCGGCTCCACCGGATACGGCAGATCGTTGCGCGCCAGCTGCATGGCCGGCACGAAGGGAATGCGCTCGGGCGTCGGATTGCCGATCGTCTCGGTGAGCAGCCCGATCATATTGTGGAAATAGGGCTCGGTGCGCAGCCCGCCGTTCCACCAGGTCGAGTAGCTCGACCCCGACCGCATCGTGAACCCCGGCTTGTGCTCGGCGGTGAGGCGCGTGTGGATCGCGGCCCCGATCATATCGAGATCGCTGATGATCAGCGGGTCGAAGAAGTAGTTGAACGGATCGCGGAACGGCGGCGAGAACATCACCGTGCCGGCCGGCCCGGTCTGGTGGTGGTTGTACACGATGATCGGATACCAGTCCCAGAACATGACCTTCAGGTCGTTCTGCGTCTCCGGCAGGTTGGCCATGTAGAAGTCGCGGTTGTCGTCGTGCCCGGCGTACTTCTCGTAGAGGCGCGGGATGTTCTCGTTGCGCTTCAGCGTGTCCGGCTCCTGCATGTACCAGTCGGCCACCAGCTGCATCCCGTCGGGATTGACCAGGGTGAGTAGCACGATGTCGTCGCGTAGCAGCCGCATCGTCTCGGGATCGGTGCGCGACAGCAGATCGTATTCGGTCTCGATCAGCTGCGACGGGCCAAGCACCTCGGTGGCGTGCAGCCCGCCGTCGATCCACACCACGGCCTTCCCCTCGGCGGCCAGCCGGCGGGCCTCGTCGTCCGTCAACCCCTCGGCGCGGGCCAGCCGCTCCTCGATCTGCCGGTAGTGTTCCAGGCGCTGGATGTTCTCCGGCGACGAGATAATTAGCGTATACTGATTCCGCCCCTCCGCCGTCTTGCCGACGGTGACGAGCCGGGCCCGATCGGATCCCCGGGCCAGCTTCTGGAGGTACGCCTCGTACTGGTCGTAGTTGGGCAGCCAGTAATCGTCGCCGATGTTGTGCCCGAACTGTTCCTTGGGCGACGTGACGTGACCCTGGGCGCGCGCCGCCCCGGCCACGAGCAGCAGGGGCAGCACGAGGGCCAGCGAGGCGCGGAAGTGGCTCGACCGCATGACGGACCTCCGGTGGGAATCGGCGGCCCGGCGCGCCGCGTGCGCGCCGCCGGGCCCGGGGAAGGAAACTGCACCCAAACTACGGCGGCGGCGGCGGAACCGCTGGACTCGGCCCTACCGCCGGGTGAGCACCTGCGGGCCGGCCTCCGTGATCGCCACGGTGTGCTCGAAATGCGCCGACCGCGACCCGTCGGCGGTCACGATCGTCCATCGGTCGGGAAGGGTCCTGACGGCGTGCCCGCCGACGTTGACCATCGGCTCGATGGCGATCGTCAGCCCCGGATTGAGCTTGGCGCCCCGGTGCGGCTTCCCGTAGTTGGGCACCTGCGGCTCCTCGTGCATCGCCACGCCCACGCCGTGGCCCACCAGTTCCCGCACCACTGTGAATCCGGCCGCCTCGACCACCGCCTGCACCGCGGCCCCGATGTCCCCCACCTGGTTGCCCGCCTTGGCCGCCGCGATCCCCGCGTCGAGCGACTTCCGGGTCACGTCGAGCAGCCGCTTCGACTCGGCGTCGATCGTGCCCACCGGCACGGTGATCGCCGCGTCGGTGAACAGCCCCTTGTAGCCCACGCCCACGTCCAGCGACACCAGGTCCCCCTCCTGCAGCACGCGCTTCTTGGACGGGATGCCGTGCACGATCTCCTCGTTGATCGACGAGCAGATGCTTCCGGGAAACCCGTACAGGCCTTTGAACGCCGGCGTGGCCCCCGCATGGCCGCGAATGAACTGCTCGGCCACCCGGTCCAGCTCGAACGTCGTGATTCCGGGCGCCACCGCCTTCCGCAGCAGGTCCAGCGTGCCGGCCAGGATCGTCCCGCCGGCCGCCATCACCTCGAGCTCGCGCGCCGACTTGAGCTTGATCATCGGCCGAGCGCCGCCAACGCGCGCGCCGTCACGTCGGCCACCGCACCTGCGGCGTCCACCGTCGCCACCCGGGTTCCCGCCGCGCGATACCACTCGAACACCGGCGCCGTCTGGGCTTCGAAGACCTCGAGCCGGTGCCGGATCGCGTCCGGCTCGTCGTCCTTTCGGCGCACCAGCGTGCCGCCGCACTTGGCGCAGCGGTCACCCACGGCGCCCGTCATGTACGGCGTCTGGCACGCGCTGCAGACGAGCCGGCTGCTCAGCCGGCGCACGATCTCGTCGTTGGACACGTCGAAGTTGAGCACGGCGTCCACCGCGCGGCCGAGCGTGGCCAGCGCGTCGCGCAGCCCCTCGGCCTGCGGCACGGTGCGCACGACGCCGTCGAGGATCACGCCGGGCGCGTAGGCGGGCGACGCGAGGGCCTCGCGCACGATCCCGAGGATGACCCCGTCGGGCACGAGCGCGCCCCGATCCATGTACCCCTTCGCCTCGCGGCCGAGCGCCGTGCCGGCCTGCGCGGCGGCACGGAGCACGTCCCCCGTGGCCAGGGTCGGGACGCCGAGCGATTCCGCCAGCCGGGGCGCCTGCGTGCCCTTGCCGGCGCCGGGTTTGCCGAACAGCACGATGATCATGGGAGGAACGATGCCACGGAATCGCCGCCAGGGAAATGGAACGAAAAACCCCGGCGCGAGGTCGGTCGCGCCGAGGCTTTGGAAACCGTCGCGAGCATGACCGGCCGTCGCGCGTTAGAAGCCGCCGCCCAGATTCGACGCGCCGCCCCGGAACTTGACCCGGCCCTTCTTCATGAAGCCGTCGTACTTCCGCAGGAGCAGATGCTGCTGCATCTGTTGGAGCGTGTCGAGCGCCACGCCGACCACGATCAGCAGCGACGTGCCCCCGAACACGAACGGCACGTTCACCACCTGCATGAGCCAGATCGGGAAGAGCGCGATGCCCGTCAGGAACAGCGCGCCGGGCAGCGTGATGCGCGACACCACGCTGTCGATGTACTCCGCCGTCTTCGATCCCGGTTTCACGCCCGGAATGAACCCGCCCTGCTTCTTCAGGTTCTCGGCCAGGTCCACCGGGTTGAAGATGATCGACGTGTAGAAATACGTGAAGAACACGTTCAGCACGCCGAAGGCCACGTAGTACCAGCCCGTGCCGGGGTTGAACATGTCGGCCAGGTCCTTGAGCCCCTGATTGCCCATGAACTGGGCGATCGCCGCCGGCACTACGATCACCGACTGCGCGAACACGATCGGCATCACGCCGGCCGCGTTGATGCGCAGCGGGATGTAGCTGCGCGACGCCTCGCGCATCCGCCCCCGCGCCATCGTGCGCTGCGGGATCTGGATCAGCACCTTGCGGGCGCCGACCGTGATGTACACCGTGGCCGCCACCACTCCGATCAGAATCACCAGAACCACGAGCAGCGAGAACGCGCCCAGCACGCCCGTCGTCACGTAGGTGTAGGCCTGCGCGATGCTCGGCCAGATGCGCTCGACGATCGAGAAGAAGATCATCAGGCTGGCGCCGTTGCCGATGCCGTTCTCGGTGATCTGCTCGCCCAGCCACATCACGAAGATCGCGCCCGTGGTGAGGAAGAACGTGAACTCCAGCCGGAACGCCATCCCGGGCGACGCCACCACGCCGGTCAGCCCCTCCGCGAACAGCGCGAAACCCCACCCCTGCACGGCGGCCAGCGCCACCGTGCCGTAGCGCGTCCACTGCTCCACCTTTTTCCGGCCTTCCTCGTCCTTCTGCATCTTCTCGACCTGCGGCACCACCGCCGCGGCGATCTGGAAGAAGATGCTCGACGAGATGTACGGCATGATGCCGAGCGCGAACACCGTGGCCTTGGACAGCCCGCCGCCGGTGAACAGGTCGTAGAGCCCGAGCAGCCCGCCCGCCTGCTGCTTGAAGAAGTTCACCAGCCCCAGCGGATCGACCCCCGGCACCGTCACGTGCGCGCCGATCCGGTAGATCAGCAGACACAGCAGCGTGAAGAGGATCTTCTCCTTCAACTCCGGGGTCTTGAACAGCCCCTGGACCGCTTCGACTGGATTGGTTTGCGCCATGTTAATCCTCGACGCGGCCTCCGGCCGCGACGATCTTCTCGCGTGCGCCGGCGCTCACCTTGACGCCGCGCACCGTGATCGCCTGCGTGATCCCGCCGTTGGCCAGCACCTTGCCCGGTCCCTTGTGGGCCCGGATCAGGCCGGCCGCCACCAGCGTCTCGACCGTGATCTCCACGCCCGCCGGCAGGCTCGCCAGATCGGCCAGCCGCACCACCTGCGATTCCACCCGGAACGGGTTGGTGAAGCCGCGCTTCGGCAGCCGGCGCGTGAGCGGCATCTGGCCGCCCTCGAACTGCGGCTTGCCGCCGCCGGGCCCGTGATGGCCGGCGCGCGCCTTGATGCCCTTGTGGCCCTTGCCCGACGTCTTGCCCGTGCCCGACCCCGGGCCGCGACCCAACCGCTTGCGGTCGCGGTGCGACGCCGGCGCGCCCGACAGGTTGTGCAGCCCGATCTTGTCCGAATTGGTCATCTGGTCACTCCTTTACCGGCGTCACTTCGACGAGATGACGCACCTTCTTGAGTTGCCCGCGAAGCGACGGCGAGTCCTGGTGGACGACCGAATCCTGGTGATGCTTGAGCCCCAACGCTTCGAGCGTCAGGCGCATTCGCCAGGAGTGGCCGATCTCGCTCCGCACCTGGCGGACGCGCACCTTCCCCTTCGTCAGTTCGTTCTTCGCGGTCTGCTTGGGCCCCTTGCCGGGGTGCCATACGAACGTCCGTGCCATTAGACCGCCTCCTTCACCTTGGCCCGCGAGCGGTAGCCGAGACTGGCCGGCTCCACGCCGCGCTCCCGCGCGATCTGCTCCACGGTCGTCAGTGCCTGCAGCCCCTGCATCGCCGCCCGCACCATGTTGTGCGGATTGGTCGAGCCGAGACTCTTCGTCAGAATGTCCGAGATGCCGGCGCACTCGAGCAGCGCGCGCACCGCCCCACCGGCGATCACGCCGGCGCCGGGCGCCGCGGGCTTCATCAGCACCCGGCCGGCGCCGTAATGGCCCGTGATCGCGTGCGGAATGGTCGCCCCGGTGAGCGGCACCTGCACCATCCGCCGCCGCGCCGCATCCACCGCCTTGCGCACCGCTTCCGACACCTCGTTCGCCTTGCCCGACGCGAAGCCGACCTTTCCCTGGCCGTCGCCCACCGCCACCAGCGCGTTGAACGAGAACCGGCGGCCGCCCTTCACGACCTTGGCCACGCGGTTGATCGCGATCACGTTCTCGATCAGATCACTCCCCTCGCCGCGTTCGCCGCGGCGTCGCCGCCGCGCGATCGGCCGTCGCGGCCGCCACCCTCGCGGCCGCCGCCGGGCCCACCGCGCCCGGGGCCACGGCCACCGCCGCCGCCGCCGGGACCTCCACGGCCACGCCCGCCACCACCGCCACCGCGACCACGGCCGCCGCCGCCACCGCGCCGCCACCAGCGCCGCCGCCACCGCCACCGCCACCGCCACCGCCGCGACGCGGCGCGGGCGTCGATGCTGGCGTCGCGCGCTCTTCGGGCTGCACTTTCGTTTCCTGTTCCATGTCAGAACTCCAGACCGCCCTCGCGGGCGCCGTCGGCCACCGCTTTCACGCGGCCGTGATACTTGTATCCCGCACGGTCGAACACCACGCGGCTGATTCCGGCGGCCTTCGCCTTCTCGGCGATCGCCTTGCCGACCTGGGCCGAACGCTCGGCCTTCTTCCCCTCGGTGAGCCCGTGGCTCGACGTCGCGAGCAGCGTGCGCCCGGTCGTGTCGTCCACGATCTGGGCGTAGATGTGCTTGAGCGAACGGAACACCACCAGCCGCGGCCGGTCGGGCGTGCCGGCGAGCGCCTTGCGCACGCGCAGGTGCCGCCGGACGCGCTTCTCCTCGCGGGTTTTCGGAATGATCGCCATTACTTGCCTCCCGCCTTGCCGGCCTTCCGCCGGATCTGTTCGCCGGCATACTTGATGCCCTTGCCCTTGTACGGCTCGGGGGGGCGCAGGTTGCGCAGCTCGGCCGCCACCTGCCCCACCATCTCCTTGTCCGCGCCCTCGATCACGATCTGCGTGGGCACGGGCGCGGTGAGCTTGATTCCCTTCGGCGCCTTGTACTCGATCGTATGCGAGAAGCCCAGCGCCAGCTGCAGCCCATAGGGCCGCACTTCCGCCTTGTAGCCCACGCCCGTGATCTCGAGTTGCTTCTGGTACCCCTTGGTCACGCCCTCGACCATGTTGAACACCAGGGTGCGCGACAGCCCGTGGAGCGCCTTGTGGCGGTCCTCGTCCGACGGACGCGTGACGCGCACGACGTCCCCGTCCACGCTCACCCCCATCTCCCGGTGCAGCGTGCGGGCCAGCTCGCCCTTGGGGCCCTTCACCTGGACCGCATGGCCGTTCACGGTCACCGTGACGCCCTTGGGTACCTTGATCGGCAGTTTTCCGATACGCGACATATGGGGCCCCCCTACCAGACGAAGGCCAGAAGCTCGCCGCCGGTGCGCTTGGCGCGCGCCTGGCGGTCCGACATCAGCCCTTGCGAAGTGGAGAGGATCGCCATGCCGAGCCCGTTGCGCACGCGGGGAATCTCCCCCACGCCCACGTAGCGGCGAAGCCCCGGCGTCGAGACGCGCTGCAGGTCGCGGATCACGGGCGTGCCGCCCGCGTACTTGAGCCGCACCCGCAACAGCTTCCGGCCATCCTCGGTCTCGATCGTCTGGTAGTCCTGGATGAAATGCTCCTCCATCAGGATCCGCGCGATCTCGGTCTTGATCTTGCTCACCGGCATGTCCACGCGGCGATGCTTCGACCCGCAGGCATTGCGGATCCGCGTCAACATGTCGGCGATCGGGTCGGTCATGCTCATGGTGTTCGTTCCCTCCCGCCGTATCCTCGCGGACGTACGGGATTCAGAAAGTGAAGTGCTGTGCTCCGGACTGCCGTAGGAGGGTACGAGGGTATGAGGGTACGACAGACAACTGCGTAACGCCGTTCACGCCCTACTCTCGTACTCTCGTACTCTCGTACTCTTTCCTCACCAACTCGCCTTGCGAACCCCCGGTATCATTCCGCTCAGCGCGAGCTCCCGGAAGCAGATCCGGCACAGGCCGAACCGCCGCAGGTAGGCGCGCGACCGGCCGCACCGCCCGCAGCGATTGTGCTGGCGTACGGCGAACTTCGGCTTCCGGTGGCTCTTCTCGATCATGGCCTTTCGAGCCATAGCATTCTCTCCAGGTGGGGACCGCGCCTACAGGAGGCGCCCGCCCTTCTTGTCTTCGCCCTTGAAGGGCATGCCCAGTTCCTTGAGCAGCGCCAGCGCATGGTCGTCGCGCGCCGCCGTCGTGACGAACGTGATGTCCATGCCGTGGATCTGTTCCACCGCGTCGTAGTTGATCTCCGGGAAGATCATCTGCTCCTTGATGCCCAGCGAGTAGTTCCCCCGCCCGTCGAACGACCGCGTCGCCAGCCCGCGGAAATCGCGCACGCGCGGGATGGTGACCGAGATGAACCGGTCGAGGAACTCCCACATCCGCGCCCCGCGCAGCGTCACCGCCGCGCCGATCTCCTGCCCCTCGCG
Organism: uncultured Gemmatimonadaceae bacterium; assembly: GCA_963729495.1. Classification (GTDB taxonomy): domain Bacteria; phylum Gemmatimonadota; class Gemmatimonadetes; order Gemmatimonadales; family Gemmatimonadaceae; genus JAGWRI01. Next base: position 29,084 of record CAVSOM010000015.1, read on the forward strand.
GAGCCCGAAGTTGGCGATCGACTTCTTGGCGCGCTTCTTCACCGGCTGCTGGCCGGTGATCGTCGCCAGCTCCTCGACCACCACGTCGAGCGCCTTGGGCTGCTTGATCGCCTCGCCCAGACCGACGTTGAGCACGATCTTGCTGAGCGTGGGGACCTGGTGCGGGTTGGTGAACCCGAACTGGGTCATGAGCTTGGGCCGGACTTCGTGCTGGTAGCGCAGGTGGAGCCGCGCGGGCGGCACCGGCAGCCCGGCGCCCGCGTGGGCCCCGCGCGCCTTCGTCTCGCCCTTGCCCTTGCCCCGCGCCTTGCCCTTGCCGCCCGTCGCCTTCTGTTCTTTGGTTGCCATGGTCTCTGGTCCTCGCTCAGCGCTTGGGATGTGGAATGGCATCCCCGCTCTTCACGCCGATGCGTTCCTTGGTGCCGTCGTCGTCCAGGCGGACGCGCGTGCGCGTCGCCGCGCCGGTCTTCGGATCGATGAGCATCACGTTCGACGAGTGCACCGGGGCCGGAAACTCCACGATCCCGCTCTGCTCGTCGGCGTTGCGCGCCCGCCGATGCCGCTTCACGATGTTCACGCCCTCGACCATCACCCGGCCCGTCTTCAGGTAGACGCGGAGGACCTTGCCCTCCTTGCCCTTGTCGTCGCCCCGCATCACCCGCACGGTGTCGCCCTTGACCACGTGGACGGGCAGCCGCGCCGCGTTGATCGCGTGCCGGCGGCGGTTCTGGGCCCGCGGTCGATCGGTCTTGCGGTATTCGTTCTTGCGCATGTTACAACACCTCCGGCGCGAGCGAGACGATCTTCATGTACCGCTTCTCGCGCAGCTCGCGCGCCACGGGACCGAAGATGCGGGTGGCCCGCGGCTCGCCCTGGCTCGTTGATGATCACCACGGCGTTCTCGTCGAAGCGGATGTAGCTGCCGTCCTTGCGCCGCGTCTCCTTGACGGTCCGCACGACCACGGCGCGCGCCACCTCCGCCTTCTTCACCGTGCCGTTCGGCAGCGCGTCCTTGACGGCGACGATCACGACGTCGCCCAGGCCGGCGTACCGCCGGCGCGTGCCCCCCAGGACGCGGATCACGAGCGCCTTCTTGGCGCCCGAGTTGTCCGCCACCCTGACCATGGATTCCTGTTGAATCATCGGCCGTTCCTCTCAGCGTGCGCGTTCGACGAATCTCGACCACGCGCCACCGCTTGTCCTTGGACAGCGGCCGGGTCTCGACGATCCGCACGGTGTCGCCGGTCTTCGCCGAGTTCTCCTCGTCGTGCGCCTTCACGTTGCTGCGTGCGGGTCACCATCTTGCCGTACATCGGATGCGCCACGCGGCGTTCGAGCGCGACCACGACCGTCTTCTGCATCTTGTCGCTCACCACGAGGCCCACGCGCGTCTTGCGAGACGCGCGCGCCGGCGCGGAAGCGGTCTGGGATTCGTCATGTCTGCCATGTTCGTTGATCGCTCCCTACGGGCGAGCCGCGGTCGGCTGCCGCCGTTCGCGCAGGATGGTCTTCAGCCGGGCGAGATCGCGCCGGATCACGCGCAGTCGCAACGGCTCCTCCAGCGGTTCCGACGCGCTGCGGAACTTCAGGCGGAATCGCTCCTCTTCCAACTCCGCGACCTGCGCCGCAATGTCCTCCGACGTCAGCTCGCGAATTTCGTCAGCTCGCATCGGTGTGCGCCTCCTCGCGGACCACGAACTTCGTTCTTGATCGGCATCTTCGCCGCGGCCAGCGCCATCGCCTTCAGCGCGATCTCCTTGGAGATGCCCTCCAGCTCGAACATCACCCGGCCCGGCTTCACCACCGCCACCCACGACTCCGGCGAACCCTTGCCCTTGCCCATGCGGGTCTCGGCCGGCTTCTTCGTGATCGGCTTGTCCGGGAAGATCCGGATCCAGACCTTGCCGCCGCGCTTGATGTGGCGCGTCAGCGCCACGCGCGCGGCCTCGATCTGCCGGTTGGTGATCCAGCCCGGCTCCAGCGCCTGGAGCCCGAAGGTCCCGAACGCCACCGTGCTGCCCCGCTGGGCCAACCCCCTGGTCCGCCCCTTGAACATCTTGCGAAACTTGACGCGCTTCGGACTCAGCATCGCTCGTCGCCTCCCCTACATGCCGGAGGAATAGGTGGTGCCACGACGGTCTTCCACGATCTCGCCCTTGAAGATCCACACCTTGACCCCGATGGTCCCGAAGGTGGTCTTCGCCGTTGACGTCGCGTAGTCGATGTCCGCCCGCAGCGTGTGCAGCGGCACGCGCCCTTCGTGGTAGCCCTCGACGCGCGCGATCTCCGCGCCGCCCAGACGCCCGCCGCACTTGATCTTGATGCCCAGCGCCCCCATCCGCATCGCGCTCTGCACGGCCCGCTTCATCGCGCGCCGGAACGAGATGCGCTGCGCCAACTGGCTGGCGATGTTGTCCGCCACCAGCTGCGCTTCGAGCTCGGGCCGCTTGATCTCTTCCACGTTGATGCCCACTTCCTTGCCCGTCAGGTGCGCCAGCTCGTCGCGCAGCTTGTCCACCTCGGCGCCCTTCTTGCCGATCACCACGCCCGGACGGCCCGTGTGCAGCGTCACCACGACCTTGCCCGGCTTGCGCTCGATCACGATGTCGGCGATCGCCGCGTGCCCGAGGCGCGCCTTCAGGTACTTGCGCAGCAACTCGTCCTCGCGCAGCAGCGCCGGCAGCTCGCGCCCCGCGTAATACCGCGACCGCCACTGCTTGGAGATCCCGAGGCGGAAGCCGATCGGATGTGTCTTCTGTCCCATTAGCGACCCTTCCTCTCGCCCACCACGATTTCCACGTGGCTGGTGCGCTTCTGAATTGGTGTGGCCCGCCCCATCGCCGCCGGCATGAATCGCTTGAGCTTCGGCCCTTCGTTGATCACGGCCCGCGTGATCACCAGCGCGTCCACGTCCAGCGACGCCCCCGATGCCCGCGCCGCCTGCTCCGCGTTCGCCACGGCCGAGCGCACCACCTTCTGGATCTGGAGCGCCGCGTGCTTCTTCGAGAACGCCAGCAGCGCCAGCGCCTCGTTCACGTTCATGCCGCGAATCTGGTCGATCACCAGCCGCATCTTGTACGGCGACTGTCGCGCCGTGCGCTGAATCGCCCGCGCCTCGGTGGCCATGTTACCGGCCTCCCTTGGCCGGCGGGCCCGACGGCGCGGCCGGCGCGGCGGCCGGCGCCGCGCCCGGCGCTCCGGTCGCCCCCGGCGCACCCGGCGCACCCGGCGCGCCCGGCGCCGCCGGCGCCTTCTTGTCGGCCGCCTTCGCCCCTGTGTGGCCGCGGAACAGCCGCGTCGGCGAGAACTCGCCCAACCTGTGCCCCACCATGTTCTCGGTCACGTACACGGGCACGAACTTGTTCCCGTTGTGCACCGCGAACGTGTGCCCCACGAATTCCGGCAGCACCGTGCTCGCCCGCGACCAGGTCTTGATCACGCGCTTCTCGTTGTTGGCGTTCAGCGCCTCGACCTTTCGGGCCAAGGCCTCCTGAACGAACGGTCCCTTCTTTACGCTTCTTCCCATAGTCTCGGCCCCGGGTTACTGCGTCGCCTTGCCGCGCTTCCGCCCGCGGACGATCAGCCGCTGCGACGACTTCTTCTTGTCGCGCGTCTTCACGCCCTCCTTCTTGCCCCACGGACTCACCACGTTCCGGCCGCCGCGCGTGCGGCCACCGTGCGGGTGGTCCACCGGGTTCATCACCTCGCCGCGCACCTTGGGACGACGTCCCTTCCAGCGCGTCTTGCCCGCCTTGCCCCACGACACCAGCTCGTGCTCGGCGTTGCCCACCTCGCCGATCGTCGCCATGCACCGCGCGTGCACCAGGCGCGTCTCGCTCGACTGCAGGCGGAGCGTCACGTAGTCGCCTTCCTTGGCCAGCACCTGCGCCGACGTCCCCGCCGACCGGCAGATCTGACCGCCCTTCCCGATCTTCAGCTCGATGTTGTGCACCGCGGTGCCCAGCGGCACCTCCGCCAGCGGCATCGCGTTGCCCACCCGGATGTCCGACCCCGGGCCCGACACCACCGTGTCGCCGACCGCCAGCCCCTTCGGCGTGCAGGATGTAGCGCTTCTCGCCGTCCGCGTACTCGACCAGCGCGATGCGCGCCGAGCGGTTCGGATCGTACTCGATCTCCCGCACCGTGGCGGGCTGCCCCAGCCGGTTGCGCTTGAAATCGATGATGCGGTACATGCCGCTTGTGGCCGCCGCCGCGGCGCCGCATCGAGATGTGGCCGTGGTTGTCGCGGCCCCCCGACTTCTTGAGCGGCTCGAGCAGGGACTTCTCCGGCGTCGTCCGCGTGATATCCGAAAAATCGGATACCGAGCGGAACCGCGTGCCCTTCGTGACCGGCTTGAATTGGCGAATGCCCATCGGGTCAGCCCTCGAAGATCTCGATCGTATCGCCCTCGCGGAGCGTCACGATCGCCTTTTTCCAGTTCGGGCGGCGTCCGGCCGTCGCCCCCACGCGGCGAGTCTTGCCGCGCTGGTTCGAGGTCCACACGCCGGTCACCTTCACGCCGAACAACTGTTCGATGGCCGTCCGGATCTGCGGCTTGCTCGCCTTCGGATGCACTTCGAAGGTGTACTCGCCGCGCTCCTGGAACGCCGTCGACGTCTGCTCCGTGATCACGGGGCGAACGATGGTCTGATGCGTGGTCGGCATCGCTTACTTCCCCTTCTTCTTGGTGGCCGACGGCTTCTTCGCGGCCGGCTTCTTCGCCGCCGGCTTCTTGGCCGCCGCCTTCCGGGCCGGCGCGTTGGCTGCCTTGGGCCTTGGCGCCCCCGGGCTTGGCCGCCTGCTTCCGGGCCCGCTTCGCCTCGGCCTTCGACCAGCGCCTCGTCCTTCGCCGCGGCTTCGCCTTCTTCGCCTTCGGCTCGGCCGCCGTCTCGGCCACCGGCGCCAGCGTCTGGCCGAGCGCCGCCCGCCTCCACCAACACCACGTCCGACCACAGCAGGTGATACGTCGACACGTCGGCGTAGGGCATCACGTGCACCGTCGGCAGGTTGCGGCCGCTCAGGAACAGGTGCGGCTTCACCCCGTCGGTCAGGATCAGCACCTTGCGGTCGGCCAACTCGAGCCGGTCGATGAGCGCCTGGAGGCGGCTCGTCTTGGGCGCGTCGTAGTCGAACCGATCGATCACCAGGATCGCGTCCTCCCGCGCCCGCGCGTTGAACGCGCTCTTGCGCGCCAGCGCCCGCACCTGCCGCGGCACGTACTGCGCGTAGCTGCGCGGGATCGGGCCGAACACCGTGCCGCCGCCCACCCACTGCGGCGCGCGCGTCGAGCCCTGGCGCGCGCGCCCGGTGCCCTTCTGCCGCCACGGCTTCTGGTTGCCGCCGATCACGTACTTCGCGGATCTTCGTCGCCGCGTTGCCCTGGCGCTGGTTGGCGAGATACGCCTTCACCGCCTGGTGCATCACCGGCATGTTGACCGTGCCGTCGAACAGCGTCGCCGGCAGCGCGACCGCGTCGCGCGCCGTGCCCTCGCGCCGTGTACGCGGCCGCCTGGACCTTCGTCTCGTCAGCCATGCCTTACCCCTGCTTCCGCACGAGCACGATGCCGTTCCGGGGACCGGCCACCGCGCCACGGATGTAGATCAGATTGCGTTCCGCGTCGATCTTCTCCACGCGGAGATGCGTTTGCGTGTGCCGGGCCGCGCCGTAATGCCCCGGCATCTTCTTGCCCTTGATGACGCGCGACGGATCGGTGCCGGGCCCGATCGAGCCGGGCCGCCGGTGCTTCGTGTTGCCGTGCGTGTTCGGCCCGCCGTGGAAGCCGTGGCGCTTGACCACGCCCTGGAACCCCCGCCCCTTGCTCGTGCCCGTCACCTTCACCGTCTCGCCCGGCTGGAAGATGTCCACCTTCACCACGTCGCCCACCGCGTACGTCGGCACCGGCACGTCCTTGCCCCGGGCGTCGTCCAGGCGGAAGCTGCGCAGCACCGCCGGCGGCGCGTCGAGCCCCGCCTTCGCGGCGTGGCCGATCGCCGCCGCGTGCGCGCGGCGCCCGCGCGGCGTCGCGCTCGCCCTTGGCCGACGCGCGCGCCAGGCGCTGCCGCCCGAGTCCGAGCTGCACCGCGGCGAACCCCTTCTTCGCCACGTCTGCCACGGCGACGACGGGATTCGGCTCGGCCTCGATCACCGTCACCGGGATCTGCTGCCCCTGGTCGTTGAAGATCTGGGTCATCCCCAGCTTCTTCCCAATAATTCCGATCATGAATTCCTCGGCATAGTCACTGGCGGTTCGCGCCAGGCGGACTCTGAAACGACCGCGCCCGGAGTCTGTCCGAGCCCGCGGCCCTTCCTGCGTCATTGCACCTTGATTTCCACGTCCACGCCCGCCGGCAGGTCGAGCTTCGTCAGCGCGTCCACCGTCTGAGCGCGGGAATCGAGAATGTCGATCACCCGCTTGTGCGTCTTCAGCTCGAACTGCTCCCGCGACTTCTTGTCCACGTGCGGCGACCGCAGCACCGTCCACAGTTGCGTCTTCGTGGGCAGCGGGATCGGACCCGACACCTGCGCGCCAGTCTTCTCCGCCGTCCGGACGATGTCCGCCGCCGCCTGATCGATCACCGCGTGATCGAAGGCCTTGAGACGGATGCGAATGCGACCTGTCATGGTGGTTGCTCGTAGAAAGAACTTTGACTGTGAACGCGGTGCCGCTGTGGCGGAGTACGAGGGTATGAGGGGAACGCCGTTCGCCGTTTTCTCTCGTACCCTCGTACCCTCGTACTCTCCCTTACTTCAGGATCTTCGTGACCACGCCGGCGCCGACCGTGCGGCCGCCCTCGCGGATGGCGAACCGGAGCTGCTCTTCCATGGCGATCGGCGTGATCAGCTCGATCGTCATCTGGATGTTGTCGCCCGGCATCACCATCTCGGTGCCGGCCGGCAACTCGATCGCGCCCGTCACGTCCGTCGTGCGGAAGTAGAACTGCGGGCGGTAGCCCTTGAAGAACGGCGTGTGGCGGCCGCCCTCTTCCTTCGTCAGCACGTACACCTCGGCCTCGAACTTCGTGTGCGGCGTGATCGACCCGGGCTTGGCCAGCACCATGCCGCGCTCGATCTCCTTCTTGTCGACGCCGCGGAGCAGGAGGCCGACGTTGTCGCCCGCCTGCCCGTCGTCGAGCAGCTTGCGGAACATCTCGACGCCCGTCACGACGCGTCTTCTTGTCGGTGCCGAAGCCGACGATCTCGACCTCCTCGCCGACCTTGATCTTGCCGCGCTCGATGCGGCCCGTGGCCACCGTGCCGCGGCCCGTGATCGAGAACACGTCCTCGACCGGCATCAGGAACGGCTTGTCCATTTCGCGCACCGGCTCCGGGATGTACGTGTCGAGCGCGTCGTACAGCTCCTGGATCTTCGCGATCCACGCCTTGTCGCCCTCGATCGCCTTCGATCGCCGAGCCGCGGATCACCGGCGTGTCGTCGCCCGGGAAGTCGTACTTGCTCAGCAGCTCGCGGACCTCCAGCTCGACCAGGTCGAGCAGCTCCGGGTCGTCCACCAGGTCGCACTTGTTGAGGAACACGACCATCGACGGCACGTTCACCTGGCGGGCGAGCAGGATGTGCTCGCGCGTCTGCGGCATCGGGCCGTCCACCGCGCTCACGACGAGGATCGCGCCGTCCATCTGCGCCGCGCCCGTGATCATGTTCTTCACGTAGTCGGCGTGTCCCGGGCAGTCCACGTGCGCGTAGTGGCGCTTCGCGGTCTCGTACTCGACGTGCGACGTCGCGATCGTCAGGATCTTGGTCGCGTCGCGGCGACCCTGCGATTCCGACGCCTTCGCGACCTCGTCGTACGCCACGTACTTCGTGCTGAAGCCCTTCTCCGCCGAGATCTTGGTGAGCGCCGCGGTGAGGGTCGTCTTGCCGTGGTCGACGTGGCCGATGGTGCCGACGTTCACGTGCGGCTTGGTACGCTCGAACTTTGCCTTGGCCATGGTCCTGTTCCCGATGAGTTGATCTACTGCGTCCTTGACGATGGAAGGTCGGAACCGTGGTCCCGCCGTCCGCTCCCCGACTTACCCTTTGACCTTGCTGATGATCTCTTCCGCCTTCGACTTCGGCACTTCTTCGTAATGCGCGAACTCCATCGAGTACACCGCGCGCCCCTGCGACATCGAGCGCAGCTTCGTCGAGTACCCGAACATCTCGGAGAGCGGCACCGTCGAGGCGATCACCTGCGCTTCGCCTCGCTGCGTCATGCCGCCGATCTTGCCGCGCCGCGACGACAGATCGCCGAGCACGTCGCCCATGTAGGCCTCGGGGCTCACCACCTCGACGTTCATCAGCGGCTCCAGGATGACGGGATGCGCCCGCTTCGCCGCCTCCTTGAACGCCATCGATCCGGCGATCTTGAACGCCATCTCGCTGGAATCGACGTCGTGGTACGACCCGTACACCAGCTCCACCTTCACGTCCACCATCGGATAGCCGGCCAGGACGCCGTTCTCCAGCGCCTCCTTGATGCCCTGCTCCACGGGGGCGATGTACTCGCGGGGAATCACGCCGCCCACGATCTTGTCCTCGAAGATGAAGCCCGGCGCCCGCCTCCGACGGCTCCATGTTGATCACCACGTGGCCGTACTGGCCCTTGCCGCCCGACTGCCGGATGAACTTGCCCTCGACCTTCTCCACGCGCCGGCGGATCGTCTCGCGGTACGCCACCTGCGGCCGGCCGATGTTCGCGTCCACCTTGAACTCGCGCATCATGCGGTCGACGATGATCTCGAGGTGCAGCTCGCCCATCCCGGAGATGATCGTCTGCGACGTCTCCGCATCGGTGTGCACGCGGAACGTCGGATCCTCCTCGGCCAGCTTCTGCAGCGCGATCGCCAGCTTGTCCTGGTCGGCCTTCGTCTTCGGCTCGATGGCGACGTCGATCACCGGGTTCGGGAACTTCATCGCCTCGAGGATGATCGCGTGATCGTCGTCGCACAGCGTGTCGCCGGTGCGCGTGTCCCGGAGCCCGATGGCGGCCGCGATGTCGCCGGCCCGCACTTCCTCGATCTCCTCGCGCTTGTTGGCGTGCATCTGCAGCAGCCGCCCCACCCGCTCGCGCTTGTCCTTGGTGCGAGTTGTACACGTACGACCCCGACTCGAGCACGCCCGAATACACGCGGAAGAACGTCAGCTTCCCGACGAACGGGTCGGTCGCGATCTTGAACGCCAGCGCCGCGAACGGCGCCTCGTCGTTGGTCGGCCGCGTCTCGAAGTGCTCGTCGTGATGGGGCACGTGGCCCTGGATCGGCGGCACGTCCTCGGGCGACGGCAGATAGTCGATCACCGCGTCGAGCAGCGCCTGCACGCCCTTGTTCTTGAACGAGGCCCCGCACAGCACCGGCACGAACTGCAGCGCGCAGCGTCGCCTTGCGGATCGCGCGGCGGATCTCCGGCGACCGTCAGCTCCTCGCCCGCCAGGTACTTCTCCAGCAGCTCGTCGTCGTGCGCCACCGCCGCTTCGATCAACTCGTGCCGCGCCTCCTCCACCGCGCTCGCGCGAATTCCGCCGGCACGTCCACCACGTCGAACGTCTTGCCCAGCGACGCCTCGTCGAACACGTACTGCTTGCGCTCGATGACGTCGATGTGGCCGGTGAACAGCTCGCCCGAACCCACCGGCAGCTGCAGCGGGTGCGCGTTCCGCGACAACCGGTCGCGCACCATTGTCAAACAGCGATCGAAGTCCGCGCCCACGCGGTCCATCTTGTTCGCGAAGATCATGCCGCGGCACGTTGTACCGGTCGGCCTGCCGCCACACCGTCTCCGTCTGCGGCTCCACGCCCGCCACCGAATCGAGCAGCGTCACCGCGCCGTCGAGCACGCGCAGCGAGCGCTCCACTTCGACCGTGAAATCCACGTGGCCCGGCGTGTCGATGATGTTGATGCGGTATTCCGGCCCGTCGCCCGCTTCGTGGCTCTGGCCGTGCCGGCTCCAGAAGCAGGTCGTCGCGGCCGACGTGATCGTGATGCCGCGCTCCTGCTCCTGCTCCATCCAGTCCATCGTCGCCGTGCCTTCGTGCACCTCGCCGATCTTGTACGCCTTGCCCGTGTAATACAGGATGCGCTCGGTCGTCGTCGTCTTCCCGGCATCGATGTGCGCCATGATGCCGATGTTGCGATACTGATCGACCGGTGTCGTGCGTGCCATATGTCGAAGAGTCTCTTGCCTGCATGCCGCGCCCAGCTCCGCGCGGCCTCATGATGCGATACTGGAACGGTGAACGACGAACTTCAACCAGCAAAAACGCGGGTGGACCAGGGCGCTCCAGAGGAGCCGGTATCCATCCGCTGCCGCCGGGTGTGCCCGCCACTGCAGCGCGAGCCGGGACCCAAGGCGCGCCGAGCCGACTTCGCTCGACGTTGGATTGTCCTGCATTGCTTTTCGGGAGCCTCGGCGCCACAGGCGCTCCGGCCGGTCTGAAGTCCCCTCGCTCCCATCGGCGAGCCCATAAGGGTCGGCGCGCAGTCCGCCGACGAACCATCCGCTACGGCAACCAAACGTACGAATTGCCCTAGCCCCTTGAATTTATTGGCATTTGGACCGTTGTCAACGCCCGTCCAACCGATAATCGCTCCGCCCCCAACTCTCCTACATTCCCTCCACCGGAACCTTCCACCCCGAGGCCGCGCGACATGCGACACCCTCGACTCGCCCGCCGTCCCGCCCCACGCCGCCTCCGACTACCCCTCGCCTCGGCCCTCGCTCTGGCCGCCGCCCTCGCCGCCTCCCGCCCGGCCGGCGCCCAGACCGCCATCCAGACGGGAGCCGTCGAATCCACCACGGCGCGCGTATTCCCCTTCCTCGGCGCCCGCGTCGGCACCCCGCAGCGCCTCTCCCTCTCCACCGGCATCGGCTTCGACCTCCAGCCCGGCGCCGACCCCATGCAGCCGTCCGGCGAATTCCTCGTCGCCCTGGCCCCGGGCCTCGGCGCCGAACGCGCCTCGCTCACCTACGTCTATTCGTCTGGCCGCATGGGCGGAGGCATCGCCGCCGGCGCCTCCGTGCTGCGCACGGTCGGTAATCCCTGGCAGGCCCCGTCCAACGCCACCTACGCCGGCGCCGACGTGGCCGTCCTCCCGTTCATCGCCGTCGGCCCGCGCCTCGGGCTCCTCCGCCGGCTGAGCGCGCCGACCGGCGAACGCTCCTGGCTCTGGACGCTCGACTTCGGGTTCGGATTTTAGCGAAGTGATAAAACGCCCCGCCGGGCGGGGCCGGGCGGGGCGCGGGTCCCACGGACGGCAGGCCGCCTACCAGCGATAGTGCGCGAACGCCTTGTTGGCGTCGGCCATGCGGTGCGTGTCTTCCTTCTTCTTCACCGCGTTGCCCTCGCCCTTCGACGCCGCGATCACCTCGGCGGCCAGCTTCTCGGCCATCGACTTCTCGCCCGCGCTCGCGCGAGTAGAGAATGACCCAGCGCATGGCGAGCGCCGTGCGGCGCTCGGGGCGGACTTCCACCGGCACCTGGTACGTGGCGCCGCCCACGCGCCGGCTCTTCACCTCGACCACCGGCTTCACGTTCGTCAGCGCCTGCTTGAACACGTTCACGCCCGGCTGCCCGGTCTTCTCCTCGACGATGTCCATCGCCCCGTAGAAGATCCCCTCGGCGGTCGACTTCTTGCCCTGGAGCATCATCACGTTGATGAACTTCGATACGGTCTGGCTGTCGTAGCGCGCATCCGGCAGGACGCTGCGCTTCACGGCACTCTTGCGACGGCTCATCGGTTATTTCCGCCGGCCTTGGGCTTCTTGGTGCCGTACTTGGACCGGCTCTTGTTGCGGCCGTTCACGCCCGACGCGTCGAGCGAGCCGCGCACGATGTGATAGCGAACGCCCGGCAGATCCTTCACGCGGCCGCCGCGCACGAGCACGATCGAGTGCTCCTGCAGATTGTGGCCTTCGCCGGGAATGTAGGCGATGATCTCGAACCCGTTCGTCAGGCGCACCTTCGCCACCTTGCGCAACGCGGAGTTCGGCTTCTTCGGCGTCGTCGTGTAGACGCGGGTGCACACACCGCGCCGGAACGGATTCGACTTGAGCGCCGGGGACTTCTCTTTCTTCACGACGTCGCGGCGACTGCGCCGGACGAGCTGATTGATGGTCGGCATGAAATGGGAACTGTTCGTGAATCTGCGTCTACGTGAATCGCCCGGGCTGGGCGGCACGGAACAGAATGGTGAATGTAGCGGCATGGACCTGACAGGTCAAGCCCGTTAAGTGGCTATTCGACCGGGAGTTACCGCGTTCCGCGACCCGCGCGCCAATCCCGTCACACGAGCGCCGAAACGGACTGCAGGGGCAGCGCGTCGCGCGACCGCACGGCCGCCCGGTAGGGGCCGAGCAGGTGCGCGATGCTGTTCGCATAGTAGCTCACCAGCGGCCGCCCGCGCGGAAGCACCACCACGCCCTCACCCACGGCGGCCAGGATCCGCCGCATGTGCAGCATCCGCCAGGCGCGGTCGAACGTTTCGGCGATGTCGCGATCGGCGTTGAGCACCCGGGCGTTCAGCTCCACCAGCACGCCCCGGATCTCCGCCATGCGATCGAGGAGCGCGGCGCGCGAGATGAACTCCTGGTCGAACGTCTGGATGGCGGCGCACGCCAGCGGCACCGGCGTCACCGGCACCAGGCCGCCGATCGTGCCCATGATGCCGTCGCACAGCGCCTGCACCCGCGCCAGCCGCTCGGGGCGCGTCATCTCGAACAGCCGCTGCTCGCGCGCCAGCCAGGGCCCGAGCGGCACCGGCGCCCCGATCGTCACCGCCGCCCGCCCGTAGCGGCGCCACCGGCGGGTCAGAACCCGGCCCACGTTGCCGGTCACGTAGCGCGAGACGTCGCGAAACTGCCGCCAGCGCGACGGCCGCCCGCGCCCCTCGCGCATCGACAGCTCGGCGATCAGCGACCGGTCCTCGAGCACGCGGTCGTAGTTCACGGCCACCGGCACGACGAACATGCGCGGCCGGTAGGCGGGCTCGCGCGCGATGCCGATCACGTAGTCGAGCAGGCCGAGCTTGGGCGGCCGGAGCCGCCCGTCGCGCGTGAGCCCGCCTTCGAGGAAGATGCCCTGCGTCACGCCGCGGCTCGTGATGAGCTGCACGTAGCTCTCCAGCACCGCGTGGTAGAGCGCTTCGCGATACCGCCGCCGCACGAAGTACGCGCCGAACGCCTTGAACAGGTACTCCAGCGGAAACGCCCGCGCCCACTCGCCCACCGCGTACGACAGCGCGACGTGGCCGGCCAGGGCGTAGCTCACCAACACGTAGTCGGCGTTGGACCGGTGGTTGATGAGGTACACGAGCACGGCGTTGCGGGGCATGCGCGCCAGCGCCGGCTCGTCCTCGTACGTCACCGTGACCCGGTAAAAGAAGCGCAGCAGCGCGTCGCCGAGCCGGTAGCCCACCTGGTAGTAGGCGATGATGTTGAAGAAGGGAACGATCTCGCGAATGTACCCGCGCACGCGCCGCCACACCTCGGCTTCGGCCATTCCCGTTTCGGCCGCGTGCGCCCGCACCGCCGCTGCGATCGCCGGCGATGCCAGCAGTTCGTCGCGCACGAAGCGGCGGCGGGCCAGCTTGTACCGGTCGATGCGCGAGCGGAAGCGCAGCGCGGCGCGGGCGGCCACGCGGTCGAACCAGCGGGTGAGCATGGGCGGGAACATCCCGCACCCCGCGCGCCGGCGTCAAGCCCGGAACGCCGCGCGGCCCGCCCGGACGCATCCGGACGGGCCGCGGGCGCCCGGCAGGGCATGGCGCCGATCAGAGTTCGTCGGGCACGCCGGGCCGGGACATCGGCAACGGCTCGTCCTCGTCGGTCAGCGCCGCGAACACGCCCGGCAGCGTCTCGGCCATCGTGGGCAGCACGCCGAATCCTTCCGGCTGCTCCACGTCCATCTCCACCGACTGGTACCGATACATGCCGGTGCCCGCCGGAATGAGGTGGCCGATGATGATGTTCTCCTTGAGCCCGAGGAGATCGTCCTTGGCCCCGCGGATCGCCGCGTCGGTGAGCACGCGGGTCGTTTCCTGGAAGCTGGCCGCCGAGATGAACGACTGCGTGGTGAGGCTGGCCTTGGTGATGCCGAGCAGGAGCGGCTCGGCCACCGACGGCTCGTCCTTCTTCTTCTTGGCCCGGTCGTTCTCGGTGCGGAACACCTGCTTGTCCACGTGCTCGCCTTCCAGGAACTGGGTGTCGCCCGGGCCGAGGATGCGGACCTTCTGGAGCATCTGGCGCACGATCACGCCGATGTGCTTGTCGTTGATCTTCACGCCCTGGAGGCGGTACACCTCCTGCACCTCGTTGAGCAGGTACTCCTGCACGGCGCGCGGCCCCTTGATGCGCAGGATGTCGTGCGGGTTCACCGGGCCCTCGGACAGACGGTCGCCGGCCCGGACGCGGTCGCCTTCGTGCACCCGGAGGTGCTTGCCGGCGGGCACTTCGTACAGGTGCGCTTCCTGGGTGTCGTCCACCGTCCACGCGCCGCCCTCGACGCGCACCGGCGAGACGTAGATCTCGCGCTTGCCGCGCTTGATCTCGCCGAACCGGACGATGCCGTCGACCTCGGAGATGGTGGCCGGGTCCTTGGGCCGGCGGGCCTCGAACAGCTCGGCCACGCGCGGCAGGCCGCCCGTGATGTCGCGGGTCTTGTAGGCCTCGCGGCCGACCTTGGCGAGAATCGTGCCGCCGAAGATCTTCTGCCCGTCCTCCACGGTGAGCTGCGCGCCCACGGGAATGACGTAGTCGCGGATGCGCTTCTCCTTGCCGCCCTTCTCCTGCACGATCTCGATGTGCGGGTGGAGCTTCTTCTCGCGATCCTCGGTGATCACGCGCTGGCGCAGGCCGGTCAGTTCGTCGAGCTCCTCCGACACCGATTCGTCTTCGACAATGTCGACGAACTTCACGGTGCCTTCGCAGTCGGCGATGATCGGGTTGGTGTACGGGTCCCAGCTGAAGATGACCTGGTCGCGCTTCACCTCGTCGCCGTCCTCGACCATGAGGATGGCGCCGAGCGGCACCTGCAGCCGCGCGCCGATGCCGGTGCTCTTGTCGCCGGCCGGCCGGATGATGATCTCGCCCTCGTACGACGTGACGATCCGCTGGCCGTCGGGGTTGGCCACCGCGCTCAGGCGGTCGCCGTACTCCGCGATGCCGGCCACCTTCGACTTGCGGGCGGTCTGTTCGGCGATGCGGGACGCCGCGCCGCCGATGTGGAAGGTGCGCAGGGTGAGCTGCGTGCCGGGTTCGCCGATCGACTGCGCGGCGATGATGCCCACGGCCTCGCCGAGGTCCACCATTTCCATGGTGGCCAGGTTGCGGCCGTAGCACATGCGGCACAGCCCGCGCTTGGCTTCGCAGGTGAGCACGGAGCGGATGCGCACGGTCTCGATGCCCGCCTCTTCGATGTCGCGGGCGGTCTCCTCGTCGATCAGCGTGCCGGCCTCCACGAGCAGCGTGCGGCGGCCGGTCTCGTCGAGCTCGTGCGGATCCTCGACGTCGTCGGCGGCGACGTTGCCCACGATGCGCTCGGACAACGGCTCGATGATGTCCTCGCCTTCCTTGAGCGCCGAGATTTCGAGGCCCTGGATGGTGCCGCAGTCCTCCTCGGCGATCGTCACGTCCTGCGCCACGTCCACGAGGCGGCGCGTCAGGTAGCCGGCGTCGGCCGTCTTGAGCGCCGTGTCGGCCAAGCCCTTGCGGGCGCCGTGGGTGGAGATGAAGTACTCGAGCACCGACAGCCCTTCGCGGAAGTTCGACTTGATCGGGCTCTCGATGATCTCGCCGATGCCGCCGGTGAGCTTCTTCTGCGGCTTGGCCATCAGGCCGCGCATGCCCGCCAGCTGGCGGATCTGGTCGCGCGAGCCGCGCGAGCCCGAGTCGAACATCATGAACACGGGGTTGAACCCGTTCTTCGACTCGCGCATGGCGCGCACCATCGCCTCGGCCACGTCGGAATTGGCGTGGGTCCAGGTGTCGATGACCTTGTTGTAGCGCTCGCCGTTCGTGATGTTGCCGGTCTGGTAGGCGCGCTGGAAGCGCTCCACGCGCTCCTCGGCCTCGGCCAGCAGTTCCTTCTTCGCCGCCGGGATCTGCAGATCCTCGATGCCGATCGACACGCCGCCGCGCGTCGCGTTGAAGAAGCCGAACTCCTTGAGCCGGTCGAGGAACTGCACGGTGGCCGCGAGGCCCGCGTGCCGGTAGCTCTCGAACACCAGCTCCGAGAGCACCTTCTTCTTCATGTCCTGGTTCTGGTAGCCGAGCTCCGGCGGCACGATCGCGTTGAACAGCACGCGGCCGGCCGTCGTCTTCTCCCAGCGGGCGCCGGCGTGGTCCGACACCCAGTAGAGCACCGGGGTGTGGGTGTCCATGCGGTGCACCGCGATCTCGGTCTCGACCTCGGCCACCGACGTCACGTGCCGCAGACTTCTCGGCCGTGGCGAAGTTCACGCGGCGCCTTGGTGGCGAAGTAGCAGCCGAGCACGATGTCCTGGCTGCGGCTCGGCCACCGGGCGGCCGTCGGACGGCTTGAGGATGTTGTTGCTCGACAGCATGAGCAGCCGCGCTTCGAGCTGCGCCTCGAACGACAGCGGCACGTGCACGGCCATCTGGTCGCCGTCGAAGTCGGCGTTGAACGCCGCGCAGACGAGCGGATGGATGCGGATGGCCTTGCCTTCGACGAGCACCGGCTCGAACGCCTGGATGCCCAGGCGGTGCAGCGTCGGCGCGCGGTTCAGGAGCACCGGATGGTCGCGGATGATCTCCTCGAGGATCTCGTACACCTCGGGGCTCTCCCGCTCCACGATCTTCTTGGCGCGCTTGACCGTCTCGGCGATGCCCTTCTCGACCAGCTTGTGGATGATGAACGGCTTGAACAGCTCGAGCGCCATCAGCTTGGGCAGGCCGCACTGGTGCAGCTTGAGCTCCGGGCCGACCACGATGACCGAACGGCCCGAGTAGTCGACGCGCTTGCCGAGCAGGTTCTGGCGGAACCGGCCCTGCTTGCCCTTGAGCATGTCGGACAGCGACTTGAGCGGGCGCTTGCCGCGGCCGCGGATGGCCTTGGAGCGGCGGCCGTTGTCGAACAGCGCGTCCACCGCCTCCTGCAGCATGCGCTTCTCGTTGCGCAGGATGACTTCCGGCGCGCGATGCGAGATGAGCTTCTGAAGGCGGTTGTTGCGGTTGATGACGCGGCGGTACAGATCGTTGAGGTCGGACGTGGCGAAGCGCCCGCCGTCGAGCGGCACGAGCGGCCGCAGGTCGGGCGGAATCACCGGTACGACGTCGAGGATCATCCACTCCGGCTTGTTGCGCGTGTCGCCGGCGTCGCCCGAGTTGCGGAACGCGTCGACGATCTTGAGGCGCTTGAGCAGCATCTTCTTGCGGTGCTGCGACGACTCGTCCACCACCTGCGCGCGCAGCGTATCGGCCAGCTTGTCCACGTCGAGGCGGCGCAGCAGCTCGCGCACCGCCGGCGCGCCGATGTCGGCCAGGAACGCCGTGTCCTTCTCTTCCTTGGCCTTCTGCTTGAGCGTCGAGGTACTCCTCTTCGTCGAGCAGCTGGTTGACCTGGACTTCCTGCTCGCCCGGGTCGATGACGACGTAGTTGGAGTAGTAGATGACCTTCTCGAGATCACGCAGCGTGATGTCGAGCAGGTTGCCCATCGGACTCGGCAGCGTCTTGAAGAACCAGATGTGCGCCACGGGCACGGCCAGCTCGATGTGCCCCATGCGCTCGCGCCGGACCTTGCTCAGCGTGACTTCCACGCCGCAGCGGTCGCAGATCACGCCGCGATAGCGGATGCGCTTGTACTTGCCGCAGTGGCACTCCCAGTCCTTGACCGGTCCGAAGATCCGCTCGCAGAACAGGCCGTCCTTTTCCGGCTTGAACGAGCGGTAGTTGATGGTCTCGGGCTTGGTGACCTCGCCCCACGACCACCAGGTGCGCAGCCCCTGCATCTCCAGGCGCTCGCGCTCCTTGGGATCCTTCGGCCCGCGAATCTCCTCGGGCGAGGCGATACGGATCTGGATGAAATCGAACGCCGATGCGCGGGTCTCGCGCACGCTCCGGAAATCAATCATCGCTTATTCCTCGCTTCCGTCGTTGGACCCGCCGCCGTTCTCGGCGAACGCATCCACACTCTGACCCATCGTCACCTTGATGCCGAGCGCCTGCAATTCCTTCACGAGCACGTTGAACGATTCGGGCGTGCCGGGCTCGGGCAGGTTCTGCCCCTTGACGATCGCCTCGTACACGCGGCTCCGGCCGTTCACGTCGTCGGACTTCACCGTCAGGATCTCCTGCAGCGACGTGCGCGGCGCCGTACGCTTCCAGCGCCCACACCTCCATTTCGCCGAACCGCTGGCCGCCGAACTGCGCCTTGCCGGCGAGCGGCTGCTGCGTGACCAGCGAGTACGGGCCGATGCTCCGCGCGTGGATCTTGTCGTCCACCAGGTGCGACAGCTTCAGCATGTAGATCTCGCCCACCGTGACCGGCGACGTGAACGTCTCGCCGCTCCGCCCGTCGCGCACGCGCACCTTGCCGAAGGGCGTCAGCCCGGCCAGCCGCATCAGCTCCACGGCCGCCGCGTCGACGTCGCCCTCGGTCTTCCGGCCGAGCATGCCGGCCAGGGCCGCCAGCTCCTCGTCCTGGAGCAGCGCCGCCGGCTCCATTGCCTGCCGTTTCTCGAGTTCCTTGAGCGCGGTCTTGAACGCCGACTTCTTGTGCGCCGTCAGGTCGTCGTGCTCCCGCTCGTGGAACGCCACCTGGTGGCCGAGTTCGGCCCGGTCGCGCTCGGCCAACTCGGCCGCCGCGGCGGCGAGGAAGTCGCGCACCCGGTGGAACACGTCGCGCGTGGTCTGCGACATCGTCGCGCCCGCCCAGATCGTTGATCGTCGCGTCCTGCAGCAGCTCGAAGTGCTCCTCGGCCTGCGTGCGGTCGGGCTTGATGTCGATCAGGATCTGCTTGACGTCGGCGTCCGAGATCGCCGGCGCCAGCGCGCGGAGCGACAGCCCGTCGCGCGCCCACACGAGGCCCGACAGCTTGAGCAGCAGGCCGATCTCGCGCTCGTTGGCGCCCTGGAACACCGGCGTCTTCGCGTAGAAGCCGAGGATCCGGGCCGCCCACCCGAGGTGCGTTTCGAGGATCTGGCCCACGTTCATGCGGCTCGGCACGCCGAGCGGATTCAGCACGATGTCCACCGGCCGGCCGTCGGGCAGGAACGGCATGTCCTCCTCGGGCACGATGCGGGCCACGATGCCCTTGTTGCCGTGGCGGCCGGCCATCTTGTCGCCCACCGAGACCTTGCGCTTCTCGGCCAGGTAGACCTTGACCAGCTGGATGACGCCCGGGGGCAGTTCGTCCGGCTGCAGGATGCGGTCGATGCGCTCCTCGGCCTTCTCCTCGATCTTCGCCTTCTCGTCGTTGGCGAGGTCGATCACGGCGCGGACGCGCTCGTTGGCCTTCTTGTTCTCCACGCGGAACGTCTTGAGGTCGAGCGACGCGATCTTGAACTCGCGCAGCCCGGCGGCGGTGAGCTTGGTGCCCGCGGGGATGGCCTCCTCGACCGTGCCCGACCTTGCAGCGCCAGCGCCACCGTCTGGCCGTCGAGCAGATCGGCCAGCTCGCCGTCCCGGACGTCGTTCACGCGCAACTTCTCTTCGGCCTCGAGCCGGCGCACCTCGCCGATCCGCTCGCCGCGGTCCTTCTCCACCACCTGGTCCTCGATGCGCGAGAAGATCTTGACGTCGATGACCACGCCTTCCATGCCCGGGGGCACCTTGAGCGAGGAGTCCTTCACGTCCTTGGCCTTCTCGCCGAAGATCGCCGTGAGCAGCTTCTCTTCGGGCGAGAGTTCGGTCTCGCCCTTGGGCGTGATCTTGCCGACGAGGATGTCGCCCGGCTTCACGTGGGCGCCGATGCGGACGATGCCGCGCTCGTCGAGATCGGTGAGCGCCTCCTCGGCGACGTTCGGGATTTCCCGCGTGATCTCTTCCTGCCCGCGCTTGGTGTCGCGGACGTGCAGTTCCAGCTTCTGAGATGTGGATCGACGAGTACACGTCGTCCTTGACCACGCGCTCGGACAGCACGATGGCGTCTTCGAAGTTGTGCCCGTACAACGGCATGAAGCGCCACGGTCACGTTGGCGCCGAGGGCGAGCTGCCCGCGTTCGGTGCCCGCGCCGTCGGCCAGGACGTCGCCCACCTTCACCTTCTGCCCGAGCTTGACGAGCGGGCGCTGGTTGATGGCGGTGTCCTGGTTCGTGCGCCAGTACTTCTTGATGCGGTAGCGGTCGTGCTGGGTGAGCCGGGCCAGCGGACGGTCGTCGTCCGGCTTGCGGCGGTCGCCCGAGCCCGGCGTCGACGATGATCTCGTCGGCGGTCACGCGCGTCACCACGCCGGCCCGCTTGGCGATCACGACGGCGCCCGAGTCGATGGCCACCTTCTCCTCGAGCCCGGTGCCGACGAGCGGCGTGCGGCGGGTTGAGGAGGGGCACGGCCTGGCGCTGCATGTTCGAGCCCATCAGCGCGCGGTTGGCGTCGTCGTGCTCGAGGAACGGAATGAGCGCGGCGGCGATGGAGACGAGCTGCTCCGGCGCCACGTCCATGTAGTCGATGCGGTCGGGCGGCGTGAGCGGCACGTCGCCCTGCATGCGGCAGAGCACGAGGGCGTCGACGAACGTGCCGTCGGGGTTGAGGCGCGCGTTCGCCTGGGCGATGACCGCGTCCTCTTCCTTGTTCGCATCGAGCCAGGCGATCTCGCCGGTCACGCTGCCGTTCTTGACCACCAGGTACGGCGTCTCGATGAAGCCCGAGGTCGTTGACCCGCGCGTAGCAGGCGAGCGACGTGATGAGTCCGATGTTCGGACCTTCCGGCGTCTCGATCGGGCACATGCGGCCGTACTGCGAGTAGTGCACGTCGCGGACCTCGAACCCGGCGCGCTCGCGCGTCAGGCCGCCCGGGCCGAGGGCCGACAGGCGGCGCTTGTGCGTCAGCTCGGCCAGCGGGTTGGTCTGGTCCATGAACTGCGACAGCTGCGACGAGCCGAAGAACGCCTGGATGACCGCCGAGACCGTGCGGGCGTTGACGAGGTCGTCGAGCGAGATCTTCTCGGGATCGGTGTTGATCGACATGCGCTCCTTGACCAGGCGCGCCATGCGCGACAGGCCGACCGAGAACTGGTTGGCGATCAGCTCGCCCACCGACCGGATGCGGCGGTTGCCGAGATGGTCGATGTCGTCGATGTGGCCGCGGCCCTCGTGCAGCTCCACGAGGTAGCGGACGATCGCGACGAAATCCTCGCGTGGTGAGCACCGTGTGGTTGGCGGGCGTGTCGAGGCCGAGCCGCTGGTTGATCTTGTAGCGGCCCACGCGGCCGAGGTCGTAGCGCTTGGGCGAGAAGAACAGCCGCTCCAGCGCCTGGCGGGCGGTCTCCTCGTTGGGGGCGTCGCCCGGCCGGAGGAGCGAGTAGATCTGCGGCAGCGCTTCCTTCTCGGGCGTGCGTGGGGTCCTTGGCCAGGGTGTTCTTGATCAGCGTCGACTCGGCGCGGCCGGAGACGACGAACACCTGGACTTTGTGGATCTCGGCGCGGCGGATCTTCTTGATCAGCGTGTCGGAGAGCGACTGGCCCGCCTCGCCGATCACCTCGCCGTCTTCGTCGACCACGTCCACGGCGAGGATGCGGCGCACCGGGCGCTCGCCGCGCTCGATGGCTTCCTGCTCGTCGCGCAGGTCGATCGCCATGTACGACGGCGAACACCTTGACCTTGCGGATGTTCTGGCGGCGAAGGCGGTTGTACACCTCCTCCGTGAGTTCGTCGCCCTCGCTCGACCAGCAGCACGTTCTCGGCCCGTTCGCGCTCGGCGCGGGCCTTCTTGGTACGTCGGCCTTGGGCGCGTCCTCGGCCGTGGCTCTCGCCCGGCAGCTCGATGTCCTCGGCGATGATGGCGCCGATGACCTCGCGCACGTCGGTGCGGCTCTCGCGCTTCTTGGTCAGGTCGAGCTCACGCACGGCGAAGAACAGCCGGAGGATGTCGGAGTTCGAGCCGTAGCCGAAGGCGCGGAGGAGCGCCGTGGCCGGGAACTTCTTCTTCTTGTCGATATGGACGTAGATGACGTCGTGGATATCGACCGTGAACTCCACCCACGAGCCGCGGAACGGGATGATGCGGGCCGAGATCAGCCGCTGGCCGTTGGGGTGCGTGGCTTCCTCGAACACGACGCCCGGCGACCGATGCAGCTGGCTGACGATCACGCGTTCGGCGCCGTTGATGACGAACGTGCCGAGCGGCGTGAGCAGGGGCAGCTCGCCGAGATAGACTTCCTTCTCGATGATGTTGCGCGGCCGTTTGGTGTCGTCGGCACGTCCTCGTTGATGACAGCTGCAGCGTCGCCTTGAGCGGCGCCGAGTAGGTCATGTCGCGCTCGATGCACTCCTCGACCGAGTACTTCGGCTCGCCCGAGGGTGTAGCGGACGAATTCGAGCGAGAAGTTCTCGTGCACGTCGGCGATCGGGAACAGGTCCTTGAAGACCCGTTCGAGTCCGATGTCCTCGCGATCGTGCGACGCGGCATCCAGCTGGAGCAGGGCGTCGAACGCCCGCGTCTGGATGTCGAGGAGATGCGGCATCTGCATCCCCGGCTCGAGCTTTCCGAAGGAAATCTGCTTGATCAATTCAGGCATGGCTCACCCGCGCAAGCGAAAAAACGACCGGGACCCCGGGGCGCGCGAAAGGGCGCGGCCGGAGCAGGCCGATGAACGACGGAACCGACGGTTGTGATACTGGGAAGCGAATTCACTAATGGCAGACCGGCGAAGGGAATGGGAGGGCGGGCGGGGCGGCGGCAGGCGCCGCCGCCCCGCCGCGACCGCCTCACTTCACTTCGACGGCTGCGCCCTGCTCTTCGAGCTTGGCCTTGATGGCCGCGGCCTCGTCCTTCGAGACGCCGCTCTTCACCGTCTGCGGCGCGCCGTCGACCAGGTCCTTGGCCTCCTTGAGGCCCAGGCCGGTGAGCTTCGCGCACCACCTTGATGACCTGGATCTTCTTGGCGCCGGCTTCCTTGAGCACGACGGCGAACTCCGTCTGCTCTTCGGCCGCCGGGGCGGCGGCGGCGCCGCCGCCCGCGGGCGCCGCCGCCCACCGGGGCGGCGGCGATCGTGACGTTGAACTTGGTCTTGAAGGCCTCGATCAGCTCGGACAGCTCGATCACCGACATGTTGCCGATCGCGTCGAGAATCTCGTCCTTGCCCATCGTTGCATTAGCCATGGTCGTGCTCTCCTCGGTGTTCCCAGGGTCCCCTGGGGCGTTGGTCAGGCGATACGCCTGGGAATGATCAGGCGCCCTCGCGCTGGGTCTTCAGCGCGTCGAGCGCACCCGCGAACGTGAACAACAGGCCGTTCAGCGCGCCCACGAAGGCGGCGAGCGGCGACTGCAGGCCGGCGGCCAGCTCGGCGAGCATCTGCTCGCGCGACGGCAGGGACGCCAGCTTCTTGACCTGATCGGCGTCGATGGCGCGGCCGTCCATCAGGCCGCCCTTCACCACCGGCTTGTGGTCGTTCTCCTTGGCGAAGTCGGTCAGCACCTTGGCCGCCGACATGGCGTCCCGCGCCATGACGAGGCCCGTCGGGCCGCGGAGCGGCTGGGGCGTGAGCCCGGCTTCGTTGACGGCGCGCAGCGCCAGCGTGTTCTTGATGACGACGTACTCCACCCGGCCCGCCGCAGGCGGCGCCGGAGCTCCGTCATGCGCTTGCACGTTGAGCCCGGTGAAGTCGGTGTAGTACAGCGTCGTGGCGCGTCGCCATCTTGTCCTTCAGCTCGGTGACGAGCTGTTCCTTGTCGGCTCGTTTCATGCGCTCGTTACCGGTAGGGGGTGGAATCGACGGTGACGCCGGGCCCCATGGTGCTCGAGACCGCGACGTTGCGCACGTACACGCCCTTGGACGCGGTGGGCTTGGCGCGCACGATCTGATCCATGAACGCCGTGAAGTTCTGTTCGAGCTGCGTCGAGGCCGAACGAGACCTTGCCGATCGCGCGCGTGGACGTTGCCGCGCCTTGTCGACGCGGAACTCGATCTTGCCGGCCTTGGTCTCCTTGACGGCGCGCGGCGACGTCGAACGTGACCGTGCCGGCCTTGGGGTTCGGCATCAGGCCGCGCGGACCGAGGATGCGTCCGAGCTGGCCGAGCTGGCCCATCTGGTCGGGCGTGGCGATCATGCACGTCGAAGTCGAGCCAGCCGTCCTTGATCTTCTGGATGAACTCGACGCCGACGTAAGTCGGCGCCCGGCGGCCTCGCGCTTCCTTGGCCTTGTCGCCGACCGCGATGACGAGCACGCGCACCGACTTGCCGGTGCCCGCGGGCAGCACGACCGTGCCGCGCACGACCTGGTCGGCGTGGCGCGGATCGACGCCGAGGCGCACCGCGACCTCGACGGTCTCGTCGAACTTCGCGTAGGCGCCGGCCTTGACCAGCTCCAGGGCCTGGCGCGGCTGGTAGGCGGCGTCGATGTCGCGGCGCTTGGCCGCGGCCGCGGTACTTCTTGCCGTGGGTCTGCATCAGTCGGCGACCTCCAGCGCCCATCGAGCGCGCCGCGCCGGCGACCATCGCCATCGCGGACTCGATCGATGTCGCAGTTGAGGTCCGGCATCTTGATCTCGGCGATCTTGCGCACCTGCGCCCTGGTGACGGTGCCGACCTTGTTGCGGTTCGGCTGCCGCGAGCCCTTCTCGATGCCCAGCTCCTTCTTCAGGAGCATCGCCGCCGGCGGCGTCTTGATGATGAAGGTGAACGACTTGTCGCCGAAGATCGTGACCTCGACCGGGCAGGATCATGCCATCCTGGCTCTGCGTCCGGGCGTTGAACTCCTTGCAGAACGCCATGATGTTGATGCCCTGCGGGCCGAGCGCCGTACCGACCGGCGGCGCCGGGTTCGCGCGCCCCGCCGGGATCTGCAGCTTCACGAACCCGATGACTTTCTTGGCCATACCGCTCCTTCGCTGCGTTCGGCCGCGACTCAGCGCGCGGCGAACTCCCACTCGTTGTTTGCGACGTCGGAGTGGTGGCCGACGGACAACCCGACCCTGCCGCCCCGCTCCGCCCCGTCTGCGCGTCGGACGCGTCGGACCGACAACCGGTCGCGTCAGTACGCCTTCAACTGCAGGTAGTCCAGCTCCACGCTGGTCGGGCGTCCGAACAGCGACACCGAGACGCGCACCTTGCCCTTGTCCGGCATCACTTCTTCGACCGTGCCGTTGAAGTCGGTGAACGGCCCTTCGGTGATCGCCACCGCCTGGCCGACGAGGAACGGAATCTCCTCCTCCGGCTCCGTCCGGCTCGACTTCGTCCGCGATGCCGAGGAGGCGGTTGACCTCCTCCGGCCGCAGCGGCTGCGGGAGCGCGTCCTGCCCGACGAACTTGATCACGCCCTGGATGTGTTGATGACGTGCAGGGTCTCCTGATTCATCGACCATCTCCACCAGCACGTAGCCAGGGTACAGCTTCCGCTCGACGTTCACCTTCTTGCCGTTCTTGATCTCCACCACTTCCTGCGTCGGCACGAGCGCCTGGCGGATCGGGCGCTCCTCCGACGGCCGCGGATCCTGGTCGATCTGCCGCTGGATCAGCGACCGCACCTTGTTCTCGTGCCCCGCCGTGGTCTGGATGGCGTACCAGCGGTGCTCCATCGCTCAGCGCCCCGCGATCAGCGACGGCAGCAGGCGCACCAGCAGGCCATTCAGGACGAAGTCCATGGTGGTGATCACCACCCCGATGATGAGCACGAAGATGATGATCGAGACGGTGGCCGACCGGACCTGCGGCACGTCCGGCCACGTCACCTTGCGCATCTCGGCCATCACGGAGTGGTAATACGCGATGCTACCGCGGACGAGACCGACCTTCGGCTCGCCCCTCGGAAGGCGTCGGCTCGGCCATGATTACTTGGTTTCCTTGTGCACCTGGTGCTTGTTGCAACGCGGACAGTACTTCTTCCATTCGACCCGCTCCGGATGGACGCGGCGGTTCTTCATGGTGAAGTAGTTCCGGTTCTTGCACTCGCTGCACGCGAGGATGATTTTTTCGCGAGGCATCTGAAAACTCTCAAGTTGTCCACGGGCGCGAGCCCGCGGGCGCTGCGTTCGACCAACGACCTGCCAGAGCTCGCGATCGGGATTGAACCGATGACCTCACCCTT
>CAVSOM010000016.1:0-140846 GCA_963729495.1 uncultured Gemmatimonadaceae bacterium
CGGAAAATTCCGCAGCCGGCGCTTCGAATCCGTCGTGCGCGAGGCCGAAAATCTCGCCGCCGCGGGCGTGCGCGAAATTTCGCTGATCGGCCAGGACACCACCTTCTACGGCGAAGATCTCGGCCTGCGCAACGGCCTTCCCCTGCTCCTCGAGCGCCTGGCGCAAATCGAAGACCTGCACTGGATTCGCTTCCTCTATTGCTATCCCGAACCGCATCACGCCGCAGACTGCTCGAAACGATCGCCGCGCATCCGCGCCTCGCCAAATATCTCGACATTCCGCTCCAACACGCCAGCCGCAGCGTGCTCGCGCGCATGAAGCGCGGCTCGAACGGCGACGCGTTCCTGAAAATGCTCGAAAAGATTCGCAAGACAATTCCCGGCGTCTCGATCCGCACTCATTCATCGTCGGCTTCCCCGGCGAAACCGAGCAGGATTTCCGCGAGCTGTGCGATTTCGTCCGCGCCGCCGAATTCGATTGGATGGGCGTCTTCGCCTACTCGGACGAAGACGCGGCGAAAAGTTTCGCCTGCGACGGACAAAGTGGATGCCAAAACAATCGACCGCCGCCGCGAACGTCTTGATGGCCATCCAGAAAAAAATCTCCGCGCGCAAATTGCGCCGGCAGCGTCGGCCAGCGCTTGAAGCGTGATGCTCGAAGGGCCCTCGAAGGACACCGACCTGATCTGGGAAGCCCGCCTCGAAGGCATGGCCCCTGAAATTGACGGCAAAGTGTACATCACCGAATTCGAAGGCGTAAATGACGCCGAGAATTGCCCGCGCCCGGCACACTCGCCACATGCGAAATCACCGAATCGAAGGATTACGACCTGATCGGCCGCGCCATCGAGTTCTGCCGCCCCGCAAGCCCGCACAATCAGCGCAGAAATCCCAGCACCCACGCCCTCGCCAAATCCATTTCCAATCCTAGCATCCCGGTAACACTCGCCGGTCTTGTCCTGGCTACCGCGCTTTTGGCCCTCTTTGGCGGCCGGCGCTTTTGAAGTTATTCGATTGAGGCGCGAGGTTTCTCACTTCTGTGCGCACCAAGCGCGACGCTGCTCCTTCGTACCGCCGGTTTTACCCTGAGCATCGAAGGGCTCGCCCTCAGCTGCGCAGCGGCGTTCCGCGGCTATTTTGACTCTTTTCCCGCGCGCCGTATCAAACTCCCACAAAAATCCATTCATGTTAGCCTTACTATAGAACCCATGAAGCACCGCTGCCCCATCTGCCGAAAACCAACGGATTCCGAAACAGCTCCGATTTCCCTTTTTGCAGCGAACGCTGCCGCCTGCTCGACCTCGGCAACTGGTCCAGCGAAAAATACATAATCAGCGAGCCAGTCATGGACGAATCAGAAGAAGAAGACTCCACCGAAGCGATCCTGACGACAAAGACGACACCAAGGACGCTCACGATGAGCGCCGACTAGGCACCGCAGCGCCAAACATCTCCGCCGCGTCGCGCTCGCCAGCCGCACCGCAGCGCAAACCGCGCCTCGCCCTCTTCATCGCCACCGCCTGCGGCCTCGGCTACATTCCCGTAGCCCCAGGCACCTGGGGTTCGCTGCCGGTTAGTAGTTTCAATCTTCCCTACTGGGTCTTTGCGGTGTTATCGGCAGGCATTACCGCTGCCCAACATGGGATGCCGGTTATTTGTATCGTGGTCTCCGAGAATCATCCGGATCCATTCTTCTGGGCACATTCGTGCTGGCAATTGTGATCGCCGCGCGGGAGTGTGGAGCGCAGATCGCGCTGCAGCGCTTTTGGAGCAAAGATCCCCAACGCGTTGTGATCGATGAAGTGTCGGGACAACATCTACTTTGTTCCTCGGTTGCACGTGCCCCTTTGGTGGAAAGCTATCGCAACCGACGTCGCCGAATTACGCGATTGGGGCTGTCTCGCTTCGATTCCTTCCTCAACTGGAAATATTTGCTGCTGGGTTTTATACTTTTTCGCGTTTTCTGATATCTGGAAGCCGTTTCCGGCGCGGCAGGCCGAGATCACTTCCCGGCGGCTGGGGTATCATGGCAGACGATTGGATCGCAGGAATTTACGCAGCAATCGGACTTTGGCTCGCCGCGCAGCAGGACTTTAGAATTTATAGCGCCGTTGGTTTCTGTAACGCCGGTCTCCTTCGAATTTGCATCGCCGGTCTTTTTATCCTGAGCCCGCGAAGGGCACATCGGCAGGCTGAACTCGAACATAACAAAAGCAACACGTGGCATCAACGGGACCAATCAAATTGAAATCGAACGGCACACCTCGAATCGAAAGCGTCAGGCCCGCAGCGGCGCTGCCGGGCGGCGAAGTCTCGATCAAAGGCAGCGGCTTCGGCACGCGCAACCACACCCGGCCTCAGGTCCAATTCGGCGCCGCGGAAGGCAGCCTCGTGATGGCCGCCGAAAATATCCTGATCGCGCGCGTTCCCGAAGGCGCGGCAGGCGGCGCCGTGCGCGTGCGAATGGGCAGCGTCGAGAGCGCGCCGTTCCCCATGGCGCTGGGCGTGCAAATCGCCGACAACCTGCATCCCGTCGCCAATCCCGCCGTCGATTCCGACGGAAACGTCTACGTCACCTTCAGCGGACAGCGCGGCCAGAAAGTTCCCGTCTCGCTTTACAAAATCACGTCGAACCACACCGTGAAGCCGTTCATCACCGAACTGATGAATCCCACCGGCCTCGCGATCGATCGCGACGGCTATCTTTTCGTCTCCTGCCGCAACGACGGCACCATCCACCGCGTTTCGCCCGACGGCCGCGCCATGCAATGGATCGAAGGCATGGGCATCGCCACGGGCATCGCCTTCGACAAAGCCGGGAAGCCTCTACGTGGGCGACCGCAGCGGCACGATTTTCAAAATCAGCCCCGATCGCGAAATTTTCGTCTTCGCCACGCTCGAACCGTCGCTTGCCGCGTACCATCTGGCGTTCAGCCCCGCCGGCGAACTGTTCGTCACCGGCCCCACCACTTCCAGCTTCGACCGCGTCTTACCGGATTTCTCCCGCGCGGCGAAGTCAGCGTTTTTTTCCGCGGCCTGGGGCGCCCGCAGGGCCTGGCGTTCGATCGCCTCGGCAATCTTTATGTCGCGGCATCGCTCGGCGGACGGCGCGGCATCGTGCGCCTCACGCCGCAGGCGCGAGCCGAACGTGGTCCTCGGCGGCAGCAACATCGTCGGCCTGGCGCTTCTGCCGACGCACCGCGCCATGATCGCCACCAACAGCGCCCTCTACACTCTCGATTGGGACGTCGAGGGCCTTCCGCTCAACGGCTAGCCCAGCCATGCGGGCGGAAATCATCGCGGTTGGTTCGGAACTGCTCACACCTTACCGCCTGGACACCAATTCCCTTTTTCTCACCGCCGAGCTGAATCAAGCTCGGCATTCGCGTGGTTCACAAAGCAGTGGTCGGCGACGCGCCCGAGGAGATGCGCTCCTCCTTTCGGCACGCGCTCGATCGCGCGGACGTGGTCGTCTCTTCCGGCGGCCTCGGCCCCACCGACGACGACCGCACGCGCGAAACCGTCGCCGATCTGCTCGGGCGCAAGCTCGCACGGACGAAGGCGTCCTGCGCCACATCCAGGAACGATTCCGCCGCTTCGGCCGCGCGATGCCGGAAATCAACGCGCGCCAGGCCATGGTCCCCGAAGGCGCCACGGTTCTGCCGAATCCGCGCGGCACCGCGCCCGGGCTTTGGCTCGAAGCGAACGGCCGCATCGTGATTCTGCTTCCCGGCGTGCCCACGGAATTGCGCGCGATGTTCGAAAAGGAAGTGAAGCCGCGCCTCGCGAGGCTCGGGCACCGACGAGCGCCTGTTCACGCGCGATCTGCGCATCACGGGGCTTGCCGAATCGGAAGTCGAGCAGCGCGTCTCGCCGCTTTATGCGCTGTATCCCGAGATCGAGACCACCATCCTCGCCGTCGCCCACGGGCATCCAGCTTCATCCGCGCATCTGGTCGCGCGATCCCGCCAAAGCCGAGAAGCATGCTCGACGAAATGGTCGAGCGCATGGCGCTCGCGCTCGGCGAGCATCTCTATTCCACGCGCGGCGAAACGCTCGAAGAAGTCGTCGGGCGCGTGCTCACCGAAAATCGCGCCACGATCGCCGTCGCCGAAAGCTGCACGGGCGGCATGCTCGCCGAGCGGCTGACGAACATTCCCGGCAGCTCCGCCTATTTTCTCGGCGGCGTGGTCTGCTACAGCAACGAACTGAAGACGCAGCCTGGTGGGCGTTCCCGCCGAGCTGATCGAAGCCAAAGGCGCGGTCAGCCCGGAAGTGGCGCTCGCGCTCGCCGACGGCATTCGCAAGCGCACGGGCGCGACGCATCGGCGTCGGCGTCACGGGAATCGCCGGCCCCGGCGGCGGCACGCCGGAAAAGCCGGTCGGCCTGGTGCACATCGGCATCGCGGACGAGCGCGGCCCGCGCGAGAGAGCATTCCGCTTCCCCGGCGACCGCGAGCGCATCCGGCATGCACGCGTCGCAGGCGGCGCTCGACTCCGTGCGCCGCTATTTTCTTTTCCCGCGCATGGCCGGGCATGAGCCGTGCGCCTTTTCGTCGCGCTCGATATTGCCGGACGAAGTGCGCCACGCACTCGCAGAGCTTGATCGCGCAAGCTCAAGCCGAAATCCCGCGCGGCGCGCTGGGTCGCGCCCGAAGATCTGCACATCACGCTGAAATTCATCGGCCACGTGGACGCATACGAAAAGTTGAGCTCCCTCCGCGCGGCGCTCGTCGCTGCGATTCATGCCGCCCAGCCCGTCGAACATGCATTTTCGCGGCGTGGGATTTTTCCCCAACGAGCGCCGGCCGCGCGTCTTCTGGTGCGGCGTCGAAGCCTCGCCGAATCTCGCCGAGCTGGCCGCCGATATCGAACGCGCGCTCGAGCCGCTGGGATTCCCGCCGAGACGCGCCCCTTCGTGCCGCATCTCACGCTGGCGCGACTTCAAATCCGCGAAGGCGTTCGCGAAGCTCGTGCAAGCTGGCAGCCACGAGCATTGAAATCAGCAGATTTCGGCGCCGCCGCGCGAGACCGAATTCCACCTCTTACGAAAGCGTACTGAAATCTTCCGGCGCCGAATATAACGCGAGCTCATCGCAGAGCGTTCACCGTTCGTCAAAGGCAATCGCCGTGCGAACTCGCCGCCTCGACTTCCTTTGGAACTGACGCTCATTCCCGTCGTCGCCTATCTGCTCGGCTCGATTCCCTTCGGCCTGCTTGATCGTCAAGGCCTTCGGCGGCGCCGACATCCGCCAGCGTCGGCAGCGGCAATATCGGCGCCGCCAACGTCACGCGCAACGCCGGGCACCTCGCCGGCTCGCTGACGCTCGCTGCTCGACGCCGGAAAAGGCTACCTCGCCGTCTGGCTCGCCGGCCATTGGACCGGCGAGCAACATCCGCTGGATGATGGCCGCGGCGGTCGTCGCAGTGGTCGGCCACATGTTTCCCGTGTGGCTCGGTTTCAAGGCGGCAAAGGAGTGGCCACCGGCCTCGGCGTCTTTCTGCCGATTTGCCGGCAAGCGGTCGTCGCCGCGCGTTGTTCTCTGGCTCATCGTAGTGGTCTTTCTGGCGATACTCGTCGCTGGGCTCGATCGTCGCCGCCGCGGCACTGCCTGTTCTCGTCTATCTGCTTTACGCGCCGCGGCACGCGCCGCCCGGACTACGTCACCTCTCGGCACCATTCTCATCTCGCTGCTGGTCTCTCGCCAAGCATCGCTCCAACATCGAGCGCCTGATCGCCGGCAGAAGAAACTCGCCTCGGAACTCCGCGAGTAGCACTGCAAGTCGGAGCTCGCCGAGCCGCTGAGCCTCGGAACCTGCGCTGCAAGCGCCGTGTGGCTTATCCGCCAACTCTAGTACGTCGTCCCGTTGTGCCGCCCTTTCCGGCTTCGATAGCATTTTAGAGCGGGATTCCTATGCCCATCAACGCCCTCAAAACTTACGCACGCGCCGACTGCGCATCCTCTGGATCGTGCTGGGCGCGCTTCTGCTCGTCAGCGTGATGCCGCTCTGGCTCTACCATCGCCAGGTGCTGCGCCTGAGCGAAGAGAAACTCCAGGACACCGAGCGCGTCCAGCAGAGCGAAATCACCCGTTCGCTCGCCAACGAAACCCTGCAATTCGAACAGAGCCTGCGCGAACAGCTCCTCAGCCAGCGCCAGGTGCTGGCCCTCACCGGCTGGATCGAAAACGTGGACGATCCCTCGCACGCGCCGCAGATTTCGCGCCTGCTGCAGGATTTCGTCGAAAACAATCCCGAACATCCTTTACGTCACCGCCGTCAACACGCAGGCCAAGGGGCAATCCGCCGGCAGCTTCCGCGCCGACGCGATCCCTTCGTCGGAAGCCGCGCTCAAGCGCGCATTCACCGCCAGCATTCAGGGCCTCAATTTCGTCAGCGAGCCATTCGGCGCTGGGCCAGGACAACCGCCCCGCGCTGGTCGATGTCCGTGCCGCTGCTTGCGGATGGCCAGTTCGCCGGCATGTTCGCGGCGGTAGTTTCGATCGACCAGCTGCTCAGCGCGTCTGCGGGACGCCAGCGTGCGCGACCGCACCGTCTACATCGTGGACGTCCACGGCCACATCGTCGCGTACCCGGATACGAGCGAGATGGTCCCCGGCCGCGACGTCACCTCCACTTCGCCGCTCGTCAAAACAAGTCACCGAACTGCCGCAGGAACTGCGCGCCACCGAAACGATGCACTTCATCGATGCCGGCCAAGAACAAAAGCCGCACACGTCGAAATGATCGGCACCTACAGCACGATTCCCGAACTGCGCTGGGCCGTGATCGCGCAGCGCAGCCTGGATGACGCGCGCATCGACGCCGGCGTGAAGGAACTCACGCCGCAGGCCCTGCAGTTTCGTCGTCGGCGTCACGTTCGTCGCGCTGATCTTCGGATATCTCTTCGCCGTCGGAATCACGCGGCCCGATTCGCGGCCTCGTCGAATCCACGCGCGCCATCAGCCGCGCCGAATTTCACGAGCGCGTCGCAGGTGCGCGGCGCCGCCGAAATCAGCGAGCTCGCCGAAACCTTCAATCACATGGCGGGCGACATCGAGCAGTACGTCGAACGCCTGAAGCAAGCCGCCGCCGAAAATCGCGAGCTCTTCCTCGGCTCCATCCGCATGCTCGCCGCCGCCATCGACGAAAAGGACCCCTACACGCGCGGTCACTCCGGTCGCGTCGCGAAATATTCCATGATCATCGGCGAATACCTGGGCTCAACGCCGAAGAACTCGACCGCCTGCGCATCTCCGCGCTGCTGCACGACGTCGGCAAAATCGGCGTGGACGATCGCGTCCTCAAAAAGCCCGGCAATCACCGTTAAAGGACATGATTTTAAACAACAGGCGGTTGGCGTCGTCGAGCTTCGCGCGATACAACCCCTGTTCGGACAGTTTCTTCACATCCGCTGAACGGAAATCGTCTTTTGCGAGGAAATCGAGGGTTTTTTCGTACTGCCGCTTCACCTTCGCGACATCGAGGTCGGCGTATTCGAGGATTTTCATTGTAAGATGTTCACTCACGATAAATTTTGCGACATGTCCGAGGAACGCCCTATCGGATGATGGCCGGTACAAGCATTGTTGTGCGCCACCTTTGTCTCATCATAGCAAGCTTTCGGTCTTCACCTGTTAATCATAAGTCATAGAATGTTTGTTGAGGATACCCATACATAGCAGACCACAAATGCAGACGCCCATCAAATCGACTGGGATGAGGATAATATAAACACTTATGAAATGCAAGGGCGGTTTGAGGGTAATCGCTGGGAATTTCTCAAGATTGAGAAAGCCATATATCACAGATTCCAGTAGAAATCTGTGATATATGTTTCAACTGGTAAGTGTTCGAATTTGGGTTTCGTAGCCTATGTGGAGATCACCTACTACTATGCAGCCGCACTCAATTGGGAAACCCGCGAAATACCGGCTGAAACTTGCAACGTTACATTGGGGCGCAAGGAGAAAACGCTGTCACGGCGTGATATCCACAATTATTCGACTGTGAGATACTTGAAATCATACACTTCGTGGATTAAGCTTGAAGTCCTTTTCGTTCTTCGTGAAAAGGACTGCGCCTGCATCCCGTACTGTTACCGCGATGAGGATATCCGCTAGGAGTCCTTTAATCCGCACACGGTCGATTTTCTTATCTCTTTTTAGTTTCATCATGATCTCGCCGCAAACAAACCATTGACGCTCGGTAACTGATATGACGGTGAAGTTACGAGCGATCTGGTCAATAAGCTTCCGTTCCTTCGGGTCGAAGGCACCGGCAAGCAGTTCCATAAGAACTACGGAACTGAAAGCAACATGATAATAGCGGGTAAGATTCAGAAAAGCTTCATGCACCGTTTCTTTTCGGAAATGCTCGATCAAGAAGGAAGTGTCAGGAACAGCCTTCGGTTTCAACTGAGTCCCTCGAATTTAAACTTGCCTGCGGTCTGTTCTATAAACTTTCTCATCTTCTCCTGATAGATGACCTCGGCAAGTGCTGTTTCGATTGCCTCGGTCTCGGTTTTGGAGCCGAGTATTTTCTGTGCACTCTTGATTATCGTTTCATCAAGCCTGAAATGCTTGGCGGTCTTTTTCATTGCGATCTGCATGGTATCTCCTTTATCGTATGTATACACATTACACTATTATGTGGCTACAGTCAAGGTAAATTCTATTGCATCTATTATCTTGTTAAGAAAAACTAGTAAAACGGAGACCGGAGCTGCGTGGGAAAAGAGGAGCCCTGCACTTTGTGCCGATCTTTGGCGCAGTGCGTGTTTGAGTGGGGGCAACGCAACACTTCTTCCATAAGAATAAATTTACTTGAGACTTCATCTACTATCATGACTTCAAGTAGTACGTCTCATCATAAGTTACACCTGATATTATTTACATCGATGTCATCAAGATCGGTGTGAAAATCACCTACAACATCTCAGAGTTGCAGCTTGCAGAAACTCCAACAATTTCGGTTGTAATGTTTAAGCTTCTTTCTGCTTGATTTTTTGCAGAAAGAAGCAAGTTGAACTATGCCGCTACGCGCCACGCTATGGGATTGCAAATGATTTATCTTTTAAAGTGAGGTCAACGAATCTACATCGGCTGGATC
This sequence comes from uncultured Gemmatimonadaceae bacterium, assembly GCA_963729495.1. Classification (GTDB taxonomy): domain Bacteria; phylum Gemmatimonadota; class Gemmatimonadetes; order Gemmatimonadales; family Gemmatimonadaceae; genus JAGWRI01. The sequence goes on from CAVSOM010000016.1 coordinate 9,112, forward strand.
ATGAGGCCTGTTGCGGGCCATGTCAGAGGGAAAAGCGGTGATCCCGTGCGATGCGGCACGCCCCTTTCGCATCGTTCTATATATATGAAAGGGCTTTTGGGCAATAGAATATCGTTGCGAAGAACATGACTGTTTTCGGATTGGGTTAATGAGAGTGTTTTTTCAGTTCCAGTGATGTTTGCGCTCATATACGCGGCGGTCCTTTGCAGCGAGTAGGTTTAATTATCTCTACCGTGTGCATTTTGCGCTCACCACATACAGGGCATTTAGCGACATCGACCCCGGTAAACCGAAGCAAAGCTTCTTGCCACGTCTCTGTCTTTTGTTCTGATTTGTTTTGATTGGCGCAGTCCAAAAGCTCTCTACACAAGTCAATTTTCTTCCTGCGGCATCTATTCCCCAACAAGCCGTAATGTCTGATCTTGACGAACCGGTCGGGAAGAACATGAAGCAGAAACCGTCGGATAAACTCATCGGCGTCCACTGTCATGATCTTGGTTTTGTTGTTGTCTGCGTAGTCTCGCCACCGGAAAGAAACTTCGTCGTTTTCAAGCTTCACAATCCGGTGGTTGCTGATTGCGATCCGGTGGGTATATCTGCCGAGATATTCAAGAACACCCTTAGTCCCATCAAAGGGCGGTTTGCAGTAGACGACCCACTTCTTTTTATACAGGTCGGTGATTAAGGCATTGAAAGCCCCCGGCGACGCAAGATGGCTTATGTCGCCGGGGTAAACGAGTTTGTTCTCGACACGAAGCTTTTTCAGATATGCAAGGAACTTTCCCTGAAAGAGCTTCGACATCACCTTGACGTGGACAAAGAAGTCATTCTTGCATGACTTCCACTTCCGTCCATAACGGGATAATCCTCCGCCGGTGACGATGTTGTGAAGGTGGGGATGGTTCAAGACATTCTGACCCCAGGTGTGCAGGATACTGGTGAATCCGATCTCCGCTCCCAGGTGTTTCGGGTTTTCTGAGATTTCTGTCAGAGTGTCTGAAACGGCTTTGAACAGTATCCCGTAGAGGGCTTCCTGATTCCGGAGGACAAGAGGATTCAGTTTGTCGGGGATGGTGAAGACGACGTGGAAGTACTGAATGGGGAGCAGGTCTTTTTCCCGGTCCTCGATCCACTGTTCCTTCTTCAAGAACTGGCACTTGGGACAGTGCCTGTTTCTGCAGGAGTTGTACGAAATCACCTTTGTCCCGCAGTGCTCGCACTTATCCACGTGGCCGCCCAAATCTGCTGTGCGGCAGGCTTCTATCGCACGCATAGCGCGAAGACGATTCACAGGCATAGGATGAGCGCTGCGGTAATCAGGGCCGTATTGACGAAAGATGTCCGCAACCTCGACATTCCCAGACGGGTGCATCGGTAGCGCCGACTAGAGGGCTTGCGGGTTATCAGGAGAGCGTTTGATATCCAGAGGACTTGCGATCCGCGAGAGGTTATGTTTACTCACGTGGAGGTAAATGGTAGTCGTCTTCGGGGATGCGTGGCCCAGAAGCAGCTGGATATGGTGAAGGTCAGTTCCTGCCTCAAGAAGATGAGTTGCAAAACTGTGACGCAAACTGTGGATGCTGACGTGCTTTGTGATGCCGGCCTTCTTCTTGGCGTGCGTAAATATCATCTGCATGGAGCTTGGCGATATGGGTCTATCCGCTTCCTGTCCCGGGAATAACCATGACGTGGGATGATATTCTTTCCAGTATTGCCTGAGCGCTTCCAGGGCAATATGCGAGAGCAGGCTGTAGCGATCCCGGCCTCCCTTGCCCTGCCGGACGTGTATCAGCATGCGGGTACTGTCGATGTCCGTAATTGCGAGATGTGCCGTCTCGCTCACTCTGAGTCCCGCAGAGTACGTCAGCATGAGTATGGCCTTGTGTTTGATGTTCTGGGTGACGCTGAACATGGACTGGACTTCTTCTTTATCCAGGATAACGGGAAGCTTCGTCGTCTGCTTCGGATAAGGGATCTTGTCGACGACCCAGTCGCGTTGAAGCGTGATCTTATACAAAAACCGCAGCGCGCTGTAATATTGTTTGAGGGTCGACAGGGATATTTTTCTGTCCCTCACCACATGGAGGAGATACTCTTTGATCTCTTTCTCGCCCAGTTCCTCAGGTGGCTTCCCAAAGTGTTGTACAAATCTGCTGACTTCACGAAGATACGTCTTTTGTGTCGGTTTGCTGAAGCCCCGAAGCTCCATGTCACCTTGCATCTGGTCCCGTAGCTTTCCCATGATAAAATCTCCTTCCGCCGAATTGAAATTCCAACGGCATGACGCCGATGGTGGTACAGGAAAGAGATTTTATTATGTTTAGGATTGCGGAACAAGGTACTGGATGGGGTGCAGAGAAAGAGTCTGGGAAGCTAGTACAAAAGCAATGCAGAAGATGTTGCCACCGCGTAGCGGTTTAGTTCAACATGCAGAACGCGCGCGTGAACCGCGAGTTTCTCGCGGCTGATTGGATTTTTAATTACATCCTGCTATCTCCGTTAAATTTAACGTTGCATTGCCCGTAAAGGCAGGGAGGGATATTATATCGTATGGCTGATTAAAGGCTTGCGTTGTAATACAGTTTTGGGTGGGATACTGATGTACTGCCCAAACTGTTATTCCAGTTGCGATACTCGGTCAGGACACAAGAGCGTTTATGGATGTAGTAAGGTTTTGACAGCCATTCTGCTATATGCTATGCTTTGCCGTAATAAGTTCGGTGGTTGATAACGATAAGGAGGTAGTTAAGAATGGTGAAAAAGATTACGATGGCATTGGTAATGGTGATTGCTACCATTTTCTTGTTCGGTAGCATGACAAGTTTTGCTGAAGAGACGCAATGGCAAAAGGAACATCCACGTAGGCACCAGGTGAATAAGCGACTAAATAATCAAAACAAACGCATTAACAAGAAAGCAAAAGAAGGGAAAATGTCTAAAGGCGAAGCCAAGAAGCTCCATCAGGAAGATAGAAATACCCGTCAAGAAGAACGCGATATGGCTAAACAGAATGGTGGACATGTTACCAAGCAGGAACAGAAAACACTTAATCAACAGGAAAACAAAGAGAGTCGGGAGATTGGCAAGTAATCAGACGGCGTGACACTGAATCCGAGAGTCCGTCGATTCCTTACCTATTGTGATTTCGGGGAGCAGGGGGTAATCCTGGCTCCCCTTTATTTTGCTCGGAATCACGAGGCAATGAGGACATATGTCAACCTGCAACCGATAGCCCCTTACCTCGTGGAGAAGATACGAGGGCTTAAAAAGTCAGGACAGAGCATCAGGGCGATTGCGACAGCCCTGAGCCTCAGTCGGTGTTGTTCATAAAATGGAGCGAATTCCGCGCAGGAAGTGGCGATAAAAAACAGAAGGACCGGCGGGGAACCGCCGGTCCGGTAAGAGAGATGGTTTGTGAACACGTTGTGATTTTAGTCTGTGGCAACATGTCAAATGCTATTGCTTTGTCATGATATCAACAAGTGAGTCCAGATTAGTCCCACAGAAATAACCCGAACACGAAAGTGTCAACGTAGATTTATTATTCGTAAGAACACCAGTACACGAGACAGACCATTCACTACAAACTCCATTCGTACCGGCAATGTCTTCGGGGGCCCTGCAAGACTAAATGATAGTGTCCCATTTGTAGCCAAGGACGGTGTAGTGATACTATTATGCGTGGTTCCATTAGAATTTGTATTAACAAATGTTCCCGTCAAATTACTGGATAGTGTTGCTGTACTAGAATTAGTTTTAGAATCAAAGTTAAAGGAGCCATTCCAAGTCCCAGCATAATCACTTGCTGTAACAGCCGTATTGTTGGTTGATGGTGTTGTAGAAGAGCTACTGCTGCCGCAAGCCGTAACAACCGTGAGTGCAACCAAGAGAACCCCAAGTAACAATCCTGTCTTTCCCCTCATTGATAAATCCCCCCATTGAATAGATTGAACACAAGTGCTGGTGAGTCTATAACTTTTCTTCTACAGTACAAATCGGTTACAGCTCAGCAAGTCTTTGTAATTGCTGAATCGTTTTTTGAAAAATTAGGGGAAAATTAAAAACCTGGTGCCAATATCCACATGTATTTAGCTTGATTCAGTGGTATTCCTCAATTATCATGGTGTCCCAGGAGGCGCACCATGTTCGCACGAATCAAGAAGTCTGGCACCTACCAATATCTCCAACTTGTCGAAAATCGCTGGGAAGCAGGAGCAACTCACCAAAGAGTCATTGTTACTCTCGGACGGCTGGATCAGCTGACCCAAAAGGGAGAAGTAGAATCCCTGATACGTTCGCTTTCCCGATTTACTGAAAAGACTTTTCTCCTTTTGTCGGACAAGAGCCTTTGGCGCTCAGCTAAATGCCCCCCCTTCCGCTCACATAAGTGCCCCCCCGTCTATAATCAAAATATCCTTAGCAAGCTACTTGTGATAATATCCAGGACATGAAAAAATCAGTTCCGCCCCCACCCGCCAGACATCCAGGCCACGAGTCCTCGCGAAAGAGCAAAAAAACGAGAACTGCGATAATTCCAACGGGTTTCCACCCACTGAGCGAGAAGATGGTTGACGTGCTGGTGGACATGCAGAGACAGTTCTTCCCATATCCGGATTGGTGGCGCCAAGGATTGCTGATTCGGAAATTGGCAATGGACTACTATCAAGCCCTGCGTCAGGTGTTGCGGGAGAGCTCGCGGAGCCAAAGGTTGTTGGTCTGCTGCTGCCAATGTGATATTTTTTTCTGACTCCCCCGGGAAACCGGGGGAGAGAAGATATACGCTGTCCGTTTGGCTGCCGGCAACATTGGCATCGTGAGCAAAGCAATAGCCGCAGCCAGGCCTATCGGTGCACCGAGGAGGGAGCGATGAAGAAGCGAAAATTGAATCAGCGGCGATACCGGCAAGGCGAGGAACCAGCGCCGCAGGAGGCCAGGCCCACGGAATTTCCGGATGAAACGATGTTGGAGCATATCCGTGACATGGTGAGCATGATAGAAGGCCGCCGGATCACGCTTGAGGAAGCCAGAGCGCTGGTAAAGCAGCGAATGGAAAAAAGAGAGACAACGCCGCCTTAAAAAAGCTGTTGCCAGGTGATAAAGTATCTGGCAACAGGAGGACGGCGTGCAGGAAATAGAAATTCAGCAGATCGACCGGCGTTGGGAAGGCCTTCGGCTCCCGAACGAGCACCAGGAACGGACGCTCTTGTCCTCGATCAGCTCCGGCGGGATCCGGGAGCCGTTGCAAGGCGTGCTGTCCGGAGAAACTCTGCTTTTGTTGGACGGCTTCAAGAGACTGCGTTGCAGCCAGAAGCTCGGCATACAGCGAGCGCCGATATTATCACTTGGGGCCGATGAGGCCGGTGGCATGCTGGCGCTGCTGCGCCAAGCAAACGCCCATGCGCTTTCCATCCTGGAGCAGGCGGCGCTGGTGGATGAGCTCAAAGCCCGGTACCACCTAAGCGTGACGGAGATCGCCCGGCACTTGGAATGTTCACCCGCCTGGGTAAGCGTGCGCCTGGGGATCCTCTCCCATATGAGCGAGGACGTCCGAGCGGCCATATTCTCCGGTAAATTCCCGGCCCGATCCTATCTGTATACTCTGCATTCCTTTACGCGCGTAAACAAAATCCCTCAAAGCGAAATTACTCAGTTTGTCCAGGCCGCGTCGGGCAAAAACCTAAGTTTGCGCCAGATCGATTTGCTGGCGCACGGTTATTTTCGGGGCGGAAGAGAGCTGAAGGCCCAAATCGAGCAGGGGCACATCAGTTGGACGCTGGACCAGCTGCAAAAGACCCAGGTCCGTGAAAGTCCACAAATGGGACAGCACGAAGCCCGCGTCTTGCTGGATTTGGAGCTGGCGCAGAAATACCTGCACCGTTTGTTGGCTGGGCTCTCCAGGCCGTCCCTTGCCGGCAATGAGTTTTTCGCGCAGGCCGATTTGATCGTGGAGGGAATCTTAAGTGTCTTGCCACGCTTCCAAAAGAGTCTGGAGGTCTGGCATGATTCACGCCGATAAACGCCAGGCCGCGCAAACCCTGTTTAGCGAAGGCCGGAGTAAAAAAGAGATTTCCCGGCTCCTGAACATTTCACCCAAAAGTGTGCGGCGGCTATTGAAAAACAACGGAGCGACCACGCCACCGCGCCAGAACAAAATTGCCGTAAACGAAGAGCTGTTGCGCCAGACCTATGTTGCTTGCAACGGTTTCAGGCAACGAATCTATGAGGTGTTGACCGAAGAACATGGATTAAAAATCGGCTATTCCACTCTCACGAGGTTGCTTGCGCGACTCGGGGATAGGTCGAAAACACCAACACCGCTATGCGCATATGGAGGAGGTGCCGGGGGCCGAAATGCAGCACGACACCTCGCCGCATCGTGTCAAATTGGGGTCTGAAACCGTGCTGGTACAATGCAGCAGCCTGTATTTGCGCTACAGCAAGATGCGGTACATCCAATTTTACCGAAGTTTCAACCGGTGGCGCATGAAGTGCTTCTTCCATGAGGCGTTGGTAAAGTGGGGATATGCGGCGCGAACCTGCGTCATCGACAACACCAACCTGGCGGTGCTGCACGGCACCGGCAAAGCCGCGGTTATTCATCCCGAGATGATTTCCTTTGCCAAGCCTTACGGCTTTGCCTGGCTGGCCCATGAAAAAGGGCATGCCAATCGCAAGGCTGGCTGCGAGCGGAGTTTCTGGACTGTCGAGACCAACTTCTTGTCCGGCCGCACGTTCGTCAGTCTCGAAGACTTGAACCAGCAGGCGCTGGCATGGTCGGAGCGCTTTGCCCAAAGGCCGCAAGCCAAAACCCGGCTTATCCCTCGTGAACTTTTCGAAAGCGAAAAGGCTGACTTATTCAAACTTCCCGATTCTCTCCAGGCGCCGTACCAGCCTCACCAAAGAGTTCTGGACGCCCATGGCTATCTCGCCTTCGACGGTAATTATTATTGGGTGCCGGATGATCCTGAGCTGCATCCCGGCGGCAAAGTAGACCTTTTGCAATATGCGCGAGAGATAAAAATATTCCCCTATGGGTTATCCTCCTTGCGCGGCGCGCTTTCCTATCCGTTGCCGGCCCTGGGCACGAGAAATAAACGCTTTGCACCCAATGGGGCTGTACTGAACCCTTACGTGCCCCGGCAATTCAAGCAAAACAGCCAGGAAGAAGAAAAACAGCTGCGGGCCATGGATCCGTTGTGCGGAGAATTTCTGGATTTCATTCAAGCGGCCGGTGATGTGCACCAAAAACCAAAATTCATTCGAGACCTCTACGGCTTATCCCGAAAAATGTCGAAAGCTTTACTCCTCGCCACGCTTTCACGGGCGCTGCGTTACCACGTTTCCTCGCTGGAGGCTTTGCAGCGTATTTCCCGGCAACTGCTGCAAAGTGAATGTCCGGACTTGGCGGAAGCCTCCGCTTTGACCCAGGATTATGAACAACGAGAAACGTTTCAAGCCGGCCGGTTTTCCCAGGAAAAGGACCTGACCGACTGGCTTGACCCCGACCCGGATCAGGAGGAGCCGTCCCATGAATGAAGAATTGAAAAAGCAGGCCCAATCGCTGGGTTTGAAACACCTGGCGCAAAACTGGGATGAAATCTGTGCCGCGGCCCTGAAACAGAAACCCTCCTACACTGCCTTTTTGACCAACCTCCTGGCGCAAGAATACGGCCTGCAGCAAGAAAACAACCGGCGGACTCGTATCAAAAAGGCCGGCATCCCTGACGTCTTAGTCATGCAAACCTTTCCCTTTGACCAACAGCCCAAACTTAAGAAAAAACTCGTGCTCGAGCTCTATGACTCCTCGCGTTATCTCTCAGAAAGGCAAGAACTGATTTTTATCGGTCCCACGGGCTGCGGCAAGACCGGTCTGGCCACCGCTTTTCTGGTTCATGCCATCAACCAAGGCCATCGCGGCTACTTCATTGATTTCCGCAAACTCCTGGAATTACTCCTGCGCTCCAAGGGCGATCATACCGAATCGAAAGTCATCAAACGTTTTCAAAGCTATCCCATCTTGCTTATAGATTAATGTGAAGCTGCCAGTAATGTGGAGTTGACCCCGCGAGAGCCTGTACTCGGGGGCTGGTAGTGTTTTCAACTTCACATTTTTGGGGTAACATCGGAACTACTGCCGTCTGGCAGTTGAATCCATTTTTATGGAGGTGTCCGATGCTACGTTCTCTGTTGCCTAAAGCTCATCCCAAGTTTTTGGCCATGCCTGTATTGGGGCCGATCGTCGATGGCTTTGACGATTGGCTCAGCGCCAGGGGCTACACCCGAGGCTCACGCGAACTTTCCATCCGCATACTACCGCGTGTAGATGCGGAATTGCGGCGTCATCAGATTAATGATGTCGCCAAGCTGACCCACCCTGTTCTTCACAATTGCTGGACACTTTTGATGAAAACTCGCCCCGAACGCGCAGGAGCTGTGCGATCCTTGGAGCGATATTTACTTGCACAAGGGCTGATCGCTGATGACCGGCAAGCAACAACTCCACCTCCCGTTTCGATTTTGAGTGAGGAGTACGCGAATTACCTGCGCGAAGTGTGCGGATTCGCTACGTCCACTATTTCCAGCCACCGGCGTACAACGGAGTGTTTTCTCCGGCACCTGGAAGAAGAGGGAGCCAAACTGCCATGCATCCAGCTTAGCCATATCGAATCGTATATCGCCAAGGCCGGCAAACGCCTGAGCCGGGCAACTCTCCAACACGATGTCGGGGGGCTGAGAGGATTTCTTCGATTCCTCACCATCAATGGCAGAGTTTCCGCCGGACTGGATCGCCAGATCGATACCCCGCGCCTTTACCGGCTCGAGCAGCTTCCCCGGGCCTTACCCTGGGAAACGGTTCGCACACTTCTGCAGTCCATTGACACGGCATCGGCGATGGGGCTGCGAGATTACGCCATGTTTCTACTGATTGCCACTTACGGACTGCGCAGCAGCGAGGTCGTTGCCCTTACACTCGATGATATTCGCTGGCGCGCAGGCAGTTTACAAATCTATCAGCGCAAGACTTGCTCGCCCTTGGAGCTGCCCCTTACCAACGAAGTTCTAGCCGCACTCGTGAAGCATCTGAAGCGGACTCCGCCGCCGGCACCGTATCGAAGGGTCTTCCTCAGGATGCGCGCTCCCATCGGAGAGCTAAAACCCACGGCTATTAAGGAAGCTTTTCAATCCCTCGTTCGAAAAAGCGGTCTCCGTATTCCTTTCCAAGGGCCGCATTGTCTACGCCACTCCTTTGCGGTCCATCTGCTTAAAAACGGAACCCCTCTCAAAACAATAGGTGATATCCTCGGGCATCGTACAGCCGAGAGCACGTCGATGTATCTTCGCTTGGCGATCGAGGATTTGCGCGAAGTAGCTCTTCACGTTCCGAGCAATGGAAAGGGGGACCAGCTATGACAAAAGAAAATAGGACATTTTTGTCTCGTCTTGCGTATGTCTTCGAGCGGTACGTAAATTTGAAGCGTGCTTTGGGCCGCCGTTTCGACAACGAGGCCAGCACTCTGCAATCTCTGAGCCGATTCCTGCATGACCAGGCCAACACATACTCAGATCTGAATGCTGCCGCGTTTCAAGCATGGTGCCACACCCAGGAGAAGCTTGCTTCGGGGGTTCGGCGGGTTCGGATGCTGCAGGTTTATAACCTCTGCTTATATCGCCGTCGAACCGAGCCGAACTGTTTCGTTCCAGACCTCAGCGCCTTTCCCGCATACCATCAACGCCTCCAGCCGTACATTTTCTCAGTGGATGAAATTGCGCGACTCTTGCGTGCGGCCTCGGGGTTGAATCGAGTCCCGTCGTCGCCCCTTCGCCCAGAGGTGATTAGACTGGCCATCGTGCTCTTATTCACTACTGGCATCAGACGCGGGGAGTTGCTGCGTCTCATCCTGAGCGACTATAGCAGGCAGAATTCGACGTTACTCATTCGAGAGTCGAAGTTTTACAAATCCAGACTGCTTCCCATCAATACCGATATCGTCTATGAGATCGATCGGTATCTGGATGCCCGAGCCCGGCGCCGGTTGCCGACTTCTTCCGATACACCTTTGATATGGAATGCCGCCCAGGGTGGACGAGCCTACAGCGGAACGTGTCTGCGGCTCTGCCTAAAGCCGCTGTTCCAGCAATGCGGCATTGTCACTCCGAAAGGAAGGCTGCCACGGATTCACGACTTTCGCCACAGCTTTGCCGTAAATGCCTTGCTACGCTGGTATCGAATGGGCGTCGACGTCGAGAACAAATTGCAGTTGTTGGCAACTTATCTGGGGCACGGCTCGGCAGTATCCACGCACCACTACTTGTGGTTCATCGAGCCCCTCCGTACGGCTGCCAGCGAGCGGTTTGCCTGTCATTACGGTGAGCTAATCTCTCAGCGGCCGCACTTGGAAAGGAGGTCCAGATGAAACATCCTCTTCCCAATCTACTTGGCGCCATAATAAGAGATTACTTCACAGATCACCTTCCCCGTCTTCAAGGAACCAGTCCGCACACGATCCACAGTTACCGCGATAGCATGGTCCTTCTCCTCCGTTTTCTTTCCAAGCAACGGAACAAACCGGTGACGGGACTCGATCTGACCGATTTGGCCCCGCCAGGAATTCTCGCGTTTCTCTCCCATCTTGAACAGGAACGGAAAAACAGAGTATCAACGCGAAACGTCCGGCTTGCAGCCATTCACGCCTTCTTTCGTTTCGTGGCGTCACGGAACCCCGAGCATCTGGATTTAGCACAGCGTGTCCTCGGAATCCCTTTCAAGCGCACCCAGCAACGGGTGATCGACTACTTGGAATATGATGAAATCAAGTCCATTCTCAACGCCATCAACCAAAACACGCCACAAGGAACCCGCGACTATGCCCTTCTCGCGACGATGTTCAATACGGGCGCCCGTGTGCAGGAGATCGCCGATCTACGTGCCTGCGACTTGCAGTTGACCAAACCGTTTCAAGTGAGATTGTTTGGTAAAGGCAGGAAGGAAAGATACTGCCCTCTATGGCCCCAAACTGCCATGGTATTGCGATCCTTCTGCAATCGGCGGAATCTGAACCTGCGCTCAGAAGCTCGCGTCTTTCTGAACCATCGTGACGAGTCGTTAACCCGCTTCGGGATTCGTCATATCCTGGCCAGGCGCCTCGCTTCCGCTTGTCATGAGGCTCCGAATCTCCGCAAGAAAAGGCTGCATCCGCACAGCATTCGGCATAGCACGGCCGTAGCCCTCCTAAAATCGGGAGTTGATTTATCAACGATAAGCCACATGCTCGGGCATGCGAGCCCAACCACGACAAATCGTTATGCGAAAGTCGATCTGGAAATGAAGCGTCGGGCCATCGCACGGGTCAAGCCGGTCCCACGGCAGTCGCGTACGCCCTGGGCCAAAGACCACACGGTGTTGGACTGGCTGGAATCTTTATAGGCGCTTTTAATGTGGAGTTGACAGCCAAAGAAAACTCGGTTTCATGGAGTTCCGCTTGTCAACTCCACATTACTGGCAGCTTCACATTAATCGATTAATGTTGAGCTCAACATTAATCGATGAGTTGTATTCCCTTCCAGCTCCAGCAGTACTGGTATTCAGGGCTGCGAATCCAGGCCTCGCAGCATGCCAATACGGGCATTCCCGAACTTTCGGATTTGCAGCGGTTACTTGCCATCCCCATCGTGCCGGTTTCGCATAGCACAGCGTGAGAACCCCTGGTCTTTGGCACCTCCCCACCGGGTTTCTGCTTTTACTTCGCGTTTTTGGCGGTGTAAGCTCGTTGAAATTCGAAAAGGAGGGTTCACGATGGATGAAGCAGACAGAAAGAGTATCATTGCTGTGTTCCGCTATGGAGTGATCTCAGATTTTGTGGGGATTCGTAAGCTTCCGCGGGGCGAGAAGGAGAAGCTATTGCAGGAGAAGTCCACCTGCATGTGGGATATCCCCTTGTCGGGCAGAAGCAGGATCAGCCGTTCGACGATCCTTCATTGGCTGCGCCGTTACCTCAAGGCCGGCAGGCAGATCAACAGTCTCTATCCGGAGGAACGGGATGACAAGGGGCCCGTACGATCCATCGATCCCGAGACGATGAAAGCGTTGCTGGAGGTGCGGCAGGAACTGGGAGGTCCGGGACTGCCGGTAATTTTGAAGGAGGCGCATCGTCGGAAAATTTTGCCGCCTGACTTTCAGACTTCTCCGGCCACCCTGTACCGGATTTTCCAGAGGGCCGGAGCTGTCGGACCGAAAACCGACGCGCCGGGATAGGAGACGCTTCGAAGAGGAGGCGGCAAATGATATGTGGCAGTCCGATGCCCTGCACGGGCCGAGGGTGCTCGTGAGCGGCAAGCTCAGGAAAGCTTATCTGTTGGCCTTCATTGACGATCACTCACGGCTCCTCCCTCACGCCGAATTTTACCTCTCTGAAGGACTCGACTCCTACCTGGCCTGTCTCAGAGTGGCAATCAGCAAACGAGGTGTTCCGCATAAGCTCTACGTGGACAACGGTGCGGCCTTCCGCTCTCATCACCTGGCTCACGTGACTGCGTCCCTGGGGACCGCACTGATCCACTCAAAGCCGTATGTGCCAGAAGGGCGTGGGAAAATAGAAAGGGTTTTCAAGACCGTGCGCCTTCAGCTCCTGCCAACCATCCAGGATGGCCTGACACTATCGGAGTTGAACCGTCTGCTCTGGGAGTGGATCGACAAGGATTACCACGTGCGTATCCATTCAAGTACCAAACAGACTCCGTTATCGCGCTATCTCGTCCATCTAAATACGATCCGGCCGGCCCCGAAAGATCTGGATGACTACTTCCGGAAGCGTGCCGTGCGAAGGGTGGACAAGGATCGGACGCTCTCGCTCTCCGGCAGGACCTATGAGGCGCCGGTGGAACTGGTGGAACAGGCCGTGACGCTTCTCTATCACGAACACGACCCGGCGAGAGTGGAGGTATTTTTGAGCAATCGCTCCTACGGCATGCTTGCCCCGGTGAATCTCGTGGTCAACTGCCGGGTAAGGCGCAATCAGCATGGAATCGAAATCGTCCCAGAAGCTCTGCCTGAGAGCGGTGAAGCGGCATCCGGCGAATCCTACGGTGGGGGGCGGCTCTTCGGCCAGGGAGGAGACGGGCATGACGAACTATAAAAACTTCTTCGGCTTTACGAAGGAGCCGTTCCCCCAGGACATGAGAACCGAAGATTTCCACCTCTCTGCGCAGCTTACGGCCGCAGTCGAGCGGTTTCTGTATGCTGTCCAGACCGGCGGGATATCGGTCGTAACCGGCGAGGTCGGGGCGGGGAAGTCGTCGGCGCTGCGGTATGCGGCGGAAAAGCTGCACCCCTCGCAGTACCGCCTCATCCCGGTCATCGCCTCGACCGGGTCCATAAACGAGATACTCAAACAGATATGTTTCGGCCTCAACGTGGAAAGCAAAAGCCTATCCATCTCGACGCTCATGAAGACGATTCGGGGCGTTGTGGCCGAGATCGTGGGCAGGAAGCAGACTCCGGTGCTGGTGATCGACGAAGCGAACCTCATGCGGCTTGATGTCTTCGCCCAACTCCATACCCTGGGCCAGTTCGAGATGGACTCGAAACCTCTGATGCCGCTGATTCTTGCAGGGCAGAATGCGCTTCTGGACAAGCTTAGATACCACACCTCCCGCCCGCTTGCGTCCCGGGTCGTTGCCAGGAGCCATCTGGAGGGGTTGAAGCACAAGGATATGGCGGGCTACCTCAAACACCACCTGGAAGTCGCCGGGATCAAAGAACAGCTTTTCTCCGATGAGGCTATGACCGCGCTTCAGCAGACTTCAAGCGGGATGCTCAGAAAAACCAATCTTCTCTCCCGCGGGTCGCTAATGGCGGCAGCCCAGGAGCAGTGCCGTGTAGTCTCGGCTGAGCATGTGCGGATTGCTGCTACGGAATTAATCTGATGGTCTGACCGGAGGACATACCTTCACTCTCCGGTCAGGCTTTTTTAACTAATCAAATTAACACGAAACCGATTAGTCAAAACAGCGTGAGAGGCTACACGCATCTACATAATTCCTGGTTCATCATATCATATTCCGCTTTAAATAATTTCAACTTTATCCGCCGTTGTGCGCATAATTTTTTTATGATAGCTTCGTTATTAGCAGACATATCTTTACCTATTGTGATGCTTGCGATCAGATCGGGAGATAGATGAATTGGTACTTTGATTGCAGAGGAAGTTACGATTCTAACTTCTTCTTCGCTAGTCCAATCTGATTTCTTTGAAAAGAAAAAAAAGGCTGTTAAGTGTTTCCTCATTAAGAACTTCAATGGAAGGAGCAAGATCGCTATAATTTACTTCGTAAGCTGCTTCGAATATATCTTTATTAACAAATTCCAAACAATATCCACGATGGTTATCAGCATATTTAGCCCACAGGCTCATGTTGTTCCATCTTTTTGAAAGGGAATAGATACGATGTCTTTCCTCTAACAAATCGTGAAGAGTGGTCACCATTCCTTTATGAAGTACATCAATACCGAATTTATCAATATAATAAGCCATTGACTTGCCGTACTTCAGTTGTTCAGAGTTGTACTCTAGATAGTGTCTGAACGAAAACCAAGAAAACCCGCGTCAATTGCGGGGAAAATCAGTTATTTTAGCCCGAAGATGTCGTTATTTCGTTGCCTTCCAGACGTCTTAATGATAGAATAACCGCGTAAACATTGGCCGAAACGCGTATACGGCTCAATGGACGACGCGAACTGATGCAATCTTCGGGAGAACTGACATGAGAAGAAACCAGCCGGAACAAATGAAATTGGGAGAGACGGCGCTATCCCGGATATCACTGGATGCCACCTCCCGCGACGAAATTCCCAAACTGCTTATGGGTTTGCGGCATTTGTACTGCACTCCTGAACTGCGAGCCCAAGTCTTCTCCATCCTTGAAGACATCGTTCCTCGGAAGACGAGCAAGAGCAACGGCAGACTCGGGATGGATCTTTGGAACATCCTCGTGCTGGGAACGTTGCGGCTCAATTGCGACTGGGATTACGACAAGCTTCGCGAGATGGCGGATAATCATAAGACGCTGCGCCAAATGCTGGGGCACGGGATCGATGAGGAAGAAAAGCGGTATCCCCTCCAGACGTTGAAAGACAACGTAGCGTTGCTCACCCCCGAGGTGCTGGACCGAATCAATCAGGTTGTGGTGCAAAGCGGCCACAAACTGGTGCGGAATAAAAAAAAAGACGAAATCCTGCGTGGACGATGCGACAGCGTCGTGGTTGAGACGCACGTGCATTTTCCGACGGACATCAACCTGCTCTACGACGCGACGCGGAAGGTGATTGAACTGATCGCCCGCGCGTGCGCCGGCGTCGGCCTCACGGCATGGCGTCAGAGCAGACATAATGTTCGAGCCGTGAAGCGGTCTTATCGGCACATCCAGAACCTGAAACGTTCTACCTCTCGGGATGCCGACAAGAAGGCCCGGACGGAAGAGCGCATTAAGGAAGCCCATCGGGCGTACGTCGCCCTGGCGGTCGAGTTCGTGGACAGGGCGGAAGGAACCATGAAAGAGGTCCGCGCCGCAAGCCCGGAGTTGAAAACAGAAGCCCTGCTGCTGGAGATAGAGGGTTTTGTTCGTCACGCGCGGCGACAGATGGAACAGATCACCCGGCGTGTGCTCGGCGGAGAAAAGATTCCGCACGAGGAAAAGGTTTTTTCGCTGTTCGAACCTCACACGGACTGGATTTGCAAGGGCAAGGCGGGCGTGCCGCAGGAATTGGGCCTGCGCGTCGGGATCGTGGAGGACCAGTACCAGTTTATTCTGCACCACCGAGTAATGGAAAAAGAGACGGACGACAAGGTCGCTACGCCGATGATCAAGGCGACGCAGGAGCGTTTTCCGGATTTCAAGATGTGCAGTTTTGACAAAGGCTATTACAGTTCCGAAAACAAGGCGGCGCTGTCGGCGCTGCTGGAACGGGTAGTCATGCCGAAGAAAGGGAAGCTCTCGCGGAAGGACGCCAAAGAGGAGCAGTCCGAGGAATTCGTCCGCATGAGACGGCAGCATTCCGCCGTCGAATCGGCGATCAACGCCTTGGAGAACCATGGCTTGGATCGCTGCCCCGACCACGGAATATACGGTTTCAAGCGCTATGTCGCTTTGGCAGTGCTTGGGCGAAACCTTCAGCGCCTCGGACATATTCTTCAGCAGAAAGAGCTGAAACGTCAAGGGCAAAGAGAGAGACAGAGCCTCCGAGCCGCGTAGTCTTCGGCACGCCGTGCGACGATAGACGACAATCATGGGGATGACGCACGCCCGCATTCGGCGGACTGGACGACATTTTTGCGGGCAGCTCATTCTTATTAGCATAATTGCACCTGATCCAGCTGTTTATCGAGAACCCATCACAAATATCACGCGAACCCTGGTTTGAAAAACGGGGTTTTCGTTCAGGCACTAGATTAGGGGAAAGATGGATATTTTGACTTTAAAATGAAGCTTACAAGTTTATTTCGGGTAGGTCTTGAGATTTTTGGCTTTCCTTCTGCTGGATCGTTTAACTCACTGGGCCGTGGGAAATATACTTCGTTTTTTAAAAGTAAAGACTCTAGGTATTTAATCGCTTTTTCGCCTGAATATTTGTACAGGTATTGTCCGTTTGGTTTTATAGGCTTCTTCATCTTGCTGAATTTCAATACTAGGCTAGCTTTAATACATTGTTAGCAAACAGCCAACAAGAAGTAGGGGCACAGCCGGTTTGCTTACTACCTACGCACAAACTAAGTGTCCTTCTATTCCTGAAATTGACCCCTTCAATTCTTTTTGCCCGATAGAGATTTTAGATCGTTTTGCCGATTGTTTTATCTTGGCTAAACTGCTTAGTATATCGCAAAAGACCATCTTATTATTTTCTTCTACCGATTGGATATAGAGCATTCTAATTAGCCTGTCATTAGATGCTCCAATTTTTGCGTTTGATTTTTCCCACCGAGAAACAGAAACGGGACTAACTCCGAGAATTGCAGCGATATCCTTTTCCTTGAGCATCATTTGTTTTCTTATGAATCGAAATTCTTTACCGCTTAGCAAACTAGCTTTTTTTACGATAGCCATTGCTATTAGCTTGTGCAATTTCTCAACATTCATTATTTCAGGCATTACTTCGCCGCAACACTCATACACATTGATGCCAGACAAAACAACATTGTCCAGTCCGGATTCTATATACTTATAATCTTTCTTTACTTTTATTGCTTCTTTACCACAGCTTGAGCATTTCATATTTTTCCCCTTGACTCTCTACACTTCACTTATTTAATGCCGGTCAGTATGACAACTTGATCTCTGTCGTCGCTTATGTCAATTTCAACTCTAAGCTTTTGGCCGTCAATGGCCTTGCCTTCTATTGAATATATCCATCTGCCGCTTTGAGAATGAGGTTCGGCTTCTCGATGAATATTCCCTCCCTTGATAGCACATAAAACGTCCTGCATATCAAAGTTTTTTTCCCTCATCCGTTGTTTAAGATGTCCCGTCAAGATTATGCTGCCTGAAGCAACAATGCCCTTGATGATTTTAAGCGCTTCAGCTTTTGAATATCTTTTCTCCATTCATTATCCTTGTTTATACAAACTTAACATAATGTTAATTTTCTGTCAATAATATAATTCCTAGCCCGGACAAGCCGGAACCAACAGGTTTTATAAAAATCATGCTACAATGAGTCCCTACTCGTTGTAGTCATGGACGCTGCTATGATGATACCTGAACGCTATCAAGGTAAAATCGCGGGGACGCTATCATATTATTTTTCTGATTTGAAAATCAAGTAGTTCGAAGTATTACGTTGTTTATGCTTGCTATGTCTCTTAGGGCCTGCGCATAATCAACATGGACACTTAAGGAGTATTTGGGGTTACCGTGTAGTTCCAATCGCCATGAAACTTGGCGGGCTTCAGGTTCACCTTTGATAACTCAGCATTGGATACTTTGACGCCGAGCTGATATTTTTTCCGGTTCAACTTCGCTTTGATGCGAAGCCCGGCGGTAGTTGTCGTATTGCCGATAAGGTTAACAATTGTTTCATGACTGACCAAGGGTTGACCTCGCCAATTTTGCGTAATAAAGGAAAACATCCGATGCTCGATCTTATTCCATTTGCTTGTGCCCGGCGGCAAATGACATACATTGATAGGCAAGCCGATTGTGTCCGCCAGACGCTGCAACCCCAATTTCCACAAGCGCGAACGGCTGCTATTGCTTCCCCCGGAATCGGCGCAAATCAGCAATTCACCTGCTTCAGGATATGCCTGAGAGCCCATATGCTTCCACCACGACAGAATGCTATCGACGGCAAAGTCCGCGGTATCGTGATCAATCCCAACGCTCACCCAGCCGCTGTTGCCTGTCACATCATACACTCCATAGGGAATAACCTTGCCCAATTCTTTATCCTGAAAATCATGGACATTTGTTTCTTGTGGCGCACCTTGCGGTTGCCACTCGCGGCCGTTATTCTTGAAGTTGCCAACAAGTTCCTTTTTCTTTGTGTCCACGGATATTACAGGCTGATTCCGACGCTGAAACGCCTTGGTACGGGCGCTGATGTGTTCAAATTGCGCATTACGGTCAGGATGCTGCGTTCCTTCAATGGTCTTGGCATTGGCTTGAAGGCTATATCCCATATCATGAAGCAGCTCAGCAACTTTGCGGTCCCCAATGCTATACCCTTGCTGTTTAAGTTCTTGTGCCAGGAGCCGCGTGCTCTTGCATGTCCATCGTAGAGGCGACTCAGGGTCTCCACGGGTTGTTGGTTCGACTAGGGCATCAAGGGCACTGATGATGTCCGGTGTGTGATGGGTCAGTGGTTTGCGCCCACCCCCTTTTTTTCTAATACGACCGGGAGGAGGCGCGCTGGATCCGCCAGACTCCAGCTCTTTGAACCCGACATGAATGGTAGTGCGAGATAGTCCGGTTGCTTTGGCTACCTTTGAAATGCCTCCATGTTGTAAAGAGCGGGCTTCTACTGCCGCCCAAATTCGTTTCCCGCGCTCATCAAGAATCTCGTTGAGTGCTTTATACTTCTCCTGGATTATACGATGTTCGGTCATGCTGCCAGTATACATCAGCATGGCTAGATGTTCAAGTTATTTATGCGCAATCCCTTATAGTGGTATTCATGGAGGGAGTAGATCAGTAGCCGGGACATTCTGTGGCGGCGTTATTCAAGGCACAGAAGCTCAGAAAGAGCATAATTGTTGGAGATGTGATTTCTTTCAGCTTGTCAGAAAAGAAGAAGAGATTACTCCTCAGGGATTTTCAGCAACGCAACTTGGCATGATGAGAGTGCTTGAGAGAAGTCAATAACCTTTTTATTTTGAATCACTGCACTTTCAGAATCTAAAAATAATTCCACGACCAATTTTTGCGTTAATTGGGTTTGGTTGTAGCGAAGCTTTTGCCAGTTGGGGAAAGCGCACTCGCAGGGTGAAGATATGCGGCGGACTGGCGACATTGGGATTTCGTAAAAGGCGCAAGTCTCAGGTATAAAGGGCACGCGAGTGCAGGATAAAGTAAAAATAATAAAAAAAACGGCGAGGAACAATAGCCAAATAAAAATGGCTAAACTCCGCAAAGCGGAACTGTTGTACCATTCTTTATTCAATCAAGCTTCCGACGGCTCTTTACTCATCGATACTTCAGGAAATATCCTTGATTTCAATGAAGCAGCCCATCAGCAACTGGGTTACACACGCGAAGAATTTGCGGTGCTTCATCTTACTGATATCAACCCCTTTCAAAAATTAGAAGAAATACAGTCTTCCATTCAAAAAAACAGAGCTGAGGGGAGCGCTGAATTTGAGGTCAGACACAAAACCAAAAAGGGAGATATTAGGGAGGTTCACGTCATCACCCGATTGATGACACTATCCGGACGGACTTTTTACCATACCATCTGGCGGGACATCACTAAACAAAAGCGGGTTGATCGGGAGCTCTTAGAATTAAACGCGCGCCTGCAAGCCTTAATCTATGCAATACCGGATATCGTAATCTTCAAAGATAGACACGGCAGGCACCTCGTTGTAAACAAGGCGACCGAAGAATTCATCGGTCTGAGTCGAGAGAAGTTGATCGGCAAGACAAATGAAGAATTGCTCCCTCCCGATCTGGCCGCGTTTTGCGACAAAAGCGATGAAATAGCTATGGGCAGTCACGCGCCTACGCGCACTGAAGAAAAAGCTGTCGGCACAAACGGCGAGCAAATAATTCTCGATACCATCAAAGTCCCCATCCGTGATGCTTCGGGAAATCTTACAGGGTTGATAACGGTCAGCCGCAACATTACCGAGCGAAAGCGGATGGAAGATGCCTTGCATCGGAGTGAAGCAAATTACCGCGCATTGATGGAACAGGCCTCCGACGGCATTGCCGTTATTGATCGGCAAGGACATTACCTTGACGTGAACTCCCGCATGTGCGATATGATGGGGTATTCTCACGAAGAATTCTTGAAACTCACGGTGACGGACGCCCTGGCCCCCGAAGAATTATTGGCTTCACCCCCGAGAATTTCGGAACTTCTTGCCGGGAATGTGGTGCTCAGCGAGCGCCTCATGCGCAGAAAAGATGGGTCGGTGTTCCCGGTGGAAATAAGCGCAAAGATGGTTCCCGAAGGAAGACTGTGCGGTATTCACCGCGACATCACCGATCGTCGGCGGATTGAGGAGGCGCTTCGCAAGAGCGAAAAATTTACCCGAGACATCCTTGAAACGGTCGACGAGGGATTTATTATCATCGACCGGGATTACAGAATACAATCCGCCAACAAGGCGTATCTCGATCAAGTGAAGATGACGATGGAAGAGGTCAAGGGCAGGTATTGCTATAAGATCTCGCATCATAATGACAAAGCCTGTTACGAAATGGGAGAAGAATGTGCGGTAAAGCACGCCTTCGACGCGGGAGAACCACATACGGCGATCCATATTCATGCAGACAACGATGGAAACTCTGTGTATGTCGAAACAAAATCGTATCCTTTAAAAGATGAATCGGGCAACACGTTTTCGGCCATAGAGATAATTAATGATGTCACGGAAAAGAAGAAACTGGAGGAGCAGTTGCGTCAGTCCCAAAAGATGGAGGCGGTCGGCCAACTGGCCGGCGGCATAGCCCATGATTTTAATAATATTCTAACGGCAATTTCCGGTTATGGCAGCCTCATGATAAGTAAAATGATCGAAAGTGATCCGTCGAGATACTACCTGGAGCAGATGTTAGATGCAACACGGCGGGCTGCAAACCTGACGAGGGGTCTCCTCACATTCAGCCGGAAACAGGTAGGCAGTCCAGAGCCGGTAGATCTGAACAAGATTATCGCAAATGTTGAAAAACTCTTGCGGCATCTCTTGAGCGTAAACATCGAAATGGCGGTACACCTTCTCAATGACGAAGTTACCGTAATGGCGGACAGCAGCCAGATGGAGCAGGTTCTCATGAATATGGTCGCCAACGCCAAAGACGCCATGCCTGATCGAGGATCGCTTACCATTGGCACGGAGACCGTAACGTTGGACTGGCGACTTTGTAAAAATGCATGGATACGGAAAGCCCGGGAGGTATGCACTTATCTTTATAACGGATACGGGTACGGGCATGGACGAAAAAACGAAAAAACGGATCTTTGAACCATTCTTTACGACCAAGGAAGTGGGCAAAGGTACTGGGCTGGGCCTTTCGATTGTGTATGGAATTGTGAAACAACATAACGGTTATATTACGTGCTACAGTGAGCAAGGCGAAGGAACGACGTTTAGAATTTACCTGCCGATCATCAACCGTGAGAGCCGTACCGTGGAAACTGGCGAACTCGCGCCGATAACCGGCGGAACGGAAGCTGTCCTCGTCGCAGAGGATGACGTGGCGGTACGAAAGCTTCTGAAGGAAATGCTCGAACCGTATGGCTACACCGTGATCCTGGCAATAGACGGAGAACATGCGATCAGCGTATTTATGAAGCACCGGGACAAGATCCGGCTTCTCATACTTGATGTCATCATGCCGAAGAAGAACGGAAAAGAAGTGTATGAAGAAATCCGCAAGAAACGGCCGGATGTGAAGGTCATATTCACCAGTGGTTATCCCGCCGATATCCTTCTTAAAAAAGGAATTTATGAAAAACATTTCAACTTCGTTTCAAAACCCATCGTGTCTAATGAGCTTTTAAGGAGAATAAGAGAGTTGCTGGACAAGTGACCTCCTTGGGCTACCAATATTAAAAAAGCATCTTCCGTTAATGGGAGGTAGCCTCTTCTCATGACTTGCTTTACCCGTCGCGGCGAAATTGCTGCGCTTGCTCTGAATCCAATCGACATAGAGGAATTTCATCGGGTCATTCAATCTGCCATCCCAAATTCCGCGACAGAATATCAGGATATCGGTCAATCTGAGCGCGAAACTGGAAAATAATTTTGAAGAGCTTGTTACTGTGCTTTCTGGATATGGCGTATTCTTTCGCACGCTTGATCTCCGGCCTTTAAATACACATCAGACCGTGAGTATTGCCATCAAGATAGGATCATTATCCAGATATCCATTAACTCAGACGGCAACACTGTCGATTTCTGACTGAGCAAAACAGATTTTGTATCCAAATCGCTGCTGAGGAGGCAATATATATGATTAGGGAACGGTTATTTGCTGATGTGCTTCAAGAACTTTTTGACGCAAAAAAGACCGGCGCGCTTTTTGTCTCTGTCAAGGCCAAGAGCGAGAATCTAATCCGTTTCTATTTCAAAGACGGGGAAATCATTTATCTCAACTATGGCCCGATCAGCAACCGGGAATGCCTGGACATGCTCGACTGCTATGATTTGGATAAGGCAGTGTTTCTTGACGGCCACAAATCGCCGGGCACCGCTTCGAATCTGCCGAGCACAGTGACAATAATCGCCGTGTTCAGAAAGAACGTCAAAAAGGTTCTTATGGATTAACGAACAATAAAAAAACACTTCGCAGAACTGAATGTTGCACCACTGACAAAAGTCGGCCGGGATAATTTTCGTTTCTCCTGCGCGTAATTGTGTGGAACCGCTTGGCGCTTGAACTCGGCACTATGCTTTATCTGTTTGTTCACGATATGTATCGGTATGTGTATCAACTCCGGTCGCGCGTTCCCAGTTGTTTATTGATGATTTCGAGGCGCAGACAGTCTCCGCGGTTTCCCTTTGAAGCAGTTGTAAGTCAAGCTCCACCTTGTTCAAATATGGTCGTTTAATGTCCTTAAGTCGTTGGAATATTTCTGTGAGAGGGGCTCTTGGGTTTTGAGATTGGTCTTGCAGAAAGACAACGCGGGAATTCTCGCGCAAACTGCTGCTTAGTTTATCTTGCAGAGAGAAGTGCATTTGCCGGAAGCGATCAAAGTATCTTCTCAAAAGTCCGAGAAGACAAACGGGAGGCCGCCAGGAATGATCATGCAACTGTTCGAAAAGCTCGGCGAAGCTTTTCTGAGGGCTCTTGAAAGAGTACCCTTTGCCGGGAAACTGGTCAGAGTCCAGTTCCGATTAAAATCTTTCGTCTGCATCGCGGTTTTGATAGCGTCGTACATAAGCTTTAACGCAACCTACCTGGTGGTGTCTTCGATTTACCATTATTCTTTCATTAAAAACGCCGACCGGGTTTCGGACGAGGTGGCGCACGAGCTGTTTAACTCTATGCGGCAACTTATGGAGAGGGGCTGGACGAAGGATGAATTGAAGGAGTTTCTCGAATCCGCAAAAGGCTCAGGCGGTCAATTCCCCTACACGGTAGAAATGTTCAGGGGAGAAGCGGTTGATCGGGACTACGGCAGAACAGAGCAGCCCGTAATGGGCAGGAATATCGTTGATTCATTCCGGACAGGTGATGCCATCACCTATAAGGACGATCCCATCGTTATAAACATTTATCCGATAAAGGCGGAGGCCGGTTGCCTGACGTGTCATGCGCACGCGCGGGCCGGAGAAGTTCTCGGCGTACTGAAAATCCGGCAGGATATAAGCCCCGCCATTAACGAAGCGAAAAGGAAATTCAACGTATTTTTTTTCCTGTTGTTGCCCATCCCCTTCGTCATGGCGGGCGCCGTCGCCACATTCATGAACGCGAGAATAAAGCGGTTCACCCATTTCTTTCATGACAAAGTCAGCGAAATAAACAGCGTCAGGGATTTGACAAAACTGAACAACTTCGATTTCAGCGAGACCGGGTTTACAGAATTCAATGCTATTTTGCACGAATTTACGGGTTTTGCAAAGAGGATCAGGGACGGTGGCGGTCGACAGGGAGGTACTCGAATTCGAACTCCGGCTGCTGGAGAAATTCATCATCACCTCCGAAGTGGTGAAAGACTGGAAAGAGCATGTCATGCGGCTGCTTCTCGAAATCAACAAGGTCATTACAGCCTGCACCCTCTTTTCCCTCTTCCAGATCGACGAAGAAATCTGCGACCTCGAAATCTTCTGGACGCACGCGCCGTCAGAAGAAATCAAGGAGCGCGTGGTGGCGATCATCCGGCGAAAGATCGCCATTGAGAATCCGCGCCTCGGGAGCGCCACCCTGAAATGCAACCACAATATTGCCGACAGTTTCCAAGTTCCCGCCGAGGTGAGCGAAGACGGATATAGAACTCCAGACCAAATCCATCATCCTTCAAAACCCCAGATCGGAGGGGTGGTGGGCATAGGCGTCCAGTCGGAATTGACGAAAGACGCTATCCGCTCCCTTGTTATCGACGGTGTCCTGACCACGCTTCTGAACGTAGTCGGCTCCATTAAGGCCATTTACAAATACACCAAAGACCTCGAATACTATGCAACGAGGGACCCGCTGACAAACCTCTATAACCAGAGGCTCTTCTGGGAACTGCTCGGGTACGAAATTGGGAGGGCACAGCGGCACGGCCAAAAATTCTCCCTGCTCGTCATCGATCTCGACAATTTCAAAAACATCAACGATTCACACGGGCATATCTTCGGCGACCGCTATCCTGACCGGCATCGCCGACGCTTTCCACGGCGCGCTCAGGGATGGGGACATCCTTGCGCGGTACGGCGGCGATGAATTCGTTGTGATCCTTCCCGAAGCCGATGAAGAGCAGGTCTACCTCGTTGCGACCAGGATACTGGAGGACGCAGGGGCATTTGCCCTCACTGCGCAGGACGGCGCAAAGATCAAGGCCACCGTTTCCATCGGGTTCGCCGTTTACCCCGTCCATGCCGAAAACGCGAAAGACCTCTTCCTGTTTGCCGACAACATGATGTACAAAGCCAAGAGCGAGGGAAAAAACACCATTATCATCCCCACGGAAGAGGACATTGTGGAAGTATTCAGGGCGACGGGAGAAAAGACCGCTATCGTCATGAAGGCCATAGAAGAGAAAACCCTTATCCCTACTTCCAGCCCATTATCAATGTGAACAGGGAAAGTCGAAGGCCACGAGGTTTTAAGCAGGATCAAGACGGACAAAGGCATCCTGGATGCCGAGGAGTTCATTGAGGTCGCCGAGCGGCTCGGGGTGGTGAGCTAAACTCGACTACGTGGTCATGGAGAAAGTCTTCCGAAAGGTGAAGGACGAAGGGTACGAAGGGATCTTTTCATCAATCTCTCCCCAAAGTCCCTCATCCTCAAGGAATTTATTCCCGGGGTTCTGAAACTGACGAGCGAGTACGATATAGACCACAGCACGATCGTATTCGAGATAACGGAGAGAGACACGGTCAAAAATATCTCCCTGCTCGAAAAGTTCGTTAATGATCTTAAGTTCGAGGGCTTCAAGTTCGCCATCGACGATTTCGGCTCGGGCTTCTCCTCTTTCCACTATATAAAACGCTTTCCCATCGATTTCGTAAAGATCGAGGGGGAGTTTATAAGAAACATGATCGTGGACAAGAAAGATCTGGCGTTCGTGAAAACCATGTCGACACTGGCCAAAGAATTCGGGATACAGACCGTTGCCGAATGCGTGGAGGACGAGACAATACTGGCGATGATAAAGCAGATCGGCATCAACTACGGCCAGGGATACCATATTGGCAGGCCATCGCCTGAACTGATTGACGATGTGGACACATAAACCGGAGTGATGAAATAGAAAAAAATGATTTCGGAGGGTGACATGAACGTTCTCAAAGTATGGATAGTCGCGATGACGACAACGGGGCTTCTTTTTTCAACCGCATTTGCTGCCGACGCGACAAAAGGCAAGGCGCTCTTTAACGATCCGAAATTGGGCGGCGCCTCGGGCAAATCGTGCAATTCGTGCCATGCCGACGGCAACGGACTTGAAAAAGCCGGCGGAAAGAAAGAGTTCAAACTCATGGGGAGAACGGTTAGACGCATTGAAGATGCGGTCAATATATGTATTGAACGCCGGATGAAAGGCAAGGCCCTGGGCCCGAAGTCTGCGGATATGGAAAACCTTACCGCTTATATCAAAGCCCTGAAGGGGCAAGCATCGATCCTTGCGCCAAAAAAGAGAACGGCCGCGACGGGATGCTAGTCGGCTTTGGATACCTCTTGGAGAAGTCGGAGGAAGATGCGCATTCTCAAGACTGAACGATCTTTTGCACGGCTTGATATGAGGAGCGCCGTTCGTCAAGTGTGCAAGGAGGTTCACCCGGTATTTTGCAGTTTTTTTAGGGGGGCCATGGCTGCACACTCTCGAATTTATTACAATAGACAAAATAATTTCTTGACTGGACCAATAATATTTTGCAATAATATGCAAACAAAATTCTTCTATTATGAATCTAACACAGTTTCAATTCCATGCAACACTTGAAGTATAAACCCAAATATCCGTTTTCCGTTGTCCGTTCAACCTGGAACTACGGGGATGGATGGCCCGGAGCTTGTCGTCAGCAATTTCAACGTTCCCTTTGTTTTCATCCCGGCCGGGCCGGAATAAACTATCAACGACCGTCCAATGCCATACAGGCACTCGACGAACAAATGACTCCCTGTCAAAAATAAACCGTTGACTACCATCAACCTTAAAAAAATTCTGTCCAATCGTGAAACGCGGCACATCGTCTTCGGGTTCACCAGCCTGCTCGGGCACCCCGGTCGCAATCACGGACCGTCGAAGGAACGCTCGTCACCGGAGAATGCAACGACGGGATTCGATTCCCGATCCAGTTGGAGGACGAAACGCTCGGTTGGGTCATCGGCGACGATAAAGCCGCGCACGTTGCGATGCTGATCGCATCGTTCGGCGTCAAGGAGCAGGAACGGCGTGCACTCGCGCAGGAAACGCTCGATCGGTACAAGGAAATCTCGATCATTTACAACTTTATCGGCAAGATTGCGCTTTGTCTGAATTTGAGCGAGGTTACCAGGCTTGTTCTCGAGGAAACCCGTCGTAACATTAAATCCACGAGTGCATCGGTAATGCTGCTGAACCAGCGGACGAGAAACCTTGAGATCGCCGCCGCGGCAGGCAAAGAGTACTCTCCGAAAACGACCTTAAAACCGGGCGTGGGTATCGGCATCGCGGGGTCGGTTTTCTTTTCGGGAAACCGCAGAGATCGTGAACAACGTTGCGTCTGACCCGCGGTATATAAAAGGCGTCAACCGCGTCGGCTCCCTCATGTGTGCCCCGCTCAGGACGAGGGACAAGGTTATCGGCGTGGTCAACGTCAGCAGCGAGGATGCCGTGGTCTATACCGCGGCGAACCTGCGGCTGCTGAACATGCTTACGTCACAAGCCGCGCTGGTGATCGAGAACGCGCTCTTCCACGAGAACAAGCTGAAAGAAGAGCGCATCAAGAGCAATCTTGAGCGCTATGTGGCTCCCCAGGTAGTAAAGGCGATCATGGAATCGAAGGCGAATATTGTGTTCACGCCGGAGAAGCGAAGAATCACGGTCCTGTTTTCGGACATCAGAAGCTTTACCACGACCTGTGAGAAGCAGCCCCCGGAAAAGATCGTCGAATACCTGAACGAGTACTTCACGCACATGGTTGACGTGATCTTCACCCATGGAGGCACCCTGAACAAGTTCGTGGGCGACATGATCGTCGCGCTGTTCGGCGCGCCTGCGCAGACCGAGGATAATGATAAGCGGGCGATCGAAGCCGCGATCGGGATGCAGCAGCGGCTCAAGACGATCCCCCTGGCATGGATCCGAACAACTTTCACACCGGCATCGGAATCAACACGGGCGAGGTCGTGGTCGGCAACATCGGATCGCCCCACCACATGGACTACACGGCGATCGGCGATGAAGTGAACACCGGCTCCCGGCTCCAGTCCCTTGCCAAGGGCGGCCAGATCCTCGTGAGCCGCAGCGTGTACGACGTGACGAAGGATTTCTTCACGTTCAGGGAGATGGGGAGCGTCCAGGTGAAGGGGAAAGACAACTCCGTCGAGGTATTCGAGGTGCTGTATCAATGACGAAACAAGAGCGAGGACGCAAACCATGCCCAAGATCCTGATCGTTGATGATGAACCGCACATTCGTTTCTCCTGGAACAAACGCTCGAGGAGTTGGAAAACGAAGGCGTCGAACTGCTGACTGCGGAAAACGGCAAGGAAGCGCTCGAAACGGTGAAGCGGAAAAACCATCACTCGTGTTTCTCGACATCATGATGCCGCGTATGAACGGTTTCGACGTCTGCCGCGCGATTAAAAACGACCTCGGCCTGATCGGTGCCGTTGTGCTGTTGACTGCCAAAGGCCAGGAGTTTGACCGCCAGAAAGGCAACGAAGCCGGCGCGGACCTGTACATGACTAAACCCTTTGACCCGGACGAGGTGCTGGCGAAAGCGCGGGAGATCCTGGATATTCCTGCGGGCCAATAACGGCATTCCGTTTAACGGGCAGGTGCGACTTGACTACGCCGAAGGAGGCGACGACACATGAACATCGGGCTGTTCCTTTCGGAAGGTGACGGAGTAATAAGCAAAACGGTCGACGTGAAATCCCTCGCGGCCCTGTACGGGGAGGTATGCCCGTTCGCGTGTTCGACAACCTCCAGAACGCCGGGAGCCATCGGACCATCATCCGGGAGGTGGAGGACCGGAAGCTTGATGCGGTCGTACTCGCGGGCGAGTCCCCCCTGTTCTACAAAAAGACAAGAAACGGCGAGCGCCTGCTGTCTATGCTGAACGCTGCGGGCATCAACCCGAACCAGCTGGCGATCACGAACATCCTTGAGCAGGTCGCGCTCCCGCACCGGTTCGCGCCCGAGGAGGCGACGAAAAAAGCAAAGGTCCTGATTGACGTCTCGATCGAGAAGGTCCTGCTTCGAAGCTCGTGGACCTGATCGAGGTGTCCCCCCGCAGGGCGGTCACGGTGATCGGCACGACCGCGGCCGGTTTGTTCGCGGCCCAGCGGCTGCTCGAACGGCACTTCCAGGTGGATTTTCTCGACCGTGAGGAGATCCGCGCCCTGAACGAATACCGGCAGCAGACGCAGCCCACTCTGGCGGCCATCAAGAACCATTCCAAGGCAAAGTTCCACGTCTCGAAGATCAGCGACTTTTACGGGTATGCCGGCAATTACCGGATCAACCTGGAAAACGGGGAAAAGCTGCGCGCAGGCGGCATCATCGTCGCTATCGGCGACGACCTCAAAATGACCGATGAACTGTACCCCTTCCTGCGACTGGAGCGGAACGAGAAGGGTCTGTTCAAAACGCTTTCCGCAGACACGGCGGTCACCGAGACCGTGCAGCAGGGCATCTACCTCATTCCCGAGACGCAATCGATCTCAGCCGCAATCTCGCTTGCGGATTCGGCCGCCATGTCGCTTGATTCAATGCTGAGCCAGAACGCCATACGGCATGAGCTTTTTGTGTCTGAAGTGGATGAATCGGTCTGCGGCGGGTGCGGCACCTGCATCAAGACCTGCATGTTTCACGCGGCGGAGATCGACCCGGTCCGGAAATTGTCGTCCACGAACATCAAACGCTGCGTGGGCTGCGGCAACTGCGTGTCTGCGTGCCCGACCGGCGCACCGGGACCAGATCAGCGGCAGCACCGCCTACTATCTGTCGGCCATCAGGATCCTCTCGACCTACAAGCCGCCTCCGGCCGCGTCTCTTGTACGTAGTCTGTGAAGGATGCGGCTACCCGTCCCTGGATTTCGCAGGCAACAGCGGGATCGAATATCCCACCGGTGTAATGCCCCTGTCCGTGCGATGTGCGGGCCGGCTCGACACCCAATTCATCCTTGAGGCGTTCAAACAGGGCTTTTCCGGCGTCGTGATCTGCAAGTGCAAGGACGACCACTGCCTGAACATCGTGGGCAACACGGACCTCGACCGGAGGGCGAACCTGTTCCGCTCGGTCCTGAGCAGCCGGGGCATCTCGCCGGACCGACTGCGCATCTTCGGCGTCTCGGATTGCGACGGCGCGACCTGCGTCACGAGCGCCGTCGATTTCATGAATTATCTGAAAAACATGGGGAGGGCATAATGGCGAAGCTCAAAGTCGCGACCGGTCTGCTGCAGGGCTGCTTCGGGTGCCATATGGCGCTGCTCGACCTGCACGAAGACCTCATCCCGCTGCTTGTGGCGATCGACATTGTGCGTTCGCCGATCAACGATGTGAAAGAGGTGCCCGAGGTCGATCTTGGCATTCTCGACGGCTCGATATGCAACACCGAAAACGAAGCGCTGGCAAAAGAGTTCAGGAAAAAGTCCAAGAAGATCCTCGCCCTCGGCACCTGCGCTACGCTGGGAGGCATCAACGGCTTGCGCAACCTGCACGACGTCGACATGGTCCTGAAGCGGTCCTACGTCAAGAACGAAAGCACGGTCGAAGGCATGGTCCCCAAGTCTCCGGTCATTCCCCGGATCACACCGCACGTTAAGGCGTTGCACCAGGTGATCGACGTAGACTATGCGTTGCCGGGGTGCCCGCCCACGCCTGCAATGATCGCAACTGCGCTCATGGACATCATAAACAACCGCGAGATGAAGATCGCGTCCAAGAACCTGTGCCACGAATGCACGCGTACGCACGAACAGATGTACATCCCACGGAGGGAATTCGTGACCGACTCCGTCCGCTCAATCATGGAACTCGACGAAATCAACGAGGAGCGGTGTTTTCTAGGACAGGGAGTCCTGTGCATGGGCCCGGCAACGCGAGAGGGGTGCGAAGCGCGCTGCGTCAAGGGAAACACGCCCTGCCGCGGCTGCATGGGGCCGGGCCCCGACGCGCTCGAACAGGGCGCAAAGATGATCAACTCCCTGGCGTCCGTGCTGCCGGCTGGCGGTCTGATGTTCTTGGAGGACGTGGTCGGCGTGGGCTATCGGTATTCACTGCCCGTGTCCATCTATCCGCACCGGGAGGAAAAATGAAACGCACGATAGAGATTGGGCCGATAACCAAGGTCGAGGGGCACGGCAAGATCACGATCCGTATGGATGAAGACGGTAATGTGGAAGACGCTCATTTCCATGTCACTGAATTCCGCGGGTTCAAATTCTGCGAAGGCAGGATGATCTGGGATATGCCGGTGATCACGACGCGCATCTGCGGCATCTGCCCGGTGAGCCATCACCTCGCTGCCGCCAAGGCGTGCGATGACCTGCTCGGCGCCAAGATCCCGCCCGCTGCACGGAAGATGCGTGAGCTCATGCACATGGGCCAGATCATCAACTCCCATGCGCTCCATTTCTTTTTCCTTGCTGCTCCCGATTTTCTGCTTATGCGCGACCAAGACGTCCGACATCGCCGGCGACGGCACGACGACCGCGACGGTGCTGGCCCAGGCGATCTTCCGCGAAGGCCTCAAGAACGTCACGGCCGGCGCCAACCCGATGGCGCATCAAGCGCGGCATCGACAAGGCCGTCGACGGCGGTCGTCGAGGAGCTCAAGAAGATCAGCGTTCCGACCACCGGCAAGAAGGAGATCGCGCAGGTCGGCACCATCTCGGCGAACAACGACTCCGAGATCGGCAAGCTCATCGCCGAAGCGATGGAGAAGGTCGGCAAGGACGGCGTGATCACGGTCGAGGAGGCCAAGGGCCTCGAGACCGACGCTCGAGACGGTCGAGGGCATGCAGTTCGACCGCGGCTACCTCTCGCCGTACTTCGTCACCGATCCGGAGAAGATGGAAGCGGTGCTCGAGGACGCGTACATCCTGATCCACGACAAGAAGATCTCGGCCATGAAGGACCTGCTCCCGGTGCTCGAGAAGGTCGCGCAGACGGGCAAGCCGCTGCTCATCATCGCCGAGGACATCGAAGGCGAGGCGCTGGCGACGCTCGTCGTCAACAAGCTCCGCGGCACGCTCAAGGTCGTGCGCCGTCAAGGCGCCGGGCTTCGGCGACCGCCGCAAGGCGATGCTCGAGGACATCGCCGTCCTGACCGACGGCCAGGTGATCAGCGAGGAAGTCGGCTTCAAGCTCGAGAACGCCGTGCTCGGCGACCTCGGCCGGGCCAAGCGCGTCGTGATCGACAAGGACAACACGACGATCATCGACGGCGACGGCGATCAGAAGAAGATCGAGGGCCGGATCGACGAAATCCGCGTCGGCGATCGACAAGAGCACCTCCGACTACGACAAGGAGAAGCTCCAGGAGCGGCTGGCCAAGCTGGCCGGCGGCGTGGCGGTGATCAACGTCGGCGCCGCGACCGAGGCCGAGATGAAGGAGAAGAAGGCCCGCGTCGAGGACGCGCTGCACGCGACCCGCGCGGCCGTCGAGGAGGGCATCGTGCCCGGCGGCGGCGTGGCGCTCATCCGCGCCCAGCGCGCGCTCAAGGGGCTCAAGACGTCCGAGTCCGACGAGCAGATCGGCGTCGACATCATCCGCCGCGCCATCGAAGAGCCCATCCGCATGATCGTCCACAACGCGGGCGGCGAAGGCTCGATCGTGGTCGAGAAGGTCCGCGCGTCGAAGGACGACGCGTTCGGCTACAACGCCCTCACCGACACGTACGAGGACCTCGTGCAGGCGGGCGTCATCGACCCGACGAAGGTGACCCGCACGGCGCTGCAGAACGCCGCGTCCATCGCCGGGCTCCTGCTCACGACCGAAGCGCTGGTCGTCGAGAAGAAGGAAGACAGGCCGGCGCCGGCCGCGCCGGGCGGCGGCATGGGCGGGATGTACTAGCGCCGCAGCCGACAGCAGACCGCTGGACGCTGAGAGGGAAACGGCGGGGTGGGGCGGCAGGATCCGCGCCACCCCGCCGGCGTTTTGGGTTACAGCGCGAGCGCGTACTGCCGCCGCGCCTCGCGTCCGCCGCCGGCGGCGTCGAACGGGCCCGCGATCTCGCGCTGATGCGCCGTGGCCACGCCGCCGCGGTACGCCGTCCGCCGGAGTTCGCGCTCCGTGGCGTCGCGCGCCACGTCGGGCGCGTTGCACCGCTCGCTCAGGTGCGCCAGCACCACGTGCCGCAGCCTCGGCGCCACGCTGTCTCGAATCAGCGCCGCCGCGTGGCGGTTGGCCAGGTGGCCGTGGCCCCCCGCGATCCGGGCCTGCACCACCGCGGGGTACGGGCCGGCGCGCAGCATCGCCTCGTCGTGGTTCGACTCCACCACCAGGATGTCGACGTCCCGGCACAGCGCGCGCACGGCATCGCTCACGTGCCCGATGTCGGTGCACACCGTGGCCCGCGCGCCGCTGGCACGCGCCGTCACGACCACGCCCACCGGTTCGGCGGCGTCGTGCGGCGTGCGGGCCGTGGCCACGTCCATCGTCGAGAACGCGAGCGCCGCGCCGGCGTCGAACGCGTGCACCCGCGCGCCGGCCAGTTCGCTCGCGTGGACCGTCGTGCCGCGGCTGGCGTGCAGCGCCCACCCCCATCGCCGCGCCGCGGCCGCGGCGCCCTTCACGTGGTCGGTGTGCTCGTGCGTGATCACGCACGCCTCGATCGACTCCGGCGGCACACCGATCGCCGCCAGCCGCCCGGCCAGCGTCCGCACGCCGAAGCCGGCGTCCACTAGGATGCGGCCGTCGCCGGCCTCGATCAGCACGGCGTTGCCGCCGCTGCCGCTCCCCAGCATCCAGAGGCGCACGCTACCCGGCCGTCCAGCGCGCCGCATGGGCCGCGCCGAGCTGCGCCCGCGGGCCGTCCGTCAGCGGCACGCCCCGCCGCTCCATCATGCGCGCGGCGGCCACCAGGAAGCGGTCCAGGGCCTGCACGCCGAACGGCGCCCCGTCGCCCCACGCGAACGGGGGCACGACCTTGGGCATCACCGTCCCGCCGAACACGTTCGCCCCGGCGCCCACCACGGAGCCCGTCGTGAGCCGCACGCCGATCCCCGTCTTCGCATGGTCGCCGATCAGCGCCCCCAGGAACTGCAGCCCGGTGTCCCGCATGCCGGCCGGCGTCCACAGCGACACCGGACCATATGTGTTCTTTAAATTGCTCGTCGTGGTGCCGGCCCCCAGGTTCACCCACCGCCCCAGGTAGGAGTGGCCCACGAATCCGCCGTGCCCCTTGTTGCTGTGGCCAAGCACGATCGACGTGCTCAACTCGCCGTGGATCCGGCACCCGTCGCCGATCGCGCTGGCCGCGACGCGGTCCGTGCCCACCACCGAGTGCCGCCCCACCACGCACGGGCCCACGAGCCGAGTGAACGCCTGCACCGTGGCGCCCTCCCGCACCAGCACCGGCCCGGCCGTCAGGTCGAAGAACACCATCGGCTCCACCACGGCCCCCCACTCCAGCAGCACGTCGTGCGGCCCCGTTCGCGCCCCGTGACTCGCCGCCAGCCGTTCCGTCCCCCCGCCCAGGGCCGCCACGTCCTCACGCAGTTGCTCCGGCAACTCGCGCAGGAAGTCCCACACCGCGTCGATCCACCGCCCCCCTACCTCGGCGCCGCGCGCGCCCGGCGCCACGAGTGCGTCCAGCGGGCGCGCCCCGTCGCCCAGGTCGTCCACCGCCAGCGGCGCGGACAACCGCACGGCGGCCACCCGGCCCCCGCATCGCCACACGTCGGCGTCGGGCGCCGCCCGGAGCGCCACCGCGCAACGCGCGTTGGCCAGCACGGCGCCCGCCGGCAGCGTCCCCGAGGCCGCGCCCGGCGCGCCACCCTCGGCGAAGTCGCGCACCACCGCGGCGCAGACGTGGCCCGCGGCCGGCCGATCGAACGCCCGCTCCCAGCGTTCGCGCAGGAGCAGGGCGCCGGCGCGCAGCTCGCCCGCCGGGCGCGTCAGCGCGAACGGCTCGAACGACGCGCGCCCGCGCGTCGTCATAGAGATAGAGATCGCTCACGGCTGATCCCGGATGCGCGCCGGGAAGCTGGGCCAGCAGCGCCTTGAGGGCGTGGGACTTCTCCACCGTCGTCACGAGCGTCAGCCCGTCGTGCGTGACCACGACGAGATCCTGCACGCCGTAGAGCACCACGGTGCCGGTGGCCGCGTGCACCACGTTGTCGCGGGCCTCCACGGCGTACGCGTCGCCGGCCATCGCGTTGCCCTGCGCGTCGCGGCGGCGCACGCGGAGCAGCGCCCCCCACACCCCGATATCGTCCCACCCGAAATCGCCGGCCACCATCAGCACGCGCGCGCTCCGCTCCATCACGCCCACGTCCACCGAGATCGGCTGCACCCGCGCGAAGAACGCCGCCAGGTCCTGGCCGTGGGCCGCCAGCGCCGGCGCCACCTCGGGCGTGTGGGCCGCGCAGCTCGGCCAGGTAGTCGCCCACCCGCCAGACGAAGATGCCCGAATTCCACAGGTATCCCTCGGCGCACATCTCGGCCGCGCGCGCCGCGTCGGGTTTCTCCACGAAGCGCGCCACGCGCCGTACCCCGGGCGCCACCTCGGCGGCCGGCTGCACGTAGCCGAACCCCGGATCGGGGCGTGAAGGCACGATACCGACGGTTACCAGGCTGGCGTGGCGCTCCGCCGCATCCGCCGCGCGCGTCAACGCTCGGCGAAACCCTTCGGCGTCGGTCACCGCCCAGTCGGCGTGCACCGAGATCATCGTCGCGTCGGCTCCCTCGGCGGCGGCGATGCGGTGCGCGGCCCACGCCAGCGCCGCCGCCGTGCCGGCCGGCCGCGGTTCGGCGATCAGATGGTCCGGCGGGATCTCGGGGGCGAGCGCGCCGATCGCGGGAACGAGCGATGCGTTGGTGAGTATCAGGGTGTGCGCCGAGTCGGCCAACGGCCGCACCCGGTCGAGCGTGTCGCGGAGCAGGGGCTGCCCGCCCACCAGCGGCAGCAATTGCTTGGGGCGCTCCGGCGTGCTGAGCGGCCAGAACCGCGACCCGACGCCTCCTGCCAGGATCACCACCCAGCGACTCATGCGATGTCCGCTCCCAGGTCCTCGGATGCAAATCCCACCAGTTCCGCGGCCCGCGCGTACAGCCGCTTGGGGCTGAACGGCTTGGTCAGGAAATCATTGGCCCCCGTGGCCATCGCCCGCCGCTGGTATTCGGACTCGCCGGCCGCCGTGAGGATGATGCACGGCAGGGTGCGCCACCGCGGATCGGCGCGCATGAGCGCCAGCACGTCGAGTCCGCTCTGGTACGGCATCATCACGTCGAGCAGGACGAGCCCGATGTCGGGCTCGCGTTCCAGCACGGCCAGCGCTTCGCGGCCGTCGTACGCCAGCGAGACCCGGAACGGGCCCTGTTCCAACTTCATCTTGATGATGCGGCCGATGTGCGGTTCGTCGTCGGCGACGAGCACGTGGCATTCCGCGCGCGGGGACGACACGGGTCAGACGAGCGCGGCGATGTGCTCTCGATTGCGGCGCAACTCGTACAGCAGCTGCCCGACGTTCGCCCCCGGCGCGAGGAGCACGAACAGCACCGCCTCGCTGGTCAGCGCCGACACGAGGGCCAATCCGTCGTGGTGTTCGAGCACGGCGGTCACCAGCTCCCCACGGCCGCTCGCCGCTCCGAGGTCGTCGGCCGAGGCGATGATGGGCGGGATCCGCGCGGCCGAGATCCTCCGGGTCGAGTCCGGCGATCACCTGGCTGTCGATCAACAGTCCGTCGCGGCCGAGAATCACCGCGGCTTCCACTCCGTCGCGCTGCCGGATGGCGGCGACGAGATCCCGAATGCTCGCCATTCCCGCTCCTTGGAAAGTGTTGGCGAAGGTAGAGATCGCCGGAAGCGAAGTCAAGCGACGCCAATCGCTTGAACTCCCTCGGCGCATCCGGTATCCTTCGCCCTTACGTTCCCACTCGGCCGCTGGACTCGGCCCCTCATGATGCCACGAATTCGAACCGTCGTCAGCGCGGCCGCGGCCGTCGTCTGCTCGGGCTGCGGGGCGCTCAGCGCTCCCAAGGCCCAGTTTCCGGTCACGATCACGTCGACTACGGTGTACGCGCTGAACGGGGCGCCGCCGTCCACGCCGGCCGGGCTCAACCTGCTCACCGGCACCGCGGCGATCATCAACTCCAGCTTCGCCTTCAACGTCGCGCTCGACATCGACACGCTGGGACGCGTGGTCGTGTACCCCGCGCGCCTCGTGGCCGACTCGCTCATCACCACCACCCCCGTCGGCCTCCAGGCGATCGGCTCGACGTTCGACGATTACAATATCGCCACCAAGTCGGGCTACGTGATCGACTCTACGCTGGTCGTGCCGGTCGGGACGACGGTCGGTTTCAACGTGCTGAGTTCGACCACCTGCACGGTCTACTCGCTCGGCCAGTCCTACTACGGCAAGTTCGTCGTCGATAGCATCGATCCCGTGCAACGCGCGCTGTACCTGCGCGTGGCCTCCGATCCCAACTGCGGCTACGTGACCCTGACGTCCGGCCTTCCGACCAAGTGAGCCATGCACGACGCCCGCATGCTGCGCGACCGGATCGACGTGCTGCGCGATGCCGTGCGGCGGCGCGGGGCGGCGGATGCGTTGCTGCCGGTCATCGCGCGGGGTGAAGCGCTCGACCGCGAACGCCGCGCGCTGATCGCGGCCGTCGAGGAGAAGAAGGCGGCGCGCAACGTCACGTCCCAGGAAGTCGCCCGCCGCAAGCGCGCCGGGGAGGACGCCGCCGACCTGATCGCCGAGGGCCGGGCGCTGGGCGATGCGATCGCCATCACGGAAGTCGGCCTGGTGGAGGTCGAGGCGGCGCTCCAGCGGCTGCTGCTCGAGATTCCGAACGTCCCGCTCGCCGACGTGCCCGAGGGCGGCGAGGCGCGGAACGTCGTCGTTCGCTCGTGGGGCACGCCGCGCGAGGCGGCCGGCGTCCGGCCGCACTGGGAGATCATGACGGCGCTCGGCATGCTCGACCAGGAGCGGGCGGCCAAGATCAGCGGGTCGGGCTTCGCGCTCTATCGCGGACGCGGCTCGCGCCTCGTGCGCGCGCTGCTCGCCATGTTCATGGACGCCCACACCCGCGAGCACGGCTACGAAGAGGTGTGGCCGCCCCAGCTCGTCACCCGCGCCACGATGACCGGCACCGGCCAGCTGCCCAAGTTCGAGGACGACGCCTACGCCACGCGCGGCGACGACCTGTTCCTGATCCCCACCGCCGAGGTCCCGGTCACCAACCTGTACCGCGACGAGATCCTCGAGGCCGCCGCAACTGCCGATGGCCTTCGTGGCCTATTCGCGCTGCTATCGGCGCGAGGCCGGCTCGGCGGGCAAGGACACGCGCGGCGTGCTGCGCACGCATGAGTTCGACAAAGTCGAACTCGTGCGCTACGCCGCCGCCGACGACTCCGAGCGCCAGCTCGAGATCGCTCACCCGCCACGCCGAGACGATGCTCGAGCGGCTGGAGCTCCCGTACCGCCGGAAGCTGCTGGCCGCCGGCGACACGGGCTTCGCGTCCGCCAAGACGTACGACCTCGAGGCCTGGGCGCCCGGGGTGGGCGCGTGGCTCGAAGTGTCGTCCGTGCAGCACGTTCACCGATTTCCAGGCGCGGCGCGCCAACATCCGCTACCGTCCGGCGCCCGGCGAGAAAGCCGCGGTTCGTCCACACCCTCAATGGATCCGGGCTCGCCTTTCCGCGCACCATCGCCTGCCTGCTCGAGCACCACCAGCAGGCCGACGGATCGGTCGCGATTCCAGCGGCCCTGCGCCCGTACCTGGGGACGGAACGGCTCGCGTGACAGGCCTGCGCCGCGGCGCGCCGGAAGTGCTCGTGGCCACGCTGATCGTTCTCCTGCTTGGCTCGTACGTGTACTACACCCAGCGCGTCGTCACGGCCCTGCGCTGCGCCGCCGCGCGGTCGAGCACCATGTATTCGCGCGTCTACCGCGCCCTCGGCGATACCGCGAAACACCGGCGCCGTGGCGTTCCAGGCGCTGTTCGAGATCTCGGCCGACATCCGCGGGCAGGGCGTGCCGCTCATCGTCACCGACAGCACGGGCCTGGCCGTGCAGCACGCCAATCTGCCGTTCGACGCCGCGCGACTCGCTGCCCGTCACCGATCCGCGCATCCAGGCCTACGTCGCCACGCTCGATCGCCAGAATGCGCCCATCGTCACCGCCGGGGGCAGGTCATCCACTACGGCAACACGCCGCTCGTGTACTGGCTGCGCATCATTCCGCCGCTGCAGGCGGTCACCGCGCTGCTGCTGCTGCTCGCCGGATTCCTCATCATCCGCACGCGCAGCGACGCGGCGCGGGAACACCTCTGGGCCGGTATGGCGCGCGAGTCGGCCCACCAACTCGGCACCCCGCTCTCGAGCATCGGGGGGTGGATCGAGCTGCTGGAGGAGCGCGGTGAGCGCGACCCGCAGGCCCAGGCCATGGCCCGCCACATGCGCGCCGATGTCGACCGCCTCGACCGCGTGGCCCATCGGTTCGAGCGCATCGGCCGCGAGCCGAGGCGCGATCCGATCGACCTGTCGGCGATCGTCGACCACGTGGCCGACTACTTCCGGGCCCGCGTGCCGACCCTCGCCAACACCATCGTCATCGACGTGCGAACACCCGAACGGCGCGCTGCCTCGTGGCCGGCGACGCCGTGCTGCTCGAATGGGCGGTCGAGGTGCTGGTCAAGAACGCGCTCGACGCCATGGCGGGGCGGGGCGGACGGATCACGATCACGACCGGCCGGCTCCCCGAGCAGGGCGTGCGCGTCCGCGTGGCCGACGACGGACCGGGCATTCCGCGCGAACTGCGCGACCGCGTGTTCGAGCCCGGGTTCTCCACCAAGCGGTCCGGATGGGGGATCGGCCTGTCGCTCGCCCAGCGCATCGTGGAGGAAAACCACGGCGGGCGACTCGCTCCTCGTGCCCACCGACCGGGGCGCGACGTTCGACGTTATACTTGAGTGATGTCTCGCTCCTCCCAGGATGCGCTGCTCGACGGGCTCAATCCCGCGCAGCGTGAAGCGGTCGTCCATCACGCAGGTCCCGCTGCTCGTCCTCGCCGGCGCCGGCTCGGGCAAGACGCGCGTGCTCACCCGGCGCATCGCCCGGCTCATCCGGGCCCACGGCGTCCGGCCGTCGCAGATCCTCGCCGTCACGTTCACCAACAAGGCGGCCGGCGAGATGCGCGAGCGCATCGCCGCCCTGCTCGAGCACGAGCCCGCCGGCATGTGGGCCGGCACCTTCCACAGCGTGGGGGCGCGCCTGCTGCGCGGCGCTGCGCCCCTCGTGGGCCGCACGCCTTCCTTCACGATCTACGACGAGAGCGACTCCGAAGCCGTCGTCAAGCGGCTCATGGAGCGGCATCGCGTATCGCCCAAACAGTTCGCCGTTCGCGCCGTGCGCGGCGCGATCTCCGAGGCCAAGAACGCGCTCGTCTCCCCGGAGGAGTACGCCGCGCTCGCGCGCGACCCGTTCGCCCAGGCCGTCGCCGCGGTGTACGCCGACCTCGAACCGACGCTGCGCCAGGCCAACGCCGCCGACTTCGACGACCTGCTCCTGCTGCCGGTCCGCCTCCTCGAACGGCACCCCGACGAACTGCGCCGCCTCCGCGCCCGATTCCAGTACCTGCTCGTGGACGAGTACCAGGACACCAACCGCGCCCAGTACCGCCTGGTCCAGCTGCTCGGCGCCGAGCATGGCAACGTCTGCGTGGTCGGCGACGACGACCAGTCGATCTACGGGTGGCGCGGCGCCGATATCCGCAACATTCTCGACTTCGAGCGGGACTTTCCCAACGCCCGCGTCGTGCGCCTGGAGGAGAACTACCGCTCCACCCCGCCCATCCTCGAGGTGGCCAACGCCGTCATCTCGGTCAACGTCGACCGCATGGGCAAGACGCTCCGCCCCACGCGCACCGGCGGCGACCGCGTGACCGCCGTGCGCGCGCTCGACGAACGCGACGAGGCCGACTGGATCGTGGACGAGCTGCGCCGCCAGCGCGGCCTTGCCGGCTGGCAGCTGCGCGATTTCGCGGTCCTGTACCGCACCAACGCCCAGAGCCGCGCCCTCGAGGAGGCCCTGCGCCGCCACGCCGTGCCGTACCGCCTCGTCGGCGCCGTCCGGTTCTACGACCGTCGCGAGATCCGCGACCTCATGGGCTACCTCAAGCTGATCGCCAATCCGTCGGACGACGAGGCGTTCCGCCGCGCCGTCGCCGCGCCGCGGCGCGGGGTCGGCGACGCCACCGTGGACCTCATCGCCGAGCGCGCCCGCGCGGCCGGCGTCCCGCTGTTCGAGGCCGCCGGGCCGCGACGACTGCCTCGCCGACGTGCGCCCCGCCGCGCGGGCCGCCCTGGCCGACATTCGCGGAGCTGATCGCGCGGTTCCGCGACCAGGCGCGCGAGTCGGCCGTGGACGAACTGCTCGCCGCGCTCGTGGCCGACATCCGCTACGCGCGAATACCTCGGCGCCGAGGGCGAGGAACTGGCGCGCGACCGCCTCGACAACGTGCGCGAACTCATCGCCGGCGCCTCGGAGACCGTGGCCGACGTCGAGGGCGAGGTCGGCCTCAGCCCGCTCGATCTCTTTCTCCAGCGCGCCACGCTCGTGGCCGACGTCGACGCGCTGACCGTCGACGCCGACGCCGCGACGCTGATGACGCTGCACAACGCCAAGGGGCTCGAGTTCCCCGTGGTGTTCATCGCCGGCCTCGAGGACGGCCTCTTTCCGCTCGCCCGCGCGTACGACGATCCCGAAGATGCTCGAGGAGGAGCGCCGGCTGTTCTACGTGGGCATCACGCGCGCCGAGCGCCGGCTCTACCTGCTGCACGCCGAGTCGCGCCGCCGCAACGGCGAGTTCCTGCCCTGCGCGGCCGTCGAGCTTCCTCGCCGCCGTGCCCGACGGCATGCTCGAGCGGCGGGACACCATTCGCGTGCGCAGCAGCGGGCGCGGCGTGATGGCGGGGTTCGGCGGACGCCCCGACGGCCGACGCACCGCCGGGTGGGGGGGAGGCTCGTCCCTCGACGCCGACGACGATATGTTCCCCTCGCGCTCGGCGGCGGCGCGCCGTCCCGGCCGCCCGATCGGCGGCGTGGACGTCGAGGACGAATCGCAGGACGCCGCGACGATCGCCATCGGCTCGCGCGTGCAGCACCGGAAGTTCGGCGTCGGGCACGATCGCCGAGATCACCGGCGCCGGCGCGCAGACCAAGGTGCGGGTGGACTTCGACGACGACGCGGTGGGACGCAAGACGCTCGTCGTCGCGCAGGCGAACCTCGAACGCGGACTCG
Organism: uncultured Gemmatimonadaceae bacterium; assembly: GCA_963729495.1. Classification (GTDB taxonomy): domain Bacteria; phylum Gemmatimonadota; class Gemmatimonadetes; order Gemmatimonadales; family Gemmatimonadaceae; genus JAGWRI01. The sequence goes on from CAVSOM010000016.1 coordinate 51,605, forward strand.
ACTAGTGGCCGTCTCGCTCGACGACGTACGACACATCGCGGCGCTGGCCCGGCTGGGCCTCGACCGACGAGCGCGCGCGGGCGCTCGACGCGCGGAGCTGAACACGATCCTCGCCCACATGGACGTCCTGTCGCGGGTCGATACGGCCGGGCGTCGCGTCCGCCGCCGAGTCGGGCGCCGGCATGCCGCTCCGCGCCGACGCCGGCCCGCCCGAACCGCTCGCCCGACCGCCCGAGGCGTTCGCTCCGTCCGTGCGCGACGGCCTGCTGCTCGTGCCGCGCCTCGCCACCCACGAGACCGGCGAGGAGTCGTGAGCGGCGCCGCCCGCGAGGCCGTGGCCGCCGCCATCCGCCGTGCCGACGAGGTCGGCGCGGGGAAGGACGGCCTCAACATCTTCGCCTGGCGCGACGACGCCGACGCCCGGGCCCAGGCCGACGCCGCCCCCGACGGCCCGCTCGCCGCGCTCCCCGTGGCCGTCAAGGACAACATCGCCACGACCACGCTGCCCACCACCTGCGGGTCGCGCATCCTGCGACGGCTACGTCAGTCCCGTACGAGGCCACCGCGGTCGCGCGGCTCCGCGCCGCCGGCGGCGTGGTATTCGGAAAGACGAATATGGACGAGTTCGCCATGGGATCGTCCACCGAGCACAGCGCCTACGGGCCCACGCGCAACCCGGTGGCCCCCGATCGCGTGCCCGGCGGCTCGTCCGGCGGGTCGGCCGCCGCGGTGGCCGCCGGCATCGTGCGCGTGGCTCTCGGCTCGGAGACCGGCGGCTCGGTGCGGCAGCCGGCCGCGCTCTGCGGCGTGGTCGGCGTCAAGCCGACGTACGGCCGCGTCAGCCGGTACGGCCTCGTCGCCTTCGCCTCGTCGCTCGACCAGATCGGCGTGTTCGGCGCCTCGGTGGACGACGCCGCGCTGGCCCTCGGCGTCATCGCCGGCCGCGACGTACGCGACGCCACCTCGGCCGACCGCCCGGTGCCCGAATACCGTGCGCCGCGACCCGGGCCCGTCTCGACGGCGTGGTCATCGGCAAGCCGCGCGAATACTTTCCCGACGACCTCCCGGCGCCCATGCGCGAGCGCTGCGAGCGCGCCCTGGCGCTGCTGCGCGAGCAGGGCGCCGAGATCCGCGACGTCTCGCTGCCGCACACCGCGCTCGCCATTCCCGTGTACTACATCGTGGCGCCCGCCGAGGCGTCGTCCAACCTCGCGCGCTTCGACGGCGTGCGCTACGGCCTGCGCGCTGGACGGCGACGGGCTGCGCGGCATGTACGAAGCCACCCGCTCGCGGGGGTTCGGCCCCGAGGTGACGCGCCGCATCATGCTCGGCACCTACGTGCTGTCGGCCGGCTACTACGACGCCTACTACCGCAAGGCGCAGCAGGTGCGCGCAGCTGATCACCGACGACTTCACGCGCGTGTTCGCCGACGGCGTGCACCTGCTGTTCACGCCCACCACGCCCACGCCGGCGTTCCCCATCGGCGCCACCACCGATCCGTACGCGATGTACCTCAACGACATCTTCACCGCCACCGCCAACCTGGCCGGCGTGCCGGCGATGTCGCTGCCCATCGGCCGCGTCGACGGCCTGCCCGTGGGCGGCCAGTTTATCGCGCCGCACGTTCGAGGAAGCGCGGATGTTCTCGGCCGCGTTCGCGCTCGAGCGGGCGCTCGGCGCGGAGGCCCACCGATGAGCGACGGCGCCCGCGACGCGCTCGCCGCGCGCTACGAGATGGTCGTCGGCCTCGAGGTCCACGTCCAGCTCAAGACCGCCACCAAGATGTTCTGCGGCTGCTCGACGGCCTTCGGCGCGCCGCCCAACACGAACATCTGCCCGGTGTGCCTGGCGCTGCCCGGCGCGCTGCCCGTGCTCAACGCCCAGGCCGTGGGGTTGGCCGTGCGCGCCGCGCTCGCCCTCGGGTGCACCGTGCACGCCGTCTCGATCTTCGCCCGCAAGAACTACTTCTATCCCGACCTGCCCAAGGGCTACCAGATCTCGCAGTTCGACCGGCCGCTGGCCACGGACCGGGCGCGCTCGCCGCCGGCCGGCGACACCGGTGCGGCATCACGCGCGTCCACATGGAAGAGGACGCCGGCAAGTCCATCCACGACCGCTATCCGGGCGTCACCGCCGTCGACCTCAACCGCGCCGGCGTGCCGCTCATCGAGATCGTGAGCGAGCCCGACATGCGCTCGGCCGCCGACGGCCGGCGCCTATCTCCACGCGCTCAAGCAGCTGCTCGAGTACGTCGACGTGAGCGACGTCAGCATGGAGGAGGGATCGCTGCGCGTCGATGCCAACATCAGCGTGCGGCCGCATGGCGCCGACCGCCCTCGGCACCAAGACCGAGGTGAAGAACATGAACTCGTTCTCGGGCGTCGAGCGGGCGCTGGAGGCGGAGTTCGCGCGGCAGTGCGCGGTGATCGACGCCGGCGGCCGCGTGGAGCAGCAGACCATGCTCTGGGACGGCAACGCCGGCGAGGTGCGCCCGGCGCGGAGCAAGGAGGGCAGCCACGACTACCGCTACTTCCCCGAGCCCGACCTGCCGCCGCTCGTCGCTCGCGGCCGAGTTCGTCGACGACGTGCGGCAGCGGCTGCCGGAACTGCCGGCGGCCCGGCGCGCGCGGTACGCCGGCGCCGACGGCCTCACCGCCTACGACATCGAAGTGCTCACGGCGAGCCCGCGCGTCTCCGCGTACTTCGAACGGACGGTCGCGCGTCGCACGGCGACGCCAAGGCCGCGGCCAACTGGGTGATGGGCGAGGTGCTCGCCGCGCTCAAGGCGACCGGCGGCGAGATCGCGGCGTTCCCGGTCGACCCGGCGCGCCTCGCGGCGCTGCTCGACCTGGTGCGCGACGGCGTCGTGAGCCACACCGCGGGCAAGCAGATCTTCGCCACGCATGCTCACCGACGGAGCGGCGCGCCCCGGCGGATCGCCGAGCGCGAGGGGCTCGTGCAGGTCTCCGACCAGGGCGCGCTCGGGGCGTGGATCGACGAAGTGATCGCCGGCCATGCCGGCCGAAGCCGAGCGATTCCGGAACGGGGAAAAGAAGCTGCAGGGCGTGCTGATCGGCGCCGTGATGAAGAAGTCCAAGGGCAGCGCCGACCCCAAGCGCGTCGCTCAGCTGCTCGTCGAGCGGCTCGGGTCGTAGACCGGCGCCGGCAGGCCCCGGGCGTAGTCCAGGGTGGGCGCCGGCAGGCCGAAGTGCTTGCGCCGCGCGTTCGCGCGCGGCCTCTTCGCCGCCCTCGCGCAGCGCCTGGCGCCGCACGCGCTTGGCCCGCCGCAGCCGTTCGTCGCCCGACGGATCGTGGCCGTACGGCTCGGAGTGATCCAGGCGCCGCATGAGGTCCACGATGAAGTCGAACGACCGCTCCATGTACGCGCCCACTTCGGCGTCGCGCAGGTCCCAGCGGCTGTTCTCGGCCATCAATTGGAAGATGCGCTGCCACGATTCCGAATCGGCCACGTGCACCATGCCGCGAAAGATGCGGCGGTTCGTGGGCGTGCTGAACAGCGTCGGGCTCAGGATGCCGTCGAGCAGGGCGTCGGACGTCGAATGGTCGAGCAGGATGAGGTCGCGCGCCCGGCGGCTGTAGCGTTCGCCCAGGTGGGTCTCGAACCGGCTCTCCCAGTAGCTGTGGCCGATGGACGACGTGGACGACGTGACCGCGAGCTGCATCGGGACGAAGTAGTTGTGGGCTACGGAGTCGGCCGCCAGGTGGGCGAGATAGCCCAGGGCGAAGGCGCGCAGGGGTTCGTCGCGCGCCGCCTCGTGGATGTCGAACCCCACCTCCCACGAGTGGCAGTGGCGGCCGGCCGGCGCGTACTTCTTGGCGATGCTCGTGTCGGCCGCGATCGATCCATAGAGGAAATCATATGGGAACGCCCGGAGCAGGTCGGCCACGCTGCCCGGCAGCAGCTGCAGGGACCGGAGCACCGCCTCGCCCAGGAACACGTGCGTGCCCGGCGTCCACGCCTGGGCCGTGTGCGGCCAGGCCACCAACAGGAACGCGGCGATGCAGACCATCGCCGCGCCCCGTCCCGCCGTCACGTCCCGTGGCGCCGGTGCCGGCGCAGACGGGGCGTCCGGTCGCGCGGCGGGGCCGGCTCCGCGGCCTCCACGGCCGCCGGCCCGTCGTCCGGCCCCTCGTCGGCGTCCCGCTCCGCGTCCAGCTCCGAGCGCCGCGCCGGCCGGGCCTCGCGCGCCCGGTGGTCGCGCAACGCGCGCATGCCGGCCCGCACGCCGCGCGCCGCCGAGGCCGTGGTGACGAACAGGTCCTCCGCCTCCTCCTGCACCGCGCCCAGCAGGGCGTCGAACTCCCGCACCCGCGCGCCCGTGATATCGGCGATCTCCCGCAACTGCGCGTCGAACCGTTCCACCGTCTCGCTCAGCCGCGCCACGTCGTCGCGCACGGTCACCGAGATCTCTTCGGCGTTCTGCATCACGCCGCGCGTGCGCTCGATCACCGGCGCAAAGTCGCGGCGCAGCCCGTCGAGCAGCGCCGCGAGCTGCCGGAACCGGCGCCGCACGTACCACGCCGCCGGGAACGCCAGCAGCACCAGCGCCAGCAGCACGAGGGTGAGCACCCCGCTCGCCACGTGGGTCACCTGGTCGAACCATCCGGCGGCGGCGAGCGGCCGCGGCCCGATCGTGTCGGGCAGGCCCGCCGCCGCCTGGAGCGTCCACGCGCTCGCGCGCGCCATCAGAACCGGCATCATGGGTAGGTACAGTGAGGGTACGCAGGCGCGGGCACCGGTGTCAAGCGAGGCGCGCGCGCTTGACGCGCCGTCCGTGCTCCGGTCATTCTTCGCCATCGTGTTTTCGCGTCCAACCCTTTCGAACCGGACCCGGCCCGCGCCATGAGCGCCCTGCAGTTCATCGTCCACGGAGGGCGGCCGCTCTCCGGCTCCATCCGCCCCGCCGGCAACAAGAACGCGGCCCTCCCCATCGTGGCCGCGGCCCTGCTCACCGAGCAGCCGGTCACGCTAAGCAACGTGCCCCGAATTCGCGACGTCGAGACCCTCGTCGAACTCGTGCGCTCCGTGGGCGCCTCGGCGGACTGGACCGCGCCCAACACGCTCGCCATCCACGCGCGCGCCGTGCACGCGGCACGCCTCGATCCCGCCCTCTGCGCCCGCATCCGCGCCTCCATCCTCCTCGCCGCGCCCCTCCTCGTGCGCAGCGGCGCGGTCACGCTGCCGCCGCCCGGCGGCGACGTCATCGGGCGGCGGCGCCTCGATACCCACTTCCACGTCCTGCGCGAACTCGGCGCCGAGTTCACCCTGTCCGACCGCTACGAACTGCGGGCCCGGGGCTTCACCGGCGCCGACGTCTTCCTCGACGAACCCAGCGTCACGGCCACCGAAAACGCCCTCATGGCCGCCGCCGCCGCCCGCGGCACCACCGTGCTCCGCAACGCCGCCAGCGAACCCCACGTGCAGGATCTGGCGCGGTTTCTGGTGGCACTCGGCGCCACGATCGACGGCATCGGCACCAACACGCTCACCATCGAAGGCGTCACCACGTTCGGCGCCGCCACCCACGCCATCGGACCCGACCACATCGAAGTCGGGTCGTTCGTCGGCCTCGCCGCCGTCACCAACTCGGCGCTCCGCATCGAACGCGCCGGCGTCGAGCACCTGCGGTCCGTCCGCATGGGGTTCGAGCGGTTGGGCATCGTCTGCGAGGTCGACGGCGCCGACCTCGTCGTGGCCGCCGACCAGCCCCGGATCATCCGCTCGGACCTCGGCGGGCACGTCCCCAAGCTCGAGGACCAGCCCTGGCCGGCCTTCCCCGCCGATCTCATGTCGATCGCCATCGTCACGGCCACGCAGTGCCGGGGCGTGATCCTCATGCACGAAAAGATGTTCGAGTCCCGCCTGTTCTTCGTCGACAAGCTCGCCAGCATGGGGGCGCGCATCGTGCTCTGCGATCCGCACCGCGCGCTCGTCGTCGGCCCGGCCCCGCTGCACGCCGGGAACGTCGATTCCCCCGACATCCGGGCCGGCATGGCCATGCTCCTCGCCGCCCTCGCCGCGCCGGGCACCAGCACCATCCACAACGTGCAACAGATCGAACGCGGCTACGAGCGCATCGACGAACGCCTGCGCGCGCTCGGTGCCGACATCGAGCGCGTCGAAGCTCCCGGCGCGTGACCGCCGGGCCGCCCGGCGTCGAGGTCGTGCCGGAGCTGACCCGGCTCGGCTTCCTGGCCTATACCACCACGCGCGCCTTCGGGAATCTGGGCACGGGCACCGACGAACCGGTGCGCCAGGTGATGGCCCGCTGGCAGACCGTCACCGGCCACCTCGACGGCGCCGGCATCCACCGCCTCGCCACGGCCGCTCAGGTGCACGGCCGCGACGTCATCACCCACCGCGGCGCCTGGCGAGGATGGCTGCGCGCGGCCGCCGCCGACGGCCATGCCTGTCCGCCCGGCGAGCCGACGGCGGTGGCCGTCACGGTGGCCGACTGCGTGCCGGTCTTCCTCGCCCACCCGTCGGGCGCCCTGGCCCTCCTCCATTCCGGATGGCGGGGCACCGAGGCGCGCATCGTCGAAGCCGGCCTCCACGCCCTGGCCGCCCTGGGATGCCCTCCCCGCGAGCTCACCCTCCACCTCGGGCCCGCGATCTGCGGCCGCTGCTACGAGGTGGCGCCCGACGTGTACGGACGGCTCACCGGCCGCGCCGTGTCGCGGCCCACGCCCGTGGACCTCCGCGCGATCATCGCCGATCACGCCGGCGCGGCCGGCGTCCGCGCCATCTCGATCTCCCCCGCCTGCACCCGTTGCGACAACGCGCGTTTCTTCTCCCACCGGGCGGGGGACGCCGGCCGTCAGATATCCCTGATGGCGTTCGCCCCCGCGTCGCTCGCTTGACTCTATAAAGCGCACCCAATAGGTTAAACGGTACGCGCGGCGCACGCCGGGCGGAGATGTGGGGGATGCTCCCCACATTTTTTTATCCTGTAAATGTAGTTACCACGAAACGTGAACGACGAGCTGGAACGTGTTGTCAATCAAGAACTTGACGCGCTGTTGTTCGACCTTGTCGAACTCCGGCGCGGGGGCACGAAGGCGCGCCCGCTCATCGAGATTCGGATTGATCGCCGGGACGGCCGGCAGGTGTCCGTCGATGACTGCGCGCGGGCGTCGCGGGCCATCGAAGCGCGGCTCGACGCGGGCACACTGGTGTCGGGCCGGTACGAATTGCAGCTGTCGTCGCCGGGAGAGCGTCCGCTGCGAACGGCGGCGGAGTGGCGCCGGTTCGTAGGGCGGTGGGCCCAGGTGCTCAGTCCGGCGCACGGAGGGCGGTGGGAGGCGAGGATCGTCGCCGTGGACGGCGCCGAGGGTGGGGAGGGGGTGGAACTGGAACTGGAACTGGCTTCGGGCGAGCGCCGGCACGTGCCGCTCGCCGAGGTGAAGGAAGCGCGGCTGGCGTTCCGCGTATGACGCACTCGAGACGCCACGACGCGGGGCCCGCGCGTGGGCGGGACCTATGGACGCAGGCCGGCGGTGTTCGCCGGCCCCTGACGAGGATGCTTGGATGGTAAGCTCAGCAGATATCTTGGCCGCCTTTCGCGAGGTGTCGAACACCAAGCAACTCGATCGCGCGGAGCTCTACGGGCTGCTGCAGGACGGCATCATGGCGGCGCTCGCCAAGAAGTACGGCGCCAACGTGCAGGCCGAAGTCACGATCGACGACGCCAAGGGCGACATCAAGATCGTGCTCCTGAAGACCGTCGTCGACGTGGTCGAGGATCCCAGCCGCGAGATCTCGGTCGAGGAAGCGCGCCTGTACGACGGCGAGTTCGACGCGGGCGACGTGCTCGAGGAACCGGTGGATTTCGCCGTGTTCGGCCGCGCCGCCGTGCAGGCGGCCAAGCAGCGCATCATCCAGCGCGTCCGCGAGGGCGAACGCACCCGCATTCGCGACGAGTTCAGCTCGCGCGTCGGCGAACTCCTCTCGGGCGAGGTCCAGCAGATCGAGCGGGGCAAGCTCGTCATCATGCTGAACAAGTTCCGCGAGGCCGAGGCGATCGTTCCCTATCGCGAGCAGAACCACCGCGAGCACTTCCATCAGGGCGAGCCGATCCGCGCCGTCCTCAAGAAGGTCGAGGAGACGCCCAAAGGACCACGTCTCATCCTCACCCGCGGCGACCCGCTGTTCGTCAAGGCGCTGTTCAAACTCGAGGTGCCCGAGATCCAGCAGGGCATCGTCGAGATCAAGGCGTCGGCCCGCGAGGTCGGCAGCCGCACCAAGATCGCCGTCTTCTCGCGCGACGACGCCATCGATCCCGTGGGCGCCTGCGTGGGCCTCAAGGGCTCGCGCGTGCAGGCCGTGGTCAACGAGCTCGGCGGCGAGCGCATCGACATCGTCCCCTGGTCGCCCGATCCGGAGCGGTTCGCCAAGCTCGCCCTGGCGCCGGCCCGCGTGGCCCGCGTGTTCAGCGATCCGGTGAGCAAGACTATCCAGGCGGTGGTCGACGAGGACCAACTGTCCCTCGCCATCGGGCGCAACGGGCAGAACGTGCGCCTCGCCTCCGAACTCACGGGGTGGAAGATCGACCTCTACTCCAGCCGTGAATGGCTGGAGCGCGGCGGCGAAGGCGCGATCTTCGCGCCGTTGCCCGAGGAAGACCGCGATGTGGCCGACGTCAAACTCGCCGAGATCGAGGGGATGCCGCCGGCCACGGTCGCGATCCTCGAAGAAGCGGGCTATCGTACGCTCAACGACATCATCGATCTCGAGCGCGACGATTTCCTGCGGCTGCCCGGCATCACCCTCGACGACGCGGACCGCCTCATGGGCATCCTCGCCGAGCTGACCGAAGAGGGCGCCAACGATGAGGCGGCCCCGGCGGCGGGCGAGCCGGCCCACGGACCGCCGGCCGAACCGCCCCGCGCGGACGGGGGGCGGGCGGCGCGGCCGCGTGACACCGGAACAGGCGCGTCGCGTGTTGGGCCTCGTGGGGCTCGGGGTCAAGGCGCGAAACGCCACCGTCGGCGTGGAGCAGGTGCGCGCCGCGGCCAGGAAGGGAACGCTGGCGCTCGCCCTCGTGGCGAGCGACGCGGCGGACAACAGTCTGGACAAGGTGCGTCCGCTGCTGCGGGCGCGGCGAATCCCGACCATCGAAGGACTGGCGGCCGCCGACCTCGGAGCCGCCGCGGGGCGCAGGCAGACGGCTGCGATCGGCATCGTCGACCGATCGCTCGCCAGCGGGATTCTCGGCGTGGTGGAAACGGGCGCGGTCGAGCCCACTTAGGAGGATGGTTTGAGCAAGCTTCGCGTGCACGACATGGCTGGGGAATTCGGGGTATCGGCTGACGAAGTGATCGGATTGCTTCGGCAGATGGACGTCCCCGTGCGCAGCCACCTGAGTGTGCTCACCGACGATCAGGTGGCACGCCTTCGGGCCCGCTGGGAGCGCGAGAAGCGCGCGCGCGCGGAGCAGGAAAAGGACACCGCCGCCGCCTCGCCGCGCCGGCGCCGTTCGGCCGCCGGCGCTACCGAGACCGCCGGCGAGGGCGCCATGCCGTCCAAGTCCGCCAAACCCAAGACTCCCCGCGCCAAGAAGGCCGCCAAGGCCGCCGCCGAGGCGCCGCCCGTCCCCGAACCCATCGAGGAGCCGGCGTCGCTCGGCGCGCCGGTGCGCCGACGCCGAAAGGCCGCCGACGTCGCGGCCGCCGCCGCGGCAGTCGAAGCCGCGCAGCAGGTGGAAGAGGAACGGCGCGTCGCGGCGGAAGCCGCCGCCGCGGCTCAAGCCGCAGCAGCCGAAGCGAGAGCGGCCGCGGACGCCGCGGCCGCCGAAGAGGCCGCGGCCGAGGCGCTCGCCGAACCGGAGGAAGAGGACCGGGAGGCCGAGGCCGAACCGTCGGCCCCGGCGTTCGAGCCCCGCACGGTGTCGTCGCACGGCGGAGACGCCGGCGCGCCGCCGGCCCGCGAACGTCCGCGTCCGCGCCCGGTTACCCCGGGCGCTCCGCGCCCACGCCCCGTGGCCAGCAGTTCCCCCTATATGCCGCCACGCCCGGTGGCGTCTGCCGCGCCCGGCGGCGGCATCGCCCCGCCGCCGCGCCGCGACGAGAAGAGTGGCGCGCAGAAGGCGGGCGGACCGCCCGAGCGCGGCCGGCGCAAGAAGGGCCGTCGCGGTCAGGTCGACCAGGGCGCCGTGGACGCGAACATCTCCAAGACGATGGCCGCCATGCGCGGCGCGCCGTCGCGCCGCACCGGCAGCGACTCCCGCCGTGGGCATCGCGAGGAGGTCGAGGCCCTGCGCGTGGCCGAGGCCGAGCGCGAGAAGCGCCTGGTGCGCGTCAACGAGTTCATCACCGTCAGCGAGCTGGCCCAGATCCTCAAGGTGCCGGCCACGGAAATCGTCGCCTTCGCCTTCAAGAACCTCGGGCTGATGGTCACCATCAATCAGCGCCTCGACTTCGACCAGATCGAGCTGATCGCCGGCGAATTCGGCTTCCAGGCGGTGCGCGAGGACGCCTACCAGGCGGAGGACGTCGCCGCCGTGCACGAAGACCAGCCCGAGGAGCTCGTGTCGCGTCCGCCCGTGGTCACCATCATGGGCCACGTCGACCACGGCAAGACGTCGCTGCTCGACTACATCCGCCAGGCCAACGTCGTCGCCGGCGAGTCGGGCGGCATCACGCAGCACATCGGCGCCTACCACGTCACGCTGCCCAACGGCAAGTCGATCACGTTCCTCGACACGCCGGGCCACGAGGCCTTCACCGCCATGCGCGCGCGCGGCGCCCAGGTCACCGACATCGTCGTGCTCGTCGTCGCCGCCGACGACGCGGTCATGCCCCAGACCATCGAGGCGATCTCGCACGCCAAGCAACGCCGGCGTGCCGATGATCGTGGCCATCAACAAGATCGACCTGCCCGCAGGCCAACCCGGGCAAGGTCAAGCAGGACCTGCTGCAGCACGGGGTGGTGCTCGAGGAGTTCGGCGGCACGACGCTTGCCACGCGAGATCTCGGCCAAGAAGGGCACCAACGTCGACACGCTGCTCGATCAGATCCTGCTCCAGGCCGAGATCCTCGATCTCAAGGCCAACCCCAATCGGCCGCGCCACCGGCTCGGTGATCGAAGCCCAGCTCGACCCGGGCAAGGGGCCGGTCGCCACGGTGCTCGTCCAGAACGGCACCCTGCACGTGGGCGAGGACTTCATCTGCGGCATGCTACTCCGGCCGCGTGCGCGCCCTGCTCGACGAGCGGGGCAACCCGGTGAAGGACGCCGGCCCGGCGATCCCGGTGCAGGTGCTCGGCATCGAAGGCGTCCCGATGGCGGGCGACCAGTTGCTCGTCGTTGACGACGCGGCGGCGGCGCGCGAGATCGCGCAGCGGCGCCAGCGGCTCGATCGCGAGGCCAAGAGCCGGCGCACGTCGCGCGGCGTGTCGCTCGAGGACTTCATCGAGCACGCGGCCAGCGGCGAGCGGCGGACGCTGCGCATCCTCATCAAGGCCGACCAGGGCGGCCCGGCCGAAGCGCTGGCCGACGCGCTGCAGCAGCTGTCCACGGCCGAGGTCCAGGTCGAGGTCGTGCACCGCGGCGTCGGCGCGATCACCGAAAGCGACATCCTGCTCGCCAAGGCGTCGGGGGCGATCATCATCGGCTTCCACGTGCGTCCCGACAACAACGCCCGCACGGCCGCCGAGCGCGAGGGCGTGGACATCAAGCTCTACCGGATCATCTACGAGGCCGTGGCCGACGTGCGCGCGGCGCTCGAAGGCATGCTGCGCCCCGAGGAACGCGAGGTCATCTTCGGCGAGGCCGAGGTGCGCCAGGTGTTCAAGGTGTCCCGCATCGGCACGATCGCCGGCTGCTACGTGCGCCAGCGGCGTGATCAACCGGCAGGGCCGCGTGCGCGTGATCCGCGACGGCGTCGAGGTCTACGACGGCGTCGTCGGATCGCTCCGCCGGTTCAAGGACGACGTGCGCGAGGTGAAGGACGGCTTCGAGTGCGGGATCGGCGTCGAGAACTTCAACGACCTCAAGGTCGGCGACGTGATCGAGTGCTACCGGACCGAGGAGATCGCGCGGTCCCTCGAATCCTCGGCGGCCACGTAAGCGCGCTCCCGGCGCGGCGCCGCCGCGCGGGGGCTGGAGCAGGGGTGTTCATGGCGCCAGACAATCGACGGCCCGACCGCGTGGCCGAGGGCATTCGCGAAGTCGTCGCGACCTTCCTCGCCGAAGAGGTCAAGGATCCGCGCATCGTGGGCCTGGTGACGGTGACCGGTGTCGACGTGACGCGCGACCTGCGCCACGCCAAGGTGTTCGTGAGCATCATGGGGACGGACGCCGAGCGCGCAGCCACGGTGGACGGGCTGGCCAGCCTCGCCGCGCACCTCCGCCGCCACGTCGGCCGGTCGCTCCGCCTCCGCCTCGCGCCCGAGATCGGCTTCCGGCTCGACGAGAGCATCGCCCACGCGGCCCGCATCGAATCGCTGCTCGCCCAGGTGCGCGAGGGAAAGCCGGTGGATGGGCCCCAGGACGACTGACGGCCTCCTGCTCGTCGACAAGCCGGCGGGCATGACGTCCCACGACGTCGTCTCGGTGGCCCGGCGCGGCGTCGGCGAGTCGCGCATCGGACACGCCGGCACCCTCGACCCGTTCGCCACCGGCCTGCTCGTCCTGCTCGTGGGGCGGGGCACCCGCCTCATTCCGTACCTCGACGCCGAGCCCAAGGTCTACGACGCCACCATTCGCTTCGGCGCCGCCACCGAAACCGACGACGCCACCGGCCAGATCGTGCGCCAGGCCCCTCTGCCGGAGCCGGCGATCGTGGATGCCGCCCTGGCCACGATGGTCGGCGATCTCGAGCAGCGCCCGCCTGCCTTTTCCGCCAAGCAGGTCGACGGCGTGCGCGCCTACGCCGCCGCCCGCCGCGGGCGCCCCCTCGCCCTCGCTCCCGTCACCGTGCGCGTGCACGCGTGGACGGTGCGCGGCCGGCGCGACGCAGAGCTCGACGTGACCGTGATCTGTGCCGGCGGAACCTACGTGCGTGCCCTGGCGCGCGATCTCGGCGAGGCCGCCGGCAGCGCGGCACACCTCACGGCGCTCCGCCGCACCCACGCCGGCCGCTTCGACGTCGTGCACGCCCACGCCCTCGACGCCGTGCAGCGCGGCGCCGCGCCCCTGCGGGCCCTGCTCGATGCGGTGGCCCACCTCCCCGGTCCAGCCGCTGGATCCCGACGATGCCGGCGCCTCGGGCTCGCACGGGCGCGCCGTCGGCGCGTCGGTGGGCGGCGACTGGGCCGCGCTCACGGCCCACGGCGATCTGCTCGCCGTCGGCGAGCGTCAAGGCGACCGGTGGCAGCCCAAAGTGGTGATCGGCGATGGCTGAGCCGATCTCACTCGTCCCGCCCCACGGGACCGGCACCGCCGTCACGGTGGGCACGTTCGACGGCGTGCACCGCGGCCACCAGTTCGTGCTCGCCCGGCTGCGCGAGCAAGGCGCGGCGCTCGAGGTTGCCCACGCTCGTCGTCACCTTCGAACCGCACCCCCTCGAGATCATCCGGCCGGCCGGCGCGCCGCGGCGGCTCACGGTTCGGCAGGAAAAGCTGCTCGCCCTCGCCGCCTGCGGGGTGGACTACGTGGCGCAGATTCCGTTCACGCCCGCCTTCCGCGCGCTCAGCGCCGAGGCGTTCATCCGCGACGTGCTCGTGGGGCGGTACGGCATGCGCGCGCTCCTGCTCGGCCACGACCACCACTTCGGACGGGAACGCGAGGGCGACGAGGCGCTCGTGCGCGCGATCGCCGCGCGCGCCGGGTTCTCCGTCCAGGCCATCGACGCGCTCGCCCTGCCGTCCGGCGGCCAGTTGTCCTCGAGCGTGATCCGGCGCGCCGTGGCCGCGGGCGACCTTGCCCTCGCCGAACGCGGCCTCGGGCGCCGCTACGAGGCCGTGGGGCGCGTGGCCGCGGGCCATGGCCGCGGCCGGCGGCTCGGATTTCCGACCGTGAACCTCGCGCTGCCGTCGCCCCGCAAGCTGCTCCCGCCGGTCGGCGTCTACGCCGTGCGCGTGACGAGCGCCGCCGGCGCCTTCGGCGGCATGATGAATCTCGGCCCGCGCCCCACGTTCGACGACCAGACCGTCGCGCTCGAGGTGCATCTGTTCGACGCCGCCGGCGATTGGTACGGGCGCCACGTCGGCGTGGAATTCGTGGCCCGGTTGCGCGACACGATCAAGTTCAGCGGCCCCGACGCGCTCGCCGCGCAGCTGAAATCGGACGCCGAGAATGCCCGCCGCGCGTTGACGGAAGTCCTCTCGCCCGATACACTTAAAGGTTCCGCGTAAATCCCTTTCTCCCACCTTGCGTCGCATGTCGAACCTGAAGTATCGCCTGCTGACCATCGCCGCCTCGGTCCTCGTGTCCATCTGGTTCCTCGTGCCGCGAGACCAGGTGGTGAAGTTCCGCGGAGCCGATGGCGTCCTGCACGACACGACCGAACGCCACGTGCCGCTGCGCCGCGGGCTCGATCTGCAGGGCGGCATCCACCTGACGCTCGAAGTCGATACGTCCAAGCAGGCCATCGCGCCCGACAAGATCTCCGATGCCATCGACCGCGCGCTCAAGACGGTGCGCACCCGCATCGAGGGCTTCGGGGTCTCCGAGTCCGTGGTCCAGAAGGCCGGCAACGACCGCATCATCGTCGAGATTCCCGGCTACGACGACCCGGCGCGCGCCGAGAAGCTGGTGAAGGACCAGGCCTATCTCGAATTCCTGATCACCGACAAGACGCAGGCGCTGCAGAAAGTCGCGCCCCGCTTCGACCAGATCATCGCCGCCGCGGGCAAGGCGCCCGTCGCGGGGCAGCCGGCGGCCGCGCAGCAACCGGCCGGCGCGGCGGGGCTCCAGTCGCTGCTCACCGGCGGCGACACCGCCAAGGGGAAGGCCAAAGCGGGCGGCGCCAAACCGGCTCCCGACACCACGAGCGCCGACTCCCTCGGCGCCAAGACGGGTGGCGCGTTCTCCAACGCCATCTCCCCGGGCGGCATGCCAGGCCAGTACTACGTGCCGTTCAGCAAGGTGCCGCAGATCGAGGCCTATCTGCAGATGCCGGCCATCAAGGCCGCCACCCCGCCGGGCAAGCGGATCCTCTGGGGCACCGATTCCACGCAGTATGGGGCGGAATGGTACCGCGCCCTGTACGTGACCGACGACAAGGCGATCACGACCGGCACCTATATCACCGACGCCCGGCCCACGCAGAGTCCCACGGACGGCACCGTCGTGGAGTTCACGTTGAACAACGAGGGCGGGCGCCGCTTCCGCATCGAAACGGGACGCCACGTGGGCGACTACATGGCCATCGTGCTCGACGGCCGGGCCATGGGTCAGCCCCCAGTCATCCAGAGCGCCATCGGCACCCGCGGCCAGATCACCCTCGGCGGCAAGGACCTCGCCGCGGCGCAGGACCTGGCGCTCGTCCTGCGGGCGGGCGCGTTGCCCGTGCCGCTCAAGGTCGCCGAGGCGGTCGTCATCGGTCCCGGGCTCGGCAAGGACTCCATCCAGAAGGGCTTTCGAGCGGGCGTGATCGCGATCGTGGCGATCGTGTTCATTCTCCTCGTCTACTACCGGTTCTCCGGCCTGCTCGCGGTGTTCGGCCTGGCGATCTACGTGCTCTACACGCTCGCCGCGCTCGCCGGCTTCGACGCCGTGCTCACCATGCCCGGCCTCGCCGGCATGGTGCTGTCCATCGGCATTGCGGTGGACGCCAACGTGCTCGTGTTCGAACGCATCCGGGAGGAACTCGACCGCGGCAAGACCGTACGCACCGCCATCGACGAGGGCTTCCGGCATGCCATGCCGGCCATCGTCGACTCCAACATCTCCACCATCCTCACCGCCTCCGTGCTCTACCAGTGGGGCAGCGGCCCCGTGCGCGGCTTCGCCGTGACGCTGATCGCGGGCGTGGCGGCCTCGATGATCGCCGCCATCTTCGTCGTGCGAACCTTCTTCCTCCTGTGGCTCACCCGCTCGCGCGGCGCCCAGACGTTGAGCATCTAAATGCTGCGCATTCTCCACGGCACCAGCTACGACTTCATCAAGTACTGGCGGCACGCCGCCATCATCACGATCGCGTTCATCGTCGTCGGCCTGACCTTCCTCGCCGTGCACGGCGCGCACTACAGCATCGAATTCACCGGCGGCACCACGCTGCAGGTGCAGTTCGCCCAGGCGCCCAACCCGGACGCCATCCGCTCCACCGTCGACGGCGCCGGCTTCGCCGGGTCCACCATCCAGCAGTTCGGCTCGCCCACCGAGTTCACGATCAGCGCCCAGCCCAAGAGCGGCAATGCCGCCCTCGGCTCTGCCGACAGCACCGCCAAGCAGATCGAGGCCGCGCTGCACGCCCAGTTCGGCGACACGTCGCACGTGCGCGTCGTGCAATCGCAGTACATCGGCCCCCAGGTCGGCGCCGAACTGCGGCGCAATGCGATGATCGCGGTGGCGATCTCCTTCCTCGTCACCCTCATCTACCTCGCCATCCGGTTCGAATGGCGGTTCGGCGTGGCCGCCGTCGTCGCCACGGCCCACGACATCTTCACCACGCTGGCCTTTCTCGCCATGCTGCGGCTCGAGATCTCGCTCACCGTCGTCGCCGCCATCCTCACCGTGATCGGCTACTCGCTGAACGACACGATCATCATCTTCGATCGCGTGCGCGAGGACCTGCGCAAGCAGCGCAAGGAGCCGCTGCGCGACACGCATGAACCGCGCCATCAACGAGACGCTGCCCCGCTCGGTGCTGACCCACGTCACGACGCTGACCGCCACGCTCGCGCTGCTCTTCTTCGCCGGCGAGGTCATCCGGCCGTTCGCCTGGCTCATGGCGTTCGGCATCTTCACGGGAACGTTCAGCTCCATCTACGTGGCCGGCGCGTTGCTGCTCTGGATCGAGGCCAAGTGGCCCCGCGCGGTCGAAGGACGGGGCGGGGCCGCGCAGCCGCGGCCGCCCTGCGCCCGGCGCAGCGCCCGCTGACCTCGCCCCGAACCGCCGCGCGCTGCGCGGCGGTTCTGCCTTCCATGGCCGACTTCATCGACAGCCACGCCCACCTCGCCGACCCGGCGTTCGACGACGATCGCGCCGCCGTCATCGAACGCGCGCGCCTGACCGGCGCCCGGGCGATCGTCTGCATCGGCGAATCCCTCGCCGCCGCCGACCGCGCACGCGCCGCTGGCCGCGCCCACCCGGATTCGTCTGGTTCACCGCCGGCATCCATCCGCACGACGCCGCGGACTTCGATCCCATGCGCGACCCGCGAGTGCATCGGCGAACGGATCCGCCAGGGCGCCGTCGCCATCGGCGAGTGCGGCCTCGACTACCACTACGACCACTCGCCGCGCCCCGAGCAGCGCCGCGCCTTCAGCGCCCAGCTCGCCCTCGCCCGCGACGTCGGCCGCCCGGTGGTCGTCCACACCCGCGAGGCCGAGGCCGACACGCGCGCCATGGTCGAGGAGGCCGGCGCCGGCGGCGTGCGCGGCGTCCTCCACTGCTTCACCGGCTCCCACCAGCTCGCCGAAACGGCGCTCGCCGTCGGCTGGTACGTCTCGTTCAGCGGCGTCGTGACCTTCAAGAAGTGGAACGACGACGCGCTCCTCCGCCTCGTGCCCGACGATCGCCTGCTCGTCGAGTCCGACGCGCCGTACCTCGCGCCCGTTCCCCACCGCGGCACGCGCAACGAACCGGCCTGGGTCACCCTCACCCTCGCCCGCGTGGCCCACGCGCGCGGCACCGACGCCGCGGCCCTCGGCGCGGTGGTCACACGCAACGCGGCGCGCCTGTTCGGTCTGGCCATTCCGGGGCTCGCCTGAGTAGGTTCCCGGCGTTCGCCCCGTCATCGACCCATTCGCCGGCGCCGCGCCGGCCGCCCCTTCGGAGATCCCTCGCATGCCCACCACCGTGCACACCGACCAGGCCCCGGCGGCCATCGGCCCCTACTCCCAGGGCGTCGTCCACAACGGATTCCTGTTCACCGCCGGCCAGATCGCCATCGATCCCGCCACGGGGCAGGTCGTCGCCGGCAACGTCGTCGCCCAGACCGAGCGCGTGCTCGCCAACCTCAAGGCCGTGCTCGCCGCCGCCGGCGCCACCTGTAACGATGTCGTCAAGACCACGGTATTCCTTCACGACATGAGCGACTTTCCCCTCGTGAACGACGCCTACGCCCGCGCGCTCGGCGACGCGCGGCCGGCTCGCTCGACGGTGCAGGTGTCCGCCCTCCCGCGGAACGTGCTCGTCGAAATCGAGGCGATCGCCGCCGTGCGATGACCACCGCGCCCACCCAGACCGACCTGCTGCGGCTCACCGGCTTCGCGCGGTGCGCGGGGTGCGCCGCCAAGCTCGGCCTGGGCGACCTGTCCGAGGCCCTCGCGGGGGTCCCGCTCCAGCGCGATCCGCGGCTGCTCGTCGGCCGCGAGACGTTCGACGATGCCGGCGTGTTCGTCCTCGCGCCGGACCTCGCACTCGTCCAGACGGTGGACTTCTTCGCTCCCATCGTCGACGACCCGTACCTGTTCGGGCAGATCGCCGCCGCCAACGCGCTGTCCGACGTGTACGCCATGGGCGGCGAACCGCTTACCGCGCTCAACATCGTCGGATTCCCCGCCGGCAAGCTGCCGCTCGACGTCCTGGGGCGCATTCTGCAGGGCGGCCAGGACAAGGTGCACGAAGCCGGCGCCCTCGTCGTCGGCGGACACACGATCATCGACGAGGAGCTGAAGTTCGGCGTCGCCGTCACCGGGCGCGTGCACCCCGATCGGATCCTGACGAACGCCGCTGCGCGGCACGGCGACCGCCTCGTGCTCACCAAGGCCATCGGCACCGGGCTGCTCGCCACCGCCGAGAAGCAGGGGGAGCTGAGCGGCGCCGACGCCGAGGTGCTCCACGCGTCGATGCGCGCCCTCAACGCCGTGGCCAGCCGCGCCGCGCTCGCCGTCGGGGTGCGTTGCGCCACCGACGTCACCGGCTTCGCCCTGCTCGGCCACGTGCTGCACATCGCGCGCGCCAGCCGCGTCACGCTCGTCATACGAGCCGCCGACGTGCCCGCGCTCCCCGGCGCCGTCGACGCCTGGACCGGCGGCATCCGCACCGGCGGCGCCGAGCGGAATCTCGCCTTCCTCCACGACCTGGTCGAATGGGGCGCCGCCACGGGCGCGCAGCGCGCCCTCCTGCTCGATCCGCAGACGTCGGGCGGCCTGCTCGTCGCCGTTCCGCCGGATCGGCTGGCGGACTATGTTTCCCGCGTGCCCGGCTCCGTGGAGATCGGGGAAGTGCGCGCCGCGGGGGCCCGCCCGCTGGTACTCGCGTGACCGGGGGAGTGGAGGGGGCCTGGTGGCTTCCGCAGTCTTCAAAACTGTTGCGACCTGACGACGTCGGGTTGGGTGGGTTCGATTCCCATGCACTCCCGCCATCGGGTGCCGGCGGGCGCCTATGAGTAAAGACGTATTGACGGCGGGGCGGCGCTGGGGGGCGGCGCTGGTGGCCGCCGCGCTCGTCGCCGGCGCGGCCGCGGGCGGCGCCCAGAAGCCCGACACCGTCCGCGTCCAGAAGCCCGACACGGCCCGCGCCGGCGTCGTCATTCCCCGCACCGTGGTCGACACCACCCGCCCCACCGACACCACGCGGGGGCCGCATCCCGAGGTCGCGCCCCCGCTGTCTCCGGGAAGGGCGTTCGCCTATTCGTTCCTCTTCCCCGGGTACGCCCAGACGGTGCTCGGCCGACCCAAGGCGGCCGCGCTGTTCCTGGCCTTCGAGGCCCTGGCCGTCACCATGCTGCACCAGGCCGAGTTCGACCTGCGCCAGGCCCGCAACGCCGGACCCGACAGCACCGTGCTGCAATGGTGGAATCCGGCCACCGGCCAGGCGTCGCCCGTCATCGCCGCCTCCCCCTACGACTCCACGCTCGTCCGCAGCCGGCGGGCCCACGTCGAAGACTGGGTGGCCGCGATCATCGCCAACCACCTGTTCGCCGGGCTCGATGCCTACGTCGCCGCCAACCTTTGGGACGTGCCCGCCGAGCTGTTCGTGCAGCCCACGCCCGGCGGGGGCGCGAACTTCGGCCTCCACGTCCGCGTCCCATGAGCCGCGCCGCCCCGATCGGCGTGTTCGACTCCGGCATCGGCGGACTGACCGTGGTGCACGAACTCATGCGGCAGCTGCCGCACGAGAGCATCGTCTACTTCGGCGACACGGCGCGCGTCCCGTACGGCAACAAGGGGCCCGAGACCGTCCAGCGGTACAGCGGCGAGATCGCCGACTTTCTCGAGACGCGCGGGGTGAAGGCGATCGTCGTGGCGTGCAACACGGCCACGGCCCACGCGCTGCCCATGCTGCGCGCCGAACGCCGCGTGCCCGTCATCGGTGTGGTGGAGCCGGGCGCGCGGGCCGCCGTCGGCGCCACGCACAGCGGGGCCATCGGCGTCATCGGCACGGCGGGCACCGTGCGATCGGGCGCCTACGAGCGCGCCATCCGCGCCCTGCGCCCCGACGCGCGGATCGTGGCCCAGCCGTGCCCGCTGTTCGTGCCGCTCGTCGAGGAGGGGTGGACCGAGCGCGACGCCACGCGCCTCATCGCCCGCGAATACCTCGAACCCGTGGTGCGCGCGCACGTCGACACCCTCGTCCTCGGGTGCACGCACTACCCGCTGCTCAAGCCGCTGCTCCACGAGGTGCTCGGGCCGGGCGTGCGCCTGATCGACAGCGCCCAGGAGACGGCCGCCGAGACCGCGCGCGTGCTCGCCGACCAGGGCCTGTCCGCGCCCGACGGCGCGGCGGCGGCGTACCACTTCGTGTGCTCCGACGAGCCGTCGCGCTTTCTTGCGCTAGGGCAGCGCTTTCTGGGCCGCGCGATCGACGACGTGGAGAGCCACCCCCTCGGCTGATCCGTCCCAGCGGCGCAGCTCCACGCGCTCCGGTGAGACGCGCAGAAAGGTCGGCGCATCGAGCCACGAGCCGGCGTTCGCGTACACGCCGCCCGCGGGCATCCGCTCCAGCGCGGGAACGTGCGAGTGGCCGTACACCACCAACTCCACGCCGGGCTCCTCGGCCAACCGGCGCTCCGCCGCCGCGCGCAGCCCGCGGCCCCCGTCGCGCGCCGCGTACGACCGGCTGGCGTGCGAGCTGCCCCCGGCGAGCGCCGTCGCCCAATCGGGGTGGATCCGGCGGAACGCGCCGATCGCGAGACGGTTGCGCAGCACCGTGCGCAACGCCCGGTAGCGCCGGTCCTCGCGATCCCGCAATCCGTCGCCGTGCTCCACGTACGCCCGCCATCCGGCGAGATCGCCCCGCCACGGGCCCAGTTGGAAGTCGATGCCGGCGTCCTCGCGCAGGATCTCGCCGCCCCAGCAGTCGTGGTTCCCGGCGATCATCAGCACCGGAATGCCGGCGTCGCGCAGGTCGGCCAGCGCCGCCAGCACGCGGAACGCGCCGCGCGGCATCACCCGCTTCCACTCAAACCAGAATTCGAACAGGTCGCCGTTCACGACCACCGACGCTGCCCGGCCGGGCAGCGCGCGCAGGAACTCGCGCAGCGACCGTTCCACCGCGGCGGGCGCGAAGCCGAGGTGGGTGTCCGAGAACACGTAGCAGGGGGAGGGCAGCACGCGCTGATTCTAGCGCCGCGACGGCGCCTTTACAAACCGGCCTCGCGCTCTAATGTTCGCGCCAGATGATCCGCCGTCACGCCGGACCCACCCCAGGTGCGCGCCGCCGATGAGCCATGTCCAGGTGAGCGAACTGCGCGTGCGCTACGCCGAGACCGACCAGATGGGCGTCGTCTATCACGCCAACTACCTGGTCTGGTGCGAGATCGGGCGGACCGATTTCATCCGGCAGTTCGGCGTGAGCTACGCCGAGTTGGAGCGTCGGGGCGTGTCCCTGGCCGTCTCCGAGGCCACCGTGCGCTATCACGGCGCCGCGCGCTACGACGACCGCATTCGCGTCGAGACGCGGCTCGCCGAAGTGCGCTCGCGGTCCGTGGCCTTCGACTACCGCATCGCCAACGCCGAGTCGGGGGACCGGCTGGTGACGGCCCACGTCGCGCTCGTGTCCCTCGATCCGTCGGGCCGTCCCGTCACGCTGCCGCCGGAGTTCCGTGTCCAGTTGCAGTCGGCGCTGTAGGCGGGCCGCCGGCGCCGCGGCGCTCCTCGGCGCGGCGGCCTGCGCGGGGCGGCTCGCCCCGATGGCCGGCACGCCCGTGCCGGCCCGTTTCCCGGACACGGGCCTGGGCTCCCGCCACCGAACGCTGGTGTTCCGCTGGGAGGTGACCGGCGCCGATTTCGTGGCGCGCGGCGACGGCGCGGCGCGCCTGGCGCCACCCGACAGCGTGCGGCTGGACTTCTTCCTCGCCGGCGGCATCGGCAGCGGCGCGGCGGTGCTCGTCGGCGACGAGCTGCGGCTGCCGCCGGGCGGCGACGACGCGCCGTTCGTCCCGCCCCCCGCGCTCCTCTGGGCCGCCCTGGGGCGGCTCGCGCTGCCGGCGCTTCCCGACACCGACGCCCGGCTGCGGGGTACCACCCTGGTGGCCGACCTCGGGCGTCCCGTCCAGTGGCGCGTGACGTTCGAGCAGGGGCAGCTCCGCCGGCTCGAGCGCGTGGACGGCGACCGGGTGCGGGCATGGGTCGCGCGAACGCCCGACGGCCGGATCCGCTATCATACGGAAAGTGACCGCCGCACCCTCGATCTCGTCATCCTCAGGTCGGATGACACGGGACCATTCGATGCCACGATGTGGACGTTTCCTTAGCCTGCTGCTCCCCGTCGCGCTCACGGCGTGCGGGGTGCATTACGGTTTCTCTCAGGGAACCTTCCCGCCCGGGATCCAGACGATGGCCGTGCTTCCGCTCGACAACAGCACCGCGTCTCCCGACGTGCAGCGCGAGTTGTTCGACGCCATGCGGACCCAGCTCGGCAAGCGGCTCGGCGTGCGCGACGCGCCCGAGGCGCGGGCCGACGCCCTCGTCAGCGGAACGATCACGGCCTACGACGCCGACGTCCCGGTGTCGTTCAGCGCCAATCCCAACCAGACCGTGTCCGCCCGGCGGAAGCTGCAGATCACGCTCGACCTCCAGATCGTCGACCAGAAGACGGGCAAGACGCTGTGGAGCCAGAAAGGGCTGTCGGCCTCGGGCGAGTACGACGAAGGCGCCGAGGCCGACGGGCGCAAGCAAGCCATCCAGCACCTCGTCGACTCGATCGTCGAGGGGGCGCAGTCGCAATGGTGAGCGTCCGGGCGGGGCGGAGCTCGATCGGCTGCCTGTTCGTGCTGTTGATCCTGGCGGCGGGCGTCTACTTCGGCCTCAACGTGGGCGAGGCGTACTGGCATTTCTACCAGTACCAGGACGCGATGAAGCAGGAGCTGAAGTTCAACGGCGTGCGCCCCGATTCGCTCATTCTCGCGCACCTGTGGACCGAGGCCGATTCCCTCGGCCTGCCCGACGACGCCAAGGACATCTCGATCGAGCGCGATCCCCGCGACCGGACGATTTCGGTGTTCGCCGACTACACCGAGTTGATCGAGCTGCCGCTCACCGTCCGCACGTTCACGTTCCATCCGCACGCCGAGGACACGTATTGAGCGACGCCTCCCCGCCCGCCGCGCGCGTCATGGCGTCGTGGGAGCAGGCGCGCGCGTGGCGGCGCGCCGTGCCGGGTCGCGTCGTGTTCACCAACGGCGTGTTCGACCTGCTGCACCCCGGGCACGTCGACCTGCTGCTCGGCGCACGCCGCCTGGGGGAGGCGCTCATCGTCGGGCTCAACGCCGACGCGTCCGTGCGGCGGCTCAAGGGACCGGGGCGGCCGGTACGGAGCGAGGGGGAGCGGGCCTACGTGCTGGCCGCGCTGGCCAGCGTCGACGCCGTGGTGCTGTTCGAGGAGGACACGCCGCTCGAGTTGATCCGGGCCCTCGCCCCCGACGTGCTCGTGAAGGGCGGGGACTATACTGAAACAACGATTGTCGGCGCGACCGACGTGCGCGCCCGCGGGGGCGCCGTGGTGGTGATTCCGCTTACCCCCGGCCACTCCACCACCTCCACCATCGAGAGACTCCGTGGCTGATCCGGAACTGCCGCCGCGCAACGGACGCGCGAACGACGAATTGCGGGACGTGTCGCTGACGCGGCGCGCGGCGGCCTACGCCGAGGGGTCGTGCCTGGCCGCGTTCGGCGCCACGCGGGTGCTGTGCACCGCGTCGGTCGAACCGGGCGTGCCCGGCTGGCGCAAGGGCAGCGGCCTCGGCTGGCTCACCGCCGAGTACGCCATGCTGCCCCGCGCCACGCACACGCGCACGCCGCGCGAGCGCGCCCAGCTGGGGGGGCGGACGCAGGAAATCCAGCGGCTCATCGGGCGCAGCGTGCGGGCCATGCTCGACGGATTCGCGTTCGGCGAGTACACCGTGCGGCTCGATTGCGACGTGCTGCAGGCCGACGGCGGTACCCGTACCGCGGCGATCACCGGGGCCTGCGTGGCCGTCACCGACGCGTTCGCCTGGATGGTGGCCACGGGCAAGCTCGGCGCGTCGCCGGTGCGCCGCCGGGTGGCCGCGGTGAGCGTCGGGCTCGTGGGCGGCGAGCCCCGCCTCGACCTCGAGTATCGCGAGGACGTGGCGGCCGACGTCGACATGAACGTCGTCATGAGCAGCGCCGGGGAGTTCGTGGAGGTGCAGGGCACCGGGGAGAGGCGCACCTTCGACCGTCGGCAGCTCGATCAGTTGCTGGCCCTTGCCGAGCGCGGCATTCAGGCGCTGGATGCCGAGCAGCGGCGCGCCCTCGGCGCGTGACGGCGCGCGTGATGCTGTTGGCCACGCGGAGCGAGGGCAAGCGCCGCGAGCTGCGCCCGATGTTCGAGGCGGCGGGCTGGGCGGTGGACGACCTGGCCGGCGCGGGGGTGGCGGAATCGCCGGACGAGGACCGCCTCGAGGCGTTCGACACCTTCGAGGAGAACGCGCGGGCGAAGGCGCGGTACTTCTGGGCGCGCGGGGGCGGCCGGCCGGTGGTGGCCGAGGACTCGGGGCTCGAGGTGGCGGCGTTGGGGGGCGCGCCGGGTGTGTGGAGCCGGCGGTGGAGCGCGCGGGCCGATCTGTCGGGCGAGGCGCTCGACGAGGCGAATAATGCGCTGCTGATCGAGCGGCTGCGGGGCGCGGCGGATCGCCGGGCGCGGTACGTGTGCGTGGCCGTGTACTGGGACGGCGCGCGGGAGGTGGTGGCGCGCGGGGAGACGGCGGGGTGGATCGGGGAGGCGCGCGCGCTGGGGGCGGGTGGATTCGGGTACGATCCGTACTTCGTGAGCGCGGAGTTGGGGCGTGCGTTCTCGCAGGTGACGCGCGCGGAGAAGTCGGCGGTGAGTCATCGCGGCCGCGCAGTGGCGCAGCTGGTGCACTCGCTCGGTGCGCGCGGTTGACGGGGGTGGGTGGTGCGTCTAGAATTATGGGCTCGCGGGGCGTAGCGTAGCCTGGTATCGCGCCTGCTTTGGGAGCAGGAGGTCCCCGGTTCAAATCCGGGCGCCCCGACCTGGGGGGCGAGGGGATTCGCCTTCATTGCGGACGAAGCGCCAGTAGCTCAGTTGGATAGAGCAACAGCCTTCTAAGCTGTAGGTCGGGGGTTCGATTCCCTCCTGGCGCACCATGTGGGCACGAGGAGCGACGCGCCGTTAGCTCAATTGGCAGAGCAAGTGACTCTTAATCACTAGGTTGTAGGTTCGATTCCTACACGGCGCATGAGGCGGGGCGTTTCGGGGCGGAGGATCGCTCTGGAGTGGGTGGGTTGGGCGTGGAAGAAAGTTGTTGGATGCGCTTGACGTACCCTGGGCGAGCCGGTTATAATTAAAGGCTGTCGCCAAATGGCGACAAACAAGCTGATTGACAATTGAATGGGGAAGATGGATGTGCGAGGCGAACTCGTTGAACCGGGCCCGTTCAGGGGATCCCGGGGAGAGTTCAAACTGAACATTCTGTGATTCGGACACGCTGTCTGCGCGACAGCGTGGGCAGCGTTTTCGAGGAGCTATTTCGAACTCATTGGAGAGTTTGATCCTGGCTCAGGACGAACGCTGGCGGCGTGCTTAACACATGCAAGTCACGGGGGCCCGCAAGGGCAACCGGCGAACGGGTGCGTAACACGTGAGCAACCTGCCGATGTCTGGGGGATAGCCGGCCCAACGGCCGGGTAATACCGCATACGCTCTCTGGTCGGCATCGCCTGGAGAGGAAACCTCCGGGGGACATCGAGGGGCTCGCGGCCTATCAGCTAGTTGGTGGGGTCACGGCCCACCAAGGCGACGACGGGTAGCTGGTCTGAGAGGATGGCCAGCCACATTGGGACTGAGATACGGCCCAGACTCCTACGGGAGGCAGCAGTGGGGAATCTTGCGCAATGGCCGAAAGGCTGACGCAGCGACGCCGCGTGTGGGAGGAAGCCCTTCGGGGTGTAAACCACTGTTGCCCGGGACGAAACGCCTTTTTCGAGAGGCTTGACGGTACCGGGTGAGGAAGCACCGGCTAACTCCGTGCCAGCAGCCGCGGTAATACGGAGGGTGCGAGCGTTGTCCGGAATCACTGGGCGTAAAGGGCGCGTAGGTGGCGTGGTAAGCGTGCGGTGAAAGCCCGGGGCTCAACTCCGGGTCGGCCGTGCGAACTGCCATGCTCGAGCACGGTAGGGGCAGATGGAATTCCGGGTGTAGCGGTGGAATGCGTAGAGATCCGGAAGAACACCGGTGGCGAAGGCGGTTGGCTGGGCCGTTGCTGACACTGATGCGCGACAGCGTGGGGAGCAAACAGGATTAGATACCCTGGTAGTCCACGCCGTAAACGATGGGCACTAGGTGCTTGGGGGAGCGACCCCTTGAGTGCCGGCGCTAACGCATGAAGTGCCCCGCCTGGGGAGTACGGCCGCAAGGCTGAAACTCAAAGGAATTGACGGGGGCCCGCACAAGCGGTGGAGCATGTGGTTTAATTCGACGCAACGCGAAGAACCTTACCTAGGCTTGACATGCACGGGACGGTCGCCAGAAACGGTGGCCTCTCTTCGGAGTCCGTGCACAGGTGCTGCATGGCTGTCGTCAGCTCGTGTCGTGAGATGTTGGGTTAAGTCCCGCAACGAGCGCAACCCCTGTCCCTAGTTGCCAGCGGGTAATGCCGGGAACTCTAGGGAGACTGCCGGTGCCAAACCGGAGGAAGGTGGGGACGACGTCAAGTCATCATGGTCCTTACGTCTAGGGCTACACACGTGCTACAATGGCCGGGACAGTGGGCTGCGAGCGCGCAAGCGTGAGCCAATCCCTCAAACCCGGCCTCAGTTCGGATTGTCGGCTGCAACTCGCCGGCATGAAGCTGGAATCGCTAGTAATCGTGGATCAGCTACGCCACGGTGAATACGTTCCCGGGCCTTGTACACACCGCCCGTCACGCCATGGAAGCTGTGAGTGCCCGAAGTCCGTGTCGGAACCCGCAAGGGACCAAGCGGCCGAAGGCAAGCGCAGTGACTGGGGCGAAGTCGTAACAAGGTAGCCGTAGGGGAACCTGCGGCTGGATCACCTCCTTAACGGATTCTGCGAGTAGGCGCCCCCTCGGGGCCGCCGAAAGCCGTCCGCAAGTCGCTCGTCTCGAGCATCCCTTCCCCATTCAATTGCTGCTGCGCGGCGCTCCTCCGAGCGGCGCGTTCGCTGTTTGACAACGGAAGGTTGGTAGATCGTGGGATTAGCGAATCATCATGAGAGATTTCAACGAAGCACTGTATGAAGTCACTCGGAAGAAATCGCGCGTGCTTTGCTTGACACGACTCTTGTAGTCAAGCGAACGAAAGCAAGTGGGGGATGCCTGGGCACACAGAGGCGATGAAGGCCGTGGTAAGCTGCGATAAGCCAAGGGGAGCGGCACACACGCATTGATCCTTGGATGGCCGAATGGGGAAACCCGGCCGCTGGTAACAGCGGTCATCCCGTCGCAAGGCGGGAAGCGAACCCGGGGAACTGAAACATCTCAGTACCCGGAGGAAGAGAAATCAACCGAGATGTCCGTAGTAGCGGCGAGCGAACCGGACCGAGCCCAAACCGATCTCCTTGTGGGATCGGGGTTGTAGGACCCACGGACGGTTCCATCGAAGTCAGCCGAAGTCCTCTGGAAAGGGGCGCCAAAGACGGTGACAGCCCGGTACGCGAAGACGACGAGGTGGAGCTAGTGGAGTTCCTGAGTAACGCCCGGTACGAGAGTCCGGGCGTGAAGCTGGGGGGACCACCCTCCAAGGCTAAAGACTCCTGTGTGACCGATAGTGGACGAGTACCGTGAGGGACAGGTGAAAAGCACCCCTGTGCGGGGAGTGAAAGAGATCCTGAAACCACTTGCTTACAAGCGGTCGGAGGCAGCGGCGGGCTTCGGCTCGACCGTCTGCTGACGGCGTGCCTTTTGCATTATGATCCGGCGAGTTACTCCTCGCGAGCGAGGCTAAGCTGGTCTCCAGCGGAGCCATAGCGAAAGCGAGTCCTGTAACGAGGGCGTTTACAGTTCGCTGGGGGTAGACCCGAAGCCAGGGCGATCTACCCATGAGCAGGGTGAAGCTGAGGTAACACTCAGTGGAGGCCCGAACCGGTGTGGGTTGAAAACCGCTCGGATGACTTGTGGGTAGGGGTGAAAGGCCAATCAAGCCTGGAGATAGCTGGTTCTCCCCGAAATCTATTGAGGTAGAGCCTCAGGGCATGGTCCGTGGGGGTAGAGCGACTGGATGGGCGCGGGAGCCAAAGCGGCTTACCAACCCCAACCAAACTCCGAATACCTATCGGACTGGACCCTGGGAGGCAGTCGTTGAGCGATAATGTCCAACGGCGAGAGGGAAAGAACCCAGAGCCACAGCTAAGGTCCCGAAGTGGTCGCTGAGTATAGCGAAGGATGTGTTCGTGCCGTGACAACTAGGAGGTTGGCTTAGAAGCAGCCATTCCTTTAAAGAGTGCGTAATAGCTCACTCGTCCAGCGTGAATGCGCCGAGAATGGTCGGGATTAAGTGGTCCACCGAAGCTTGGCCTGCTGACCTAGTCAGCGGGGTAGGGGAGCGTTCCGGTAGCTGTGAAGGGTCCGTGGAAACGTTGACCTGGAGCGGCCGGAAGTGAGGATGCCGGAATGAGTACGCGCAAACGCGGGTGAAAACCCCGCGCACCGAAAACCCAAGGGTTCCTGCGCCATGGCAATCAGCGCAGGGTGAGGCGGACCCTAAGGCGAGGCCCCAAAGGCGTAGCCGATGGACAGCCGGTTGACATTCCGGCCCCGCCGTCACGTCGTTGAATCCATCCGGGACACAGGAACGAAGGAGCTGCGGCTTTGTGGATGGCCGTGTAAGGGCGTAGGCGCAAGCCGAGACCCGATGCCGAGGACGCGTCGCAAGACAAGTCCGAGAGTTCTGGAGTCGACTGGCGAGAAAAGCGGATGGGGGAGCGTGGCGGTGTCCGTACCGTAAACCGACACAGGTGGGTGAGGCGAGTAGCCTCAGGTGAACGAGTGAAACCGGGTCAAGGAACTCGGCATAATGTTCCCGTAACTTCGGAAGAAGGGATGCCAAGGGGGGTGACATGCACAATGAAGCGCCCCTTGGTCGCAGCGAATCGGCCCAAGCGACTGTTTAGCAAAAACACAGGTGTGTGCCAAGCCGCACAAGGCGCC
The DNA here is from genome assembly GCA_963729495.1 of uncultured Gemmatimonadaceae bacterium. GTDB lineage: Bacteria > Gemmatimonadota > Gemmatimonadetes > Gemmatimonadales > Gemmatimonadaceae > JAGWRI01. Next base: position 81,269 of record CAVSOM010000016.1, read on the forward strand.
GTATACACACTGACGCCTGCCCGGTGCCGGAAGGTTAAGGGGAGGGGTAAGCCGCAAGGCGAAGCCCTGAGCCGAAGCCCCGGTAAACGGCGGCCGTAACTATAACGGTCCTAAGGTAGCGAAATTCCTTGTCGGGTAAGTTCCGACCTGCACGAATGGCGTAACGACTTGGGCACTGTCTCGACCCGGTGCTCGGCGAAATTGCAGTCTCGGTGAGGATTCCGAGTCCCCGCGACAGGACAAAAAGACCCCATGCACCTTTACTGTAGCTTGCCATTGGACGTTGCACTGCGCTGTGTAGCATAGGTGGGAGCCGTTGAGACCCGGGCGCTAGCTCGGGTGGAGGCACCAGTGAAATACCACCCTGCGAATTGCGACGCCCTCACCACGACGGGCAAACCCCGTCTGGGACCGTGGCAGGTAGGCAGTTTGACTGGGGCGGTCGCCTCCGAAAGAGTAACGGAGGCGCGCGCAAGGTTGGCTCAGCGCGGTCGGTACTCGCGCTTCTAGAGTGTAACGGCAGAAGCCAGCCTGACGGTGAGACGGACACGTCGAGCCGCCACGAAAGTGGGCCGTAGTGATCCGGTAGCCCGGTGTGGAGCGGCTATCGCGCAACGGATAAAAGGTACGCTGGGGATAACAGGCTTATCGCGCCCGAGAGTTCACATCGACGGCGCGGTTTGGCACCTCGATGTCGGCTTATCACATCCTGGGGCTGGAGAAGGTCCCAAGGGTCCGGCTGTTCGCCGGTTAAAGTGGTACATGAGCTGGGTTCAGAACGTCGTGAGACAGTTCGGTCTGTATCCGTCGTGGGCGTTGGAGAGTTGAGGGAAGCGGACTCTAGTACGAGAGGACCGAGTCGGACGACCCGCTCGTGTCCCGGTTGTCCCGCCAGGGGCAACGCCGGGTAGCGATGGTCGGTCGGTGATAACCGCTGAATGCATCTAAGTGGGAAGCACCTCCCAAGATGAACTCTCCCGGGGCCATGAGCCCCCTGAAGGGCCGGGGTAGACCACCCCGTCGATAGGCCGCCCGTGGAAGCGTCGCAAGACGCTCCGAGCGCAGCGGTCCTAATCGCCCGTGCGGCTTGACTACTCCCAAGTAGCAACCTGCAAGCAAAGCCACTAGCGATTTTTGTGGATTCCACCCACGATCTACCATCCCTCCGATGTCTCCAACTTCGCTGGCGACCAGAGCGTAGGGGCCACACCCGTTCCCATTCCGAACACGGCCGTTAAGCCCTACAGCGCCGATGGTACTCCGCCCGAGAGGGCGCGGGAGAGTAGGCCGTCGCCGGCACCCCTTTCACTTCGCCCCGGTCGTGATCCCACGGCCGGGGCGTCGTGCGTTTCCCCCCCGCGATCCGCTCCCCCCTCCCAGTCGTCCTTCTCGTGTCCGACGGTCCGACTGCCCGACTGTCCCACTCCTCACCCGCCCCCCTCCCCATGCCCCGCGCTGGCATCGTCACCGTCGCCGGAAAACCCAACGCCGGGAAATCCACGCTCCTCAACCGCATCGTCGGCCGCAAACTCAGCATCGTCAGCCCCAAACCCCAGTCCACCCGCGACCGCATCGTCGGCATCCACACCGCCCACGATGCCCAGATGATCGTGCTCGACACCCCGGGCCTGCTCAATCCCCGCTACGCCCTCCAGCGCGTCATGCGCGCTACCGCCCTCCGCGCGCTCGACGACGCCGACGTCATCGTCCACCTCGTCGACGCCACGACCGGCGACCTCCCGTCCCTCGTCGACGCCGCGGCCCTCGCGCGCGCGCCCCGCGCCCCCGTGCTCACCGCCCTCAACAAGATCGACCGCCTGACACCCGGCGACCGCGCCGACCTGCGCACCCGCGCGCCCGCGGCCTTCCCGGTCTCGGCGACCACCGGGGAAGGCGTGGACGCGCTCCTCGCCGCGTGCCGCGACCACCTGCCCGAATCCCCCTACCTCTACCCCGACGACGACCTCAGCACGCAGACCGTGCGCTTCTTCGCCGGCGAACTGGTCCGCGAAACAGCGCTCGAACAGCTCGACGCGGAACTCCCATACAGCGTGGCGTGCGGCATCGAGGAGTTCCGGGAGGGCCAGGTGCCGGTGTACATTCGAGCGGTCCTCTACGTCGAACGGGACAGCCAGAAACGAATCCTGATCGGCGCCGGGGGCGCGCGCGTCCGGCAGATCGGGCAGGCGGCGCGCGCCAAGATCGAAGCGCTCGTCGGGCAGCGCGTGTACCTTGACCTGTGGGTCAAGGTGCTCCCCAACTGGCGCAAGAACGCCACCGCCCTCCGCCGCTTCGGTTATCGCCTTCCCGAGGAATCGCCGCCATGAGCGTTTCGCCGCAGCTGCTGCAGATCCTGGTCTGCCCCAAGTGCAAGGGCGCGCTGGAGTACCGCCCCGCGGCCCAGGAACTCGCCTGCGCGGCGTGCCGGCTCGTATTTCCGGTGCGCGACGACATCCCGATCATGCTGATCGATGAGGCGATTCCCTACTAATCTCCGGCGGATCCTCGCGATCGGGACGTGGACGGCGGCGCTCGGCTCGTGCCTGGGCGCCGCGCCGCTGCGCGCGCAGGGCGGTGGAGCCGCCAGCGGCGCGCTCGAACTCGTGCTGCCCGTGGGCGCGCGCGCCATGGGCCTGGGCGAGGCGGTGGTGGCCGACTACCTGGGCAGCGAGAGCGTCTGGTGGAATCCGGCCGCGATGGCGCGCGAACTCACGCGCGAGGCGGCCATCCACCACAGCCAGACCTTCGCGCTCACCGGCGATGCCATCACCCTGGTGCTTCCCGCGCCCCCGGTGGGCGTGGTGGCGCTCTCCGCTGACCTGTACAGCTACGGCACGCAGGACGTGACGGACGCCACGGGCACCTACGGCACCCTCACGCCGAGGGCCACGATCTTCGCCGCCACGTTCGCCGGCAACGTGGGCTCCCACGCCTCGGTGGGCCTCAACTACAAATTCTACGAGCGGGGCATCAACTGCAGCGGCGGCTGCTCCGGGCTCCCCACGCAGGGCACGTCCACCACGGCCCTCGATTTCGGCGTCCAGATTCGCCCCCTCACCGACTCGTCGCTCTACGTGGGGGCCGCCCTCCGCAACGTGGGACCGCGGCTGCAGGTGAACGATGCGCCGCAGGCCGACCCGCTCCCCGCGCGACTCGACATCGGCGTTACCTACGTGCCGCGCATCGCGTCGCTCGGCCCCGATGCCGAGCTGCGCCTCGGCGCCGGCATAGTGAACTCGCTGCCCGCCAGCGGGCCGGGGTTCCGCCTGGGCGGCGATCTGGGATGGCAGCAGAAGGTGCACGTGCGCGTGGGGTACGTGTACGAGGGGCCGGGCGGATCGGGGCCCACGCTCGGGCTCGGCGCCTCCACGGGCCGGCTCGTGATCGACATCGCGCGGATGTTCAGCGACAACGTGGCGAACACGGGGCAGCCGCCCACCTACCTCTCGCTCCGCCTGGTGTTCTGATGCGACGCCTCGTCGCCCTGGGGGTGGCGTTGGGCGCGGCGGCGCCCGCCGCATCGCAGCAGATGGCCCCCCCGCTGCGCCCGATCACGGTGACGGCGCCGGCGCTCGAGCGCGCCGCGGCGGTGTGGCCCACGACAGTCCGCACCGCCAAGCCGTTCAGCATCGACCTCCCGGCGTGGACAGCGCCCATCGCGTCCGGACTCGTGCCGGGGGCCGGGCAGGCCGTGCTGCACCAGCAGCGATTCCTGGCCTACCTGGCCCTCGAAGGGTTCGTCTGGCTGCAGTACTTCAAGGACGAACGGGACTGGCGAGAGCAGCGGGCCGCGTACCAGGATCTGGCGGCCCAGGTGGCGCGGTCGCCGTTCGTCTCCAATGCTCCCGTCGGAAACTGGGCCTATTACGAGGAGATGGAGCATTTCCTGGAAAGCGGCGTGTACAGCGTGACGGGCTCGACGACCAACGTCCAGCCGGAGACGGACGAGACCACGTACAACGGGGCGATGTGGCTGCTGGCCCGGCAGAACTTCTGGCCCAATCCCTCGGCGGCGCCCCCCGTGAACTCCACCCAGTACCAGCAGGCGCTGGCATTCTACGAGAGCCGGGCCGTGCAGCCCCAGTTCCGCTGGTCGTGGCGCAACGCCCAATTGGAGCAGGACCTGTACCGGTGGACGATCAACAAGGCGAACGACGCCGTGCGGCGGGCCACCTCGGACCTCGGGATCATCCTGGCCAACCACGTGCTCAGCGCGGTGGATGCGTTCGCCACGTGGAGGCTGCAGGTCAGCGGGGGAGCGGGGAGTGACTATCGGGTGGGGTTGACGGTCCCTCTTGCGTGGCCGCCGCGGTAACCGCCGGCCCGGCGAGCGCCGGTACCAGCGGGACGCGCGCCGCAAGTTGTGGCGCCATCGACGTTTGACTTGCTTCGTCGTGCCCCATATCTTGGCCACACACGCGCACCTCCCACCCATTATATGTGACCCCGGAAAAGCCCAAGGTCCTCGTCTTTTCGCTGAACGAGCAAGCCCTGCCCGTGGTGGTGGAAGGGTGGCTCGTGGGGCTCGGGCTTCCGGTCATCCCGATCCAGACGTCCGAGGATCTGTTGTCGCTCGCCCTGCGCGGGCGGCCGCGCGTGGCGGTGTTCGATTGCCGCCAGGGCGCCCCCTCGGCGTTCGCGGCCAGCACGCGGTTGAAAGCGGACTCGTATACCGCCGTCGTGCCGACGGTGATGGTGACGGCCGACGACGACGCCTCGTTCGCCCTGGCGTTCGCGGCGGGCGCGGATGAAGTGATCCGGGAGTCGCTGGGCGAGGAGGAAGCCCGGATCCGGTTGGATTCGATGCTCCGCCGCTCCGATCGCGACCTCGTCGTGCACCCCTCGACGCGGTTGCCGGGGGCGGTAGAGATCGAAGCGGAGGTCACGCGGCGCATGCGCGGCGGCGACCCCTTCGCCATGTGCTACGCCGATCTCGATCACTTCAAGGAATACAACGACCGGTATTCCTACTACGACGGGGACCGGTGCATCCGGATCCTGGCCAAGGTGTTGCACGACGTGGTCAAGGGGCTCTGCCGGGACGACGGGTTCGTGGGCCACATCGGGGGCGACGACTTCATCTTCGTCATTCCGATGGCGGCGGTCGCCGAGGTGTGCGCCGAGATCGTGTTCGTATTCGACACGCTCGTGCCCTACCAGTATTCTGAACAGGATCGGCGCGCCGGTTATTTTTTCGGGAAGGATCGGCGCGGGCAACTGCACCGGGTGCCGTTGATGACGGTGTCGATCGGCGTGGTCACGAACGAGCGGCGGAAGTTCACGCACGCCGCCCAGATGAGCGAGTTGGCGACCGAGATGAAGAGCTACGCGAAGACGCTGCCGGGATCGGTCTACACGATCGACCGGCGTACGGACGATTCGGCGCTCGATGAACTGAACGTCGAGCGCGCGGGCTCGGCCCGTGGGATGGAGGAGCAGTGAACGTTTCATGTCCCGAGTGCCGGTCGGTATTCCGGGTGGATCCGGCCAAGCTTCCGGGCGGCGCCGTGCGCGCGCGTTGCTCGGTGTGCGGGGGGGTGATCACGGTGGCGGCCGATGGGGCCGGCGGCGACGAATTCGCCGCGTCGGGGGCAGGCATCGGATCGGCGCCCGTCGCGGCCGTGGCGGCCCCGCCGGCGGTTGCGATGCCGCGTTCGGCCCCACCGATCCCGACCCCGATCCCGACCCCGGCCGCGCGTCCGATCCCGACCGTGCGTCCGCCGGTCGCGCCCGCGCCGCCGGTGGGACCGAGGCGTCCGATGGCGCCGCCGCCCTTTGCGGGGCCGCGTGCGGCGACGCCGCCGGGCCCTCCCGCTCCGGCGGTCAGCCTGCCAGCGCCGCGGCCCCCGGTGGCGCCCGTGGCTCCGCCGCCGCCGCCACCTCCGGCGCCGCCCTCGCCACGGGCTCCCGCGTCGACGGCCGCCGGTGCGGTTCCTCCGGCGCCGGCGGCGCACGAGCCGTCGCCCGCGCCGGCGCCCCGCCCCTCGATGCCGGGCGGCGGATCGCCGCGTACGCCCATCAACCCGTTCCTGGCCAACGACCCCCACGCGAAGGCGAGGCGACTCGCCCGCGCGCTGATATCCGATCTCATTGTGTACTTCCCGCAGAAACGGGAGGAGGGACTGCGCGACGGGACGTTGAAGCAGCTGTTCCGCGAGGAGATCAAGAAGAGCTACGAGGAATTCGTGGAGCAGGTGGGGCACGAATTCGCGGAGACCACCACGCATTTCGTGGACGCGTTGAACGACATTCTCGCCGACGGGCAGAAGCTGTTCACGGGTCCGTTCGCGGGGTAGAGCGAACCCGCCGCCGCGGCTATCTTTGACGCAGGATTCCTTGCGCCGAGCCGTCCGCGCCAGTCGCGGCGGCTCGTGTCTTACCGGAGAGAGGCATGGCGGAGAGCGAACGGATCAGGGCGCTGCGCGGGTACGGAGAACGCCTGTCCGAGATGCGGAGGTATCTTTGACATCGGCGGCAAGCGGGAGACGCTAGCCGGCCTGGAGGCGCGCATGGCCGCCCTGGATTTCTGGAACGACCAGGAGGAGGCACGGTCCGTGGTCCAGCGCGTGAAGGGGCTCAAGGGGTGGGTGGAGCCGTTCCAGTCGCTGACGGCGCGCGTGTCGAGCGGCCTGGAACTGGCGGAGATGCTCGACGCGGACCCGGACGCCGAGCTGGAACGCGAGCTGGACCGGGACCTCGCGCGCCTGGGCGAGGAACTCGAGGCGTTCCGGCTGCGGTCGATGCTCTCCGGCCCCGACGACTTCCGGGACGCCCAGGTGGAGATCAGCGCCGGCGCCGGCGGCACCGAGGCGCAGGACTGGGCGCAGATGCTGATGCGGATGTACACGCGGTGGGCGGAGCGCCGCGGGTACGCGATCGAGATCCTCGACCTGAGCGACGGAGAGGAGGCGGGAATCAAGGGAGCCGTGCTGGAGATCAAGGGGGCTTACGCCTACGGGTTCCTCAAGGCCGAGACGGGCGTGCACCGGCTGGTGCGGATCTCGCCGTTCGACGCCCAGGCGCGGCGGCACACGAGCTTCGCGTCGGTGTTCGTGTACCCGGTGGTGGACGACACGATCACCATCGACGTCCGGGAGGAGGACCTCAAGATGGACGTCTTCCGGGCGTCGGGGGCCGGCGGCCAGCACGTGAACAAGACCAGCTCGGCGGTACGGCTGACGCACATTCCGAGCGGGATCGTGGTGTCGTCGCAGCAGGAGCGGTCGCAGCACAAGAACAAGCAGACGGCCATCAAGATGCTCCGGAACCGGCTCTACAAGCTCGAAGCGGAGAAGCAGGCGAAGAAGAAGGCCGAGCTCGACGCGACGAAGGCCGACGTGACCTTCGGCAGCCAGATCCGGAGCTACGTGTTCCAGCCCTACACGATGGTCAACGACCACCGCACCGAACTCAAGATTCCCGACGTGCAGAAGGTCATGGACGGCGGCATCGATCCGTTCATCGAGGCGTACCTCACCGGCGCGGGGTCGGCGGCATGAGCGACGACCGGGACTTCGTGCAGGAGGCGCGGCGGGCGAAACTCGCCGAGCTCGAAGCGCGCGGCGTGGCGCCGTACGCCTACCGGTTCGAACGGACGCACGACGCGCAGGGGGCGGTGGGGCTCCTGCCGGCCGGAACGGACGAGGGCCCGGCCGTGCGCCTGGCGGGGCGGGTGGTGGCGTGGCGGGGGCACGGCAAGACGGTGTTCGCGCATCTGGCCGATCAGTCCGGGCGCATCCAGCTCTACTTCAAGCGGGACGTGCTGGGCCCGGACGCGTTCGCGCGGCTCGACCTGTTCGACATCGGCGACGTCATTGGCGTGGGCGGCCCGTTGTTCCGGACGCGGACCGGCGAAGTGACCGTGCGCGTCGAGTCGGTGGAGATGCTGGCCAAGTCGCTGCGCCCGCTGCCCTACGGCAAGGACGAGGTGGTGGACGGCGTGACGGTGCGGCATTCGGGGTTCGCCGACGCCGAGCAGCGGTCGCGGCAGCGGTACGCGGATCTGGCGGTGCATCCGGAGGTGCGCGCGCTGTTCACGGCCCGCACGCGGATGATCGGGGCGATCCGGCGCTTCCTCGACGGGCACGACTTCCTGGAGGTGGAGACGCCGGTGCTGCAGCCGCTGTACGGCGGCGCGGCGGCCAAGCCGTTCGTCACGCATCACAACACGCTCGACGTGCCGCTCTACCTGCGGATTGCCGACGAGTTGTACCTCAAGCGGCTGATCGTGGGCGGGCTGGAGCGCGTGTACGAGATCGGCCACGACTTCCGCAACGAGGGCATCGATCGGACGCACAATCCCGAATTCACGATGCTCGAGTTCTATCAGGCGTACGCCGACTACGGCGACATGATGACGGTGGTCGAGGCCCTGATCGCCGCGGCCGCCCGGGCGGTGGCGGCGGTGCCCGAATTCGCCGACCGGGTGCCGGTGCTGGCGCCGCCCTTCGGGCGCGTCGAGTGGGTGCCGGCGCTGAACGCGGCGCTCGGTGGGCGCGACGCGTTGGCGCTGTCGGACGCCGCCCTGCGCGCCGAGGCGCGGCGCCACGGCGTGGAGCGGACGGACGACATGGGCCGGCCCAAGCTGCTGGACGAACTGTTCCAGCTGCTGGTCGAGTCGCGGATCGACGCACCGACGTTCGTGATCGACTATCCGCGGGAGTTGTCGCCGCTGGCCAAGCCCAAGCGCGGCGACCCGGCGCTGACCGAGCGGTTCGAGCTGTTCGCCCGGGGCCGGGAAATGGCCAACGCGTTCAGCGAACTCAACGATCCGATCGACCAGCGCTCGCGGTTCGAGGCCCAGGGGCGGCTGCGGGCGGCGGGGGACGAGGAGGCCGCGGGTCTGGACGAGGATTACCTGCGGGCGATGGAGTACGGCATGCCGCCGGCCGGGGGCGTGGGCATCGGCATCGACCGGTTGTTCATGTATCTCACCGGCACGGCGCACATTCGCGACGTGATCCTCTTTCCCACGATGCGGCCGGCATGACGCGCCTCGAGTGCGCGATCGCCTGGCGGTACCTCCGGAGCCGCCGCGGGTCGCGGCTGCTGTCGCTGATCAGCGTGATCGCGATGGGCGGGGTGATCGTCGGGGTGAGCGCGCTCATCCTGATCAACGGCGTGATGACGGGGTTGCAGACGGATCTGCGGAACAAGATCCTGCTCGGGAGTCCCGACCTGCGGGTGCTGACGTTCGGCGACGACCTGACGATGGCGAAATGGGATTCGATCCTGCCCATCGTCCGCCGCCAGCCGGGCGTGGTGGCGGCCGCGCCGTTCGTGCTGGTGCAGGCGATCGTGACCGGGGGGCACCAGTACACCGACGGGGTGATGGTGATGGGGATCGTGCCCGAGGGCCCGGCGCACCGGCCGGTGACCGCCATTCGTCAGACCGCCACCGTCGGCGACTTCACCTTCCGCACGGCCGACGGCCGGGACCGGGGGGTCGTGCTCGGGGACCGGCTGGCGTCGCGGCTGGACGCCCACCCGGGGCTCGACACCGTGACCCTGTTCTCGCTGGGCGGAAGCCGGATCTCGCCGATCACGGGGAACGTCGAGCCGCACGTGGAGCGCCTGCCGGTGACCGGCGTGTTCCGGACCGGGATGTACGAATATGACAACACATATGTCTTCACGTCGGTCGAGACGGCCCAGGACATCGCCCAGCTCGGCCACGACGTGACCGGGATCGAGGTGAAGACCACGGACCTGTGGACCGCGCACGGCGTGGCGTCGGCGCTCGCCGACACGCTGGGCTACCCGTACCGCACCGAGGACTGGCAGGACCAGAATTCGTCGCTGTTCCAGGCGCTGAAGCTGGAGAAGCTCGGGATGGCGGTGATCCTGCTCCTGATCGTCCTCGTGGCGGCGTTCAACATCGTGAGCACGCTCACCATGGTGGTGGCCGACAAGACGCGGGAGATCGGGATTCTCCGGGCGATGGGGATGCCGGCGCGGTCGATCCGGCGGATCTTCCTGATGCAGGGGGTGGTGATCGGGCTGGTGGGAACCGGCGTGGGGGTGGCGATCGGCGTTTCGCTGGGCGTCGCCGTGGACCGGTACAAGCTGATCCCGCTCGATCCGTCGATATATTTCATCGATCACCTGCCGGTCACGACGCGGCCCCTGGACGTGGTCTGGATCGTCGCGGCCAGTCTGGCGATCGCGGCGCTGGCCACGGTCTATCCGGCCGTGCAGGCGGCCAAGCTGTATCCCGTCGAAGCGATCCGGCACGAATGACGGTACTCGAAGCGGTCGACCTGTCCAAGACGTACGTCGGCGGTGACGGCGGACTGCTCACCGTGCTGGACGGGGTGTGCCTGGCCGTGGCGCCGGGCGAGATGATCGCGGTCGTGGGGGCGAGCGGAGCCGGGAAGAGCACGCTGCTGCACCTGCTCGGGGCGCTCGACGCGCCGACGCGGGGTGAGGTGCGGCTGGAGGGGCGGTCGCTGGCCGGACGGGACGACGACGAGCTGTCGCGGCTGCGCAACGAGCGGATCGGTTTCGTGTTCCAGTTCCACCACCTGCTCCGGGAATTCAGCGCGCTGGAGAACGTGATGATGCCGCTGCGGGTGGCGGGCCGGCGGCCGGCCGAGGCGCGCGCGCGGGCCGTGGACCTGCTGCACCGCGTGGGGCTGGAGGCGCGCATGCACCACCGGCCGGCGGAGCTCTCGGGGGGCGAGCAGCAGCGGACGGCGGTGGCGCGGGCGCTCGCGATGGAGCCGGCGGTGGTGCTGGCCGACGAGCCCTCGGGGAACCTGGATCACGTCAACAGCGAGCGGCTGCACGACCTCCTGGCGTCGCTGGCCCGCGATCTCGCGACGGCGATGGTGGTGGCGACGCACAACCGCTCGCTGGCGGCGCGGGCCCACCGCGTGCTGCTGCTCGAGGACGGCGCGCTCCGGCCGACGGCGCTGCACGAGGTGCTGGCCTGATGCTCTGCGACAACTGCCACGAGCGCGACGCGGTGGTGCACCTCACGCAGATCGAGAATGCGAGTGTGACGCAGATCCATCTGTGCGAACGGTGCGCGGCGGAACGCGGGGTGGAGACGACGGTCGCTGAGACGAAGCATCCGCTCGGCGAACTGCTGCACTCGGTGCAGGCGCAGATGGCGACGACCGAGGAGCGCGGCGAGGCGTGCCCATTCTGCGGGTCGACGATGGCGGATTTTCGCGCCACGGGGCGCTGGGGCTGCGCGCGCTGCTACGGGACGTTCGAGGCGAGCATGCGGGGCCTGCTGCGGCGGCTGCACGGCAGTTCGCAGCACGTGGGCGAGACGCCGCAGGTGCCGCGGTCGGAGTCGGTGGAGCGCGTGGCCAAGCTGGGGGAACTGCGGGAACGGCTGCGCCGGGCGATCGAGACGGAACAGTTCGAGTTGGCCGCCGATCTGCGCGACCGGATCCGGGTGCTGGAATGATCGACCTCACGCTCTTGCCGGACGGCGGCGTGGGGTGGCTGGACGCTTCCGGGCGGTCGCCCGACATCGTGCTCTCCACCCGGGTGCGTCTGGCGCGCAACCTCGAGGGATTCGCGTTCACGGCGCGGGCCCGGGACGGCGAGCGGTTGCGCGTGTTGTCGCAGGTGGGCGCGGCCGTTGGGGAGATCGAGCCGCTCGCCGGGAGTCTGACGCTGCGGGTGGACGAGATGGAAGGGCTGGACCGTTTGCTGTTGCACGAGCGGCACCTGGTGAGCAAGGAGTTGGCGGGGCTGGACGAGTCGCATCCCCTGCGGAGCGGCGCGGCGGTGGTGGTGGGGGACCAGGTGAGCCTGATGGTCAACGAGGAGGACCATCTGCGACTCCAGGCGATGCGTTCCGGGTTCGCGCTGCCGGAGGCGTTCGCCCGGATTCGCGCGGTGGAGCAGGAGCTCGGGGCGCGGTTGCCCTTCGCCTACCACCCGGAGTTCGGGTTCCTGACGGCGTGTCCGACCAACGTGGGCACGGGCATGCGGGCGTCGGTGCTGATCCACCTGCCGGGGCTGGTGCTGACCAAGGAGATCGGGAAGGTGCTGGCGGGGCTGCAGCAGATGGGGCTCACCCATCGCGGGCTGTACGGGGAGGGGAGCGAGGTCGTGGGGAATTTCTTCCAGGTCTCCAACCAGACCACGCTGGGGCGATCGGAGGAGGATCTGCTCGACCAACTGCTCCGCGTGGTGGGGCACGTGGTGGAGCGGGAGGAGGAGGCCAGGCGTGTGCTCTTGCGGGACGCCGGTTATATTATCGAGGACAAGCTGTGGCGCGCGTTCGGGACCCTGCGCTATGCGCGGAGCCTGACGTTCGAGGAAGCGATGAACTTTCTGAGCGGCGTTCGGCTGGCGGTGGGGCTGAAACTGATCCGTGGCCTCAGTGTATACACGCTCAACAAGCTCCTGATCTTCTCCCAAGCCGCACATCTGGCGTACGCCGAGGGCCGGCCGCTCAGCGAGAGCGAGACGAGCCAGGCGCGTGCGCGGTACGTGCGGCACGCGCTCGAAACGGAAGCCGGATCGGCCGGATGAACCCGACGCCGGCCGGACTCGAGGGGACGATGAACGGCTACAACTTCACGGAGCGGGTCCGGAAAGTGCTCGCCATGGCGCGCGAGGAAGCGGCGCGTCTGCACCACGAGTACGTGGGCACCGAGCACATCCTGCTCGGGCTGATCCGCGAGGGCGAAGGGGTGGCGGCGACGGTGCTGCAGAACCTCAACGTCGAGCTCGACGACGTGCAGCAGAAGATCGAGGACACGGTGCGCAAGGGGAAGGCGGCGCAGGCCACCGGGCCCGACCTGCCGTACACGTCGCGGGCCAAGAAGGTGCTCGAACTGGCGATGGCCGAGGCGCGGGAGCTGAACCACAGCTACGTGGGCACCGAGCACCTGCTGCTGGGCCTGCTGCGCGAGGAGAAGGGCATCGCGGCGCAGGTGCTGACCGAGGCCGGGGTGAACCTCGAAGCGGCGCGCGCCGAGACGCTGCGCATTCTGGGCACCGACGTGCAGAGCCGGCGCCACGGCGCAGCAGGGCACGGGCGCCGCAGCCGCCGGCGGCGGCGCCGAAGGGCGACAAGAAGTCCAAGACGCCGGCGCTGGACCACTTCTGCCGCGACCTCACGCAGCTGGCGGCCGAGGGGCAGCTCGACCCGACGATCGGCCGCGCCAAGGAGATCCAGCGGGTCATGGAAGTGCTGACGCGCCGCAAGAAGAACAATCCGGTGCTGATCGGCGAGCCGGGCGTGGGCAAGACGGCGATCGTCGAGGGGTTGGCGCAGCTCATCGCGAACGGCGAGTGCCCGGAGTCGCTCCGCGACAACCGCGTGCTCTCGCTGGACATGGCGGCGGTGATCGCCGGCACCAAGTACCGCGGCCAGTTCGAGGAGCGGCTCAAGGCGGTGATGAACGAGATCGCGCAGAACAAGAACGTGATCCTGTTCATCGACGAGCTGCACACGCTGGTGGGCGCCGGGGCGGCCGAGGGCGCGATCGACGCCAGCAACATGCTCAAGCCGGCGCTGGCCCGCGGCGAGCTGCAGTGCGTCGGCGCGTCGACGCTCAACGAGTACCGCAAGTACATCGAGAAGGACGGGGCGCTGGAGCGCCGGTTCCAGACGGTGATCGTGGATCCGCCGACGGTGGACGAGACGATCGAGATCCTCAAGGGGCTGCGGCAGAAGTACGAGGACCACCACCACGTGACGATTCCCGACACGACGCTGGTGGCGGCGGCCAAGCTCTCCGAGCGCTACATCACCGACCGGTTCCTGCCCGACAAGGCGATCGACGTGATCGACGAGGCCGGCGCCCGGGCGCGGCTGGCGGCGCAGGCGCCGCCGCCGGAGGTGGCCGAGCTGAAGCGCGAGCTGGAGAAGGTGAGCGCCGACAAGGAAGCGGCGGTGCGCGACCAGAACTTCGAGCGGGCGGCGGCGCTGCGCGACCAGGAGCGCGAGCTGCAGGGCGAGATCCGCGAGAAGCAGGAGGCGTGGGAGAAGCGGCGCCAGTCGTTCCGGCCGGTGCTCGGCGAGGAGGAGATCGCGTTCATCGTCAGCCGCTGGACCGGCATTCCGGTGACGCGGCTGCAGGAAGCCGAGACGACGCGCCTGATGCGGATGGAGGACGAGCTGCACGAGTCGGTGATCGGCCAGGACGAGGCGATCCGGGCGCTCGCCCGCTCCATCCGGCGCAGCCGGGCGGGGCTCAAGGACCCGCAACCGGCCGATCGGGTCGTTCATCTTCAGCGGGCCCGACGGGCGTGGGCAAGACGGAGCTGGCGCGGGCGCTGGCCCGGTTCCTGTTCGCCGACCCGCAGGCGCTGATCCGCGTGGACATGTAGCGAGTACATGGAGAAGTTCTCCGTGTCGCGGCTGATCGGCGCGCCCGCCGGGCTACGTGGGATACGAGGATTCGGGCACGCTCACCAAGGCGGTCCGGCGCAAGCCCTACAGCGTGGTCCTGCTCGACGAGATCGAGAAGGCGCACCCCGACGTGTTCAACATCCTGCTGCAGGTGCTCGACGAGGGCCACCTGACGGACAACTACGGCCGGGTGATCGACTTCAAGAACACCGTGGTGATCATGACGTCCAACGTGGGGGCCCGGGACATCACCAAGGGCAAGGCGCTGGGCTTCACGGCCGGCGACCGGCACGGCGAACTTCGAACGGATCGCGGAGACGGGTGCGGGAGGAGTTGAAGAACGTGTTCAACCCCGAGTTCCTGAACCGGCTGGACGACGTGATCGTGTTCCACCCGCTGGATCGCGGAGCACATCACGCAGATCGTGCAGGTGATGCTGAAGGACGTGCGGAAGCGGCTCAGCGAGGAGGAGCTGACGCTCACGCTGACCGATGCCGGCGACGGACTTCCTGGTGAAGCACGGGTACGACGAGAGCTACGGCGCGCGTCCGCTTGAAGCGCGCGATCCAGCGGTACATCGAGGACCCGCTGTCGGAGAAGATCCTGCTGGGCGAGTTCTCGCGCGGAGAGGAGCTGGAGGTGGACGTCGCCCCCGATGGAACCAAGCTGGAGTTCCGGGTATTGACGGGCACCACCAAGGCGTAGTCCGCACCGCGACGGCCGGCCAAGCCCGCCCGGGCCAGGCCGGCCGCATTGTGTATATTTAGGATTCCCATGCGCAGATTGGTGTTCCCTCTCATCGCCCTCCTCGCGACGGCGTCCGCGGCAGGCGCGCAGGACGCAGGCGCGGTCGGGGCGTGTTCGAAGCCCGATTCCATCGAGTTCCGCGGCAACACCCGTCTCGGGGACGCGCTGCTGCGGAGCGACGCGGGCGTCACCGCCGGCACGACGCTGAACTATCGGGCGCTGCAGCGCGCCATCCAGGCGCTGTACGGCACGCTGCAGTTCCAGGACGTGCGTGCGCTGTGCGAGCCGCTGCCCGGCGGCCGGTCGATGCTCGTGTTCCAACTCCGGGAACGGCCGATGCTCGTGGACGTGGACGTGCAGGGGGCGGACAAGGTGTCGCCGAGCAGCGTGCGCGACCAGGTCGACCTGCTCATCGGCCGGCCGATCGACCCGTCCCAAGTGACGCGGACGATCGTGAAGATCGATTCGGTCTACGAGGCGAGCGGGTACGCGGTGGCCGAAGTGCGGGCCGAAACGACGTACGTCGACAGCGCCTCGGCGCGGATCGTGTTCGCGATCGACGAGGGGCACCGCACGGCGGTATCGGGCGTGCGCGTGGCCGGCAACAAGGCGCTGGGCGTCAAACAGATCGTCGGCGCGATGGACACCAAGCCGGAAGGCTTTTTCTTCTGGAACAAGGGCGAGCTCGACAACGACAAGCTGGCCACCGACATCACGCAGAACATTCCGGGCCTGTACGCCGATCACGGGTTCATCGACATGCAGGTGGTGAAGGACACCACGCTGCTCGACCGCCAGGCCGGCAAGGCGCTGGTGAGCCTGGACGTGAAGGAGGGGCCGCAGTACCACGTGGGGGACTTCTCGGTGGAGGGGGCGCGGCAGTTCTCGAGCCAGCAGATCGCCACCATGTACCCGTTCACCCCGCGGGGCAAGACCCTGATGGAGACGCTCAAGGGCGTGGTGCGCCCCGGGAGCTGCCAGGATCGCACGATCTTCGACCGGTCCGCCTGGCAGGCGGCGACCACCAAGGTGCAGGATGCCTATCTCGACGAGGGGTACCTGTACGCCCAGATCAATCCGGTGGTCGAGCGGTCGATCGCGGCCGACTCGTCGCCCGTGGTCAACCTGCGGTGGGAGATCCAGGAGGGCACGCCGGCGATCATCAACCGAGTGGACATCGCGGGCAACGACATCACCAACGAGACCTGCATCCGCCGCCAGCTGCTGGTCGTGCCCGGGCGACGTGTTCAGCAAGTCGCGGCTCATGCAGAGCTACCAGAACATCTCGAACCTGGGCTTCTTCGATGCGCCGCTGCCCGAGCCCAAGGTGGATCAGGCCGACGAACAGGGCGACGTGAACATCACGTTCAACGTCAAGGAAAAGCGCACCGGCAACGTCAACTTCGGCGCCTCGGTGGGCCAGGGCACGGGGCTCGGCGGCTTCATCGGATTCGATCAGCCCAACCTGTTCGGCAAGTGCAAGAAGGGGTCGATCCAGTGGCAGAAGGGGCAGTACATCAACGATTTCAACGTGGCGTACACGGATCCGTCGATCAAGGAGTCGAACTACTCCGGCACGCTCACCGCCTACCACTCGCAGTCGCGGTTCACGATCCAGAACATCGGGCAGAGCACGACCACGGGCGCGCAGGTGCAGTTCGGCCTGCCGGTGCGCGGGTCGCGGTACACGCGGCTGTTCCTGAATTACAACGCGGAGTCGGTGGTGTACGGGACCGGCGGCCTGGTGGGGACGATCTCGGCCTGCACCAACGCCGCGGGGCAATCGGCGACCTGCTTCCGGTCGAGCGCCGGGGCCACGTTGGACCACGACACGCGATCGGGCATGCCGTTCCCGACCAGCGGGGTGCACGAATCGTTCAACGTGCAGTACAACGGCGGGCCGCTGGGCGGGTCGGCGACGTTCACGCGCCTCACCAGCCAGATGCAGTCGTACGCGACGATGGGGACGCTGGGCGGGGGCCCGTCGCTGGGTTCGGGCATGCCGGTGGTGCTCGGCCTGACCATGTCCTCGGGCGCCATCTTCGGGAATCCGGGCCCGTTCTTCGTCTCTCAAGCGTTCGCGATGGGCGGCGTGCAGTACGGACAGCCGCTGCCGGGGTACAATGAATTCTCGATCACGCCGCTGGGCTATGTGGACGAGACGAGCGCCTATACCGCGCAGCGGGCGTCGTTCGGCAACGCCTTCTTCAGCGCGACCGCCGAACTGGGCCTCCGGGTGAGCCAGCAGTTGTACCTGGACGTGTTCTACGACGGCGGTAACGTTTATGCGCGGCCGGCGGACTTCAACCCCACGCGGCTGTTCCGCAGCGCGGGCATCGGCGGGTCGGTGGTGACGCCGCTGGGTCCGCTGGGCATCGATCTGGGGTATGGGTTGGATCGCGTGAACGCCAACGGGGTCAAGGCCCCCGCGTGGCAAGTGCACTTCAAATTCGGACAGTTCTACTAATCGGAGCGCAGATGAATTCCATGTTTCGCGCGACCACGATCGCGGCCGTCGGCCTCGTCCTCGTCGCCATGCCCGCCCGTGCCCAGCAGCCGGCGACGCCCAAGATCGTGTACGTGAATACGCAGGCGCTGCTCGACGTGGCCCCCGGGCGCGCCGAAGCCGAGTCGACGTACAACGCGGAATCCGCGGCGTGGGGCGACACGCTGAACAAGATGAGCACGAGCATCCAGACGATGATCAGCGACTACCAGAAGGCCGAGCCGACGCTGACCGACGCGGCCAAGCAGATGCGGCAGAAGGCCATCCAGACCAAGCAGCAGGAGTACGCGGACCGGCAGAACTCGCTCCAGCAGCAGGCCCAGTCGCGGCAGCAGGAACTGATGGGGCCGGTCATGCAGACCGTGCGGGACATGCTCGACAAGATCCGCGACGAGAACGGGTACTCGCTGATCATCGATGCGCAAGCGGTGCTGAGCGCGGACCGGAATCTGGACATCACCGACAAGGTGGTCGCCCGGCTGAAGATCGCGGCGGCGGCCAAGCGCGACTCCGCCGCCCGGGTGATCAAGAAGCTGGAAACCCCGCCCAACGAGTGACAATCGGCCAGGCGGCGACCGGCGGAGGCGGTGAGGACGGCAACGTGCTCACCGCTTCGGCCATCGCCCGACTGGTCGGCGGAGAGCTGGTCGGCGACGCGACGGTGGTGGTGCGGTCCATCGCCCCGCTCGACCGGGCGCGTGGGGACCAGTTGAGCTTCTGCGCGTCGGCGAAATACGCGCCGCTGATGGCGGCGTCGGCGGCGGCGGCGGTGCTGACCACGCCGGAGATCGCCCGGCTGCCCTCGCCGGCCGCGGCGCGCATCGTGGTGGCCAAGCCGCACGACGCGCTCCTGTCGCTGATCCCGCGCTTCTACCGCGCGCCGGCGCGGGTGCCGGGCGTGCACGCCACGGCGGTGCTCGGGCCGGGTGTGGTGCTGGGCGAGGCGCCGAGCGTGGGACCGTACGCGGTGATCGAGGCGGGGGCCGTGCTCGGCGACCGGGTGACGGTCGGCGCGCACGCCGTGGTGGGCGCCGGCGCGCAGGTGGGCGACGACGCGCAGCTCGACGCCGGGTCGACGGTGTACGCGGGCGCGCGGCTGGGGCGGCGAGTGATCGTGCAGTCGGGGGCGCGGATCGGAGCCGACGGGTTCGGCTACGTGTTCCGGGGCGACCGCCACGAGAAGATTCCGCACGTGGGGGGATGCGTGCTCGAGGACGACGTCGAGGTGGGCGCCAATTCGACGATCGATCGGGGGAGCATCGACGACACCGTGATCGGGGCCGGCACAAAGATCGACAACCTGGTGCAGGTGGGGCACAACGTGCGGATCGGGCGGCTGTGCCTGCTGATGGCGCAGGTGGGGGTGGCGGGGTCGGTGCGCATCGAGGACGGGTGCATTCTGGCCGGGCAGGTGGGGGTCGCGGGGCACCACACGATCGGCAAGGGGGCGCACCGCTGGGCGCGCAGGCGCGGCGTATTCGGCGACATCCCGGCCGGCGAGACCTGGTCGGGCTATCCGGCGCGACCGCACCGGGAGGCCCTGCGGGCACAGGCCACGCTGTTCAAGCTGCCCGCGCTGCTGCGGCGGATCGAGCGGCTGCTGGCGCGTTCGGAGGGCGACGCGTGAGGCGCCACACGATCGGCGGCGCGTCGACGGTGGAGGGGGTGGGGCTGCATCTTGGGGTGGCGTGCCGGCTCACGTTCCGGCCTGCGCCGAGCGGGCAGGGGATTGCGTTCCGGCGCGCGGACCTGCCGGGCCAGCCGCTGATCGAGGCGACGATCGACACCGCGGTGCCCAGCGAGCGCCGGACGCAGCTCGGGGAGGACCCGGTGTCGGTGCACACGGTGGAGCACGTGCTGGCCGCGGTGGCGGCGCTGGGGATCGACGACGTGACGATCGAGCTGGACGGTCCGGAACCGCCGATCGTGGACGGGAGCGCGGCGCCGTTCGTGGAGGCCCTGCAGCGTGCGGGCATCGCGCCGCAGGCCGGAATCGTTCAGGTTTGGGAGTTGCGCGAGGTGGTGCGGGTGGCGGACGGCGAGGCCGGCTACGAGGCGCACCCGGCGTCGCGAGCTGGCGCTGGACGTGACGATCGACTTTCCGCATCCCTTGATCGGGCGCCAGCGGTGGGCGTCGACCGTGGACGCGGGCGTGTTCGTGTCGGAGTTGGCGGCGGCGCGGACGTTCGGGTTCACGCGGGAGGTGGAGCCGTTGCGGGCGATGGGCTTGATTCGCGGGGCGTCGACGCAGAACGCGGTGGTGCTGGACGAGTCGGCGGTGGTGGAGAACGTGCTGCGGTGGCCCGATGAATTCGTGCGCCACAAGGCGATGGACTGTGTGGGAGATCTGGCGCTCGCCGGGGCGCGGGTGCGGGCGCGGGTCGTGGCGGTCAGGCCGAGCCACCGCGGCACCGTGAAGCTCGTGCGGGCGATGCGTGAGGCGCTCAGGAAGGAGACGACCGTGCTGGAGATCGACGACATCATGAAGGTGCTGCCGCACCGGTATCCGTTTCTGCTCGTGGATCGCGTGCTCGAGATGGAGCCGCGGAAGCGGATCGTGGGCATCAAGAACGTGACGATCAACGAGCCCTTCTTCCAGGGGCATTTTCCGGGGCACCCGATCATGCCCGGCGTGCTGATCATCGAGGCCATGGCCCAGGTGGGGGGGATGCTGCTGATGGGGGCCTTCGCCGATCCGCACAACAAAGTGGTATACTTCACCTCGCTGGATCACGTGAAGTGGCGCCGGCCGGTGCGGCCGGGCGATCAGTTGCGGTTCGAACTCGACATGATTCAGATCCGCGGACCCATGTGCAAGATGCGGGGGACGGCCAAGGTGGACGGCGAGGTGGTGGCGGAGGCCGAGATGGGCGCGATGGTCCGCGACCGATGAGCGCGACCATCCATCCCACGGCGATCGTCGATCCGGGGGCGCGCATCGGCGACGGCGTGGAGATCGGGCCGTGGGCGATCGTCGGCCCGGACTGCACGATCGGCGACGGCTGCCGGCTGGCGGCCCGGACGGTGTTGGAGCGCTACGTCACGCTCGCGCCGCGCGTGACGGTGGGGATCGGATCGATCCTCGGCGGGTTGCCGCAGGACCTCAAGTTCAAGGGCGAGCGGACCACCGTCGAAATCGGCGAGAACACGGTGATTCGCGAGTACGTGACGATGAACCGCGGCACGAGCCAGTCGTTCAAGACGACCGTGGGGCGCGACTGCTTCGTGATGTCGTACGTGCACCTGGCGCACGACTGCCACGTGGGGAACCACGTGATCCTGGGCAACAACGTGCAGTTCGCCGGGCACGTGACGGTGCACGATCGGGCGATCGTCTCGGGGCAGAGCGCGGCGCACCAGTTCGTGAAGATCGGCGCCTACGCGTTCGTGGGCGGGTGCTCGCGGATCGCCAAGGACGTGCCCCCGTACGTGAAGGCGGTCGGCAATCCGATCAAGCTGTTCGGGCTGAACAGCATCGGCCTGCAGCGCAACAACTTTCCCGAACCGGTGGTGCGCGAGCTGAAGAAGGCGTACCGCATGTTCTTCAAATCCGAACTGAACGTGTCGCAGGCGCGAGCCAAGGCGCAGACGGACCTCCAGATGTTCCCGGAGGTCGAGACGTTCCTGCACTTCCTCGACGAGAGCGACCGCGGAGTGGTGGTGTGAGCGATCTTCGGGTGGGAGTGATCGGCGCCGGCGCGCTGGGGTTCCATCACGTGCGCATCATGCGCGAGATGCCGGGCGTCTCGTTCGCCGGCTTCTACGAGGCCAACGCCGCGCGGGCCGCGCACGTGACCCGGGAGCTGCAGGTGCCGGCGCTGCCGAGCGTCGAGGCGCTGCTCGACGTGGTGGACGCGGCCACGATCGTCGTGCCCACGCCGGCGCACTTCGCCGTGGCGCGGACGGCGCTGGCGCGCGGCAAGCACCTGCTGATCGAGAAGCCGATCGCGGCCACGCTGGCCGAGGCCGACGAGCTGGTGGCGGTGGCCGCGCGCGCGGGCGCGCTAATCCAGACCGGGCACGTGGAACGGTTCAACCGGGCGATCCGCGCCGCGCTCCCCTATGTGGACGCCCCGCGATTCATCGAGAGCGACCGGCTGGCGCCGTTCAATCCGCGCGGATCGGATGTGGCGGTGGTGCTCGATCTCATGATCCACGACATCGACCTCGTGCGCACGCTGGTCGGGAGCGCGGTGTCGGGGCTGACGGCGGTGGGAATTCCGGTGCTCACGCCGTTCGTGGACATCGCCAACGCGCGCATCGAATTCGCGTCGGGCGCGGTGGCCAACATCACGGCTAGCCGCGTGTCGCGCGACCGCATGCGCAAGCTGCGGATCTTCCAGGGGAGCGGGTACCTGTCGCTCGACCTGGCGGCCGGGGTCGGCGAGTTCTACCGGCTGCGCACCGACGTGGATCTGGCCGAGCTGGCCAAGGCGGCGGCTTCGGTGGAGGCGTTCGTGGAACGCGTGCCGTTGGAGGCGCCGGAGGGCGAGCCGCTCCGGCTCGAGTTCCAGAGCTTCCTCGACGCCGTGCGCGGCTCGGCGCCGGTGGTGGTGAGCGGCCAGGACGGGCGCGAGGCGCTGGCGGTGGCGCTGCGCATCGTCGGCGAGATCGAACGCACGCTGCCGTCGCTCAAGGGCTCGGGAGCGCACGCGGGTGCGTGAGATCGTGTTCGTCGCCGGGGAGGCCTCCGGCGACCTGCACGCCTCCGGGGTGGCCCGTGCCCTGCACGCGCGCCGCGCCCCGTTCACGCTCGTCGGGGTCGGCGGCGACCAGATGCGCGACGCGGGCGTGGATCTGCTGGCGCACGCCGATCAGCTCGCGGTGATGGGATTCGTGGAGGTCCTGCGCCACGTGCCCCGGCACTGGGCCCTGCTGCGCGACCTCGTCGCCCGCATCCGCTCGGGCCGGGTGGCGCTCGTCGTGCTGATCGACTATCCTGGTTTCAATATGAAAGTCGCCCGGGCGGCGGCCGAGGCCGGCGTCCCGGTTCTCTACTACATCACGCCCCAGGTCTGGGCGTGGGGGGCCGGCCGCCTCGACCAGCTGGCCCGGTGGGTGACGCGGGCGGCCGTGATCCTGCCGTTCGAACAGCCGCTGCTGGCCGGCCACGGCATCGACGCGACGTTCGTGGGCCACCCGCTGCTCGATCGCGTGGCGGCACTCCCCGGCCCGGCCGAGGCGCGCGGCACGCTCGGCCTGCGCCCCGACGCCCCCGTGCTCGCCCTGTTCCCGGGGAGCCGCGCGCAGGAGATCCTCCGCCACCTCGACGACTTCGTGCGGGTGGCCGACGAACTCCGCCGCCGCGACCCGCGGTTGCAGGTGATCGTGAGCGTGGCGCCCACGGTGAACCTGGACGCCGGCCAATGCCCGTACCCGATGGTGCGCGGCGCCTCCTTCACAGTGTTCCGCGCGGCCGACGCCGCCATGTGCAAGAGCGGCACGACGACGCTCGAGGCGGCCGTGGCGGGGTGCCCGCTGGTCGTGGCGTACCGCACGAGCCGGATCACGTACGCGCTGGCCCGGCGGCTGGTGCGGATTCCGCACATCGGGCTGGTGAACGTGGTGGCGGGGCGCGAGGTGGCGCCGGAGTTCGTGCAGGGAGCGTTGCGCCCGACGGCGATCGCCGACACGCTCGAGCCGCTGCTCCGACCCGGCGACCCGGGGCGGGACCGGATGCTGGCGGGGCTGGCCGAGGTGCGCGCGGCCCTGGGGACCCCGGGCGCCGCCGGGCGCGTGGCCGAGATGGCGGCCGAGATGGCCGCGGGGAGCGGGCCACGATGAGCGATCGCCCGGCGGATTGGCGAACGCGGTGGGCCGCGCGCCTGGGCGCGGTGGCGGTCTGGCTGCTCGCCCGCACGTGGCGTGTGCGATTGGTGCACGACGGCGAGGTGGCCGAGGCGCGCGGGCGCCGCGTGCCCCTGGTGTACGTCGTCTGGCACGGCCAGCTGCTGCCGGCGCTCTGGGCCCACCGAGGGCAGGGTATTAGTCTTCTGATAAGCGAACACCGAGACGGCGAACTGATCGCGCGCGTGGCCCAGGCGTTCGGCTATCGGACGGTGCGCGGCTCGACGACCCGTGGAGCCAACCGCGCGCTGGTCGGCCTGGTGCGCGAACTCGAGGCGGGAGTCAGCGTGGCCATCACCCCCGATGGGCCGACCGGCCCCTACCACCGCTTTGCCGCGGGCGCGCTGCTCGTGGCGCAGCGCTCGGCGCGGCCCATCGTGCCGACGGGAGTGCACGTGTCCCGGTTCTGGCAGTTCGGGAGCTGGGACCGGTTCGTGCTGCCCAAGCCGTTCGCCCGCGTGACGATCGCCTTCGGGCCGTTCCTCTCGGCGCCGGCGGGGGCGCCCAAGGAGTTGGCCGAGTTGACGGATCGGTATCGGGACGCGATCGACCACGCGGTGGCCGCAGCGGCCGGCGCACCCCGGGGGGCACGCGCATGACCCGGCGGGCCGCGGACCGGCTGTGGTTTGGCCGCGGTGCGCTGGCGGGGGCGGCGCGAGGCGCACTGTGGCCCGCCGCCGCGGCCTACCGCGTGGTCGTGGGGGCGCGCAACGCCCTGTACGACGCCGGGGTGCTGCCGGTCCACGCCGGTGCGATCCCGGCGATCGCCGTGGGCAACCTGACGGTGGGCGGTACCGGAAAGACTCCGGTGTCGGCGTGGTTCGCGGGCGAGTTGGCGCGGCGTGGGGCTCGGCCAGCCATCGTCATTCGCGGTTACGGGAACGACGAACCCCTGGTCCACGAACGGCTGAATCCGGCGATTCCCGTGGTCGTCGGGCCGGACCGCGTGGCGGGGTTGGCCCGTGCCCGCGCACGGGGCGCCACGATCGCGGTGCTCGACGACGCCTTCCAGCACCGGCGCGTGGCCCGGCTGGCGGACGTGGTGCTGATCTCGGCCGATGCGGCCAGTGGAAGGGGGGAGCCTGCGCTCGCGGCATGGCGCATGTTGCCCGCCGGACCATTCCGAGAACCTCCCTCGGGATTGCGCCGAGCGGCGTTGGTGGTGGTGACGCGCAAGATGGCGAGCGCGGCCGACGCGGGGCGGGTGCTCGTCGAGGCGACCGCGATTTCGGGGACGCCGGGCGCCGTGTTGCATCTGGAACCGGCCGCGCTCGAAAGCGCGTCGGCCGGCACGGGCGGCGCGGCGCGGACGCCGCTGTCCCTGTCGGCGCTGGCGGGGCGGCGGCTGGTGCTCGTGACCGGAGTGGGGGAACCGGCGCTGGCGGCGGCGCAACTGCGTTTGGCGGGCGCGGAAGTGGACCTGCGGGCCTTTCCCGACCATCACGCGTTCAGCGACGCCGAGTTGCGCGCGGCCGGCGAGGCGGCGGCGCGCGCCGACGCGCTGGCCGTGTGTACGCTCAAGGATGCCGTGAAGATCGGCGCGCGGTGGCCCGGTCCGGGGCCCCTATGGTATGTTTCGCAACGGCTGACCGTGGACCAGGGGCAGGAGCACCTGGACCGTCTGCTCGACGCAGCGGCGGCCGGGACCCGAGCCAACCCTCCAACCGCCGGCTAGCGCCGACTCCAAACCGACTCTCATGGCAACCGATCTGAGACTGCCAACCGATAAAATCGTCCGCCCCGACAAGGACCGCTTTCTCGACGAGGACAATCCGTTCGAGGCCATGATGTCGCGGTTCGATCGTGCAGCGGAACTGCTCGACCTCGAACCGGGACTGTACAAGGTCCTGCGCCATCCCGAGAAGCAGATCATCATCTCCGTCCCCGTGACGCTCGACAATGGTGAAGTCGAGGTGTACACGGGGTATCGCGTGTTGTACAACACCTCCCGCGGGCCGGCCAAGGGCGGCATCCGATTCGACGAGCACGTGACGCTCGAAGAGGTGAAGGCGCTGGCGGCGTGGATGACGTGGAAGTGCGCCGTGGTCAACCTGCCGTTCGGGGGCGCCAAGGGCGGCGTGATCTGCGATCCGCTGAAGATGAGCGTGGGCGAACTGGAGCGCCTCACGCGGCGCTACACGTCGGGCATCATGAACACCCTGGGGCCCGATTCCGACGTGCCGGCGCCCGACGTGAACACGAACGAGCGCGTGATGGCGTGGGTGATGGACACCTACTCCATGCACATGCGCCACACGGTGACCGCGGTGGTGACGGGCAAGCCGGTGGAGATGGGCGGCTCGCTGGGGCGCCGCGAAGCGACCGGCCGCGGCTGCATGATCGTCATCAAGGAAGCGCTCAAGCACCTCGGCATGGACGATCAAGGGCACGACGGTCGCCGTACAGGGCTTCGGCAACGTGGGCTCGGTGGCGGCGGATCTGTTGACGCGCGAAGGGTGCAAGATCCAGGCGATCAGCGATCGCACCGGCGGCTATTACAACAAGGCCGGCATCGACGTCAATGCCGCGATCAAGCACGTGCAGGGTCGCAAGTCGCTCGACGGGTTCACCGGCGGCGATCCGATCTCCAACGCCGACCTCCTGACGCTCGACGTGGACGTGCTGCTGCCGGCGGCGCTCGAGAACGTGATCACGAGCAAGAACGCCGACCAGCATCCGCGCCAAGGTGATCTGCGAGGGGGCGAACGGTCCGACCACGGCCAACGCCGACGAGATCCTCGACGAGAAGGGCGTGTTCGTGATTCCCGACATCCTGGCCAATGCGGGCGGCGTCACCGTGTCGTACTTCGAGTGGGTGCAGGACCGCGGCGGGTACTTCTGGACCGAGGACGTGGTCAACGAGCGGCTGAACGACATCATGCGCAACAGCTTCGCCGACGTGCTGCGGCTGTCGACCACGCACAAGGTGAACATGCGGACGGCGGCGTACATGCTGTCGATCAGCCGCGTGGCCACGGTGCACCGGCTGCGCGGCGTGTACGCGTGAGTCGCTCGCCGGAGCGCCGCGTGTGCAGGTGATCCTCGCCGCCGTCGGCAAGCCGCGCAACGCGGCGCTGGCGGCGGCGATTGCGTTCTACGAGACGCGCGCCGGCCGCTACTGGCCGCTGGTGGTGCACGAGGTCCGGGAAGAGCCGGCGCGGTCGGCGTCGCCGGACCTCGTGCGGGCGCGCGAAGGCGAGCGCTTGGCGGCCAAGGTCGGGGCCGGCCGACCTCGTGGTGTGCGACGAGCGGGGCGCGGCGATGACGTCGGAAGCGTTCGCCCGCTTCCTGCAGGAAACGCGCGAACGGGCGCGCGACGTCGCGTTCGTGGTCGGCGGCGCGTTCGGCGTCGGCGGCCGAACTGCGCGACCGCGCCGCGAGGCGGCTGGCCCTGGCGCCGTGGACGCTGCCGCACGAGCTGGCGCGGCTCGTCCTGTCGGAGCAGCTCTACCGGGCGGGCACGATCGTCCGCGGCGAGCCGTACCACAAGTGACCGGGCGCGGCGCCGGCGCCGCCACGTGGCCGGCGCCAGCGGGGCGCCGCTATCTTGGTGGGCATGCATACGCCCACCGTTCGATGAGCGAACCGCGCGTGGTGACCGACCCGCTGGGCGGCTCAGCGCTGTCGCGGGCCGTGCAGGAGGGCCGTCTGGAGGCGGACCTCGTGCCCGCCGTGCCCACGGGCGTCGACGCCTGGCGTGGGCGCGCGCGGGAGATCGGCGGTTCCGCCGGCGCGGCGTGGCTGCCCGCCGTGCGCGACGCGTTCGGTCCGGGCGGCGCCGCCATGGCGCGTCTGGAGCGGGTGGCGCGCGCGGGCGGCGTGGTGGTCACGACGGGGCAGCAACCGGGGCTGTTCGGGGGCCCGGTGTACACGTGGTCCAAGGCGATCGGTGCGCTGGCGATGGCCGACGCGGTGGAGCGCGAAACGGGTGTGCCGGCGGCGCCGGTGTTCTGGGCGGCCACCGACGACGCCGATTACGCGGAGGCGAACCACACGGCGGTCGTGGACGGCGGCGCCGTGCGCCGGCTCTCGACGAGCGTCGAACCGCCGGCCGGCACTCCCATGGCGCAGGCGCCGCTCGGCGAGGTGCGGCCGCTCCTCCGTGCGCTGCGCTCGGCGTGCGGGTCGATGGCGTACGAGACGGCGTACGCCGCCGCCGAATCGGCGTACGGCGGCGCGCCCACCGTGGGGGGCGCGTACGTGCGGTTGTTGCGCACGCTGCTCGATCCGCTGGGCATTGCGGTGCTCGACGCGTCACACCCCGCCGTGCGGCGCGCGGGAGCGGGCGTGCTGCGGCGGGCCCTCGAGCGCGCCGCCGCCATGGACGCCGCGATCGTGGAACGGAACGCGCGGCTGGCCGCGCTCGACTTCGCGCCGCAGGTGCCTCACGTGCCGGGGCTAACCACGGTGTTCGTCACCGAGGGTGGTGTGAAGCGGCGCGTGCCGCTGGCGGAAGCGGCGGCGCTGGCCGGCACGGCGCCAAGCGAGGCGCTGAGCCCGAACGTATTGCTGCGCCCGGTGCTCGAACGCGCGATCCTGCCGACGATCGGGTACCTGGGCGGGCCGGGCGAACTGGCCTATTTCGCGCAGCTGTCCGGCGTGGCGAGCGCGCTCGACGCGGCACGGCCGTTGGGGCTGCCGCGGTGGGCGTGTACCATCGTCGAGCCGCCGGTGGACCGCGCGCTGGCGCGGTTGGGGATCGGGCTCGACGCGTTGGACGAGGGGGCGGCACTGGAACGTCGGCTGGCGGTGGCGTCGGTGCCGGCGGAGGTGCGGCAGGCGCTGGAGGCGCTGCGGCGGGCGCTCGAGGTGCGGTTGGACGCGGTGGCCGCGGAAGACTCGGCGTCGCCGGCGGGTGGCGCGCTCCTCGGGCCCGCGGTGATCGACGGGGCGCGGCGGCAGCTGGCGTTTCGCGTGGATCGGCTGGAGCGGCGGCTGGCGGCGGCGGCCAAGCGGCGGGGGAGCGACGCCCTGCGGGATCTGCAGTCGATTCGGGCGCTCACGCGTCCCGACGGGCGGCGCCAGGAGCGAACGCTGAACTTCATTCCGTTCCTCGCGCGGCACGGTGAGGCGTTGTGGGGCGCGATGCGTTCGGCGGCCGGCGATCACGCAACGCGCCTGGTCAGGGAGGGCGCGCGCCATGGCGACTGATCCGCGCGCCGGAGGCGACGGCGCCGCGCGGGCGGCGGTCAGCGGGGCAGGTGCGGGGGCGATGGCGGGGGCGGGGGCGGACCACCGCGCGCCCCGCAAGCACACGGGGGCGGCGGCGGCGCTGGTCGCGGCCGGCATTCTGGGATCGCGCGTGTTGGGGCTGATCCGGAATTCGCTCATCGCGCGGTACTTGGGCACGAGCACCGCGGCCGACGCCTGGACCGCGGCATTCAAGATTCCGAATGTCCTGCAGAATCTGTTTGGCGAGGGGGCGCTGTCGGCGGCGTTCGTGCCCGTGTATGCCCGGCTGCTCGGGGCGGCGGAGGACGACGAGGCGGAGCGCGTGGCCGGCGCGGTGGCGGCCATCCTCGGATTGACGATCGCCGTGTTCGTGCTGGCCGGCGTGCTGGCGGCGCCGCTCCTCCTCTACGCCATCGCCCCGGGGTTCACGGGCGAGCGCCGCGAGCTGACGATCGTCCTCACCCGGATCCTGTTCCCGGGGGCCGGCCTGCTCGTGCTCTCGGCCTGGTGCCTCGGCATCCTGAACAGCCACCGCCGGTTCCTCGTCTCGTACTCGGCGCCGATCGCCTGGAACGGCGTCCTCATCGCGGCGCTGGCGTGGTGGGGGCGACTGCCCGACAAGGCGGCGCTGGTCACGCATCTCGCCTGGGCGTCGGTGCTGGGCAGCCTGGTGCAATTCCTGGTGCAGCTGCCCTCGGTGCGTGGGCTCGTGCCGCGCTTGCGGCTGACGTTCGACCGGGCGAACGCCAATGTGCGCGAAGTGCTCCGCAACTTCGGCCCGGCGTTCGTGAGCCGCGGGGTGGTGCAGATCAGCAGCTACGTGGATCAGTTCCTGACGAGTTTCCTGCCGAACGGGATGGTGGCCGTGTTCGGGTTCGCCACCACGCTGTACGTACTGCCGGTGAGCCTGTTCGGCGGCTCGATATCCGTGGCCGAGCTGCCCGAGATGTCGCGGGCGACGGTGGAGGAGCACGAGGCCGGCGGGCTGCTGCGCCCGCGGCTCGACGCCGGGTTGCGCCGCATCGCGTTTCTCGTCGTCCCGTCCGCGGTGGCGTTCCTCGCGCTCGGCGACGTGCTGACCAGCGTCGTCTTCCAACACGGCCACTTCACGGCCATCGACGGCGTGTACACGTGGGCGGTGCTGTGCGGATCGGCGGTGGGGCTGCTCGCCGGCACGCTGGGGCGGCTGTATTCGTCCACGTACTACGCGCTGCGCGACACGCGCACCCCGCTGCGGTTCGCCGCCATTCGCGTGGCGCTGACCACGGTGCTCGGCGTGGCGTTTGCCTTCGGCGTGCCGCGCTGGTTCGGGCTCGACCCGCACTGGGGCGTGGCCGGCCTGTCGGCGTCGGCGGGGATGGCGGCGTGGGTGGAGTTCACGCTGCTGCGGTCGCGCCTCAACGCGCGCATCGGCGCCACCGGGCTGCCGGTGCGGTTCACGATCACGCTGTGGGGGCTGGCCGTGGCCAGCGCGGCCCTGGGCGTGCTCGTCCAGGGCGCCACGGCGCCCTGGGGGCGCATGCTGGGGGGGATCGTCGTGATCGCGGTGTACGGCTCCGCGTACATCGGGGGCGCGATGCTGCTCGGCGTACCCGAAGCGCACGGCATCCTGCGCGGCTTCGCCCGCCGGTTCCGCGTGGGGCGGTAGGCGGCCGGCTCGGGCGGGGAACGGTATACTTCAGGCGTGACCCTGCCGGCCAGCGTGCTCGATCGGGTGAGCCACCTCCCCGAATCTCCGGGCGTCTATCTGTGGAAGGACGTCCGCGGGGAGGTGCTGTACGTGGGCAAGGCCAAGCGCCTGCGGTCGCGCGTGCGCAGCTACCTGGCCGCCGAACGGCTGGAGAATACCAAGACGCGCGTCCTGATGCGGCAGGTGGCCGACCTCGAGACGATCGTCGTGCCGACGGAGCCGGCGGCGCTGATCCTCGAATCCAACCTCATCAAGGAGCACCGGCCGCGGTACAACGTGGTGCTGCGCGACGACAAGTCGTATCCGTACATCAAGGTGACGGTGCAGGAGCCGTTTCCGCGCGTGCTCGTCACGCGCCGGTTGCTCAACGACGGGGCCCGCTACTTCGGGCCGTACACGGACGTGGGCGCCATGCGCCGCGCGATCAACGTCGTGAAGCGCATCTTCACCGTGCGCTCGTGCCACTACGACATGCCGCGCCAGATGCCCGACCGGCCCTGCCTGGACTACTACATCAAGCGCTGCAAGGCGCCGTGCGTGTTCCTGCAGAGCCAGGCCGACTACCGGGCGATGATCGACGAGGTGCTGGTGTTCCTCGACGGCCGCACCGACGAGGTGATCCGCCGCGTGCGGGGGCGCATGGACGCGGCGGCGGCGGCGCTCGACTTCGAGCGGGCCGCCGAACTCCGCGACGCGCTCAAGCACCTCGACCGGATGGAAGAACCGACGGTGGTACTGGAAGTGGAGGGCGGGGACCGCGACGTGATCGGCTTCGCGCGCGACGGGGACGAGGCGTGCGTGGCGCTGCTGCGCATCCGGGGCGGCAAGCTGCTGGGCCGCGAGCATCAGTTCGTGGCGCACGTGGAGGGCGAGAGCGACGGCGCGGCGCTGTCGGCGTATCTGGTGGGCGCGTACCGGCCCATGGCCGATCACGCCCCCGAGCTGTTCCTGCCGTTCGCGAGCGAGGACCCGGAGCTGGCGCAGGCCTCGCTGGCCCCGGTGCGGCTGGTCGTGCCGCTGCGCGGGCCCGAAGCGCGACCTGGTGGCGCTCGCCGAGCAGAACGCCCGCCATCTGCTGGAGGAGGCGCTGCTGGAAGACGACGAGACGAGCGAGCGCGCCGGCGATCCGGTGTACGAACTGCAGCGCCAGCTCGGCCTGCAGAAACTGCCGCGCACCCTCGTCTGCTTCGACGTCTCGCACGCCCAGGGCACCGACACGGTGGCGTCGTGCGTCTGGTTCCAGAACGGGCGGCCGCATCGGGCGGAGTATCGCAAGTTCAAGGTGAAGACCGTGGAGGGGATCGACGACTTCGCGTCGATGCACGAAGTGGTGGGGCGGTATTTCGCCCGCCGCGCCGAGGATGGAAAGCCGCTGCCCGACCTGGTGGTGATCGACGGCGGCAAGGGGCAGCTCGGGGCGGCGCACCACGCGCTGGTCGAACTCGGCCTCGGCGAGATGCCGTTGATCAGCCTCGCGAAACGCGAGGAGGAGATCTTCGTCGTCGGGCGTAGCCGAGTCGCTGCGCCTGCCGCGCCGGTCGCCGGCGCTGCGCATGCTGCAGCAGGCGCGGGACGAAGCCCACCGGTTCGCGATCGGATTCCAGCGGAACCGCCGCAAGGCGCGTACCGTCACGTCGGCGCTGCTCGACGTTCCCGGGGTCGGACCCGCCCGGCGGCGCCGGCTGCTCCAGGCGTTCGGGTCGCTGCAGGGGGTGCGGGAGGCGACCCGCGAAGCGATCGCCGCGCTGCCGGGATTCAGCGAGAAGTCCGCCGAGCGCGTGCTGGCCGCGCTGCGGGCATCGTCGCCCGTCGCACCGCCGCCGGACGAACCGGGGGCGCCACGCTCCACCGAGGACCCGTCGTCGTGACCCATTGGCATCTCGAATGTTCCGCCTGCGCCCACTCCGCGCCCGGCGACCGCCTGGCCACGGTGTGCCCGGATTGCGGGCAGCCGTACCTGGTTCGCTACGACATGCCGTCGCCGCGGCTCGACACCATCGCGCCGCGCTGGGACATGTGGCGGTATCGATCGATCCTGCCGGTGACGGCCGAGGAGGAGCCGGTGTCGCTGGGGGAGGGCGCGACGCCGATGCAGGAACTGCCGCCGCTCGCCCGCGCCATTGGCGTGCGGCGGCTGTGGATCAAGGACGAGGGGCTCAATCCGACGGCGTCGTTCAAGGCCCGCGGCATGAGCGCGGCGGTAACGCGGGCGGCGGGCCACGCGCGTGCCCGGGCTGGTCGTGCCCACCGCGGGCAACGCCGGGGCGGCGCTCACGGCGTACGCCGCGGCGGCGAAGCTGCCGGTGCGCGTGTACGCGCCGCGCACGACGCCGAAACCGATCCTCGACACGATCGCCGCGCTGGGCGCCGACCTCCAGCTGGTGGACGGCCATATCGGCGACGCCGGCAAGCAGGCCCGGGCGTTCGCCGCCGAGAGCGGGTACTTCGACGTGTCCACGCTGCGCGAACCGTATCGCATCGAAGGCAAGAAGACGATGGGGATCGAGGTGGCCGAGCAGTTGGGCTGGCGGCTGCCCACGCACATCGTGTATCCCACGGGCGGCGGCACGGGGCTGATCGGCATGTGGAAGGTGTTCGCCGAACTGCGCGCGTACGGCTGGCTGCCGGCGGGCGAGGCGTTCCCGCGCATGATCGTGGCCCAGTCGGCGGGGTGCGCGCCGATGGTGCGGGCGTTCTCGGCGGGGGCGAGATCGGGCGGTGCCGTGGGAGCAGCCCGAGACGTACGCGAGTGGGTTGCGCGTGCCAGGCCCGCTCGGCGACCGGCTCATCCTGCGCGCGCTGCGGGAGAGCGGGGGCGATGCCCTGGCGGTGGACGACGACGGGATCCGCGCGGCCACGGCGCGTCTCGCCGTGGCCTCGGGCATCGACGTGTGCCCCGAGGGCGGGTGCGCGTTCGCGGTGGCCGAGCGCTTGGCGCGGTTGGGCCGGATCGGGCCCGACGCCGAGGTCGTGGTGTTCAATACGGGCAGCGGCGCGTCTTACAGGTTCTGATATGACCCTCGCGATCCTCGACCCGTTCAGCGGGATCTCGGGAGACATGACGCTGGGCGCGCTGGTGGCGGTGGGGCTGGACCGCGACTGGCTGCGCGCGCTGCCGTCGCGCCTCGGGCTGGAGGGCGTCGGCGTGCGCATCGCCGACGTGCAGCGCGCGTCGATCGCCTGCGTCAAGGTGGACTTCGACATCCCGCCGCAGCCGCACGGCCGCCACCTGAAGCAGATCCGCGAATTGGTGGATCGCTGCGACGCGCCCGCGGGCGTGAAGGCGCGAGCCGACGCCGCGTTCACGGCCATCGCCGAGCAGGAGGCGGCGATCCACGGAACCACCGTGGACCGCGTGCACCTGCACGAGGTCGGCGCGGTGGACGCCATGCTCGACGTCGTCGGGTCGATCTGGGGATTCGAGCGGCTGGGGGTGGAGCGGATCCAGTGCGGACCGATCAGCCTGGGCGACGGCTTCGTGCACGCGGCGCACGGCCGGCTGCCCGTGCCGTCGCCGGCCACGCTCCGGCTGCTCGAGGGTCTGGCGGTGCGCCCCGGCCCGGACGGTTCGGGCGAGTTGGTGACGCCCACCGGCGCGGCCCTCGTGCGGGTGCTCTCGGCGGGGCCGGTGGCGGGGGAGTACACGCCCCGCCGGAGCGGATTCGGGGCCGGAACGAAGGAGTTCGCCGACCGCCCCAACGCGCTCCGCATCGTCCTGGCCGACGGCAACGGCCCGCCCGGCATGCTGGTGGAGCGGCTGGTGCAGCTGGCCTGTGACCTGGACGACCTGTCGGGCGAATACGTCGCGTCGGCCGCCGACCGGCTGCGGGGGGCGGGCGCGCTGGATGTCGTGGTGATTCCGACCCTCATGAAGAAGGGACGCCCGGGCACGCGGATCGAAGTGCTCTGCGCGCCGGCCGCGGCCGATGACCTCGAAGCCATGCTGCTCGTGGAGACCACGACGCTGGGGGTGCGGCGCACGGCGGTGGAACGCCATGCCGCCCCCCGCGAAACGCGCATCGTACGAGTGGCGGGCCACGAGATACGCGTCAAGGTGGCGCTGGCCGGGGCCGGCACCCGGAGCGCCAAGCCCGAGTACGAGGACGTGGCCCGCGTGGCCCTGGCGACAGGCCGCGCACCGCGGGATATATTCCTTGAAGCCGCCGGCTTGGCGGACCGAGCCTGACCCCCCGTTTCCCCCCGGGCACAGCCCGCTGGGATCCACGTTCCCACGTTGCACCCGAAAAATCCCAGGAGTCTCCGATGCTGGTCATCCGGTCGACGACCATCACCTCGTCCCTGTTAGCCGTTGCGCTCGCGCTCCCCGTCCCCCTGTCCCTGGCGGCGCAGCAGCCCAAGCCATGCGGCGTGAACGAGGGCTCGCCCTCGGAGGTCGCGCGGGCGTTCCTCGCCATCTCGCAGGTGGCCACGGCGCAGCCCTCGGATTCCCTGGCGAACAAGAAGAAGTTGGCCGACGCGGTGGGACTGCTCGCCAGCGGCAACCTGGGCGACAACCCGGTCGGGCATGCCTACGAGATGGGCAAGCTCATGATGCTCTGGACCATGCAGCCGAGTCAGCCGCTGAACTACGACGCGCGGCGCCCTCGGCTTCGCGAGCAGTCCACAGGCCGCCGCGAGCGTTCCGGCGATCATGGATTCGACGTTCAAGATCGTGGAGAAGGCAAATCCCGAGTGCACGGCGGACATCGTGCGGTGGCGCAGCCAGAAGCCCTGGAGTAGCCTCGTCAACAAGTCCGTGCAGGAGTTGAACGCGGGCGCCGTCGATTCCGCGGCGGTGCACGCCCGCGAATCGCTGCTCATGAACGACCGGGCCCCGTACGGCTACATGGTCCTGGCCCAGGCCGCCCAGCGGCGGGGTCAATTGGATGACGCCATCGGCTATTTCCAGCAGACAATCGCGGGGGCGTCCGCCGATTCGATCTACAACGAAGTGAAGACCAGCTCCCTGCTGAATTTGGGCAACCTCGCCCGTCAGGCGGCCAGCCAGGACACGAGCAAGGCCGCCAAGTACAATCAGATCGCGCTGCAGGCGTACAAGGCGCTGGCCGCCGATTCCACGGCCGGGGCGGGCTACCACATCGAGGCCGAGAACGGCGTGGTGAACGTCGAGCTGGCCATGCGCGACACGGCCGCCGTGCGCGGCGTGTATCAGAAGCAGCTCGAGAACCCGTCGGCCTTCCCGTTCAACGACGTCATCCAGGCCGGCGTCTGGGCCATGAACGTGGGCGACTCGACGTCGGCCATCAAGCTGTTCCACGATGCGTACGACATGAACCCGTACCACCGCGATGCGCTCTCGAATCTGGCCCTGATCGACATGAAGGCCCAGAAATACGACTCCGCGCTGGCCCTGCTCGAACCAGCTCAAGGCCGTCGATCCCAACGGGGACAACTCCCGCCTGTTCGTGTTCACGTACGCCGGGCTGGCCAAGAAATACGCGGATCTCAACCACGACATCGTGGCCCGGTTCAACAAGAGCAAGGACGCCAAGCTGCGGAAGGTGCTCACCGACTCCGCCGAGTTGACCACCGATTCCAACAAGGTGTACACCGATCTGGCGGTCAAGATGAACCTGTCGGCCGACAGTGTGCCCGTGTCGGTCCACTTCACGGAGTTCAGCAACGCCGACAACAAGGTCACCCTCGCCGGTTCGATCACCAACCAGACCGGCGCCGACAAGACGTACGCGCTGAAGGTCGACTTCCTCGACCACAAGGGCAACGTCGTGGCCACGCAGCAGGCGAGCGTCGGGCCGGTGGCGGGGCACGGGAGCGGTACGTTCACGGTGACCGTGACGGCGCCCGGGATCACGGCCTTCCGATACGCGCCCCTGGTTCCGTAGACCGGCGCCGGTGCGCTGAACGCGAAGGGCCCGCCTGCCGGTGGGTCCTTCGTTCATTGGGCCGGATGAAGTTGTGGAAGTAGCTATGATTTCTTGATTTCCGTGTTCCGACCTCCTAAATTGCATGAGCTGGACCGCGAGCGCGCGCCGGCGCGGCCCGTCGAGGGGATGATGGCTGCTCACCGATCCACTCCCCGCCCGTCATGGTGCCCAGATGGTCAGAGTTTCCCACGTCATTTCTGGCAGCGTCGCTCAGGAGCTGGGCATTACGCCCGGCACCGAATTGCTCACGGTCAACGGCCGGGAATTGGGCGACTTCCTGGACTGGGAGTTCCTGAGCGCCGACGACGAGCTGGTGATCGAGGCGCGGCAGCCGGACGGGCAGGAGGTGGTGTACGAGATCGAGCGCCCGGAGGGCGAGGCGCTGGGCGTGCAGTTGGAGCCGCCGAGCGTGCGCCGCTGCGCCAACCGCTGCGAGTTCTGCTTCATCGAGGGGCTGCCCAAGGGGCTGCGCAAGCCCCTCTACGTGCGCGACGACGACTATCGGCTCTCGTTCGCCTACGGCAACTTCGCCACCCTGTCCAACCTCAAGGACCGCGACATCGCGCGCATTCTGGAGTACCGGCTCTCGCCCCTCTACGTGTCGGTGCACGCCACGCCCTGGGACGCGCGCAAGGTGATGCTCAACAATCCGCGCGTGCCGAACGTGGTGGAGCAGCTCACGCGGCTGGCGGCCGGCGGCATCCGGTTTCACACCCAGATGGTGATCGTGCCGGGGCTGAACGACGGCGCCGTGCTGGAGCAGTCGCTGGCCGACCTCTGGGCGCTGGGCGACGCGGTGATGTCGGTGGCCGTGGTGCCCGTGGGCCTCACCCAGTTCTCCCACCTGTACACGGGCCGGTCAATGGACGCGCGCGCCGCGGGCGGCCTGCTCGACCACCTGGGGCGATGGGCCGAGCGGGCCGAAGCGGAGCGCGGCGACCCCTGGGTGTTCGGCTCGGACGAACTCTACCTGCTGGCCGGTCGCGTGCTGCCGGATGGCGACCACTACGGCGACTTCGTGCAGATCGAGAACGGCGTGGGGGCGGTGGCCGCGCTGCGGCTCCGCGTGCGGGACGGACTGGCGTCGCTGCCGCGGCTGGACGGCCGCCGCATTGGCGTGGTGACCGGCGTCTCGATGCGCGACCTCATGCCGCCGCTGCTCGACCAGATCGCCGCGCGCACCGGCGCGGCGTTCGACCTGCTGGTGACGGAGAATTCGCTCTTCGGCCCCACGACGACCACGGCCGGGCTGCTCGTGGGCGCCGACATCCGCCGGGCCCTGCAGGGGCGCGGGGATCTGGACCTGGCCCTGATCCCCGCCGAGACGATCAACGACGACGGCGTGTTCCTGGACGACGAACGGTTCGTCACGCTGCGCGAGGAACTCCCCATTCCGGTCTATCCCTCGTACGACTTCATCGACGCCCTGTTGCCCGAAGGCAGCGCGCGGCCGCGGGGAGCGAACGCCGCATGAGCATTCCCGTGGTGGCGCTGGTGGGCCGTCCGAACGTCGGCAAGTCGCAGCTGTTCAACCGCATCGTGGGCCGCAACGCGGCGATCGTCTCCGAGGAAGCGGGCACCACGCGCGACCGGCACTTCGCGCGCGCCGAATGGAACGGCCGGCCGTTCTGGCTGGTCGACACCGGGGGCCTCACCGACGACCCGCGGATGCCGATGGACCGCGAGATCCGCCGCCAGGTGGAAGTGGCGATCGGGGAGGCCGACCTGCTGGTCTTCCTGGTGGACGCCAGGGCGGGGTTGCACCCCAACGACGCCCGGGTGGCCGAGCTGCTGCGCAGCAGCGGCAAGCCGTGGATGCTGGTGGTGAACAAGGTGGACGATCCCCGGGCCACCGACTACTTACGAGTTCTATGAACTCGGCGCGGGCGATCCGGTGCCGGTGTCGGCGATCAACGGCAAGGGCTCGGGCGACCTGCTCGACGCGCTGGTCGCCCGCCTGCCGCAGCGCGACGACGGGGCCGACGACGCGCTGCACGTGGCGGTCGTCGGGCGGCCGAACGTCGGCAAGTCGTCGCTCGTCAACCGCCTGCTCGGCGCCGATCGGCTGGTGGTGTCGGACGAGGCGGGCACGACGCGCGACGCGATCGACACGCCGATGACATTCCACGGGCGGACGCTGGTGTTCATCGACACGGCGGGGCTCCGGCGGCAGACCAAGATCGAGGATGGCATCGAGTTCTACTCGTCGTTGCGCAGCCGCCGGGCGATCGAGCGGGCCGACATCTGCGTGCTGGTGATCGACGCCGTGGAGGGGCTGCACAACCAGGATCTCAAGATCGCGACGCTGGCATGGGAGGCCGGGCGCGGGCTCGTCGTGGTGGTCAACAAGTGGGACCTGGCCGAGAAGGACGACAAGGCGAGCGCCCGATTCGAGAAATCGTGCCGCGAGAAAGCGCCATACCTGGCGTTCGTGCCCTTCCTCTTCACGTCGGCGCTCACCGGCCAGCGCGTGCAGCGACTGTTGGAGCTGCTGGTCACCGTGGCCGAGGAGCGGAACAAACGGATCACCACGGCCCAGGTCAACGACCGGCTGCAGGAACTGCTCGCCCGGCTGCAGCCGCCCCAGGCGGCGGGCTTCGAGGTGCGGCTGAACTACGCCACCCAGGTCGAGGTCGCCCCGCCGACGATCGCCGTGTTCGGCAACCATCCGGATCTCGTGCAGGAGAACTACGTGCGCTATCTGCACAACGGATTTCGCGAGGCCTGGGGATTCACCGGCAACCCGCTGCGGATCGTGATGCGGCGCAAGGCGAGCTGACGTGCACCCGTTGCTCGGCGTGCTGATCGCGTACGCGGCGGGGTCGATTCCCGCCGCCTACCTGGCCGGCCGGGCAGCGGGAGTGGACCTGC
This sequence comes from uncultured Gemmatimonadaceae bacterium, assembly GCA_963729495.1. GTDB lineage: Bacteria > Gemmatimonadota > Gemmatimonadetes > Gemmatimonadales > Gemmatimonadaceae > JAGWRI01. The sequence goes on from CAVSOM010000016.1 coordinate 120,334, forward strand.
GGACAAAGGGATCGGGCAATCTCGGCGCCACCAACGTGGTGCGCGTGCTCGGACTGAAGGTCGGCGTGGTGGTGTTCGCCGTGGACGCGGCCAAGGGCGCGCTGCCCGTGGCGCTCCTGCCCGCGGTCACGGCGGGGCCGATCGCCCCGGCGTGGCTGGCCATCCTGTTCGGGGCGGCCGCCATTCTGGGGCACGTGCGCCCGGTCTGGCTCCGGTTCGGCAAGGGGGGCAAGGGGGTGGCCACGGCATGCGGCGTGTTCCTGGCGCTCACCCCGGTTCCCACGCTGCTCGCGCTGGCGGTGTTCGCCACCGTGCTCGGATCCACGGGGTACGTATCGCTCGGGTCGCTGGCCGCCGCCGCGTCGCTGCCGATGCTCGTCGGAGCGGCGAACGGGTGGCAGGACCCGGTGTTCGCGGTCTCGGTGCTGATCGCCCTGTTCGTGTACTACACGCACCGGCTGAACATGCGGCGGCTGCGGAGCGGCGAGGAGAGCCGGTTCTCGAGGCTGGGCGCGGTGGGCGTGCCGCTGGGCCTCGTACTGGGGGCGATCGTCGCCGCGGCGGGCGTGGCCTGGATCCGGAGCGTGCGCTGATGCGCTGCGCCGTGGTGGGGGCGGGGGCGTGGGGCACGGCGCTGGCGCGACTGCTGGCGTTCAAGGGGCACGACGTACGGCTGTGGGCGTACGAAGTCGAGGTCGTGAGCGCCATCAACGCGGCGCGGGAGAACGCGCTGTTTCTGCCCGGCGCCCCTCTTCCCGAGAACCTCACCGCCACGCACGCGCACCGCGAAGCGCTGGGCGGCGCCTCGCTCGTGGTGTACGCCACGCCCGCGCAGCACCTGCGGAGCATCGCCGCGGCCGGCGCACGGTACGTGCAGCCCGGCGCCACGCTGGTCGTGGCGTCCAAGGGCGTGGAACGCGGGTCGCTGGCGCTGATGTCGGACGTCATCGAGCATGAGGTGCCCGATCACGACGTGGTCGCGATATCGGGTCCGAGCTTTGCCGTCGAAGTGGCCGCCGGCCTGCCCACGGCCGTGGTGGCCGCCGCCCGCAACCCGGGGGCGGCAGATGCCGTGCAGGCGGCGTTTTCCGGGACGACGTTTCGCGTCTACACGCACGACGACCTCGTGGGCGTGGAGTTGGGCGGTGCGTTGAAGAACGTGATCGCGGTGGCCACGGGCATCCACGACGGGGTGGGGCTGGGCGCCAATTCGCGCGCCGCGCTGATCACGCGCGGGCTGGCCGAGATGACGCGCCTGGGGGTGGCGCTGGGCGCCAACCCGGCCACGTTCGCCGGGCTCACGGGGCTGGGAGATCTGGTGCTGACCTGCACCGGCGCGTTGAGCCGCAATCGCGCGCTGGGCGTGGAAATCGGCCGCGGGCGCGTACTGGCCGACGTGCTGGCCGGCACGCACACCGTCGCCGAGGGCGTGGAGACCACGGCCAGCACGGTGGAACTGGCGCGGCGCGAGGGCGTGGAGATGCCGATCGCGGCCGGCGTGTACCGCATTCTGTTCGAGGGGCACACCGCCAAGGCGGCCGTGCAGGAACTCATGGCGCGCGAGCTGCGCGCGGAGCAAGATCGATGAACGCACCCGATCCGATCCAGGAATTCTTCTCCATCGGCGAGGTCTGCGACCTCACCGGGCTCAAGCCGCACGTGCTCCGGTACTGGGAGAGCCAGTTCAAGTTCCTGAGTCCGGCCAAGAACCGGTCGGGCAATCGCGTCTACCAGCGGCGCGAGATCGAACTCGTGCTGCTCGTCAAGCATCTCCTGTACGAGGAGAAGTACACGATCGACGGCGCGCGGCAGAAGGTGGAGGAGCAGCGCAAGGCCGGCGACCTGCGCGATCTGGCGTTCGGGGCCCTGAACGTGGAGGCGCTGGCGGCGCTGGAAACGGCGCTGCGCGATCTCCACGACCCTGCTGCACGAGGACGACGCGGGGGAGGGGAACGCCTGATGCGACTGCTCCTCACCAACGACGACGGCGTCCTGGCCCACGGGTTGGAGTGCCTGGTGCAGGCCGCCGAGCCGATCGGTGAGGTGACGATCGTGGCTCCCGACCGCGAACAGAGCGCCACGAGCCACTCGCTCACGCTGCACCATCCGCTGCGCCCGGTGCGCCTGGCCGAGCGACGCTACCAGGTGGACGGCACGCCGACCGACTGCGTGATGCTGGCCGTGGAGGCGCTGCTGCCCGAGCGTCCCGACTTCGTCATCAGCGGCATCAACCACGGCCACAACATGGGCGAGGACGTGCTCTACTCGGGCACCGTCGCCGCCGCCATGGAGGGGCTGTCGCTCGGCATCCCGTCGATCGCCGTGTCGTTCGCCGGCGGCGACCTGCGCGCCGACCTGTCGCACCTGCGGTCGCAGGTGCCCGTGCTGACCGCGCTGCTGCGGCACCTCACGTCGCTGCCGCGGTTCCCGGTGCACACGCTGTTCAACGTGAACCTCCCCCCGCTGGCGCCGGCCGGCGTGAAGGGCGTGCGGCTGACCCGCCTCGGCCGCCGTGCCTATTCAGGTTCACTAAAGCCGATGACCGATCCATGGGGCCGACCGATCTACTGGATCGGCGGCGGGTCGATCACCTGGAGCGGCGAGGACGATTCCGATTTCCGCGCGATCGAGGACGGGTTCATCTCCGTGACGCCGCTGCACCTGGACGTCACCAACTACGACATTCTCCGGACGGCGAGCGAATGGTGGCGCGACCTCCCCTAGAAGCGGTTTCAAAACTGGCGTAGAGTGATCAACATGCAGGCGATGTACACGAAGGCCTGGTAGCGCTCCAGCTGATGCTCGTACCGGGTGACCAGCCGACGGAAGGCATGCAGCCAAGCGTTGGTGCGTTCGATAATCCATCGTCGGCGGTACCGGCGCAGACAGCGGCCATCCTGAAACCGCACTTTCCGACTCGACAAATGCGGCACGATCAATTGAATCCCCCGGCGCTTGAGCCGCTCCCACAAGCCCCGACTGTCATAGCCGCGGTCGGCGATGATCCGCACGGGTTTTTGTTTCGGGCGGCCGGGCCCGCCGCGGGGCACCGCTACTGTGGCGAGCGTCGCTTCCGCGAGCTGGACCTCGGCGAGATTGGCAGGCGAAAGGTGCACTCCGAGAGGAATACCCGCGCCGTCGACCAGTACCATGAGCTTTGTCCCCTTACCCTTCCGTGTTTTGCCGATGCCAGCGCCCCTTTTTTCGCGGGAGCGAAGGTCCCGTCCATGAACGCCTCACTCCAATCGAGCTGCCGGCGTTCATCCAGGTCACTCAGAAAGGCCCGCCACATCGTGAGCCACACGTCCTGCCGTTCCCACTCGCCCAGCCGGCGCCAGCACGTCGCGGGACTGGGGTACCACTCGGGGAGATCGCGCCAGCGGGCCCCGGTGCGCAACACCCAGAGAATCCCTTCCAAACACACCCGGTCGGCGGCGCGCGGCCGCCCGCCCTTGGGCTTCGCTTTCGGCTTCGGCAGGTGCTGGGCAATCCGCGCCCACTGGGCATCGCTCAGCAGCGTCGCTCGTCGTCGCATCAACTCCCTCGCCGGTGAGATGATGGACCACCACTATAACACCCTCACGTAGTTTTGAAACCGTCTCTAGAGCCGGAGCTGCGCGGGCCGCGCCAGCGGCTGGTCGAGACGCTCCGCGACAAGGGCATCAGCGACCTCGCCGTGCTGCGGGCGTTCGAAGCCACGCCCCGCCACGCGTTCGTGCCCACAGGCATCCGGCACCGCGCCTACGAGGATGCCGCGCTGCCGATCGGCAACGGCCAGACCATCTCGCAGCCGTCGATCCACGGCCGGTACCTGCAGCTCCTCAAACTCACCGGCCGCGAGCGCGTGCTCGAAATCGGCACGGGGTCGGGATACCAGACCGTCCTGCTGTCGCACCTGGTGGACCAGGTGTTCTCGATCGAGCGCGTGGCCGCGCTGATGGATGGCGCACGCCAGGTGATCCAACGGCTCGACGTCCGGAACGTCTCGCTCCTCACCGGCGACGGCACGGTGGGGTGGCGGGAGTACGCGCCGTACGACGCCATCCTGGTCAGCGCCGCGTCGCCCGATCTCCCGGCGCCGCTGCTCGAGCAGCTGGCCGACGGCGGCCGGCTGCTGGCGCCGGTCGGCGGCCGTGCCGAGCAGACGCTCGTGCTCATCACCCGCCGCGGCGACGCCTTCGATCGCGAAGACCTCGACGCGGTGCGCTTCGTCCCGCTGCTCGGGCGCCACGGATGGAAACCGTAGGTCCTCCGGGCGCGTCCGCCGAACGCCGCATCGTCGTGACGGGACGGGTGCAGGGCGTGGGGTACCGGTGGTTCGCGCGCGAAACGGCGCTCGCCCTGGGCGTCACGGGGTGGGTGCGCAACATGCCAGACGGCACGGTGGTGCTGGAGATCTCGGCGCCGGCGCGGATCGTGGCGCAGTTCGCCGCCGAGTTGCGCGCGGGACCGCCGGGCGCGATGGTGACCGACGTGCGGGTCGCCGAACGGACGGATCCGACGCCCTTGCCCGACCGGTTCCACGTCGTACGTTGACGGGGTCCGACCCTTCAGCCCTCCCGACCGTGACGCTCGCCGACCAGCTCCGCCGCACCATTCGCGACGTGCCCGACTTTCCGAAACCGGGCATCGTATTCAAGGACATCACCCCCGTCCTGCTCGACGCGGCGCTGTTTCGCCGCGTGATCGACGCGCTCGCCGACCCGTTCGCGGCGCACGGCGTGACGCACGTGGTGGCCATCGAGAGCCGCGGATTCATTCTCGGCGCGCCGGTGGCGCTGCGCCTCGGCGCCGCGCTGGTGCCGATGCGGAAGCCCGGCAAGCTGCCGGCGGCCCGCGAACGCGAGGACTACGCGCTGGAGTACGGCAGCGACGCGCTCGAGATGCACGCCGACGCGATGCCGGCCGGCGCCCGCGTGCTGGTGGTGGACGACGTGCTCGCCACGGGCGGCACCGCCGCCGCCGCGTGCCGGCTCGTGGAGCGGGTGGGGGGCGCCGTGATCGGACTCAGCTTCCTGATGACGCTGACCTTCCTCCACGGCGGCGACGAGTTGAAGGGGCGTCGCGTCGAGTCGCTCGTGGCGCTGTGACGGTCGGATAGCCGGGCCGTCGGGCTGCCGAAGAGCGGGGCGGGGGTCAGCGGGGTGGGGCCGGGGGGCGTGGGCGCGGGAGCTGCACCACCGCGCGCAGGAGCGCGCGATCGAGCGCGGCCGGCGTGCGTCCGGGCCGGTGGATGGTGGTGAAGGCGCGGCGCACCTGCACCCCGTCGATCGCAACGCGCGCCACGCGCCGGCCGTCCAGAAACGAGCGCGCGACGAGCGACGAGACGATGGCCACGCCCGCGCCGGCTGCCACGGCGGCCACGATGCCCCGCGAATGGGCGATGCGGGCGCGCGGCCGCAGGCGGACGCCGTGGGCGGCGAGGGCGGCCTCGTAGATCTCGGCGGTGCCGGACCCGGGTTCGCGTCCGAGAAAGGCCGCGCCGTCCAGCTCCTGCGGCGCCACCGAGCGCCGCCGGGCCCACGGGTGGCGCGGCGGCACGATGAGGATCATGTCGTCTTCGAGGAAGGTGCGGACCACGAGGTTGACGGTGTCCACCGGGCCCTCGACGAGCCCCCAGGGCAGTTCGCCCGCGGCCACCCATCGCGCCACCTCGGCGGTGTTGGCCACGCGCACGTCGAGATCGACGTCGGGGTGGGCGCGCCGGAAGCGGGCAATGGCGGCGGGCAGCACATAGCCGGCAACGGTGGTGCTGGCGGCCACGCGAACGAACCCGCGCTGCTGAGTGCCGAGTCCGGTCCAGAGTTGATCGGCCTCCTGCGCGAGGGCGAGCGCGCGATCGGCGGAGGGCTGGAGGGCCTCGCCGGTGGCGGTGAGCCGCACGCCGCGGCCGAGCCGTTCGAACACCGGCTCGCCGAGGCGCCGTCCGAGGCGGCGCATGCGGGCGGAGATCGACGGCTGGGAAATGCCGAGGACGTTCGCGGCGCGTGTGAACGAGCGTTCGCGGGCGACGATGGCGAACACGACGAGGAGGTCGAGATCGGCCGTGGGCGCGGCCGGCACGTCCGGGCGTTGCATAGGCAAATGTTATGGCAACCATCGCGCCGTGACAATGGCTCGGGCCAGCTGCGCCGGCCATGCTTCGGCCCATGGCTCGCACGCGCTCCCTTCCGTCCGCTCGACCGGCCCGCGCCGCGGGGCGGGCGCGGCGCGTGGCGCCCGGGTTGGGCCTGGCCGCGGCGGTGGGCGCGTTGGCGTGGGCGGGGGCCCGGGCGGAGGAGGCGCTGTTCGGGCACGCGCTGCTCGAGGCGCTGGTGCTGGCGATCCTGATCGGGATGGCGGTGCGGGCGGCGCGGCCGCTGGGCGACGTGTGGGCGCCGGGCATCCGGATGGCGGCCAAGCCGTTCCTGGAACTCGCCATCGTGGGGCTCGGCGCGTCGGTGGATCTGCCGGCGCTCGTGCGGGCCGGCCCGGCGCTCCTGGGCGGGATCGCGCTGATCGTCGTGGCGGCCATTGGGATGAGTTATGGGACATCCCGCCTCCTGGGGCTCTCGCACCGGCTGGCGCTGCTCGTCGCGTGCGGCAACTCGATCTGCGGCAACGCGGCGATCGCCGCCGTGGCGCCGGTGATCCGCGCCGAGGGGCGCGACGTGGCGTCGGCGCTGGCCTTCACGAACATCCTGGGCATCGGCCTCGTGCTGCTGCTGCCGTTGGCGGGGCACGCGCTGGGACTGTCGTTCTATCAGTACGGCGTGGTGGCGGGCCTCACCGTGTACGCCGTGCCGCAGGTGGTGGCGGCGACTTTTCCGGTGAGCGCCGTGTCGGGGCAGGTGGGCACCCTGGTGAAGCTCTCCCGCGTCTTGCTGCTGGGCCCCGTGGTGCTCGTGCTGGCGCTCGGGCACCGCGGGGGCGGAGCCGCGGAGGGGGCCGGTGAACGGGTGGGCGGCAGACTTGGGCTCAGGTGGCACGAGTTCGTGCCCTGGTTCATCGTCGGGTTTCTGGCGCTGGCCGCGCTCAGGTCGGCGGGCAGTATGCCGGCTGCGGCCGGTGGCCCCATCCACGGCGCCACGACCTGGCTGATGGTGCTGGCGATGGCCGGGATGGGGCTGGGGGTGGACGTGCGAGGGTTGGCCGCGATGGGGACGCGCGTGACGGTGGCCGCCGCGGCGTCGCTGGGCGCGCTGATGGGGGCGAGTTTGGTGTTGATCCGCGTGTTGGGGATTGGGTAGAGAGTCGGGCCGTCGAACGGTCGGGCGGCGAAGGAGCGGGGAGGGCGCTTTACCGGGGGGCGCCGCTCCCGTAAATTGCATGATTCCCGTTGTTTAGACTGTCGACACTCGCCCCTGTAGCTCAGGTGGATAGAGCAGCGGTTTCCTAAACCGTTGGCCGGGTGTTCGAGTCACCCCAGGGGCATCACACTTCCAATCCGTCATGACCGAACCCGTCGCACCAATCAGCCGTAGCCCGAGTGCCGAAGAAAACATCGTCGAATGGATGCAGCGTAACGGCCGCACCTTGACGATCGCCGTGGTCGTCATCGCCATCGCTGCGGGCGGGTACTGGTTCTATGTCAGGTCGGTCGAGTTGAAGAACGCCAACGCGGGGCAGGCGCTGAACACGGCGCTGCAGTCCATCCAGGCCGGGAACAAGGCGCTGGCCACCGCCGATCTGCAGAAGGTGGTCGACCGATACGGTGACACGCAGTCCGGCGTCGAGGCCGGGGTCCTGATCGCTCAGATGGCCTTCAACGACGGCCGAATTGCCGACGGGGTAAAGGTGCTGTCCGGGCTGACGACGAGCAGCGCCGCCAAGCTCGATCTGGCGTCCATTTACGGCTTGATTGGGGACGGCCAGATGCAGGGCGACAAGCCGGCCGACGCCGCCAAGTCGTATCAGAAGGCGGCGGAGGTTTCGGTGTCGGACGCGGACCGGTCGTTCCAGCTCTCCAAAGCGGCGCGGGCGCTACTGCAGGCCAAGGACACGTCGTCGGCGGCGGCCATCTGGCAGAAGCTGGCGGACGACCCCAAGGCGCAGGGGGTGGCGGCCGAGGCGCGCGTGCGGCTGGGAGAGATCGAGGCCAAGCCGGCCAAGGGCTGACCCATCGGGGCGCTGGCCGTCGGTCGCCCGAGTTTGGGTTCCAGCCAGCCACGGGCTGACCGTGGGCGCCGTTCGGCGCCGCGCATGGGATTTGGCGTTCGAACGTAGAGCCGGGCACTCTTGGATGGGTGTCCGGCTCTCGTCGATTTGGGCGGCGCTGGGACTGCAGAGGGCCTGGTCATTGGCGCCATCATCGGGTCCACAGCGCGCCAGACTGTCTTCTCTATAGTTCGTATAAGATATATTATGTAAACTATAAGTGTGGATAAGCAGGCAGCCGATGTTCAATTCCATTGGGTTTCGATCAACGATGTGCCGATAATACAGAGACTTACGTGCCATCTATTGATAAAGGACACGAGATCGTGGCGACATTGGCCTAGCAATGCCACAGAGGCTGCAGAAAGAGCCCATCGGTGAGCCGTGAACCGGGTCGGGCGGCCGCGCCAGACGAACACGACCGGGCCTGAGGAATGGGCCCTTGTCGGAGAGGGCTACACGTCGCCCAGGAACCCGCGATACACGACGCGCGCCTCGCCGGCGAGCGTGGGGCTGATCCGGCCGTCCCGAGTCCGAACGCCCACCACGAGCTCCTCCCCTGACCGGGTCACGATCGTGCCGCCGGCGCTCGCCAGCCCCCACTGGTCAAGCACCACCGCGCTGGCCACGGCGCCGGTGCCGCAGGCGAGCGTCTCGCCCTCGACGCCCCGCTCGTACGTGCGCATGAACCACCGGCCGTCCGCCCCGCGCGCCACGAAGTCCACGTTGGTGCCATCCGCGAACACGGGGTCGAACCGCAGGGGGCGGCCTCGGCCGGCCACGTCCACCGCGTCGATGTCGTCGCAGAGGAGGACGAGGTGCGGGATCCCCACCCTGGCGAAGGCCGCCCGCCGCTCTCCAGTCTGCAGCCGGATGGCCGGATCCAGGGCCAGGTCCTGGACGTCGGGCATATCCACGACCGGCCCATGGGCGTGCACGACCGCGCCGAGCACGCCGGAGCCGGACTCGATCGTGAACGCCTGCCCCACCGCGGCGCCCCCGAGTTCCACGAACAGGCGAGCGGCGCAGAGCGTGGCGTTGCCGCAGAGCGCGGCCACGGAGGCGTCGCTGTTCAGGTAGCGCATGCGCACGGCGGCGGCGGTGCTCGGCTCCAGAAATACGATGCCGTCGGCGCCCACGCCGGTGCCGCGCGCGCAGACGGCGCGGATCGCCGCCGACTCGTTGAGCCGCCCGGGGGGCTCGCGGCGGGCGTCGACGAACACGAAGTCGTTGCCCGATCCGCTCATCTTGAAGAACTCGCGGCCGGCCGGGATCATAGCCGGTGGAACATGGATTTGAGGCGCAGCCACCAGACCATCCACACCGCTTCGCGGACGATGGCCTTGGACATCTTGCTCGTGCCCTCGGTGCGGTCCACGAACACGATCGGGATCTCGGCGATGCGGAACCCCTTCTTCCATGCCTTGAAGCTCATCTCGATCTGGAAGGCGTATCCGTTGGAGTGGACGCCGTCGAGGTCGATGGCCTGGAGCACGGCGCGGCGAAAGCACTTGAACCCGCCGGTGGAGTCCCACACCGGCAGGCCCGTCACGAACCGCGCGTAGACGTTGGCGAAGTAGCTGAGCAGCAGGCGCGAGATGGGCCAGTTGACCACGCTCACCCGCCCCTTGAGGTAGCGGGACCCGAGCACGAGGTCGGCATCCTGGACGGCGGCGAGGAACTGCGGCAGGTGGGCCGGATCGTGGGAGAAGTCGGCGTCCATCTCGAACACGTAGTCGTATCCCTGTTGCAGCGCCCAGGCGAAGCCGGCCAGATAGGCCGTGCCGAGCCCGAGCTTCTTCTCCCGTTCGCGGATGTGCACGCGGGGGTCGCGGGCGATGATCGCCTGGACGATGGCGGCCGTGCCGTCGGGCGATCCGTCGTCCACGACGAGGAGTTCGAGCCGCGGATCCTGGCGGAGGACGGCGTCGATCAGGCGCGCGATGTTCTCGCGTTCGTTGTAGGTGGGGACGACGACGAGGGCGCGCTCAGCCACGGCGTTTCCGATCGGCGGCCGCGCCGCCGGCGATGAGGAGGAGCGTGAGGGCGAGCGCGGCGAGGGTGACCCGCTTGCCGGTATCGTAGGCGGCGTCGTCGAAGTCCAGCACGACGTGCCGGGCGCCGGCGGGCAGCGCGACGCCGATCAGCGCGTAGTCGGCCCGTCCGACGGCGGCCACCGGCGTGCCGTCCACGGTGGCGCGCCAGCCGGGATAATAGTTCTCGGATACGACGAGCGCGGCTCCGGAGGGGGCCGGCGCGCTCAGGTCGAGGGCGACGTGCCCGGGCGCGTAGCTCGAGACCGACGTGGTGATGCCGAGCGGCGCGGGCACGGCGGCGAGCTTGACGGGGGTGACGTGGGCCGCGGTGTCGAACACGGCCACGGTGGCCGGGTCGAACTTGGGGTTGAGCACGGTGGGCAGCGTCTGGTCTTCGGTGGCCGTGACGAGGGCCGGCGTGACCCAGGCGTAGGGGGCGTCGACCGACGGCTTGAGCAGGTAGACCATGGAGCCGGCCGAGTTGCGCACGGGGCCCACCAGCCGCGTGAACGTCACGTCGGGGCGCTTGAGTTCGGTGGCGTACAGGGTGTCGAGCTGCGGCGCGTCGGCGTTCGAATAGATGTACCGGACGTTCGCGAGCCGCCAGAACTCCGGGAGGACGATGTTCTGGAGCGCACTCCCCTGCTTGTTGCCCAATTGATCGTAGTCGCCGAGTTCGTTGCCGTGGTAACCGTCCACGGAGCGTACGTCGTGCACCATGAACCCGGCGCCCATGAAGTACGGGTCGCGGGTGTCGGACATGCCCGGTCCGTTGAGGGGGATCGGGACGACCCGCCCGGGCTGGGGCTGGCGCTGCATGTACGCGATGGTGGAGTCGGTGGCGAACAGCTCGGACGCGGGCGGCGAGAACATCCAGTACGAGTGGTCGATGCTCAGGAGATCGACGGCGGCGAGCACGACGAATCCGATGGCTGCGCCGCGCAGCGGGATGCGTTGTCGCGCGAGCGCCACGAGCAGCCCCGCCATCACGGCCGCCCCGAGGAACGAGCGCCAGGCCCCGATGATCAGGAACCCGTTGTTGGCCTGCACGAGGTCGTAGCGCTGGGTGCCGGCGAAGCTGGCGGCGACGCTCTGCGCCACGTTGGTCAGCATGCCGCCCGTGGCCAGCACCGCGATGAGGAGGGCAGCGATGGCCCACGCGGCGGCGTACCGGACGCTGACCCGCCGCGCGAGCGCGCGTTCGACGCCCACGACGGCCAGCATCACGACGGCAAAGCTGGTCATGAAGAAGATGGTGCTCGGCGCGCGGAAGAACTTCGTGCCGGGCACGAGCGCATAGACCAGCCGGTAGAACGGCGTCTCGCCGCCCATGGCCCAGAGCGCGCTGACGGCGGCGATGCCGACCCAGAAGGCACGGAAGCCCCGACGCGTGGTGGCGCCGAACGCCGCCCCCATCAGGATGAGGATGCTCACCCCGAGGTATTCGCTGTGCAGGTGGATGCCGTTGCGACCCCAGTAGTGGTCGAGCATGCCGGTGAACTGCGGCAGGTACGTATTGAAGAACTCCTCGATCGGCATCGAGAACTGCGTGGAGAAGTCGTAGCCGCCGCGTCCGCCCGCGCGCGGCGACCAGGGCACGTACTCCCGGACCGGGAGAAACTGTACGGCGCCGATGACGAGGCCGAGCACGACCGCGCCGAGCGCGTAGGCGAGGCGCCGGATGGCGACGTCGCGCGGGAGGCGTCCCCTGCCCTCGTGGTCGCCGAACGCCACGAACAGCGCGAACGCCCCCGACCCGAGCAGCATGTATTGCAGGAGCTGCGGGTGCGGGCTGAGCACGGCCAGCCCCACCGTGGCCGCCAGCGCCCCCCAGGCCCACGGTCGCCCGTCGCGAATGCCGCGCAGCACCATCCACAGGGCCAGCGGAAAGAGGGCGCTCACGAACAGCTTGCCGTCGTGCCCCGGCGACGCGAGCGACGCCACCTGGCCGGCGAGCATGTACCCGACGCCGCCGAACAGGGACGCGAAGAAGCCGAACCCCCAGGCGCGCAGGAATCCGTACGTGAAGACGCCGGCCAGGAAGAGGTGGATGGCGAATCCCCAGGTCATCGCCAGGTCGGTGCGCATCAGCAGGCGAAGCAGGAACGTGGGATAGAAGATGTCGCCGTGCATGGCCGCCACGTACGGCAGCCCGCCGTACATGTAGGGATTCCAGAGCGGGAAGCCGTGACCGGCGGCCAGCGACTGCGCCCCGAACAGCCGGAACGCGTAGCCGGCGATGTACTGGTCGCTGTTGGGATTGACCAGGAACTGCCCGCTGAACACCGGATAGACGAGCACCAGCGTGCACAGCGCAAAGGTCAGCGCCGCCCACCCGGCGGCGAACCGCGGCGCCGGGAGCACCGGTGCGGCAAGCGTCTCATCACGACGAGGCATTCGATTTCTTGGACAGAGATGAACGGCGACGCCAGGCGTCGACCGCGAGAAACAGGGCCCCCGGAACCAGCTCGAGCATGGACGTCCACAACCGCGACGCCACGGCGATCAGCGCGGCCTCTTCCGGGCTCGACACGAGCCGGAACGCCTGCAGCGCGGCCACCATCGACAGCTCGCGGGCGCCGACGCCGGCCGGCAGGAACAACACGATGTAGCCCAGCACGTAGGCGGCACTGAAAACTGCGATGTAGCGGGTGGTCTCGCCAGCGGCATGGCCGAGGATTCCCGCCACGAACAGCTGGAACGCCACTCCATACAGCGCCCACGAAATCAGGTTCCCGATGATGGCGTCGGCGATGACGCGCGGCGGCACGGTGGCCACCGGAACGTCCCGTCCGGTGACCCGGCGCAGCAGGGCCAGGAGCCGCGGCATGACCAGGGGCAGCGCCGCCAGCCCGACGATCGAGGCGGCGGTCAGGGCCACCGCCACTCGGGTGGTGCCCGGGTGCAGCGCGTCGAGCGCCAGCGAACCGGTGGCGAGCGCGATCACGAACCCGGTGGTGATGTTGACGATCGTGCTCAGCATGGCCGACCCGGTGGCCGCGATCGGCGAGACGCCCTCGCGCTGCGCCATCACGCCCATGGCGCCGATCTGCCACACCTTGCCGGGCACGTACCGGTACAGGTTGGCCACGGTCCAGATGTGCGCCAGCCGCCAGAATGAGATGCGCTCGTTCCACTCGGCGAGCATGACGCGCAGGGTCTGCGCGAGTACGGCGTAGGTGGCGACGGTGAGCGCGGCCGAGGCCACGAGCAGCCCCCATCGCGGGCTGACGTGCAGCGGCTGCGACTGGTACGCCCGCCAGTAGTGCGCCACGGCCCACGTGATCGACGCGAGGACCACCGCGCCGAGTACGAGCCGGGCGACGCTGAACCACCGGCTACGCGCCACGGATCACGCGCCGGTAGAGTTGGGCGTACTGCGCCGCCACGGCGCGCGGCGTGAACCGTCCGAGCATGATGGCGCGTGCCTGGCGTCCGAGGTCGCGGGCTCGCTCGGGCGACGCGGCCAGGCGGTCGAGCGCCGCGGCGAGGTTGCGCGGATGGCGCTCGTGCAACAGCGCGCCCGTGCTCCCGTCGACGACCAGGTCCGACAGCCCGCCCGAGTCGAAGGCCACGACGGGGGTGCCGCAGAGCATGGACTCCACCGCCACCAGCCCCAGCCCTTCGTCGTGCGACGGGACGACGAGCGCGAGCGCGTCGCGGTAGAACGGCACGGTGGCGGGCTGGGGCAGCGTGCCGTGCCAGGTGATGTCGCCGTCCACGCCCAGCTCCGCCGCCAGCCGCTGGAGGTGGGGCCGGATGGGGCCGTCGCCCACGACGTCCAGCGGCACGCGCGGTTGCATGACGGCCATGGCTTCGATGAGGAGGTCGAGGCCCTTCTGGGGCATGAGGCGGCCCACGAACAGCAGGCGACGGCCGACCGCCGGGCGTGGCGCGGGGGTGAACAGCTCCGCGGCCACGGGCATCGGGGCGACGATCGGATCGACGGCGGGCGCGAGTGCGCGCACTTCCCGCGCCAGCCAGTGCGATACGGTGGTGACGGCGGCCGAGTTCCGCACGACGAAGCGGAACATGCCGCGCGAGGCGCGGACGGCGCGGGCCATGCGCACGTCGGTGCCGTGCATGGTGGTGACCAGGGGGCGGTGCGCGCGCGAGGCGGCCCAGGCCGCCGAGACGCCGGAGGGAAACCACCAGTGGGCGTGCACGACGTCGGGGTGGCCGGTGCGGCAGTGCCTGGTGGCCGCGCGTGCGCCGGCGGCGATCATGCCGGCGAGCCCGGCCTTGGCGGGGAGCGATCCCGACACCTGCTCGGCCATCGTGCCGGTGTAGGCGAGGGTTTCCCAGCGGCGGGGCGCGTACCGGTAGCGTTCCACCGCGACGCCCTCCATGGTGGCCGACGGCGCGAGGCCCGGCGCCGCGGGGGCGAGGACATGGACCTCGACGTCCTCGTCGCGCATGGCGGCGGCGAGGCGGAGGATGAAGCTGCCCGCCAGGTCTCCGGGGGTACGCGGAAACGAGTGGGTGAGCCAGAGGGCGCGCACGCGCTAGCGGGTGGGTGGCGGCTCGGGGGCGCGCTCGGCGGCCACCTCTTCGAGCCGCCGGCGCAGTTCGCGCACTTCGGCGCGCTGGCCGGCGATCTGCTCGCCGAGCAGGCCCGTGGCGAAGAAGACGCTGCCGAGGACGAGGCAGGTCTGGATGACCGTCCACACCGAGCGGACGCCCTCGCCGGTGCGGAACAGCCAGCCGAGCGCGGCGAGTCCGGCCACGACGCCGATGGCGAACAGGGCGGCGCCGAGCATGCCGAAGGCGAGCAGCGGCTTCTTGCCGAACCGGAGTTCGAACCAGACGGAGAGCATGTCGAGCACGCCCACGGGGATGCGCGACATGCCGAACTTCGACTTGCCGGCGTGGCGCGGGTAGAGCGGCACCGGGATCTCGGTGACCGTGTACCCCTGCGCGGCGGCGAGGACGATCATGTAGCGGTGCCAGTCGGGGCGGATAGGGAGCTGGTCCATGATCTCGCGCCGGTAGGCCTTGACCGAGTTGAGGTCCTTGACCGGGATGTCGAACAGGCGGCGGCTCAGGCCATTGTAGATGCGGGAGACGAAGGCCTTCTCGTACCGGCCTTCCTTGAAGCCGGTGACCATGTCGGCGTCGCCGGCGAGGATGGGGGCGACGAGGCGCGGGATGTCCTCGGGCTTGAACTGCAGGTCGGCGGGGAAGAAGACGAGCACGCCGCCGCGGGCGTTGAGGTAGCCGGTGCGGAGGGCGTCGGCGATGCCGCGTTGGGTGCGGTGGCGGACGGCGCGCACGAAGGGGTATCGGGCCTGGAGTTCCTGGAGGACGGGCCAGGTGCGGTCCGTGCTGCCGTCGTCGATGACGACGACTTCGAATCGGGGGCCGGCGGCGCGGAAGGCGGCGTCGGCCAGCTCCATGAACAGGGGGAGGTTCTCGGCCTCGTCCTTGGCCGGCACGAGCACGGAGACGTCGACGGGGGGCCGGGCGGCGGGAACGGTCATATGCGTTTTCTCATTCGCGCCGGCAGGACGCCGAGCTGGTCGCGATACTTGGCCACGGTGCGGCGGGCGATCTGCACGCCCTGGCGGGTGAGGATGTCCACGAGTTCCTGGTCGGTGAGCGGGTGCTGCGGGTCCTCGTCCTTGATCAGCTTCTCGATCTGGGCGCGGATGCCGCGGGCGGAGACGTCGTCGCCGCCCGCGGTGCTGAGGCCGGAGGAGAAGAAGTACTTGAGCGGGAGCACGCCGCGCGGGGTCTGCACCCACTTCTCGTTGGTCACGCGGCTGATGGTCGATTCGTGCATGCCGATGGCGTCGGCGACTTCGCGGAGGGTCAGCGGCTTGAGCGACTGCACCCCCTTCTCGAAGAACTCGCGTTGCTGGTCGACGATGTAGTTCATGACTTTGAGCATCGTCTGGCGGCGCTGCTCGATGGCCTGGATCATCCAGGTGGCCGAGTTGAGCTTGCTGGCGATGAACTCCTTGTTCTCGCCCTGGAACTTGTTCTTGTCGCGGGCGATTTCCTGGTACGCGCGGCTCAGGCGCAGGCGCGGCAGGTTGGAGTCGTTGAGCGCCACGCGGTACGCGGCATCGATCCTGTCGACGACGAGGTCGGGGATGACGTAGTGTTCCTCGGCGGCGCTGAAGCGGAGGCCCGGCTTGGGGTCGAGCTTCTGGATCTCGTCGGCGGCGGCCTGGACGTCCTGGGCGGCGCAGCCGTAGCGGCGGGCCAGTTCGGGCCAGCGGTGCGCGATGAGATCCTCGAACGCGTCGTGGACGAGACGGTAGGCGAGACTGTCCTCGCGTTCCTGGTCGCGGAGCTGGAGGAGGAGGCACTCCCGCAGGTCGCGGGCGCCGACGCCCGCCGGTTCGAGCCGCTGGATGATGGCGAGCATGGCGTCGCCCTCGAGGGGCGTGAACAGCGGCATCTCCTCGCCGTCGCGGTCCGCGGCTGCCGCCGCGGTCTCGATGGATTCGTTGAGGCCCTGGATCACGTCCTCCACCGGGCAGGTGAGGTAGCCGTCGTCGCCGACGTTGCCGACGAACTCGGTGGCCAGCACGTCCTGGCGCGGCGTGAGATCGAGCAGGGAGAGCTGCTCCTGGAGGTGGTCGGCGAGGCCGCCGCGGGCGACCGTCACGGGCTCGTGGTGTTCCTGTATTTCCGATTCCGCCGGCGCGCCGCCGACGTCGAACCCCTCGAGGAGGATCTCCTCCCAATCGATCGCGTCGTCCTTGGCGGCGTCACGTTCGGCCGTCTCGTCCTCGCCGGCGGCGTCGAGCGCGGGGGCTTCCTCGCCGGGCTCCGCGTCCTCGTTGTCGTTGTCGTCGTCTTCGGGCTCGACGAGGTCGAGGAACGGATTGTTCAGCAGTTCCTGCTTGAGGTGCTGCTGGAGGTCGAGGAGGGGCATGTACAGCAGATCCATCGCCTGGTAGAGGCGCGGATTGATCTTCAGTTCCTGCCGGAGATGCGTGCTCTGCTGAAGACCTGCTTTCATGCGGGGAGGCGGGTCAACCGCCGGCGGAGGCGAAGCGCGACCGGAGCCGCGCCGTGAGCGTGGGTCCCAGATAGATATCGGCCACGGTGTCGTCGAACACCAGATCCCGCACCGAACCCGACACCTTGACCTGTCCATCGAACATGATGTACGCGCGATCGACGATGTCCAGCGTCTGTTCCACGTTATGGTCGGAGATGAGCACGCCGATGTTCCGATTGCGGAGGCGCGCGACGATGGTCTGGATGTCGTGGACGGCGATCGGATCGACGCCGGCGAACGGTTCGTCGAGCATCATGAACTTGGGCTCGGTGACCAGGGCGCGGGTGATCTCGAGGCGCCGGCGCTCGCCGCCGGAGAGGGCATACGCCTTCTGTTGGCGGAGGTGCTTGATGCCCAGCTCGTCGAGCAAGGTCTCGAGGCGGCGATCGCGCTCGGCGGCCGACATGGGCAGCGTCTCGAGAATCGCCAGGATGTTGTCCTCCACCGACAGCTTGCGGAAGATGGACGGCTCCTGCGACAGGTAGCCGATGCCCATGCGCGCGCGCTTGTACATGGGCATGCCGGTGATGTCGGCGCCGTCGAACAGGATGCGCCCCGTGAGGGGCCGCATCCTGTTCGACGGCGAGGACATCACCAACATGCCCATGTACAAGCGCGCGCGCCGGGGCATCGGCTATCTCTCGCAGGAGCCGTCGATCTTCCGCAAGCTCTCGGTCGAGGACAACATCCTCGCGATTCTCGAGACGCTCCCCATTCGGCCGACGAGCGCGAGCGCGCCTCGAGTCGCTGCTCGACGAGCTGGGCATCAAGCACCTGCGCAACAGAAGGCGTACGCGCTCTCCGGCGGCGAGCGCCGGCGGCTGGAGATCACGCGCGCGCTGGTGACCGAGCCCAAGTTCATGATGCTCGACGAGCCGTTCGCCGGCGTCGATCCGATCGCCGTGCACGACATCCAGACCATCGTCGCCGGCCTCCGCAATCGCGGCATCGGCGTGCTGATCACCGATCACAACGTGGAGCAGACGCTGGACATCGTGGACCGCGCGTACATCATGTTCGATGGGCAGGTGAAAGTCTCGGGCACCGTGCGGGAGCTGGTGTTCGACGACACCGTGGCCGAGATCTATCTGGGTCCCACGCTGACGGCGCGCCTGCGCGCGCGCTTCGCCTCCGCCGGCGGTGGAGCCGCCTCCCCGCATGAAGAGCAGGTCTTCAGCAGAGCACGCAGCTCCGGCAGGAACTGAAGATCAATCCGCGCCTCTACCAGGCGATGGATCTGCTGTACATGCCGCTGCTCGACCTCCAGCAGCACCTCAAGCAGGAACTGCTCAACAATCCGTTCCTCGAGCTGGTCGAGCCCGAGGAGGAGGAGAAGACGACGAGGACGCGAGCCCGGCGAGGAAGCCGCCGAGCTCGACGACCGCCCCGAGGACGAGACGGCCGAAGCGAGCCGCCAAGGACGAGCGATCGACTGGGAGGAGATCCTCCTCGACGGCTTCGACACCGGCGGCCGCCGGCGGAGACACGAAGAACAGGAGTACTACGAGCCGGTGACGGTCGCCACGCGCGACCTCACGGACCACCTGATGGAGCAGATCGCCCTCCTCGATCTGTCGCCGCGCCAGGCGTGCTGGCCGACGAGTTCGTCGGCAACATCGACGACGACGGCTACCTCGCCTGCCCGGTCGAGGAGATCGTCCACGGCGTCAACGAGTCGCATCGAGCCGCGGCGGCAGCCGACGGAGCGCGACGCCGAAGACATGCCGCTGTACACGCCTGGCGGAGGGCGAGGCGATGCTCGCCGTCATCCAGGAGCTCGACCCGCCGGGCGTCGGCGCCCGCGACCTGCGCGAGTGCCTGCTCCTCCAGCTCCGCGACCAGGGACGCGAGGACAGTCTCGCCTACCGCCTCGTCCGCGACGCGTTCGACGAGCTCATCGCGCATCGCTGGAGCGAACTGGCCAAGCGCTTCGGCTTCCCGCCAGGACGTGCAGGCCGCCGCCGACGAGATCGCGAAGCTCGACCCCAAGCCGGGGCTCCGCTACAGCGCGGCCGAGGACAACTACATCATCCCCGACCTCGTCGTCGAGAAGATCGACGGCCAGTACCGCGTCTTCCTCAACGACGCCAACCTGCCGCGGCTGCGCCTGAGCGCGCCTACCAGGAGATCGCCCGCGACAAGAAGAAGTTCGACGGCGAGAACAAGGAGTTCATCGCCAGCAAGCTCAACTCGGCCAAGTGGATGATCCAGGCCATCGAGCAGCGCCGGCAGACGATGCTCAAGGTCATGAACTACATCGTCGACCGGCAGCGCGACTTCTTCGAGAAGGGCGTGCAGTCACCTCAAGCCGCTGACCCTCCGCGAAGTGGCCGAGGTCATCAACATGCACGAGTCCACCGTCAGCCGCGTCACGAACGAGAAGTTCGTGCAGACGCCGCGCGGCGTGCTGCCGCTCAAGTTCTTCTTCTCGTCGGGCCTCACCACCGCGGGCGGCGAAGACGTCTCGGCGCGCGGCATCAAGGCCCAGATCGAGAAGCTGGTGGAGGACGAGGACCCGAAGCACCCGCTCACCGACCAGGCGATCGTGGACATCCTCAGCCGCCAGGGCGTGCAGATCGCGCGCCGCACGGTGGCCAAGTATCGCGACCAGCTCGGCGTGCTGCTCGGCCCGCATGCGGAAGCGCGTATGACACGTTCCCGCCGCGCCCGCGCTCCCCGTCGACGTCAGCGTGCTCGTGCCGGCCAAGGACGAGGCGGAGAACCTGCCGCTGTTCATGGAGCAGGCCGAGGCGGCCTTCCGCGCCGCCGGCTCCCGTACGAGGTCGTCGTCATCGACGACGGCTCCAAGGACGCCACCTGGCCGTGCTCACGGAACTCCGGCCCGCTACCCGTTCCTGCGCGCCGTGCGCCACCGCACGCAGCGCGGCATCGCCGACGCGCTGCGCACCGGCTACCTCAACGCGCGCGGCGACGTGCTCGTCTTCTATCCGGCCGACCTGCAGTTCAAGCCCGAGGACATCCCGCGCCTCGTCGCCCCCATCCTCGCCGGCGAAGCCGACATGGTCACCGGCTTCAAGCAGGGGAAGTACGAGAAGGCGTTCGTCTCGCGCATCTACAACTGGCTCAGCCGCTCGCTGTTCGACGTGCCGGTGAAGGACCTCAACTCGGTCAAGGCGTATCGTCGCGAGATCATGGACGTGCTCCCCATCCGCCCCGACTGGCACCGCTACATGATCGTCATCGCCGCCGCGCAGGGGTTCACGGTCACCGAGATCCCGGTGCCGCTGTATCCGCGCCACGCCGGCAAGTCCAAGTTCGGGCTGGTCGCGCATCCCCGTCGGCGTGCTCGACATGAGCAAAATGGT
>CAVSOM010000017.1:0-84985 GCA_963729495.1 uncultured Gemmatimonadaceae bacterium
CCGTTTCCCGCTCGATCGACGTCATGGTGACCCCGGCTATGCCGCACGGCACGATGAGGTCGAAGAAGGCCAGATCGGTGGACACGTTGAGCGCGAACCCGTGCCAGGTGACCCAATCGCGGGCATGGACCCCGATGGAGGCGATCTTGCGGGGGAATGGTCCGTCGGGCACCGGGCCACCCACCCACACGCCGGTCTGCCCCGCACTCCGGCCAGCCGCGATGCCGTACGCCTCCAACCCCACGATCAGCGCCTGCTCAACCTGCCGCAAATACCAGTGCAGGTCCTGCCGGTGGCGCTTGAGATCCACGATGGGGTAGCCCACGAGCTGGCCGGGTCCATGGAAGGTCACGTCGCCGCCGCGCTCCACCTCGAACAGCTCCACGCCGCGCGCCTTCAGCAGCTGCGGCGAGGCGAGCAGGTGCCCGTCCCGGGACGACCGGCCGAGGGTGACCACCGGCGGGTGCTCCACGAGCAGGAGCAGATCTTCCGGGATCTCCCCCGCGATGCGGGCCCGGGCCGCGGTGCGCTGCGCCTCCAGCGCCTCCGCGTACGGCATGGTGCCGAGGTGGACGACCCAGAGTTCCGGGTGGGAGGTCACGGCCGGTCCACGCTCGGCGGCACGCCGTTCAAATGTGGATGGCGCGGCCCATCGAATCCAGCGCGGCCTCCGCGATCGCTTCGGCCAGCGTGGGATGGGCGTGAATGGCGAGATCGACCTCCTCGACGGTGAACTCGTTCTCGCGCGCCACGGCCAGCTCGTGGATCAGCTCGGTGGCGTGCGCGCCCACGATGTGGGCGCCGAGGATCTCGCCGTACTTGGCGTCGGTGATGATCTTGACGAATCCGTCCGTCTCGCCCGACGTGCGGGCGCGGCCGCTGGCCGAGAAGGGGAAGCGGCCCACCTTGTACTCGAGCTTCTGCTCCTTGCACTGTTCCTCGGTGAGTCCGATGGACGCCACTTCGGGGTGGCAGTAGGTGGCGTTGGGGATGTTCCGGTAGTTCATCCCCTGGGTGTGGTGGCCGGCGATGATCTCGGCGAACACCACGCCCTCGCGCGAGCCCTTGTGGGCGAGCATCGGCGGGCCGGCCACGTCGCCGATGGCGAAGATGCCCGTGGCGGTGGTCTCCATGCGCTCGTTGATCTTGATGAAGCCGCGTTCGGTGAGCTGCACGCCGGTTTCCTTGAGCCCGATGTCTTCCACGTTGGGCGCGCGGCCGGCGGCCACCAGCACCTTCTCGGCCTCGAGCGGCGTCTTGGTGCCCCCGACGTCCACCGTCATGGTGACGGAGTTCTTGCCGACCTTGACGTAGGCGATCTTGGCGCCGGTGAGCACGTCGATGCCGCGCTTCTTGAATGCCTTGGTCACGGCGGCGCCGGCCTCGGCGTCTTCCACGGGGAGAATGCGCGGCAGGACCTCGACCAGCGTGACCTTGGTGCCGAAGGCGTTGAACACGTCGGCGAATTCGCACCCCACGGCGCCGGCGCCCACGACGATCATCGACTTGGGCGCTTTGTCGAGCACCAGGACCTCGTCGGAGGAGAGGACCGTGGTCTTGTTGAGTTCGAGCCCGACCTGGGGGAGACCGCGCACGCGCGAGCCGGTGGAGACGACCACGGCCTTGGTGGCCGTGAGCTGCTCTTCCTTGCCGTCGGCGGTCTTGACCGTGACCGCGTTCTTGCCGGTGAGGCGGCCGGCGCCTTTGATATACGTGACCTTGTGTTTCTTGAACAGGAACTCGACGCCCTTGGAGTTTTGATTGGCGACGCCGCGCGACCGCTTCATGGCCACGCCGTAGTCCAGCTTCACCTCGCCCACGGCCACGCCGAAGGCGGCGGCGTCGTGCCGCACGCGGTTGGAGATGGCGGCCGCTTCGAGCAGGGCTTTGGCGGGAATGCACCCCCAGAGCACGCAGGTGCCGCCCAGCCCCTCGCGCTCGACGACGGCGGTGTTGAGTCCCAGTTGGGCGCAGCGGATGGCGCCCACGTAACCGGCGGGCCCGCCGCCGAGGAAGATGACATCGAAGGAAGCCATGGGATTGGTCGGGGATTCGGGTTCCGGGTGCGGCGGCTCGCGCCGAGCGCTGGAAAGATACCGCGTGGGGGCGGGGAGCGGCTACCGCGCGCGGGGGTGCGCTTGCCGCGCCGGCCCTTGGCGCGTAGGGTAAGAGAGAGCGACAGAGGGGGCGCCGGATGGGACCGGGATCGTGGGGCCGGCGCGGCGTGATGCGGACCGCCGCCGCCGCGACAGCGCAGCTCGTGTTGGCCGCCGGGGTGAGCGCGGCGCAGCAGCCGCCGCGCGTAACGACACTCACCGGCATCGTCGTCGATTCCGTGGGAGCGCCACTGGCGCTGGCGTCGGTGTCGGTGCTGCCCGAGCGGGGGCTACGTGCCGTGACCGACGACTCTGGCCGCTTCGCGATCGACAGCGTGCCGGTGGGGCGGGAGCGGCTCTTCGTCCGCCGGTTGGGCTACGCGCCGGGCACGTTCATTGTGGTGCTGCGGGAGGGAGCGCCGCATCCGCTGCGGCTCACGCTGGGCGCGTCGGCGTTCGTGCTCGAACCGGTGACGGTGGCCGATTCGGCGCCCGACGCGTGGATGCGCGTGTTCGAGGAACGGCGTCTCACGGGGCGCGGCTACTTCTTCACGCGGCCGGACATCGAGAAGGCGCAGAGCACGAGCGATCTGCTGCGCCGGGTGCCCGGCGTTCGCATCGCCAACGGCCGCTGGGGGCCGGTGGTGCTGTTCCAGCGCGGCGGCCGCGGGGGCGCGGCCTGCACGCCGCAGGTGTTCGTGCACATGATCGCGTACTCGGGGTCGGTGACCGACTTCTCGCCCGACGACATCGAGGCGATGGAGGTGTACACGGGGATCTCGGAAGTGCCGGTGCAACTGCAGTCGGCGGTGGCCCACAGTTGCGGTGCGATCGTGTTGTGGATGCGGGATCCGAACGGGAACCAACAGTAGGACAGTAGGACGGTAGGGCAGTAGGACCGTAGACGGCGTTCGCAGTTATCTGTCCCACCGCCCTACAGTCCTACGCTTCCCCAGGCGCCTCAGTACACGAGCATCAGGGGGTTCTCCAGCATCCGTCGCAGCGTCTGGAGAAACCGCGCCCCCGTGGCGCCGTCGATCACGCGGTGGTCGCAGCTCATCGTGACGCGCAGGCGCTTGCGAACGACCAGCGCGCCGTTCACCGCCACCGGTTTGTCCTCGATGCCGCCCACGGCGAGGATGCCCGCCTCGGGCGGGTTGATGATGGCCGTGAACTGGTCGATGCCGAACATGCCGAGGTTGGACACGGAGAAGGTGGACCCGGTGTATTCCTGCGGCGCGAGCTTGCGCTCGCGCGCGCGCCGGGCCAGGTCGCGCGACTCGGCGGCGAGCTGGCGCAGCGACTTGCGGTCGGCGTCGAAGAGGACGGGCGTGATCAGCCCGTCCTCGACGGCCACGGCCATGCCGAGGTGGACGCGGGTGAACGTGCGGATACGGTCGCCGAGCCAGTGCGCGTTGCACTCGGGGTGCTGGACGAGCGCGGTGGCCACGGCTTTGAGGATGATGTCGTTGAAGGAGACCTTGAACTCGTCGCCCGACTGCGCCATGGCGGTGCGCATCTCGGCCACCCGCTCGAGGTCGAACTCGGCGGTGAGGTAGAAGGTCGGGACGGGGCCGATGGATTCGGCGAGCCGGCGGGCGATGGTCTTGCGGAGCTGGGTGAGCGGGGCGTCGCGGAACTCGCCCTCGCGCGCGGCGGGGGCGGCCGCGGGGGCGTCTGCGCGGACGGGCGATGCGGCGGCGGCGGCGCCGGGGCTGGGGCCGGCGGGCTGGGCGCCGCCGGAGGCGATCGCGGCGTCCACGTCGCGCTTGATGATGCGGCCGGCCGGCCCGGAGCCGCGGATGCCGCCCGAGGTCGAGGCCGTTCTCGCGGGCGAGGCGGCGGGCGAGCGGCGAGGAGCGGGCGGGTTCACCCGTGGACGTTGGGGCTGCGGCGGCCGGGGCAGGCGCGGGCGCGCGCCGGCTGAGTGGTGGAAGCCGGTGCGGGTGCGCGGGCCGGCGCCGCGGTGCGGCGTTGGCGTGGGCGGCTGGCTGTGGAGGCGCCGCGCCACGAGGCGCGTCGATGTTCTCGCCGGGCGCGGCGATGACGCCCACGAGGGCGCCCACGGGCTCGGCGTCGCCCTCGTTGGCGAGGCGCTTGCGGAGCACGCCGTCGCCGCGGGCGACGAGTTCCATGATCGCCTTGTCGGTCTCGACTTCGGCCAGCGTGTCGCCGGTCTTGACGGCGTCGCCTTCGTTCTTGAGCCATTTGACGAGGCGTCCTTCCTCCATCGTGGGAGAGAGCGCCTCCATGAAGACTTTCGTAGCCATGACTACACCTGGTGGCGGGCCGGGGGCCCTCAGTCGAGGTACATGACGTTGCGGACGGCGGCGATGGTCTTGGCCGCGTCGGGCTTGGCTGCCTTCTCGAGGTTCTTGGCGTACGGCATGGGCACGTCGGCCTGGTGCACGCGGACGACGGGCGCGTCGAGGTAGTCGAAGCAGTCGCGCTGGATGTAGTCCACGACCTGGGCGCCGATGCCGGCGATTTCCCAGCCCTTCTTCGAGCACCACGGCGCGGTTGGTCTTCTTGACCGATTCGCGACGATCGCCTGCGACGTCCATGGGGCGCACGGTGCGCAGGTCGACGACGTCGACGTTGATGCCGTCCTTGGCGAGCCGGTCGGCGGCCTGCAGGGCGACGAGCACCATCTTGCCGTTGCGTGATGATCGGAGCAGTGCGTCGCCCTCGCGCTTGACGTCGGCCTTGCCGATCGGGACGAGGTACTCGCCGTCGGGCACTTCGCCCTTGGTGTTGTAGAGCATCTCGCCCTCGAGGAAGAACACCGGGTTGTCGTCGCGGATGGCGCTCTTGAGGAGGCCCTTGGCGTCGTCCGGCGTGCCGGGCGTGACGACCTTGAGGCCGGGGACGTGGGCGAGCCACGACTCCCAGGCCTGCGAGTGCTGCGCGCCGAGCTGCAGGGCGGCGCCGTTGGGGCCGCGGAAGACGATCGGCACGTTGAACTGGCCGCCCGACATGTAGAGCATCTTGGCGGCGGTGTTGACGACCTGGTCGAAGGCGAGCAGGGCGAAGTTCCAGGTCATGAACTCGATGATCGGGCGCAGGCCGACCATGGCGGCGCCGACGCCGAGCGCCGGCGAAGCCGAGTTCGGTGATGGGCGTGTCGACCACGCGCATCTCGCCGAACTCCTCAAGCAGGCCCTTGGAGACCTTGTAGGCGCCGTTGTACACGCCCACTTCCTCGCCCATCA
Source organism: uncultured Gemmatimonadaceae bacterium (assembly GCA_963729495.1). GTDB lineage: Bacteria > Gemmatimonadota > Gemmatimonadetes > Gemmatimonadales > Gemmatimonadaceae > JAGWRI01. The sequence continues at coordinate 5,309 of CAVSOM010000017.1, forward strand.
GGAACACGCGGTCGTCGCGCTGCATTTCCTCGCGCAGGGCCTGGTTGAGGGCGTCGCGGTAGGTGATGACGGGCATCGGATCAGGCCTCCGCCGGGGCGCCAGAGGTGGTCTCGACGAGCACGTCCTCGTACAGGGCTTCGAGGGGCGGTTCGGGGCTGGCGTCGGCGAAGTCCCAGGCGTCCTGGACGACGCGCCTTGAGCTCGGTGTCCAGCGCGTCGTACTCGGCGTCGGTCAGTTCGCCGGCGTCCTGCATGCGCTTGCGGAACAGCACGATCGGATCGCGCTTCTCGTATTCCTCGAGCTCGGCCTTGGTGCGGTAGGTGCCGCTGGCGGCGTCGGACATCGAGTGGCCCAGGAAGCGGTAGGTGCGCACCTCGAGGAGCGTCGGCGCGTCTGCTCGGTGCGGGCGCGCTCGACGGCCTCGGCCATCGCGTCGCGCACCGCGAGCACGTCCTGCCCGTCGACGCTGCGCGTCGGCCATGTCGTACGACTGCGCCGCGCTTGTACGATGTCCTTGATCGACGAGCGCGCGCTCGATGGCGGTGCCCATGCCGTACCGGTTGTTCTCGATGATGTAGATCACGGGCAGCTTCCAGAGCGCCGGCCATGTTGAGCGCCTCGTGGAACGCGCCGCTGTTCACGGCCGCCTCGCCCAAGAAGCAGACGCAGCACCTGGTCGCCGCCGCGGTACTTGATGGCGAAGCCGACGCCGGTGGCGATCGGGATGTGGCCGCCGACGATGCCGTGGCCGCCGAGGAAGTTCGACGCTGCGGTCGAACATGTGCATCGAGCCGCCCTTGCCGTGCGCGCAGCCGTCGACGCGGCCGAACAGCTCGGCCATCACGGCGCGCGGGGTGATGCCGCGGGCGAGGGCCTGGCCGTGGTCGCGGTAGGTGGTGATGACGTAGTCGTCGGGGCGGAGCGCGGACTGGCGTGCCGGCGCTGACCGCTTCCTGGCCGATGTAGAGGTGGCAGAAGCCGCCGATCTTGCCGAGGGCGTACGCCTCGGCGGCGCGCTCCTCGAAGCGGCGCTGGAGGAGCATGTCGTGGAGCAGCTTCTGGTGGAGCGCGGGGTCGGGCTTGGAGTCGGATTTCTTCTTCGGAAGCCATGTCGGGTAGGCGGCGATCGCTGTTGACGCAGAAGATTCGGTGGGAACGGAAACGGCAACTACAACTACATCTACATCTGCAACTGCAACTGCAACTGCAACTGCAACTGCAACTACAACTACAACTGCTTGGGGAACGGATTCAACGGATCGAACGGATCACAACGGATTGAAGCGGCGGTGAAACTGCGAATGAACTAGGGGAACTGCTCCACTATCGGGATCGCGACCGCGAGCACCGCACTCGACGGGGGAGCAGTTCCCAAGAGTTCCTCTCTGTTTGCCGTTGCCGTATCCGATGCATCCGGTGAATCCGTCGAATCGTTGTTCCAAGGCAGAGGTGCTCGCCTTGGTGGTTGCGGGTTCCGTGTCGTCGGTGCGTTCTGGGTCGAGGAACCCCGGCGGAACGGACCCGCGCCGTGCGCCGGCCGCCGGTCAGACGCCCGCGGCCTGGACCTGTTCCCAGGCGTGGTAGCTGGAGCGCACGAGGGGCGCGGCCTCGACGTGGCGGAAGCCCATGGCCATGCCGGCCTCGCGGAACTGCGCGAACTCGGCCGGCGTCACGTAGCGATCGAGCGCGATGTGCCCATCGGAGGGGCGGAGGTACTGGCCGAGCGTCAGGATGTCGACGTCGACCGCGCGCAGATCCCGCATTACGGCCACGACCTCCTCATTGGTCTCGCCCATGCCGACGATCATGCCGCTCTTGGTCGGGATGTGGGGCGCGAGGCGCTTGCTGGCGCGGAAGATCTCCATGACCCGCTCGTAGCGGCCGCCGGGGCGGCAGCGCTTGTAGAGCCGCGGCACCGTCTCGGTGTTGTGGTTGTAGATGTCGGGTTGGGCGTCGAGCACCGTCCGGATGGATTCCTCGCGTCCCTGAAAGTCCGGGACCAGCACCTCGACCGACGTTCCCGGAGAGGCGGTCTTGATCTGCCGAATGGTCTCGGCGAACGCCCAGGCGCCGAAGTCGGGCAGGTCGTCGCGGTCGACCGAGGTGAGGACGACGTGCTGGAGGTTCATGCGGCTCGCCGCCTGGCCCACGCGCTCGGGCTCGGCGGGGTCGTATTTCGGCGGGCGGCCGTGGGCGACGGCGCAGTAGGCGCAGTTCCGGGTGCAGACGTCGCCGAGGATCATGAACGTGGCGGTGCCGTGTTCCCAGCATTCGCCGACGTTGGGGCAGTGGGCCTCCTCGCAGACCGTGTGGAGGTCCAGATCGCGCATCAGGTGTTTCAGGTGCACGTAGCTCTTGCCGCCGGGGGCTCGGACCTTGAGCCAGGAGGGCTTGCGATCGGGGAGTGGGTCGGCGCGGTGCCGGCCCATGATCTGATAAAGGGCTTCGCCCATGGGATGCGTGAGGTTGAGTGCCGGGCTGAATTTAGGGAGTGGGGCGTCCAGAAGGTAGGAATGGGTAACCGTCAAAATGACGCGTTAATAGTTACGACGTTCCCCCCGAGGGCCGAAACCGGATCGTGCGGGCGCCGTAGGGGAGGACGGGGAACGCCGGTGGCAGGGACGGCGTTCGAGGTGTTATGGTTTACCGGTGCCCGCGGGCGCCGCGCCAAGGGGGTGGGTCAATGTTCCGCACCATTTTCATGATCGGGCTGTTCGCGCTGGCGGGGCTGTTCGTGCTCAAGCTGGCGTTCGGGCTGTTCGGCGCGCTGTTCGGGATGCTCCTGCTGCTGCTGGGGCTGGCGATCAAGATCGCGATCGTCGGCGTGGTGGTGTATCTGCTGATTCGAATCTTCAGTCCCGGGACGGCGCGCAAGTTGCGCGAGCGCTGGTCGGGGACTTCGGTGACCTGAGGCACACGCGCGGCGCGCCCGGAAATCGCGCGGCGTGTGGGGACGGCGGATGTGGCGCGGGTGGCCATGTCCGCCGTTCCGATTTCAGTAGGACAGTAGGACAGTAGGACAGTAGGACAGTAGGACAGTAGGACAGTAGGACAGATCACAGCGAACGCGGTCGCCGACCTACTGTCTAACCGTCCTACCGTCCTACCGTCCTACCCTCCCCCAGGCGCGCCGCTCTCCAACTCCTCCACCACCGCCCACACGAGCATCGGCACCATCAGCTCGTGATGTCCCGTGATCTCGTAGCCGGCGCCGCTCTGGAGCGTGGGGCGCTGCACCACGTTGACGCGCGGCCGGTAGTGGCGCTGCATGTCCACGTCGCAGCTCACGAACCTCTGCGGCCGGCCGGCGTGCAGGTTGCGGGCGATGGTGAGCGCCTTGAGGAACACCTCGGGCATGATCACCGCGCTGCCCAGGTTGAGCACCACGCCGCCGTCGTCCAGGCGGAGCACCGACGCGGCGAGCCGGCGGAAGTCGCGGTGGCTCGTATCGCCGATGGCGGCGCCGCTCGCCGCCGGGTGCTGGTGGATGATCTCCGCTCCGATCGCGGCGTGCACGGTGGCCGGCACGCCGAGCCGGTGGGCGCCGAGCAGCAGGGAGAGTTCCGGGTGGGCGAGCGCCGGCTCGCGGTCGAGGGCCACGGCGAGGGCCTCCCCCATGCCCATGCCCGCCGCCATGCCGGCCGTGAACGCCTCGTTCATGCCGCGTCCCGTCTCTTCGGCCATGCCGAAGGTGCCGTCCTTGAGGCCGGCGGCCACGTCCTCCGAGGTCGCGCCGAACCGGGCGATTTCGTAATCGTGGATGGCGGCCGACCCGTTCATGGCGACGTGCGTGACGATGCCGCGCCGCATGAGATCGACGAGCAGGGGGGCGAGCCCGGTCTTCACCACGTGGCCGCCGAGCATGGCCACGACGCCGCGGTCGCGGCGCTTGGCGTCGGCGATGGCGCGCACGACGCGCTTGAAGTCGCGGGCCACGAGCACGTCGGGGAGCGCGTCGAGGAAGGCGCGGAACGACCGGTCGGCGCCGGGCGCGCGGGCGAACTCCGAGGCGTCGACCTTGTTCGGGCGGCGCGCCACCGGGACGGTGCGCACGTGGCGCAGGTCGGCCTCGTCGTAGGTCACGGCGCGGCGGGGCGGCGCTCGCGCAGCGTGCGCGCCATGCGGAACAGAGTGAGCGCGTCGGTCCAGGGGCGCACGCGGCTCTCGCGCGGGCGCAGGTCGTAGCGCGCGTCGAGCGGCACGGCCTCGATGCGGCGGGCGAACGCCGCGGCGTGCACGAGCAGCCGCGCGTTGGCCGCCCAGCCGTCGCCCTCGACGATCGGCCGGTCGCCGCGCTCCTTGATCAGGTCGCGAATGACGGCAATGCGGTACAGGCGGAACGAGCCGAACGGATCGTCCACGCCGGGGACGCTGGGAAAGGGGTGGAGGATCCACGGCGCCAGGCGGCGCAGACGGCGGGCCGGCGTGGGCAGCGCGCCGGGCGCCCGTTCGGCGACGACCAGGTCGGCGCCTCCTTCGAACCGCTTGATCAGCTCGGGCAGGTGCTCCGGCGCGTCGGTGAAGTCGCCCTGCATGGTGATCATCGCATCGCGGCGCGGGTAGCGGGTGCGCTGCGAGACGGTGCGGGCGAGGGCGTCGACGGCGGCCGGGTAGCCGACGTGGGCCTTGCCCCCGAGGACGGTGAGCGGAAGCACCTCGTGGTACGGCTTCAGCACGGCACCGGTGTCGTCGGTGCTGCCGTCGTCGTACACCACGATCTCGTACTCCCGCGAGTACTCCTGGAACACCCGGCGGATGCGCCAGAGCAGAAGGCCGATGGTCGGGGCTTCGTTGTACGCGGGAATGCAGACGTAGAGCACGGATCGGACACCGGTTGGGGATCGTCGGAGGAAAGCTAGGCGTCCGGCGGTGGGCGGGAAGGGGCGGCGGCGCGGCGGCGCGGCCCCCGCGTGATCCCGGTGCTTGCGCCGGCGCCTGAATGGATACTACGGTGTGGCCAACGGCCGACGGGAGGTCGCATGATTCAGCCCGACACTCGACGACGCATGACGCGCGGCGACGCGCAGCTGGCCATCCGGCTGGTGGCCGGCGCGTCGGACGGCGGGAGCGACGACGAACGCGTGCTGCAGGCGCGGCTGGCCAACGAGGGGCTGGACGCGCTGCTCGACGATCCGCGGCTGCCGGCGGCGCTCCTGCGGCAGCCGCTCGGTGCGATGGCGTCACTGCGGCTGTTCACCTACGTGCTGGTGCGGGCCGCTCTGGTCCGCCTGGGCGAGCCCGATCACGTGATCAGCGACTACGTGGCGGCGCTGGTGCTGGCGTTCGGCGCCGGGGCGCGCGCCGAGCGGTGCGGCGAGGACGACGACGAGGTGTACGACACCTTGGCCGCGCTGCTGCGCGACGCGGAGAGCCGCGACGCGCGGCGGAACTACCGGGTGCGCGCGCATCTCGGCAACTACGCCCTGTGGCTGAGCGGGCTGTATCCGGACCACATCGAGCACCGGCGCTGGCGGCGCGGCGGTCCGCACCTGGGGTACTACGAGGAGTTGGGGCGCCGGGGGTTCGCGATGGCCGCCGAGCATCCCACCGCGCGCGAACAGGGCATGGCCGAGCTGTTCGCCGCGGTGGCCGAGCGGTTCGTGACGCTGCGCGTGGCGCTCACGGGGTTCAGCGACGCGCTGCTCTTTCCCCACGTGCACACGCCCGAACGGCTCATGCGCCAGGTGCGCGACGAGGCGCGTTGGCGGTGGACGACCTGACGGCGGCGGCGAAGGCGCCGAACAGCGTGCGGTCCCAGTCTTCCGGCGTCTGATCCAGCTCCTCGGGGTGCCACTGCACGCCGAGCATCCACCAGTCGCCGTCGCCCCACTCCACGCCCTCGACGATCCCGTCGGCGGCGTGACCGGTGGCCCGCAGGCCCTCGCCCGGCCGATCCACGGACTGGTGGTGCATGGAGTTCACGCCGATCCGATCGGCGCCGAGGGCGCGGCGGAGCGCGGACCCCGGCGCGAGCGCCACGTCGTGCACGCGCGCGCGGCGTTCGGCGTCCCGGGTGTGCGGCAGCGCGTCGGGGCGCTGCGACGGAATGTCCTGGAGGAGCGTGCCGCCGAAGGCGACGTTGACGATCTGGACGCCGCGGCAGATGGCCAACGTGGGGAGCCGGCGCGAGCGCGCCGCGTGGGCGAGCGCCGTCTCCCACCGGTCGCGCGCCGCGTTGGGCGGGTCGCTCCGCGGATGCGACGCCTGTCCGTACAGCCGGGCGTCCACGTCTTCACCGCCGGTGAGGACGAGGCCGTCCACGCGCTGGATCAGGGCCCGGGCCGCGTCGGGGGCGAGCGGGGGCGCGATGAGGGGAATCAGGCCGGCGCGCTCGATCGCGTCGACGTACGGCCGATTCAGGCGGACTCGTGTGTGGCCGCCGGCCGTCTCGGTGGTGGCGGACAGGGCGACGAGGAGGGGACGAACCGGCGGCATGACGTGGCGGGCGAGTGCAGGTGGAGTTGCGACGGCGGCGAGGAACACGGTATCGTACCGAGTCGGCCAGCCGTCGCGCCAGCGGCTCCCCTCCCGCGCGCTGGGCCGAAACGCGCCTCCGGCCCCCTTCGTAGGTGATGTGTGTTCGAGAACCTCCGTCAATCGCTGAACGATCTCATGGCGCGGGCCACCAAACCCGAGGAACGGCGCGACGCGCTGGCGCGGATGAAGGACTCCCTGGTGCACGCGAAGCTGGGGGTCGAGGATCTGCGCGCGGGCCTGGCCAAGACGCGCGAGCGGCTCAAGCAGGACCGTCGCGAGCTGGAGACGGTGCGCCGGCGCAAGGCGCTGGCCGAGGGCATCCACGACGAGGAGACCATCGCGCTGGCCGTGAAGTTCGAGACGCACTACGCGGAGCGCGTGGAGGTGCTGCAGCGCAAGCTCGACGCGCAGCAGACGGAGGTGGAGCTGGCCGAGCGCGAACTCGGGGAGATGAACGCCGAGTTCCGGCGCCACGCGATCGGCGCCGTGCCGCCCGCCTCGACGGCGGACGCCGCGCGCGATCCGCTGGCCGCGGAGACGGGCGAGGCGGCGCGGGAGGAGTTGGACGCGATGGCGCGGGCCCACGAGCGCTCGGCGCGCGACGAGGACGCGGCGCGCCGGCTGGAGGAGTTGAAGCGCCGGATGGGGAAGTCGCCGTAGGATGCGGCCGACGTCGTGCACCGCGGCCGCCATGCTGTGCGTGGGGTGGGTGGTGGGGGTGGGGGTGGGGGTGGGGTCCGCGGGGGCGCAGGCCGCGCCGCGGCCCGTGCCCTGCCGCGGCCAGCGCGTGGACGCCATCCGCATCGTCTCCGAGGCGCCCTCGGTGGCCGGCGTGCGCAAGCTGCCGGTGCTCGCCGACATCGCGCACGCGGCGCACGTGACCACGCAGGCGGACGTGGTGGAGGGGTTTCTGCTGCTGCACGTGGGCGATGCGTGTTCGGAGCGGCGGCGCGCCGAGTCGGAGCGCGTGCTGCGGGCCCAGCCGTTTCTGGCCGACGCGTCGATCGCGGTGGTGGCGAGCCCCGACGGGGGCGTGGAGTTGGAGGTCCGGACGATCGACGAGGTGGCGCTTCAGTTCAGCGCCACGATGAACTCCAGCGGCCCGCTGCTCACGACGCTCCGGCTGGGCGACGGCAACCTGAACGGCGAGGGCGTGGCGGCGACCGGCGCGTGGTGGAGCGAGGAGGGGTTCCGCGACGGGTACGCGTTCGACGTGACCAACTACCAACTGCTCGGCCAGCCGTACCAGGCGATGGTGAGCGCGGCGCGCGATCCGCTGGGCGGGCGGTACCACCTGGGCATCCAGCGTCCGTTCCTGACCGACGTGCAGCGCGTGGCATGGCGCGTGCAGCAGGGCGAGTCGGACGACTACGTGCGGTTCGTGGACGACACGGGGGCGGTGCACGCCGCCCGGCTGGGGCGCACCTACGCCGACATCGGCGGGCTGGCGCGCATCGGCGCGCCCGGGCGGCTGGCGCTCGTGGGGCTGTCGGTGTCGCACGAGGCGGAACGGCTGGGAGCGGCTCCGCTGCTCATCACGCCCACGGGTTCGGCGCCCGATCCGACCACCGCGTTCGCCGGGCGCTACGTGGCGCACGCGGCGTCGCGCGTCAACCTGTTGCTCGGGTATCGCAACCTGAAGTTCGTGCGCGACACCGGGTTCGACGCGCTCCGCAACACGCAGGACATTCCGGTGGGCATTCAGGTGGGCACGCTCGTGGGGCAGAGCGCGTCGTTCCTCGGGTCGCGCGATCACGATATGCTGATCGGGGCCGACGTCTACGCCGGCGCGGCGACGGCGCGCTCCGCGTTGCGGTTCGAGACGCTGGGCGAGGTGCGGCGCACGCTGGACAGCGCGGCGTGGGACGGCCTGCTGGCGAGCGGGCGGCTGGCCGACTTTCAGAAGGTGGGGCCGCGGCAGATGCTCATGACGTCGCTCGAGTGGGCCGGCGGGTGGCGCGTGCAGGTGCCGTTCCGGCTGACGCTGGCCGGCACGGACGGCGGCGTGCGCGGGATGGCGGAGGGGACGGAGCAGGGGGGGCGCCGGGCCGTGCTGCGCGTGGAGGACCGGTTCGATCTGGGGTCGCCGTTCGGTCCGACGGCCGAATTCGGCGTGTCGGTGTTCGCCGACGCGGGCCGGTTGTGGGCGGGGGACGTGCCGTTCGGCATGACGACGCCGGTGCGGACGTCGGTCGGGGTGAGTCTGCTGGCGGCGGTGCCGGCGGCGTCGGGCCAGTTGTGGCGGCTGGACCTCGCGCTGCCGAACGTGCCCGGCCAGGGGGTGCGGCTGGCGCTCCGGATTTCCCACGAGGACGGGACGATCATGTTCTGGCGCGAGCCGCGGGACGTGACGATCGCCAGGGAGCGGAGCGTGCCGCAGAGCCTGTTCAGCTGGCCGTGACGGCGATCGGCGATCGGCGGTCGCGGGCGTTGGCGGCGGCTAGTGCACCCCGCCCATCAGGCTCTTGACCGGCCTGATCATCAGCGCCGCGATCGCCGACGAGCCCAGGCACACCGCCGCGACGGCGCCGAACAGCTCGGGGAGCGGCGCCGAGGAGATGAAGCCCGCCGCGTAGCCCGCGACCTTGTTGCCCACCGCGTCGGCCAGGAACCAGACGCCGAGCATCAGGCCGACGATCTTCACGGGGGCGAGCTTGGTGAACACCGAGAGCCCCACGGGCGACAGCGACAACTCGCCCAGCTCCTGGATGAAGTAGCAGCCGATGAGCCAGAACGGCGCCACCCGCACGCCGGGCGAACCCTGGAGCTTGAACGCCGGGATGAGCAGCAGCAGGAACGACACGCCGATGAAGAACAGGCCGGCGGCGAACTTGGCGGGCGTGGACGGTTCCCGCCGGCCCAACCACATCCACAGCCAGGCGAACGCGGGGGCGAGGAGGATCACGAAGATCGCCTGCACCGACACGAACCAGCTCGACGGGAAGGGACGCCCGAAGATCACGTTGTGGCTGTAGCGGTCGGCGAACAGGTTGAGCGTGGAGCCGGCCTGCTCGTAGGCGCCCCAGAACACGGCGGCGAAGGCGAAGAACACGCCCATCGCCGCGAGCCGCTTCCATTCCACTTTCGTGAACCCCCAGAACGTCGGCGCGCCGGACTCGTCGACGGCCGCGCGGCCGGGATGCTCCGCCCGGCGCCGCTGGGACGCCGCGTGAGCCGCCGCCGACTCCCGCCGCTGGCGCTCGAGGCGCGCGATCGCCGGCTGCAGGTGGCGGCGGCCCGCGACGTACTGGATCAGGCCCAGCGTCATGCCCACGCCGGCGCACGCGAAGCCGAGGTGCCAGTCGACGTTCTGGGCCAGGTAGCCGGCGATCAACGGACCGATGGCCGCGCCGAGGTTGATGCCCATGTAGAAGATGGAGAACCCGGCGTCGCGCCGCGCGTCGTCGGTGTCGTACAGCGACCCCACGATGCCGCTGACGTTCGGCTTGAGCAGTCCCGTGCCGATCACGATCAACCCGAGGCCGGTGTAGAAGAACGGCAGCGGATGGAAAGCCAGCGTGAAGTGGCCCAGCGCGATGACGATGCCGCCGATGAGCACGCTCTTGTACTGCCCCAGCCACCGGTCGGCGATGATGCCGCCGAAGATCGCCGCGGCCCACACGCTGCCGGTGTACGTGCCGTAGACGGAGCCGGCATGGCGGTCGTCGAACCCGAGCACGTGCACCATGTAGAGAATGAGGAACGCCCGCATGCCGTAATAGCTGAAGCGCTCCCACATCTCCGTGAAGAACAGGGTCGACAGGCCGCGCGGGTGGCCGAAGAACCCGTGGTCTCCCGGGGTGGATGCGTGGGCGGCGGCGGTGGCGGATTCGGACACGATAGGGGCGGGAGAGTAGGAGAGTAGGAGAGTACGAGAGTATGAGAGTACGAGAGTCGGGCAGCGAAACTACGGGGTGGCGGCGGGAGGCGGGGTGATGTGCAGCGCCGCCAGGGGAAGATACCGTTCGGCGCGTCGCGTGCCACCGGCCGCCTGCTGTTCTTCCCACGACACCCGCGTGGGCGTCTGCTTGATGCACGCCACGAAGTGCCCGGGCGCCTTTTCCTCGAGCGGCGGCACGAGGCGGGCGCAGGCGGCGTCCTTGGATGGGTGCTGGCACCGCGGGTGGAACACGCACCCGAGCGGCGGGCGCGCCGGCGAGGGCACGTCGCCCTGGAGAATGATCCGTTCGCGCGCCGCCGTGGGGTCGGGCACCGGCACGGCGGACAGGAGCGCCTGGGTGTACGGCATGAGCGGTTCCCTATACAACTCGGCGGCCGCGGCCGACTCCACGATGTGCCCCAGATACATCACCGCCACGCGGTCGGCGATGTGCTCCACGACCGCCAGGTCGTGGGCGATGAACAGGTAGGCCAGCCCGCGGTCGCGCTGCAGGTCGGCCAGCAGGTTGATCACCTGGGCCTGCACCGAAACGTCCAGCGCCGACACCGGTTCGTCGCACACGATGAACGACGGTTCCACCGCGAGCGCCCGGGCGATGCCGACGCGCTGCCGCTGGCCGCCCGAGAACTCGTGCGGATACCGCGTGGCGTACTCGGGGCGGAGCCCCACCTCGTCGAGCAGCTGCCGCACGCGGCGATCGGCCCCGGCGCCCTCGGCCAGGCGGTGGATCGTGAGGCCTTCGCGCACGATGGCGCCCACGGTCATCCGCGGGTTGAGCGACGCGAACGGGTCCTGGAACACGATCTGCATGCGCCGCCGCAGCCGGCGCAGATCGCCGCCGCCCAGCGCGAGCACGTCGCGGCCGTCGAAGCGCACGCTCCCGCCGGTCGGTTCGATGAGGCGCAGGATGGCGCGCCCCGTGGTGGTCTTGCCGCATCCCGATTCGCCGACGAGGCCGAGCGTCTCGCCGGGCATGACGTCGAACGAAACGCCGTCCACGGCGCGCACGGGATCGGGGGCGCGGCCGAACGTGCGCCCGCGCCGCGCGAAGTGCTTGGTGAGGTCGCGGACCTCGACCAGCGGCGCGGCGCTGGACGTCGCGGGCGCGGTCACGCCGACACCTCGCGTGCCGCGGGCACGTCGCCGGGCGCGCGGCGCGCCGGTTCGGCGGCCAGGTGGCAGCGCGACACGTGCCACTGGCCCACCGGCGAGAACTCGGGATGCTCGCGTTCGCAGCGGTCCCAGGCCGACGCGCACCGGTCGTGGAAGCGGCAGCCGGCGGGCCAGTCGGTGGGCGCGGGCACGGTGCCGCGGATGGTCGCCAATCGTTCGCGCGACGTGCCGAGGCGCGGCATGGCCGCCAACAACCCGCGGGTATACGGATGGTGCGGGTGCGCGAACAGTTCGGCGACCGGCGCCTGCTCGACCGCCTCGCCGCCGTACATCACGACTACGCGCGACGCGGTCTCGGCCACCACGCCCAGGTCGTGCGTGATGAGCAGCACCGACATGCCGAACTGGTTCTGCAGTTCGGAGAGCAGTTCGAGGATCTGCGCCTGGATGGTGACGTCGAGCGCGGTCGTGGGCTCGTCGGCGATGAGCAGCGCGGGCTGCATGACGAGCGCCATGGCGATCATCACGCGCTGCCGCATGCCGCCCGAGAGCTGGTGCGGGTAGTCGCGCGCCCGCTCGTCGGGGGCGGGAATGCCCACGCGGTCGAGCATGGCGATGGCCCGGGTCCAGGCGTCGGCGCGCGAGGCGCCGGCGTGGATGCGCGCCACTTCGGCGATCTGGTCGCCCACCGTGAACACCGGATTGAGCGCCGTCATCGGTTCCTGGAAGACCATGGCGATGCGGTTGCCGCGCATGGCCCGCATGCCGCGCTCGTCGAGCGCCAGCAGGTCGCGGCCCTCGAACAGCACGCGGCTGCCCGGCTCGATGCGCCCGGGGGGCGCGACGAGCCGCAGGATGGAGAGCGCGGTGACGGACTTGCCGCACCCCGATTCGCCGACGACGCCCACCGTCTCGCCCGGCGGAACGTTGAGCGACAGCCCGTCCACGGCGCGCGCGACGCCGGCCGCCGTGTGGAAATACGTGCGCAGATTTTCGATGGCGAGCAGCGGCTCAGCCATGGGCGGGCTCCTGCGGGTCGAGGGCGGGGCGTCCGGGAAGCTGACGCGGATCGAGTACGTCCCGCAAGGCGTCGCCGAGCGTATTGAACGCCAGCACCGTGGCCACGATCGCCACGCCGGGAAAGATCACGGCCCACCACGTGGACACGAACTGCTCGCTCGCGTCCTGGAACATCGTGCCCCAGCTGGCCATCGGCTCGTGCACGCCGATGCCGAGAAAGGACAGGCCGGCTTCGAGCATGATCACGTTGCCCACGGCGAGGGCGGCGGCGACGACGACGGGCGAGAGCACGTTGGGAATGATGTGGCGCCGCACGATGGCGGCGGGACGCGCGCCGAGCGATCGCGCGGCGACCACGAACTCCCGCTGGCGGAGGGCCATGGCCTGGCCGCGCACCAGCCGGGCGACGTCGAACCAGCCGGTGAGGCCGATGAGCAGCACCAGCGCGGCCACCGGCACCGGCGACCAGAGGGCGAGGACGGCGATGAGGAGCAGGACGCGGGGAATGGAGAGGAGGGCGTCGATGGCGCGCATCATGACGGCGTCCACGGCGCCGCCGGCGTATCCGGCCACGGCGCCGTAGAGCGTGCCGACGGTGGCCGACAGCAGCACGGCGAGCGAGGCGATGGCGAGCGAGACCCGCGCGCCGAAGAGCATGCGGGTGAGCACGTCGCGGCTGTAGCGGTCGGTGCCGAACGGGTGGGCCCACGACGGCGGCAGGCCGGCGAGCCCGACGATGTCGAGCTGCTGCCAGGGGCGGTACGGGGTGAGCAGCGGCGCGAACAGCGCGCCGAGCACGAACAGCGCGATCACGCCGAGCGCGACGCGGGCGCCGGCCGGCAGCCGCCGCCACGCCCGGGGCGGCCGGCGGGTGCGTTCAGTCGACACGGAGCCTCGGGTCGGCGGCCAGGTAGGCCAGGTCGGCGACGAGGCTGCCGGCGACGACCATGACCGTGCCGATCATGACGCCGGCCAGCACGAGCGGGTAGTCGCGCATGCCGATGGCGTTGACGGTGAGCCACCCCATGCCCTGCCAGGCGAAAATCTTCTCGACGAACACCGACCCGCCGAGCAGGGCGGGCAGGGAGAGGCCGACGAGCGTGATCGTGGGGATGAGCGCGTTGCGGAGCACGTGGCGGCGGAGCACGGCGCCGTCGTCGAGCCCCTTGGCGCGCGCGGTGCGGACGAAGTCGAGGGGGAGCACGTCGAGCAGTTCGTGGCGCTGGAACCGGGCGACGCCGGCCGTGGTGAGCAGGACCAGCGTGCCGGCGGGGAGCACGAGGTGGCGCAGCCGGTCGACGAGCGCCGGCCACGGGGCCAGGTAGGCGTGGGTGGCGAGGTCCACGGGATTGCCGGGCGGCAGCACCGGCCACCAATATGCAAACACTAATAGCAGGACGAGCGCCAGCCAGAAATCGGGCAGCGAGTAGAAGAACAGGGCCAGGTGGCCGGCCCACCGGCCGCGCCGCGCGCCGCGGTGCCGCACCTGGTACAGGGCCAGCGCGATGCCGAGCGCGAACGACGCGACCACGGCCGCCCCCATGAGGTACAGCGTGCGGGGGAGCGCGTCGGCGATCGCGGCCCGCACCGGCTCGTGGAGCGACGTGGAATAGCCGAAGTCGCCGCGCGCGAGATTGCCCAACCAGCGCGCGTACTGCTCGGGCAGCGGGCGGTCGTAGCCGAACTGGGCGCGCCACCGGGCGCGGACCGCCGGCGTGACGCTGGGCGCGTCGAAGCCGAACGGGTCGCCGGGCGCGGCGTGGATGAGCACGAAGGCCAGCGTCGTCACGACCCACAAGACGATGACGGCCTGCCCGAACCGGGCCGCGACGCGGCGCCCCACGCGTTACGGCTTGGCCGCGCCGGGGCCGATCCGGTCGCGGCCGATGCGCGCGGCCGGCGGGACGGTCCAGTCGGCGAGGTGCTCCCACCAGCCGTCGGGGCGGAGCGTCGTGACGTGGAAGCGGGCGTTGAGGATGCCGAGCGAGACCACGTCGTAGAGCCACACCGCGGGCACGTCGTCGGCGATCACCTGGTAGGCCCGCGCCGCGTAGCGCTTGGCGGCCGCCGGGTCGAACGACGCCGTGGCGCTGTCGAGCAGCGCGTCGAATCGGGGATCGGCGTACGACAGATAGTTGCCGCCGGCCGGAATCCGCGAGGCCGCCGCCCAGCTCTGGGCGGCGCCGCCGGCGTTGGGATCGGTGCTGTACGCGGCCAGCACGGCGTCGAAGTCGCCCGCGGTCTGCTTGGCGAAGAACGCCGGAAAGGGCGCCGCGTCGAGATCCACCGCGATGCCGGCGTGGCGCAGCGCCTCCTGGATGAGCACCGCGTACCGCATCCGGAACACGCTGGACGTGGGCACGATGAGGCGGATGGCCAGCGGCATGCCGTGGCGGCGCCGCATCCCGTCGGGCCCCGCCGTCCACCCCGCCGAATCGAGCAGCAGCGCGGCGTGGGCCGCGTCGTACGCCGGAATGCGCAGCGTGGTGTCGGCCGTGGCGAGGCTGCGCGGGAAGGGCCCGTAGCCGATCGCGCCCAGCGTGTCGAACACGTTCCGCAGCATCGCGCGCCGGTCGATGGCCATCGACACGGCCCGCCGAACGCGCGGATCGCCGAACACGGCGTTGGGCTGCGCGCGGTGCTTGGGATCGCGGAAGTTCATGCCGAGGAAGGCGTACTGCAGCGTGGGCCACGGGAACGGCCGCACGTCGGCGTGGCCGGCGATCGCCTTGAGCTGATCGGGGGTGGCGCTCTCGAACAGGTCGGCCTGCCCGCCCATCACCTGCGCGAACGCGGCATCGTTGTCGGGCGAGATGGCCCAGATGACGCGATCGAGCCGGGCCCGGCCGCGGGAGTTGCCCGTGTCGGCTTCGATCTCGAGGCGGGATCCGGGTTGCCAGCTCACGAAGCGGAACCGCCCCGAGCCCACCGGGCGCCGGGCCAGGTCGGACGTGGCCAGCTTGCCGGCCGGGAGCGCGCCATATACGTGTTCCGGCATGATCCACGGTTGGTACGCGACGTCGAAGAACGACTCCGGCTGGCGGGCGTGGAACCACACCCGGGCGTCGAGCGAATCCACGACGCTGGCCGAATCGACGTTGGCGAGCGTGGGCGCGAAGGGCGAGGCCAGCCGGGGATCCTTGTACAGCGCGATCGAGAAGCGCACGTCGCCGGCCCGCACCGGCCGGCCGTCGTGCCAGCGGGCGCGCGGATCGAGATGGAAGACGATGGACAGCGAATCGCTCGCCCACGTCCACCCACGGGCGAGGCGCGGGGTGAAGCCCGCGTCGCCGGTGGTGTTCATGCCGTCGCCGATCTCGGCCAGGTGGTCGAACAGGAGATCGGTGACCGCCCGGCTCACGATCGTGAGGGCGAGCGGTGGCAGCAGATTGTCGGCGTCGCCCGAGGCGGCGATGACGAGCGTGCCCCCGTCGGTTCCCGCGGCGGCCGATGCGCCCGACGGCTCGCCGCGCCCGCAGGCGGCGGCGAGGAGCACGGCGAGGGAGCAGGCGATGGCGCGCGGGAATCGCATGGGCGGGCCCGATGGAGGATGGTGCGGAGAACGATTGCGCCCGACGAGGGGCGCGTCAAGCGAATCTACCGTCTCCAGGTCCATTCCTCGCTGCGGAAATCCCGTGTCATCCGTTCGACGTCGCACGCGAGATCGGGGTCGTCGGCGAGCGCGTAGGCGCCGGGATGCTCGGCGCGCAGCGCGGCGACGAGCGCATCGGCCACGGCGGCGAACTCGGGCGGGCGCCCGAGCGCGTCGGCGAGCGTGGCGGCGGCCGGCGGCGGGGCGCTCCGCGGCTCGCGGAGCAGTCGGCCGATCAGCGCCTGATCGTCGCGCAGCAGAATCGATCCGTGCTGCAGCAGCGCGCCCTCGTGGCGCCACTGGGCGCTGCCCACGAGCTTGCGCCCGTTTACCACGATCTCGCCCGCCGACGGCTCGTCGAAGCAGGGGGAGAGCCCGGGACTCGGCGTGCGGGTGTGGACCGCGGCCAGCCGCGCGTTCACGCCCAGTGCGGCGAGCGCGTCGAGGAGCAGCGCGTTGATGCGCGCGTAGGCGCCCCGCAGCGAGGGATCGAAGGCGTCGGGCGCGGTGACGCTGTACGTGACCTCGTGGTGGTGCAGCAGGGCGCGGCCGCCCGTGGGGCGCCGCACGAACCGCACGCCGAGCCGCTCGGCGAGGTCGAGGTCGTAGGCGCCGCGCGCGGTCTGGTGTCGGCCCAGCGACAGGGTGGGGGCGTGCCAGGCGTAGACGCGAAGCACGGCCTGGCCGGTGCGGCGGGCCCGGGCCATGAGGGCCTGGTCCCACGCCATGTTGGCCGCGCCCGAGAGCGGCGGCGAGACCAGGTAGCGCCACGGAACGGGGCGCGGATCGGGGGCGATGGACACGGTCCGTAAGTTCACCAGGCGGGCCCGGCAGGGGGAGGGGCGCGACGAGCGCCCCCCCGCATAGCTTTCTCCGCAGACTTTCACCGGCAGGACCATGACCCCGAGAACCAGATTGGCGCCCCCCGCGGCTGCCGACAGCTTCATACCCCGCCACATCGGACCGAACGCCGCCGCCACTGCCGAGATGCTCGCCGTGGTGGGCTACGATTCCCTCGACGCGTTCATCGACGCGGTGATTCCCGAGAACATCCGCCTGCGCAAGCCGCTGGCCATCCACGGCGAGTGGAGCGAATACGAAGCGCTGGCGTCGATGCGCCGCATGGCCGGCCGGAACCGGATCCTGCGCTCGTACATCGGCATGGGCTACGCCGACACCTTCACGCCGCCGGTGATCCAGCGCAACATCCTGGAGAACCCGGGGTGGTACACGGCCTACACGCCGTACCAGGCCGAGATGGCGCAGGGCCGGCTGGAGGCGCTGCTCAACTTCCAGACGATGGTGATGGACCTGACGGGCATGGAGATCGCCAACGCGTCGCTGCTCGACGAGGGCACGGCGGCGGCCGAGGCGATGACGATGTCGCACGGCATCAGGGGCGCCGACGGCAAGCACCGGTTTTTCGTCGTCGGACGCATGCCACCCGCAGACGATCGACGTGGTGCGGACGCGCGCGGCAGGCGCGCGGGCATCGAGGTGGTGGTCGGCGACCGCCGCACGTTCGACGTTCGACGGCACGGTGTTCGGGGCGCTGCATGCAGTATCCGGCCACCGACGGCGCGGTCCACGACTACCGCGAGTTCTGCGAGCGGCGCGCATGCCGGCGGGCGCGATGGTGACGGTGGCCGCGGACCTGCTGAGCCTGGTGCTGCTGGCGCCGCCCGGGCGAGTGGGGCGCCGACATCGTGGTGGGGAATTCGCAGCGGTTCGGCGTGCCGATGGGGTACGGCGGTCCGCACGCGGCGTTCTTCGCCACGCGGGACGAGTTCAAGCGGCAGATGCCGGGGCGCATCATCGGCGTCTCGCGCGACGCCGACGGCAGGCCGGCGTTGCGCATGGCGCTGCAGACGCGCGAGCAGCACATCCGCCGCGAGAAGGCGACGAGCAACATCTGCACGGCGCAGGTGCTGCTGGCGGTGATCGCGGGGATGTACGCCGTGTGGCACGGGCCGGCGGGGCTCACGCACATCGCGCGCCGGGTGCACCGATACGCGGCGATGCTCGCGGCCGGGCTGGAGCAGCTCGGCTACGGATCGCGCACGACGGAGTACTTCGACACCATTCGCGTGGAGACGGCCCGAGGGGCAGACGGCGCAGCACCTGCTGCGATGCGGCCGTGACGCACGGCATCAACCTGCGGCTGCTCGAGCGAGCGCGCCATCGGCATCTCGCTGGACGAGACGACGACGGCGGCGGATCTGGCCGACCTGTGCGGCGATCTTCGCCGGCGGCGAAGACGGCGCCGGACCCGTGCCGACGCTGGCCGCGGGGGTGGACGAGCGCTACGACGAGCGGTTCGCGCGCACGAGCGCGTTCCTCACGCACCCCGTGTTCAACGCGCACCACAGCGAGACGGAGATGTTGCGCTACATGCGCACGCTCGAGTCGCGCGATCTGTCGCTCACGCATTCGATGATTCCGCTGGGCTCATGCACGATGAAGCTCAACGCCACGGCGGAGATGATCCCGATCACGTGGCCGGAGTTCGGCGGGATGCACCCGTTCGTGCCGCGCGATCAGGCGGCGGGTTACGCGGAGCTGTTCGAGCGGCTGGAGGCGGCGCTGCGGGAGATCACCGGCTTCGCGGCGGTGTCGCTGCAGCCGAACGCCGGCTCGCAGGGCGAGTACGCCGGGCTTGCTGGTGATCCGCGCGCTATCATGAGGCGCGGGGCGAGGGGCACCGCACACGTGTGCCTGATCCCGCAGTCGGCGCACGGCACCAATCCGGCCAGCGCGGTGATGGCGGGCATGCAGGTGGTGGTCGTGGACACGCGACGCGCAGGGCAACATCGACGTCGCCGATCTCGAGGCCAAGGCGGCGGCGCACGCGGCGAACCTCGCGGCGCTCATGGTGACGTATCCGTCCACGCACGGCGTGTTCGAGGACGGCGATCACGCGACATCTGCCGCGATCGTGCACGCGGCCGGCGGGCAGGTGTATCTGGACGGCGCGAACATGAACGCCATGGTGGGGCTGGCGCGGCCGGGCGACATCGGGGCCGACGTGTGCCACCTGAATCTGCACAAGACTTTCTGTATTCCGCACGGCGGCGGCGGGCCGGGGATGGGCCCGATCGGCGTGGCCGCGCATCTCGTGCCGCACCTGCCGGGCAGCGCCGTGGTGCCCACCGGCCACGACGCCGGCGCCGTGTCGTCGGCGCCGTGGGGGAGCGCCAGCATCCTGCCGATCTCGATGATGTACATCGACATGATGGGCGGCGAGGGGCTGACGCTGGCTACGAAGATGGCGATTCTGAGCGCGAACTACGTGGCCAAGCGGCTCGAACCGCACTACCCGGTGCTCTACAAGGGCGCCAACGGGTGCGTGGCGCACGAGTGCATCGTCGATCCGCGGCCGCTCAAGACGACCAGCGGCGTGGAGGCGGAAGACATCGCCAAGCGGCTCATGGACTATGGGTTCCACGCGCCGACGCTGTCGTTCCCGGTGGCCGGCACGCTGATGATCGAGCCCACGGAGAGCGAGCCCAAGGCCGAGCTCGACCGGTTCTGCGACGCGCTGATCGCGATTCGCGAGGAGATCCGCGAGATCGAGACGGGCGTGGCCGACCGGGCCGACAACGTGCTCAAGCACGCGCCGCATCCGGCGCACCGGGTGGTGGCCGACGCGTGGCCGCACGTCTACTCGCGCGAGCGGGCGGCGTATCCGGCGCCGTGGGTGCGCGAGCACAAGTTCTGGCCGGCGGTGGCGCGCGTGGAGAGCGCGTACGGCGACCGGAACCTGGTGTGCGCGTGTCCGCCGATGGAGGAGTACGCCGCCGCGATGGTCGGCGACTGACGGGCGTCTGAGAGTAGGAATGTAGGACGGTAGGACGGTAGACCGCGTGACGCAGTTATCTGTCCTACTGTCCTACCGTCCCACCGCCGTCATTCCCCCAACTGCGCCGTGTACGCCGCCGCGTCGAGCAGTCCGTTCGTCTCGGCCGGCCCGGCGATCCGGAGCTTCACCATCCAGCCGTCGCCGTACGGGGCCGTGTTGACCAGGGCCGGCTCGCCGTCCAGCCGGCCATTGACCTCGATCACCTCGCCGGCCACCGGGCTGAACAACTCGGACACGGCCTTCACGGCTTCGATCGTGCCGAACACGTCGTGCTTGCCGAACTTGGCGCCGACCTTGGGCAGTTCTACGTACACGACGTCGCCCAGTTCGCCCTGGGCGTAGTCCGTGATGCCGACGACCACGACCTTGGGGTCGGTGCCGGGCTTCACGTATTCGTGGTCCTCTGTATAGAGCAGATCCTGCGGAATCTCTGACACGGGAACTCCCGGTACGGGGATGTTGGTGCGCGCAGTCTATTCGGCGGCGCGCGGCGTTGTCAAGGAACGGCGGCCGCCGCGTGCGTGCCGGCCGCGGCGTTCAGCGACGTCCAGACGGCGTTCACCTGGTGCAGCAGCTGGTCGCGCGTGCCCGCGTTGTGGATCACGAGGTCGGCCCGGGCCCGCTTGAGCTCCGAGGGCATCTGCGCGGCGATCATGGCCATGGCCTCGGTGGCGCTGAGCCCGCGTTCGGCCACCACACGGTCCAGGCGGAGCGAGCGCGGGGCGTCGACCAGCATCACCATGTCGAAGTCGTCGACCATCTTTCGCTCGAACAGCAGCGGGATGTCGCAGATCACGATGCGGTCGCCGCGCTCGCGGGCTTCGGCGACGGCCGCCACCCGGAGGCGCTCCACCTCGGGGTGGACGATCCGGTTCAGCGCCTCGAGGGCTTCGGGATCGCTGAACACGATCTGCCGCAACGCGGCCCGGTCGAGCGCGCCGTCGGGCAGGAGGATCTGCGGGCCCCAGCGCGCGACGATCGCCGCGAGCGCCGTGCTGCCGGGCTCCACGGCGCGTCGGGCCAGGTCGTCGGCATCGATGATCGTGGCGCCGCGCTCGGCCAGCAACTGGGCCACGGTGGACTTGCCGCTGGCGATGTTTCCCGTGAGGCCTACGACGAGCATGTGTCGGTGATTTTCTGGTGGTGAAATGATGCTGTCGCCAAGGTAGGGGCAGCCGGCACGACCGTCAACGCGATTCTCCGCCTCGGGTATCCGGCGCCGACCGGCGCCGCCGCGCGGCCGCGGCGTACGCGCATCGTGCGCAAGGACTTCCGGTCGCCATCACAGCAGATCGGCCTGCGCTTCGTCGCGCCGCGGGACTTCGTGGCACGACCGGCAGCGCGCCTCGTACGCTTCCTCGCCGCCGACCATGATCGTCGGCGAGGAGTAGAGCGCCGGCCTGCCCCCCACCAACCGCTGGTTGCGGCTGGCGGGGTTGCCGCACCGCACGCAGATGGCGTGCAGCTTGTCCACGATCTCCGCAATCGCCATCAATTCCGGCATCGAACCAAACGGCTCGCCGCGGAAATCGGTGTCGGTGCCGGCGAGAATCACGCGCATGCCGCGGCCGGCGAGTTCGGTGGCCAGCGGCACGATGCGCTCGTCGAGAAACTGCGCCTCGTCGATCGCCACCACCTGCGTGTCGGCGCGCACGCGTTCGGCGATCTGCGCCGCGGTGTCCACCGGCACGGCCTCGGCGGCGCGCCCATCGTGGCTCGACACCTGGAACACGCCCGAGTACCGCTCATCGAGGTGCGACTTGAACACCTGGACGCGGCGCTTGGCGATCGTGGCGCGGCGCACGCGGCGCAGCAGTTCCTCGCTCTTGCCGCTGAACATCACGCCGGCGATGACCTCGATCCACCCGCCGCGCGCCGTGAAGTACGTGTCGGACGTCATCCCCGGTCGTCCTCCCCTCCCCGCGGTCCGCGCGGCGGAGCGCCGCGATCGTCCCGCCGCGGGCCGCGATCGTCCCGCCGCGGGCCGCGGTCGTCGCGCCGCGGGCCGCGGTCGTCCCGGCGGGGGCCGGAGCGTCCACCCGGCGCGGAGCGCGCGTCGCGGTCGCCGGGCGCCCGGCGGGGTCCGCGCGGACCACCCTCCGGCCGCTCCTGGTCCAACCGCGCGACGAGCTGCCGCCCCTTGATCGTGACGCCCGTGATGCGCGCCGCCACGGCGTCCGCCGCCGCTGCCGGCACCTCGACCAGCGAATGCCGGTCGCGGACCTCCACCCGCCCCACGTCGCGGCCCGTGAGCCCGGCATGGCCGGTGATGGCGCCCACCAGATCGCCGGCCCGGAACCCGTCGGACTCGCCGACGTTGACGAACAGCCGCGCCATCGCCGGCGCATGCACCGGGGCCGCGGTGGCAGCGCGTAGGCGCTCCGCCTCGAGCAGCCGCAGCGCGGCGGCGGCGATCTCGATGCCGTCGTACTCGGCCAGCAGCGGTTCGAGCGCCAGCACGTCGCGGGCCCACCCGCCCGCGGCCAGCGCCTCGCGCAACGCGTCGCGCATCTGCTCTTCCGCCGTCCGCGCCCGCTGCTGCGCCTCGGGGAGCACGAACGGATTCACGATCCCGCCGGCGATCTCGCGCAACGCGGCCACCTGACGCGGCGCCACGAGCGCGATCACCTGGCGCGGCGTGTGCCCGGCGAGCACGGCGTGGAGCTGGGCCCGCGTGGCCGGCAGTTCGCCCAGTACGAGGACGTCGACGTCCGCTTCCATGGCGTCGCCCACCCGCACCGGCCCGTCGGCGGCGTACCCCATGGTCGCCAGCGCGTCCTGCACCTGGACCCGCACGCCCGGTTCGCGCGCGAACACGAAGGCGGTGGCCGGATCCAGCTCGTCGAGCACGCGGCGCAGGGCAACGGCGCGCGCGGCCTCGTGCACGGCCAGGTACTGCACGGGAACGGCCGCCGTTTCCTCGGCCGTCGGCGGCAGTTCGCGCCGGGCGCGCCGGGCGTACCGCTCGATCAGCGCCTCCACCGCGGGGGTGAGTTCCCGCGTGACGATCGTGCGCGGGGCATCCTTGGGCACCTCGGCGAGGAGCACCTCGAGCGCGCCGGCGGATGCGTCGAGCGCGTCGTCCAGCCAGGCGATCACCACGTGCTGCACGGCGGCCAGTTTGAGGGCGGAACTCTGCAGCAGCGCGACGAGCGTGGGCGGGTCGCCCACGACCACGGTGGCTCCCCGGGCACGGAGCGCGCGGGCCGCGCGGCGGGCCGACGTGGCGGCCAGCGCGGTGAAGCCCCGCGCGGCCCCGAGCGCGTTGGTCGAGGCGGCGAGGGCCATGGCGGCCTCGGCGTCGGCGACGATCACAAGCCCCAGGGGGCCCGGCGCCGCCGAGTCGGGGGGCTCGAGCCGGTCCAGCGCGGGGGCAAGAAAAGCCGCCGCGCGCGCCCAATCCGGGGGAAGCACCAATGCCACATTCTGGCTGCGGGTGATCCCCGCCGCCTGTACGCCGTCCTGTTCCACGCGCCCCTGCCCGTGATCGAGCGGCTCCACGCCGCGTTGTCAAAAAGTCGTTGCAGAAAATTACCACGAAACGGGGCCCGGCGCCGGGCGCGCCGACTTCCGCCGGCTCGGGCGCACGGTATGTTTGCCCGACCCCGTCGTGAGAGGATCGGTGGATATCGTCGTGCAGATGGGTCCCCGCGCGGGGGCCGCGCCCCAAGTCACCTACCGCTGGGATCCGGACACGGACATCCTGTCGGCGCGCCTGCGCCCGCCCCACGCGCCCAACGGTGCGTCGGGATCGATCGAGATCGAGGGCGCCGACGGGTCGTGGATCATCTTCGATCTGGCCGACGGCTACATCGACGGGATCGAGGTCGTGGTCTGGCCCGAAGTCCACCAGCGGACGGTGCTGGCGCCGCCCACCCAGGTGGCCGAACTGGCGGCCCGGGTCCCGGTGCGGGACGGCGTCCCCGAAGTGACGGCGACCGAGGTGGAAACGTCGATGGCCGCCGAATCGGACGCCGAACAGCGTACCTTTCACTTTCGGCTGGGGGCGCTGCGCGAGATGACCGCCGTGCGGCTGGCGCGCGACCTCCTGCTGGACGTGGATGGCAACAACCACGTGGCCGGGTTGTGGCTGCTCAACGTTCCCCCATTTCAGAGAGAGCCGTGATCACCACCATCGTGCTCATTCGCGTGGAACCCGCCCAGATTCCCACCGCCGCGAAGATGCTGGCCGGCGTGGACGGCGTGGCGGAGGTCTACTCGGTCTCGGGCGACTGGGATCTCGTGGCCATCGTGCGGGTGCCCGAATACGACCAGATCGCCCGCGTCGTGACCGAGGTGTTCCCCACCGTGCCGGGAATCCAGCGCACGCAGACGTTGACCGCCTTCCGGGCGTATTCCAAGGGCGACCTGCAGCAGGCCTGGGACATCGGCGTGGAGTGACGGGCGGCCCGGTGGCCGGATACCTTTGGGCATGTTCGCCGCCGCGTCCGACCCCACGAACCCCCGACTCGACGAGTTGCAGCGCGCGCTGGCGCGGGCGCTCCCGTCGGCGTCGCTCACCACCGGCGGCGGGCCGCCGCTGGAGTTGTCGCGGGCGGACGACGCGCCGGTGCTGGCGCGCGCCGACGTGATCGAGGACGGCGCGCTCCGCGCCCATGCCGTCGGCGCGGCGGCTGGCGCGCCCTTGTCGGCGTTCCTCGACGGCACGCAGCGCAGCGACCTCGTGGCGCACACCGCCGACGGCGCGCCGATCGTGCGCGGTGTGGTGGGGGCGGTGATTCGCGAGTGGACCGGCCGGCGCGCCGCGACGTGGGCGCACGCCCGGCAGCAGCGGCTGTACGCGCCGCGGGCCGCGATGCACGACGCCGAGTGGCACGCGGTCGCGTCGCTGGGCCCCACCGTCATCGACACGTCGGCCGGCGACGCGGCGCTGGCCGACGCCCATCCCGCGGCGCACCGCGACGCCGCCGTGCGGGAGATCCAGGACGATCGGGCCCAACTCGAACAGCGGCTGGCCCAGCGCTGGTGCGCCGAGCGTGCCGAGGCGCTGTACGTGGACGGGGGGCTGCGCGGCTCGGTGGTGCTGGCCCGCGCGGCGCAGACGGTGGGGGTGATCAAGAGCCATCGCACGCTGTTCGGCGACCGGGCCGCGCGGCGGGTGATCTTCGCGCTGGCGGCGGGGGAGCGGACGAGCGTGTTCGCCGTGGCGTCGCCGAGCATGGTGCCGGTGGCCAGTTGGTACCTGCGCCTGCGCGCCCCCATCGGCCACGACCCGCTGTGGGGGCTGGTGCGGGTGGAGGTGCGCCACGAGCCGGAGGCCGCGCCGGCCGAGGTCGCGGCTCGCGCCGAACGCGTCTCGGCGCAGGTGCTCGCCGAGCGCACGCCCACGGCGCACCCCGACGGGCGGTGGGACACGATGGTGTACGGTATCAGGGATTGCGAAAGTTTTCTCCGGGCCACGCCATGACCGCGCCGCCGGTGCTCGGCCGCGTCGTGGCCACCGAGCGCAAGCCGAACACGCCGCACGAGTTCTCGTTCTGGACGGCGCTCGACTCGCCGGTGGGGATCGGCACGATCGTGCGCGTCGAGGGCCCCGATCCGGTGAACGGGGTGATTCCGCGCGTGTTCGGCGTGGTGACCGAGGGGTTCAGCTACACCGACCTGCAGACGCCGCTGCACGACGTGCTGGGGCACGATGGCCGTCCGTCGGCCGAGTCGCTGTCGGCCACGCGGCGCACGGAGATCCGGCTCTACTCGGCGGCCGTGCTGCGCCACCTGCCGGAGGAGCCGCTGCAGCCGGTGCCGATGGGCGAGGTGTATCTGGCCGATGCCGACGACGTGGCGGTGGCGCTGCGCATGGACGGCTATCTCGCGGCGGGCGCGCACACGGGGATTCCGGTGGGCGATCTACCGGGCGGGCGGCATCGAGGCGCCGATCTATCTCGATGCCGATTTCCTCGTCGGCCCCGAAGCGGCGCACCTGAACATCACCGGCGTGTCGGGGCTCGCCACGAAGACGAGCGCCATCGAGTGGCTGCTGCGCGTCGGTGTTCGCGCACTTCCCCGAGCAGAAGGGGTCGGTGGCCGCGGTGTGCTTCAACGTGAAGGGTCCCGACCTGCTGCTTCCTGGACCAGCCGGGCGAACTGGACGACGCCGACCGCGCGCTGTACGACGCGCTGCGGCGTGCCGGCGGAGCCGTTCGCCGAACGTGCGGTACTTCGCGCCGTACACGGCCAAGGGATTCACGCTCAACACGCTGCGCTCCAACGAGGCGCTGTCGCACAACGTGTGGCCCCTCACCTGGGGGCTGCGCGAGGTGATGCAGTACGCCGAGGTGCTGCTCAACCGGGACGACGTGGATGCCAAGGCCGACGCGTTCATCGACTTCATCGCCGAGCGCGTGATCGGCCAGAAGTTCGCCGACGAGGGCTTCGCGCGGACGCACGCCGTGCAGTCGTTCGCCGACCTCGCGGACTGGTTTCAGCGATCTGCTGCGCGCCGTCGAGGCGCAGAACCGCGAGCACTGGCGCACGCACCACGTGGCCACGATCCGCAAGGTGCGGAACCGGTTGTCCAACATCTCCACGCGGTGCGCGGGGCTGGTGACCGACGACGGCGTGCTGAGCGACCTGCCGTTCGGCGCGTTCGCCGACCGCGGCGTGTACGTGGTGGACGTGGCCGGCCTGGAGGAGGACGCGCAGGATCTGGTGTTCGCGCGGATCGTGACCAAGCTGCGCGAGCATCTGGAGCGCCGCGATCTGGGGGTAAACCACGTGATCGTGTTCGTGGACGAACTGAACAAGTACGCGCCGGCCGATGGGGCCGACACGTACGTGCGCAAGATGCTGCTCGACATCGCCGAGCGGGGGCGGTACCTGGGCCTGGTGCTGTTCAGCGCGCAGCAGTTCCGCTCGCAGGTGCACCGCCGGGTGGTGGGCAATTCGGGCACCGCGCTGTACGGGCGGATGGACGGCGACGAACTGGCCACGCCGGGGTACGCCGTGCTGAGCCCGGCCACGCGCACCAAGCTGGCCACGCTCGACAAGGGGCAGTTGATGGTGCGCCACCCACACTTCACCCAGCCGATCTTCGTGCGATTTCCGCGGCCGGCGGTCATGCGCGGGCGGGACGGCGCCGAGCGGTACCCGCCAGCCCAAGAGATGACGCTCGACGCGGCGGTGGCGCGCGCGCTGCGCGCGCTCGATCCGGCGATCACGGTGGGGTGGGTGCAGGAGATCGTGGGGCCGCACGACGACGCGGCCGTGCTGCGGGCGCGCGACGTGACGCTCCAGACCCGGCCCGACGACGTGAAGGCGTACTTCGCGGCACAGTTCCGCCGGCTCGTGCCGGCGGAAACGCCGCGGGCCCGGCCGCCGCGCGGGCTCCGCGTGCCGCGCGGCGCGAACCCGTACGGCGACGACGAGCCTCCGGAGGAGCCGCCGTTCTGACCCGGCGCGCTATGGACAACCGCGCGGGCGGCGGTTAGCGATTAGGCATCGGCCGCCTGGCCGGCGGAAGCGCTCCCTCGCCCCGGACCCGTCTTGCGCGTCGTCCATCTCTCGGATCTGCACCTCGGCTACCGCCAGTACCAGCGGTTGACGCCCATCGGCGCCAACCAGCGGGAGGCCGACATCGCGCTGACGTTCCGGCGCGTCGTCGACTGCGTGATCGCCCGGCGGCCCGACCTGATCGTGGTGGCGGGGGACGTGTTCCACACCGTGCGGCCGGCCAACCCCGCGATCCTGCACGCCTTCCATCAGTTCAACCGGCTGGCCGACGGATTGCCCGGCGTGCCGATCGTGATCGTGGCCGGCAACCACGACCTGCCACGGGCCAGCGAGACGGGATGCATTCTGCGGCTGTTCGAACAGCCGCAGTTGCACGTGGTGGACTTCGAGGCGCGCCGGCTGTCGTTCCCGGACCTCGGCGTGTCGGTGCTGGCCGTGCCCGACGTGCCGGGCGAGCGCCCCGAACTGGCGCCGGACCCGACGGCCCGCCACAACGTGCTGCTGATCCACGGCGAGGTGGCCGGCGTGATTCCGGCGCGCGCCGCGATGACCGACCGCGCGACATATGAAATTACTGAAGACGAACTGCGGGCACCGCAGTGGTCGTACGTGGCGCTGGGCCACTACCACGTGCACCGGCGCATCGCCGACAACGCCTACTACTGCGGGTCGATCGACTATACCAGCGCCAACACGTGGGGCGAGTTGGCCGAGGAACGCGCCGCCGGGCTGCCCGGCAAGGGGTTCGTCGAGTTCGACCTCGAGGCCGGTACGCACACCTTCCACGCCATCCCGCCGTCGCGCGCGCTGGTGGAGCTGCCGGCGTTCAGCGGCCGCGGCATGACGGGGGCCGAACTCGACGCCACCATCCGCGCCGCCGTCGACGCGTGCGACGGCGGCATCGACCACAAGATCGTCCGCCTCGCGGTGCGCGACGTGGCCCGCCACATCAACAACGACCTCGACCACCAGGCGCTGCGGGAGTACAAGCGCCGGGCGTTCCACTTCCAGCTCGAACTCCTGCGCCCCGATCCGCGCTCGATGCCGGGCGAGGGCGCGCCCGGCCACCCCCAGTCGCTGGCCGACTTCGTGCGCGAACGCCTGCAGAGCCGCCAGCTCGCGCCGGGCGTGGACCGGGAGCAGCTGATCGACCGCGTGTTCGAGTATCTGGATCAGGCGACGGCCGCCGAGTTGGCGGCCGCCGGGGAGGCCGAGGGCTGATGCGCCTCAATGCCCTCCACCTCACCAACTTCCGCCAGCACGTCGACACGCGGCTGGAGTTCGAGTCCGGACTCACCGGCATCATCGGGCCGAACGGCGCCGGCAAGTCCACGATCCTCGAAGCCATCAGCTGGGCCCTGTACGGCTCGCTCGCCCTGCGCACGGACAAGGAGAGCGTGCGCACCATCCGGGCCGTGGGCCGCGCCCCCGTCAGGGTCGAGCTCGAGTTCGAACTCGCCGGCCACCGCTATCGCGTGGAACGCGGCCTCACCACCGCCGAGCTGTTCCTCGACGGCGGCGTGGAGCCGGTGGCCAACTCCGTCAC
The DNA here is from genome assembly GCA_963729495.1 of uncultured Gemmatimonadaceae bacterium. GTDB lineage: Bacteria > Gemmatimonadota > Gemmatimonadetes > Gemmatimonadales > Gemmatimonadaceae > JAGWRI01. Next base: position 34,289 of record CAVSOM010000017.1, read on the forward strand.
CGGCGTCACCGACTTCCTGCGCCGCCGCCTGCGCATGACGCGCCAGGAGTTCTTCAACACGTACTTCACGGGCCAGAAGGACCTCGGCGTGATGAACGCCATGGGGCCCACGGAGCGGAAGCACTTCCTGTCGCGCGTGCTCGGCTACGACCGGCTGCGGGCGGCGCAGGAAATGGCCCGCGAGCGCCGGCGGCTGATCACCGCGCAGTTGAACGGCCTGCGCAGCGCCATGCCCGACCCGGAGAGCGTGGAGCGGATGCTCGCCCAGTCGCGCGACCGCCTCGCGGCCGCCGCCGCCCGCGGCCGCGAGGCGGCCACCCGCGCCGAGGCGGCGCGCCGCGCGGCGGCGGAGCTCGAACCGCGGTGGACCGCCATGCACCGCGTGCGCGACGCCGTGCAACGCGTGGCCGGCGAGCTGCGCGTGCTCGCCAATGAGTCGGGCAACCTGGAGCGCGATCGCGAACGGCTGGCGCGCGAGGCGGCCGAGATCGCCGACGCCCGCGGCGAACTGGAACGGCTGGCCGTGCAGCTCGCCCCGATCGCCGCGCTCGCCGAACAGTTGCGCGCGATGGACGATCTGTATCGCGCCGAAGGGCGCCGCCAGACGCTGCTCGACAACGATCGCGTCCTCACGGAGGAACTCGCCCGCCTGCGCGAACGGCTCCAGCGCGTGGACACCGCGGCGGCGCTCGAGGAGGAGGTCACGCTCGAACTCGAGGGCAAGCGCAAGGATCTCCAGGCCGTCGAGGGCGCCCTCGAAGCCAAACGCACGGCCTGGGTGCGCGACCGCCAGGAGGCGGAGACCAAGATCCAGGCCCTCCGCCAGCAGTACACCGAACTCAAGCAGCAGCGCGAAACCCTCGTCAACCTGGGGGAGGACGGCATCTGCCCCACCTGCGCGCGCCCCCTGGGCGACCACTACCGCCACGTGCTCGACTTGCTCGACGCGCAGATGGAAACGGTGCAGGTGGACGGCAACTACTACCGCCAGCGCATCGGGCAGTTGGAGGAGATGCCCGACGACGTGAAGGAGATGGACAACCAGCGCCGCCGCGCGTTCGAGGAGGTCGGCAAGCTGGAGCGGCACCTGGCCAAGGTGCAGCTGGCGGTGCAGGAACAGACGCAGCTGCGGCGGGACGTCGGCGAGAAGGAGGAGCGCCACGCCGCGCTCCAACGGGACCTGGCGGAGCTGCCCCGCGGCTACGACGCGGCCGCGCACCAGCAGGCGCTGGCCGAGCGCGCGCGCCTGCAGTCGATCGACGCCCGCGCCACCCGCCTCTCGGCGCTGGTCGACCGCGAAGCGCCGGTGCGCCAGGCGGCCGCGGAAACCGCCCAGCGGCTGGACGCCGCGACGGCGCGCATCGCCGCGCTGTCCGCCGAGCGCGACGGCCTCGAGTTCTCCGAAGCCTCGTTCGACACGCTGCGCGTCGAGTACGAAACGGCAGCGGCCGAGTTCCGGGCCGCCGAGCTGGCGTCGGTGGCGGCCGAAGGCGAGGTCGCGGCGGCCGTTCAGGACGAGGTCCGGGCGCTCGCCGCGCAGCGCGAACTCGACGCCCAGCGCGCCAAGGCCGACGCCCTCACCGCCGAACGCCGGCTGCACGACGAACTCGACGACGCCTTCGAGGACCTCCGCTTCCGCCTCAACGAGCAGCTCCGTCCCGAAATCTCGGCGCTGGCCAGTACGCTCATCACCGACCTCACCGACGGCCGGTACACCGAACTCGAGCTGGATGACGACTATGCGATCTGCGTGCTCGAAGACGGCATTCGCAAGCCCGCCATTTCGGGCGGCGAGGAGGACGTCGCCAATCTCGTGCTGCGCCTGGCCATCTCGCAGATGATCGCCGACCGCGCCGGCCAGCCGTTCTCCCTGCTCGTGCTCGACGAGGTGTTCGGCTCGCTCGACGAGGGGCGGCGCCAGAATGTGGTGGAGCTGCTGCGGCGGCTCCACGACCGGTTCGAACAGGTGATCGTGATCACGCACATCGAATCGGTGCGCGAGGGGCTCGATCGCGTGATCACCGTGCGCTACGACGAGGAGGCCGGCGAGTCGGTCGTGCGCGTGGAGCGCCCGGGCGGCCCCGCCGAGAGCGCGCCGGCCGCGGTGCCGGCCGGCGTGGACGCGTGATGGCCGTTTCCCGATCCTGGAAACCCGCCCCGGCCCTCGAGGGCCCGTTCCCCGTGACGCGCGACGACGTCGCCGGGCTGAACCAGGTGTTCAGCGACGCGTTCACCGAACGCTATCGCCGCGACGGCATGGTGGGCGTACGCGTGCCGTTCCTCAATCCGCTCGTGTGGCGGTACGCCATCGAGGACGCCGCTTCGGGCGCGCTCTGCTGGCGCACGCCGCACGGCGAGGTCGCGGCGTTCAACATGGTGCACCGGTCGGGAACCGAAGGGTGGATGGGGCCGCTCGCCGTGCGGCAGGACTACCAGGGGGCCGGGGTGGGCAAGGAGGTCGTGGGGCGCGGCATCGAGTGGCTCAAGGATACGGGGGCCACGGTGATCGGCCTCGAAACGATGCCCCGCACGCTCGACAACATCGGCTTCTACTCGGCGCAGGGGTTCGTGCCCGGGCGCCTCACGCTGACCACCACCCTCGAGGCCGCCAACACGGGATCGGCGCCGCGCCTGTTCGGCCGCCTCTCGCCGCAGGAGAAGGAGGCGGCGCTCGGCGCGTGCCGGTCGCTGCTCGGCGGCCTGCTCCCGGGGTACGACCACACGCGCGAGATCGCGCTCACCGACGAGCTGTCGGTGGGCGACACCGTGCTGTTGCACGAGGGCGGCGCGCTGGTCGGATTCGCGCTCTGCCACACGGTGCCGCTGGTGGAGGGGCGGGTGCGCGAGGAGCTGCGCGTGCTCAAGCTCGCCCTGGCCGAGGCGGCGTATCTCGAACCGATGGTCGAAACGCTGCGCGACTTCGCGCGGCGGTGCGGCACGCGGCGGGTGGCGATCCGCGTCCAGGGGGAGTACGCCGACGCCTACCAGCGGCTGATCGCGCTGGGCGGCCGGGTGCGGTGGAGCGATCTGCGGATGTGCCTGGCGGGCTACCGGGAGCCCGCGGCCGCGCGCGGGCTGGTGCTGTCCAACTGGGAGATCTGAGGCGCGGGGGAGGGCCGGCGCGGCCGGCGCTCGGGCGGCGCCGGTCAGCCGCGGGTGGGCGGCCGCTTGCGGCTCGCCACCCGCCAGATGAACAGCGCGACGCCCACCGTGAGCAGCAGGTGGATCCACCCCGGGCCGTTGAACCCGAGGGCGACGACCGCCCAGATTGCGATCAGCGCCACGGCCAGCAGAATCCCGAGATCCATGAATTGCTCCCTGTGGGACCGACGGATAGATTGTAGCCCGGAATACTCGACGGGCGAAGAGTTCCGTTTTTGAGCCAACAAGTCCACCGAGTGGGTTCGATAATCTATACCGACGTCACGCCCTCAGTGCGGGGGAAGGCGGAAGGTGTGGTGAGGACCTCAACAATTCGACTGGGCTTCACAAAACCCTCTTCGTTCCGTTCTCTTCGAGCCCCGCGGACACCCGCGGGGCTCGTCGTCTCCCCGCGGCCGGCGGCGTTCGCGGCGCATCGGGAACGACCGGTGCGGCCGCGGGGTTGATGCATCAGGCGAGGGCCATATGCCACAGGTAACCGTCACCCGGCGGCTGCAGTTCAACGCCGCGCATCGCGTGCACAACCCGGCGCTGTCCGACGAGGAGAATCGGGCGCTGTTCGGCAAGTGCAACAACCCCAACTGGCACGGGCACAACTACGTCCTCGACGTCTCCGTCGCGGGCGACGTGTCGGAGCGCACGGGGTACGTGGTCGACCTGGCGGTGCTCAAGCGCATCGTCGAGGAGCACGTCGTCGACCACGTCGATCACAAGAACTTCAACCTCGACGTGGACTTCATGCGGGGCACGATTCCGACGAGCGAGAACATCGTGGTCGCGTTCTGGCGGCGCCTGGCGCCGGCGGTCGCGCCGGCCACGCTCACGCGGCTCGTGCTCTGGGAGACGGCCAACAACTATGTCGAATACGACGGGCGATAGGCGCGGCGCAGCGGACGAGGGGGCCGCGGGGGCCGCGGTCACGTCCATGCGCCAGGCATCGGCCCGTCCGCCGCGCCGGATCTCGTCCGAGACGGCCGACGCCGAACTGGCCGATCTCGTGCGCCGCCAGCTGGCGCTGCTCGGCGAGGACCCGGAGCGCAAGGGTCTGGCCAACACTCCGCAGCGCGTGGCGAAGTCGCTGGCCTGGCTCACGCGTGGATACGAGCAGCGCGTGGAAGACGTGGTCGGCGACGCCCTGTTCGCCGCCGAGGGCCACCGCAACATGGTGATGGTGCGCGACATCGAGCTGTACTCGCTGTGCGAGCACCACATGCTGCCGTTCTTCGGCAAGGCGCACATTGCCTACATTCCCGACGCCAGGATCGTCGGGCTGTCCAAGCTGCCGCGGATCGTCGAAGTGTTCGCGCGGCGCCTGCAGGTGCAGGAGCGGCTGACCGAGGAGATCGCGCTGGCGGTGGAGCGGGTGCTCGAGCCGGTGGGCGTGGGCGTGGTGATCGAGGCGTACCATCTGTGCATGATGATGCGCGGCGTGGAGAAGCAGAACTCCAAGACGATCACGAGCGCGCTGCGGGGGTCGTTCCGCGACTCGCCGATGACGCGCGACGAGTTCCTGCGTCTGGCCCATTCGCCCTCCGGGTTGGCCTGACCGATGGGCGGCACGCTCGACGGACGGACGGCCGTCGTCACCGGCGCGTCGCGCGGCATCGGCCTCGCCTGCGCCGCGGCGCTGGCCCGCGGCGGCGCCCGCGTGGCGCTCGTGGCCCGGTCGGCCGCCGAGCTGGCGCGGCACGCCGCCGAGCTGGGGGGCGGCGCCATCGCCGTCACGTGCGACGTGGGCGACGCGGCGGCGGTGGACGCCGCGCTCCGCGAGCTGCGCGACCGGCTGGGCGCGGACGGGCCCGACATCCTCGTCAACAACGCCGGCGCGTTCGTCGTGGAGCCGCTCGAGGCGGCCTCGCCCGAATCGTTCGCCCGCACCCTGGCCGTGAATCTCGCCGCGCCGTTCCGGTTCGCGCACGCCCTCGTGCCGGGCATGAAGGCGCGGGGCCGCGGCCACGTGGTGACCATCGGATCGATCGCCGATCACGTGGCGTTCTCCGGCAACGCCGCCTACGCCGCCAGCAAGTACGGCCTGCGTGGGTTGCACGAGGTGATGCGCGTGGAACTCCGCGGGTCGGGCGTGCGGGCCACGCTCGTCTCGCCTGGCCCCGTCGATACCGACCTCTGGTCGCCGGCCAACCGGTCGGCCCGCCGCGACGCGCCGGCCCGCGACCGGATGCTCGACGCGCAGGCGGTGGCCGACGCGGTGCTCTACGCCGTGACGCAGCCCCCCACCGTGAACGTCGACGAACTGCGGTTGTCGCGGAGCTGATGTTCATCGAGCTGGTCGACGTCCTCCGCTGTCCGCACCCGCACGACCCGTCCTGGCTGGTGCTCGGCGCCGAGCGCATGGACGGGCGCGACGTCGTCGAGGGGGTGCTCGGTTGCCCCGTGTGCCGCGCGCAGTTTCGCATCGCGGGCGGCATCGCCGATCTCCGCGCCGCGCCGGCGTCCGCGCCGGTGGCCGGGCCGCCCGCCGCCGAGGCCGAGACGGACCAAGCCGTGCGGCTGGCGGCGTTTCTGGGACTCGCCGAGCCGGGCGGCTTTGCCGTGCTCGTGGGTGCGTGGACCGCGCAGGCGGCCGCGCTCGGCGCGGTCGCCGACGCGCACCTGCTGCTCGTCAATCCGGTGGCCGGCGCGCCGATCGGCGGCGCTACCTCGGGCATCCTCGTCGGCGACGGGCTGCCGATCGCCGCGGCGAGCGCTCGCGCGCTGGCCGTGGATGAGGGGGCGGGAGGGCCCTTCCTGGCGCGGGCGGTGGCCGCTGTGCGCGCCGGCGGCCGCGTCGTGGCGCCCGCCGGCGCGCCCGTGCCCGACGGGGTCCGCGAGTTGGCGCGCGATCGCGCGCTGTGGGTGGGCGAGCGGGACGCCGAGCCCGGCGGCCTCGTGTCGCTCGCGCGCGGCGGGCGCTGACGCTCAGGCCGCGCCGGCCGGTTCCGGCGCGGTGCGGTACAACTCGTCGATCACGGGCTTGTACGTGCGGTCGATGACGCGCCGCTTGACCTTGAGCGTCGGCGTCAGTTCGCCCCGTTCCACCGTGAACTCGTGCTCGAGCAGCCCCACCTTCTTGGGCTGCTCGAAATGCGCCAGGTGCGCCGTCTTGGCGAACACCTCCTTCTCGATCTTGGCCTGCACCGACGGCATGGCGACCAACTGCGCGCGCTCGGTCCAGATCAGGTTCTTGTACTTCGCCCACTTCTCCACCTGCTCCCAGTTGGGCACGACGAGCACGATCGGGAACTTGCGCTTGTCGCCGATCATCACCGCCTGCGACACGTACTTGTTGGTCTTGATCTCGTTCTCGATCGGCTGCGGCGCGATGTTCTTGCCGCCGGCGGTGACGATGATGTCCTTCTTGCGATCGGTGATGCGCAGGTAGTCCGTCCTCCAGCGTGCCGATGTCGCCGGTGTGGAACCAGCCGTCCGCGTCGATCGCCTCGGCGGTCGCCTCGGGCTTGCCGAAGTAGCCCTTCATGACGTGCGGGCCCGCGGGTGAGGATCTCGCCGTCGGCGGCGATCCGGACCTCCACGCCCGGCACCGGCCGGCCGACCGTGCCGATGCGGAAGTGCTCCGGGGAGTTCACGCAGATCACGGGCGAGGTCTCGGTGAGCCCGTAGCCCTCCAGAATCACCAGGCCGGCGGCGTAGAAGAACTTGTTGATCTCGCGTCGCCAGCGGCGCGCCGCCCGACACGAAGTACCGCAGCTGCCCGCCGGTGCGCGCCTTGAGCTTGGAGAACACCAGCCGCTGGGCGATCGCGTACTGGAGGGCGAGCAGCCCGCGCGCCTCGCGGCCGGCCAGCGTTTCGTCGGCCCAGCGGTCGGCCACCGCCCGCGCCCAGAAGAAGATCTGCTTCTTGGCGCCGCCGCCGGCCAGCGCGTTCTCCAGGACGCGCGCATACATCTTCTCGTATAGGCGCGGCACCGACAGTACGAGCGTCGGGGCGCACCTCGGTGAGGTTGGTCGGCACCGTGTCGATCGACTCGGCGTAGGCGATGGACGTGCCCGTGGCCATCATCAGATAGTGGCCCGCCATGCGCTCGAACACGTGCGACAGCGGCAGGAAGCTCAGGCAGGTGTCGTGCCCGCTGAACGGGATCACCGCCTGCGCCGCCATCACGTTGGAATAGAGGTTGTCGTGCGTCAGCATCACGCCCTTCGGCGCCCCCGTCGTGCCCGACGTGTAGATGATCGTCGCCAGATGATCCGGCGACACCGCCAGCGCGCCCTGCCGGTAGGCGTCCTCGCGCTCGGGCGTCAACACCGCGGCCCCCTTCGCCTCCAACTCGAGCAGCGTGTGGTCGGCGCCGGCCAGCCGGACGTCGCTGAACCCGATCACGTGCCGGAGCCCCGGGCACTGCCCGCGTATCGGCCGCGATCTTCGCCGCCTGCTCGGCGGTGGACACGAACGCCACCACGGCGCCGGAATCGCTGATGATGTACGCCGCCGCCTCCGGCGTCTCGTTCGGGTAGATCGGCACGTCGATCACCCCGGAGGTCAGGCAGGCATAGTCGGCGATCGCCCACTCCGGCCGGTTCTCCGACAGCAGGGCCGCCCGATCGCCGTGGCGAACGCCCAGCTCGGCCAACCCGATCGCCGCGTGGCGCACCCGCGCGAACAGCGTGACGTGCGAAATCGGCTCGTACCGGCCGCTCACCTTCACCTGGAGCGCATCGGGCTTGTCGTACTGCTCGACGGCGTCGAAGAACAGGTGATTCAGCGTCCCCGGCTTCGAGTTCCGTGGGCCTCCCGTCGCGATCATCGGATCCTCCCGGAAAACGGCTCAACGCGCGGCGCCTGGCGCTCACCCCGGAAGTTACGCCCCATCCGCCGGCCGACGGAAGGGTGGCGCCGTGAGGGAATCCCTCAGCGCCGTCGCGATCCGGAGATCTGCGGGCCCACGATGGGGACCACGAATCGGACCGGGCTGCCCCGCAGGGGCACCCCCTTGTACTGCGCGCTCGCCGTCACCACGACGCTGTCGGCGGCGGTCGGCGCCTGCGGCCTTACGCGAACGCGCATGGACACCTTGCCGCTCACGTCCGTGGTGTCCACGGCGGCGGGGTTGCCCAACGCGTTCACGAGCAGCGCGCTCACCGCCCCCGCCACCGACGCCGGCGGCTGATAAACGATGGCGTAGCGCACGATCACCGACTGCACCGCGGCCGGCGGCACGCTGTCCATCGACACGACGGCCGCCGTCAGCGCCGTGGAGAAGTTGGCCGAGTTCGTCGAATCCAGCGGGTCGAACGTCACCGTCGGAATCGCCGTCGTGAGCGTCGAGCCGATGGAGTCGGGACGCGGCGTGACGTTCACCGCGGCCGCCGACGTCTGCAGACTGCCCACCGAGCCGATCACCATGACCGCCGATCGAATGCTGTCCCCGATCAGGTAGCCGCCGCTCACCATGTGCGCGCCGGTGTCGAGCACGAAGAACTCCGCCACCGCGTCCTGGATGGTATCGGCCGCGCCGCCGATCCCGAACGCGTACACGCGCAGCGGCGCCACGGCGCCGGTGCTGTCGCGCATCGTGTCGCCCACGACCACCCCCGGCGAGGGAAGCTGGACCTCCGACAGCGACAGCACCCCGTTGGCCGGCGCCGGGATCGGCCGGCACGACGCGGCCACCGCCGTCACGGCAGCCACGGCCGTGACGGCCACGAGGAGTCCCAGCGATGGGCGGTTCATCGGGCGAGTCGGACCCGCAGGACGTCGGCCAGGGCCCCGTACGCCACCGCCGCCGGATCGTTCGGCGTGCGCACGATCACCGGCTGCCCGGCGGCGAACGCCTCCACCGTGGCCGGCGTGCGCGGGATCATCACGTCGAACACGAGATCGGGCGGCAGCTGCTGTCGCACATACTCGGCAATACGCCGCGACAGAGCGTTCTGTTCCTCGAACATCGTCAGCACGATGCCCTCGAGCCGGAGCGCCGGATGCTCGGCCACGGCCGTGCGAATGCCACGCAGCATTTGCGACGTGGTCTGGAGCGCCAGCGGCTCGCATTGCAGCGGCACCACCACCCGGTCGGCCACGCCGAGCACCCGGTGCACCACGGGGCCCAGGCCCGGCGGTGTATCGACCACCACGAGGTACCCGCGATCGCGCGCCAGTGCCAGCAGCTCGCCGAGCCGGGTCGAGCTGGCCACCAGCGCCTGATAGGCCGCGTGGTCGCCGCTGTCGGCCACCGACCCGGCGAGCAGCACGCGCAGGAAGGGCAGGGCCGTACCGCGCACGATGTCGCCGAGGCGCTTGGCGCCCGTGAGATAGTCGGCGATGCCCGGTCCCACGTTGGGGCCCTGGAGCCCCACGCCGAACCGCACCGAGCCCTGCGGATCCATGTCCACGAGCAGGGTCTTCACCCCGCGGCCGGCCAGAGCCGCGGCGATGTTGATGGCGGTCGTCGTCTTGCCCACGCCTCCCTTCTGACTGACCACGGCCAGGATGTGCTTCACCTAGGCTTCGCCGTCCGGCGCGGGCGGGGACGCCTCGGGGTGCGATCGCAACTCGGCCAGCGCCTGGCGCGCGTGTTCGATCCACCGCTCGGTCTCACCCCCGGCCGGCGCCTTGGCCAGGAAGGCCTCGAGATGCGCGATCGCGCCCACCCGGTCGTCGCGTTTGAGGAGCAGGAACCCCAGCCCGTAATGCGCGCCGGCCAGTTCGGGGGCCAGCTCGAGCGCCCGGCGATAGCAGCGAATGGCGTCGTCCATCCGCGCGGTGCGCGAGAAGGCGATGGCCATGTTCTGGAGGATCTTCGGGTCGTTCGGGTGATCCCGCAACGCGAGTCGATACGACGTCAACGCCGCGTCGTAGTCTCCCTGACGCTCCAGCGCCAGCGCTTCGTTCAGATAATCGAGGCGCTGCGGTCTGAGGTCGGATTTCGACTTGCCGCCGAGCAGGCGGCTCCACCAGGACATTCGGCGATCGGGAGGTCGATGAGGGATGCGCGGTGGACGCACGCCGATGTGCGCCGTCTGACGGCTAACCTACCGACTGGGGGCACGGGGAGCAACGGCGGTTTCGGCCGGCGAGCGCTTCCAGCGCCGCCGCTTCGCGGGTACCTTGCAATGAAGCCGTCCGCCCACCGACCAGGAGGCCCCCCATGACCCCGCGCCGCACCACGGTCGAACCCACCCAGGGCGTCTTCAACGTCGAGTGGCCGCTGTTCGGGGAGTTGTCCCGCAGCCTGGCGCTCAAGGTGGCCCGCGGGTACGACCCGGACCTCGTGATCGGGATCGCCACGGCCGGCGTGGTGCCCGGCGCCGTGATCGCCGCCATCCTCGACGTCGAGTTCCACTCGATCCTCGTCAGCCGCCGCTACCGCGCCGAGCACGTGCGGCAGACCCCGGCCGTGTTCGGCCAGGTCCCGCCCGAAGTGCGGGGACGGACCGTGCTGCTCGTGGACGAGACCTGCGATTCCGGGGAAACGATGCGATTGGCCGTGTCCGCGATCGTCAACGCCGGCGCCGCCGAGGTCCGCACCGCCGTGGCGTTCAAGACGGGCGAGTACGCGCCCGACTTCCACGCGATCGCCACGCAGAGCACGGTCATCCTGCCCTGGGACCGCGAGGTGCTGGTGAACGGCGAGCTGGTGCCGAACCCGCGCTACGCCGAGGCGCTCGAGCAGTTGCCCTAGGCGACGGACGCCACGGCGTCGTCGTAGGGAATCCCGTTGCTCATCGCGTCGTACACCCGATGCAGGGCCTCGGCGCTGCCGAGCAGGAACCGGCACCGCGGCGCCCCCATCGAGCGGCACTCCACCTCCATCACGGCCATCGGCGTGCCGGCCAGCCGGCCGAAGAAGTCGGCGAACATGCCGGTGGTGAGATGGCAGCCGGGAAACTCCATCGCCGCGTGGGGGTCGGCCTCCCCCCAATCCTCGGAGTCGAGCGTGGCCACGACCCCGTGGAGCGTGCCGAGCGCGATCGAGCCCCACCCGAGGTCGCGGAAGAACTCGGTCGCGAAGCGTTGAAAGTCGGCGGCCGCGATGGTCTCGGGCGTGGTGTAGCCCCGCCGCGCCGCCCAGGCGCTGAACCCGGCGAACAGCGCCCCGCCTCCGGCGTAGCCGGCCTCCTGCAGGTAGCCCGCGGCGTTCCCTTCCAGGTCGCGGAACAGCGCGGCGCGCAGCGCCGCCAACGCGTCGCGGGTCAGCGCGATCATGCCGCTGTCGGCCAGTTGGATCGATTCGGTCATCGGTGTCTCCCGTTACGCTCCGACGCGTCGCAGCAGCTCCGCTTCGTCGATGATGTCCACGCCGAGGGCGCGCGCCTTCTCCAGCTTGCCCCCGGCTTCCTCTCCGGCCACGAGGGCCGTCGTCTTCTTCGACACGCTATCCGTCACGCGGCCCCCGTGGGCCTCGATCAGGTCCGTGGCCTGGCCGCGCGACAGCGTGGGGAGCGTGCCGGTGATGACGAACGTCTGCCCCGCCAGGGCACTTCCCACCGCCGTCGCCGGCTCGGTCTCGTTCACGCCGGCGGCGCGCAGCTTGTCGAGCAGCGCCGCGGCCGCCGGATCCCTGAAGTACGCGGCCACGGCGTCGGCGATCGTGCCCCCGATGCCGCGCACGGCCACGATCTCCTCCGGCCCCCCGTCGCGCAAGGCCGCCCGCCGGAGCGCGTCGAGCGTGCCGAAGTGCCGGGCCAGCAGCTCCGCCGCGCCCGCGCCCACGTGCCGGATGCCGAGCGCGAACAGCAGACGGGACAGCGGCTGCGCGCGCGACGCGGCGATCGCCGCCACCAGCCCCTCGGCGCTCTTCTCCGCGAACCGCTCCAACGTCTGGAGTTGCGGGGGCGTGAGCCGGTAGAGATCCGCGGCGTCGGCGATCAGCCCGGCGTCCACCAACTGGTCCAGCCGCGCATACGACAGGCCGCGCACGTCCATCGCGGCGCGCGACGCGAAGTGTACCAGCCCTTCGAGGCGCCGCCCCTGGCACCCGACGTTGGGACAGTAGATGGCCACCTCCTCCTCGTCCCGCGCGACGGCGGTCCCGCACACGGGACAGTGGGTGGGCGGCGCGTACGGCGCGGGCGGGCGGTCGGCGTCGCGCCGTTCGGGGATCGGCCCGATCACCTGCGGAATCACGTCGCCGGCCCGCTTCACCTGCACCACGTCGCCCGCGCGGAGATCCTTGTCGCGGATGAGATCGAAGTTGTGCAGGGTCGCCATGCGGACCGTCGTCCCCCCGATCTCCACCGCGTCCAACTCGGCGTACGGGTTGAGCGAACCCGTGCGGCCGACGTTCACGCCGATGCGCAGGAGTCGCGTCTCGGCGATGTCGGGCGCGAACTTGCGGGCGATGGCCCACCGCGGTTCGCGCCCGCCGATCACGCCCAGCTCCTCCTGCAGGGCCAGCGCGTCGACCTTCACCACGCCGCCGTCGATGGCGAAATCGAGTTCCGCGCGCACTTGGTGCTCCACGTGGCGCGCCCAGACGTGCACGTCGTCGATCGTGGCGCACCGTTCGCGCCGCGGCGCCACGCGGAACCCCCACGCCTCGAGCAGATCGAGCAGCGCCCACTGCGTGGCCACGGGGGGCAGCGCGCCGTCGGGCAGCGCCGCCGAATAGGCGAAGAAGCGCAGCGGGCGCCGGGCGGTGACCGCCGGATCGAGTTGGCGCAGCGCGCCGGCCGCCGAGTTGCGCGGGTTGGCGAACACCGGCGCGCCGGCGCGCACGCGCTCCTCGTTCATGCGCTCGAACCCGCTGAACGGCATGTACACCTCGCCGCGCACCTCGACGAGCGGCGGATGGGCGCGCCCCCGCAGCCGGAGCGGGATGTCGTGCACCGTGCGCAGGTTGGCGGTCACGTCCTCGCCCACGGCGCCGTTGCCGCGTGTGGCGCCCGTGTCCAGCACGCCCTCGCGGTAGGTGAGCGACACGGCGGCGCCGTCGATCTTGAGTTCGCAGGTGAACCCGCCGCGGCGCGCGTCGTCCGCCACCAGCCGCACCAGCCGCTCCTCCCACGCCGCCAGCTCCGCCTCGGTGAACGCGTTGCCGAGCGAGATCATCGGCACGAGATGCGTGTGCTTGCGGAACTGCGTCTGCGGCTCGGCCCCCACGCGCTGCGTGGGGGAGTCGGCGTGCGCAGCGCGGGGACCTCGGCCTCCAGCGCCTGCAGTTCGCGAAACAGCCGGTCGTATTCACGATCGCTGATCGTGGGCCGATCCAGCACGTGATACTCGTAATTGGCGCGTTCGATCTGCTCGCGGAGGGCCGCCGCGCGGGCCGCGGCAACCGCCGGGGGGCGGCTCACCCCTTTGCTTCCTCGTCCAGCACCTGCATGGCCACCGAGACCAGCCGGTCCAGCTCCTCGTCCGTGGCCCGCGACAGGCCGGCATCGGCGAACCCCTCCGCCTCCGCGGCGGCGTGTCGATCGAGCAGCCGGCGGAGGAACGCGAGCAGCGCCACGCGGCGCCCCTCGGCGGCCCGCTGCGATTGCGACGTGTCCTGCTGTGTGCGCAGCGCCGCCTCGAACCGGTGCGCGTTGCGCAGCGCCTTGGCGGTGAGCGACGCCACCACCTGGCAGAAGTGCACGTCGGCGTCGCTGAACGGCTGCGCGTCGCGCTCGGTGCGCAGGAAGATCGCCCCGATCACCGAACCCTGCCACTGGATGGGCACGACGATGATCGAACGCACGTTGCGGGTGTCCAGCGTGGGCTTGATGGCGCGCAGCATCGGGTCGGTGCCGGCGTCGGGAATGAACACCGTCTCGCCGGAATCGAAGGCCCGCTGGAGTTCGGGATAGCGGCGGAGGTCCACGACCAGATTGCGGATCGTGGGATCCTCGTAGCTCGCCACGAGACGCACCTCGTCCTTGTTCCCCGACAGGAAGATCGCGCAGCGGTCCAGCCCGAAGGCCTCGCCCAGCTTACGGGCGATGGTCTGCAGGATGTCGACGAAGTTGAGCGACGACGAGATCTCCTGCAGGATGTCCACGACCGCCACCAGATGGTCGCGTTCGCGCTGCAGCTCGGCGATGCGGGCGCGCAGGCGCTCGACGTCCGGCGCCACGATCTCGTCGGTCCCGGACGGCGCGCCGCCGTCCGGGCCTTCCATGGTTCCTGCCATAAGGGAGTCCGTCCTACGAGAGCTTGGCCAGCGCCTGTTCGGCCTGGCGCTTGTAGTTCTGGTCGTTGTAGTCGGCGGCCGGGAGCGAGAGCACCAGCTGGTACTGCTCCCGCGCCCTGGCCTTGTCGCCCACATCGGCGTACACGGCGGCCAGGTCCAGGTGGTGCACGATACGCGTGGGCTGCAGCGCCACGGCGTGTTCCAGGTCACGTTCCGCGTTCGGCCAACTGGCCTCGCCGAACACCTGGCCACCCAGCAGGTTCTTGGCAATGAAGCGCACGAATCCGTTGAGCCGCATGATCTCGGCGTTCCACTCGCCCATCACGTGCCACGCCCCGTCGTCGAGCGAATCGAGCTTGAGCGCGGCGAGCGCCTCCTCGCGCACCCGCTTGGCGTACGTCACCCGCTCCCGGCTGCCCTTCGTGAGGGCCGCGCGCCCCAGCGCCTTGGCCAGGGTGAAGTGGGCCGCGCCGATGCCGGCATTCGCCCGCACGCTCCGCTCCGCGTATTGTTCTGCGAGGGCGTACAGACTGTCCCGCGCGTGCTCCTGATGATCGAATCCGGCGGCCTCTCCCAGGTCCACCGCTTCGCGCGCCGCCTTCCAGAGGGCCTCCGCATTCGTCGAGTCGAGTTTGATCGCCGCCTCGTAGTCGGCCAGGGCGCCGGTGGCGTTCAGCGCCGCCGTGGCGCTGTCGCCGCGCGCAATGGCGGCGGCCGCCGTTTGCGCGCCGGCCACGCGCGCCAGGCAGAGCAGGGCGGCCGCGGCCGCGATGGGGAGTTTCATGACGTGTCGCTCCTGAGGGGGGATCCACGCGGGGAACGCCGGACTCCGCCCACCGTGGCGCCGGGCGGAGTGCTCGCGCTACCGTCAACGTTAGGATCACCCCGGTGACCGGTCAATGGACGCTCGCCTGACGATTCAGAAGAAACGGGACGGCCACGCCCTGACCGCCGCGGAATGGGAGGCGTTCGTGCGCGCCTATGCCTCGGGCGACGTCACCGACTACCAGATGGCGGCCTTTCTCATGGCGTGCTTCATCCGCGGCCTCGACCGCCAAGAAACCGCCGCGCTCACGCGGGCCATGCTCGACAGCGGCCGCCGCCTCGATCTGGCGCATCTCGGCAAACCGCGCGTCGACAAGCACTCCACCGGCGGCGTCGGCGACAAGGTCTCGCTCGTGCTCGCGCCCCTCATCTCCTGCCTCGGCGTGGCCGTGCCCATGATGTCGGGGCGCGGCCTGGGCCACACCGGCGGCACGCTCGACAAGCTCGAAGCGATTCCGGGGGTCCGCACCCGCCTCTCGCTCCGCGAGGCGACCGCCGAGCTCGAGGCCATCGGCTGCGCGCTCATCGGACAGACGGAGGAGATCGCCCCCGCCGACAAGAAGATGTACGCGCTCCGTGACGCCACGGCCACGGTGGAGTCCATTCCACTCATCTCGGCGAGCATCATGAGCAAGAAACTCGCCGAAGGGCTCACCGGCCTCGTGCTCGACGTGAAGTTCGGCTCGGGAGCGTTCCTCCCCGAACTCGACGCCGGGCTGGAACTCGCCAGGAGCATGGTCTCGCTGGGCGCCGACCACGGGTGTCCTGCGGTGGCGCTGCTCACGGCCATGGACCGCCCCCTCGGCCGCGCCTGCGGCAACGCCCTGGAGACCGAAGAGGCGATCCACGCCCTGCGCGGCGAGGGGCCGGCCGACCTCATGCAGGTGACCTACGCGCTGGGCGCCGAGATGCTGCTGCTCGCCGGCGCCGCGCCCGACGCGCGCGAAGCGCGCCGGCGGATGGAGGCCGCCATCGCGCAGGGCGACGCGGCGCGCCAATTCCAGCGCATCATCGAGGCCCAGGGGGGCAACCCCGCGGTGGTCGACGACCCGGCGCTCCTGCCCCAGGCGAGCGAGTGCGAGCTGTTCGCCGCGCCGCGCCGCGGATTCGTGGTGCGGGTCGAGCCGCGCGCGGTCGGCACGGGCATCACGCGCCTCGGCGGCGGCCGGATCAGAACCACCGACCCCATCGATCCGACCGTCGGCTTCGTGATCACCGCCAAGCCCGGCGACTGGGTGGAAGCGGGCGAGCCCCTGGCCACCGTGTTCGCGCGCGACGCCGGCGGGATCGCGGCCGGCCGGGCCTGCCTCGGGTCGGCGATCGTGATCGGGGACGGGGCAGAGCCGCCCCTGCCGCTGGTCTCGCACCGGGTGAGCCAGGCGGGCGTCGAGCGGTACCCCGCCGCATGATCGCGGCGCTGCGCCGCTGGTGGCGCGAGGAAGACGAGGCCACGCGCTTCGGCGTGGTGGCCATCGTCGCCGCCGGGGTGGCCGCCCGCGCCGCCGCGCTGGGCCAGCCCATGCGCTACGACGAGTCGGTGACGTACCTGTATTTCGTCGGCCGGTCGTGGCACGCCGCGGTCACGTCATATCAATTTCCGAATAATCACCTGCTCTACACCGTGGCGGCCAAGCTCACCGCGCCGCTCGGCGGCGGCGCGCCCTGGTCGCTGCGCCTGCCGGCGTTCGCGGCCGGCGTGGCCGTGGTGCCGCTCACGTACGCCGTAGGCCGGGGGCTCCACTCGCGCACCGCGGCGCTGATCGGCGCCGCGCTGGCCGCCGCTGCCACGCCGCTCATCCTGTACTCGGCCAACGCCCGCGGCTACTCGGCGGTGGTCGCCGCCTATCTCGCCCTGCTGCTGATCGGCGGCCGCATTCGCGCCGGCGGGGGCACGGGCCGGCAATGGGTGGCGTTCGCCCTGGTCGGCGCCGCGGGGCTGGCCACCATTCCGGTGATGCTCTACCCCCTCGGCGCCGCGGCGCTGTGGCTCGCGCTCACGCTGGTCGTGGAGCGGGGCCGGCGCGCCCTGCCGGCGCTGGCGGCGCTCGCCGGCGCGCTCGCCGCGGCGGCGGTGCTCGCCTTCGCCGCCTATCTGCCCATCATCCGGGCCAACGGATGGAACGCACTCGCCGGCAACAAATTCGTTGCGGCGTCGCCCTGGCCGGTGTTCTTCGCGCAGCTTCCGGCCAGTCTGGTGGGCACGGCGGCGAGTTGGACGACGCCGTACCCGTTCGTCGTGGGCGTCGCGCTGATCGCGGTGGTGGCCGTCGGCGCGGCGCGGTCGGCGCGCCGCGTGCCCCGGGGCGTGCCGGTACTCCTCGCCGCCGGCGTGTGGAGTGCCGCGCTCCTCGCGGCCACGCACCGCGTGCCGTTCGGGCGCACCTGGATCTGGGCTCTGCCCGTGGCCGCCCTCGCCGTGGGAGCGGCCGTCGAGCAGGCCCTCCGGTGGCAACAGGCGGCGCGGGCGGCCCCGTTCGTTCCGGCGATCGTCGCCGCGGCGGCCGTGGCCGGCGTGGCCTGGGGCATCGCCGCCGACGCCGTCGGGCAATCCGCCGACACCGGCGTGTTCGCCGGGGCCCAGCCGGTGGCGCAGGCGCTCGCCACACGCTCGCAGCCGGGCGACCGGATCCTGGCCTGGATCCCGTCGAACGCGCCCTTGCAGTACTATCTGTTGCGGGCCGGCGTCGACACCGCGCGCCTTTCCACCCCTGACAGCGCCACGACGCGCGAGATTCTCGTGTTGAACGCCCGCTACGATCAGACGGTGCCGTGGGCCATCGCCGTGGGCATGGTGGACACCGCCCGCTTCGGCCCCGTGGCGCCGGCGATGCATGCACGCGACGCCGACGTGTACGTGGCCGAGCGCAAGGGGAGCGAACGATGAGCGGCGATCGGGATCCCGGGCGTCCCCAGCTTCCGCCGCTGGCCGTCGTCGCCGCGCTCGTGCTGTTCGTGGTCGGCGTGTACCCGCTGCCGACGCTGCTTCCCGATGGCGGGGGCTGGCACGAGAACCTGCGCTACTGGCTCGGCGCCACCCTGCTCACCGTGGTGCCGGTGCTGGCGCTGGCCGCGCTGCCGCTGCCCTGGCTGCGTACGCTGCCGGCCCGCCTCGCGGCGTGGCTGCGCCGCCCCTCGCCGCTCGTCTTCGCGGCGCTCATCGGCACGGCGTTCGCCGCGTTCAGCGGCGCGCTCGCCTACTACGCCTACCATCTCGCGCCCACCACCGCCGACGAGATCGCCCAGCTCTGGCACGCCCGCATCCTGCTCCACGGCCACCTGGCGCTGCCCGCCGACCCGAACGCCGAGTTCTTCGCGGTCGACAACGTGATCGACATCGGCCGGTGGTATTCGCAATTCCCGATCGGGGGCCCGCTGGTGCTCGCGCTGGCGTACCTGATCCGCCTGCCCTGGCTGCTGGATCCCCTGCTCGGCGGGCTCACGGCCGCGCTGCTCTACCAGTTCGCGCGCCGGGCCTACGGCGAGACGCAGGGCCGGGCCGCGGCGGTGCTGTTCGCGCTCAGCCCGGTCACGCTCCTCATGTCGGCCAGCTACATGAACCACGTGCCGGTGCTGCTCCTCGCCGTGGCCGTGCTGGCGGCGCTCCCCGCGTGGGAGCGCGCCGCGTCGCCGCGGCGGGGCACGCTCCTCGCCGCCGGGATGGGGCTGGCGCTGGGGTGCATGGCCACCATCCGGCCGCTCGACGCGGTGGTCGTCTCCGTGGCGGTGGGAGCGTTCCAGCTCACGGTCCTCCGCCGCACGCCGGGCCGGTGGCGCGACCTGGCGGTCCAGGCGATGGCCGGCGCCGTGGGCGTCGCCCCGCTGCTCTGGGCGAACCTTGCCACCACGGGCGGGTTATTTCATTTCGCATATGAAGTGATGTGGGGTCCGGCCACCCGCCTCGGTTTCCACATGGATCCGCAGGGCGTGGTCCACACGCCGCTCCGCGCGCTCGCCCTCGCCATCAAGTACCTCAGCGAGCTGAACGGCTATGTCGTGGCGTGGCCGCTGCCGGCGCTGCTCGTCGCCATCGCCGGGCTCCTGTCCATGCGGCGCACGTCGCGGTGGGACGCGCTCCTGCTGGGACTGTTCGGCGCCCAGTTGGCGGCCTACGCCCTCTACTGGCACGACGGCGAGTTTCTCGGGCCGCGCTTCCTCTACACGGCGCTCCCGACGGTGATCGTCCTCCTCGCCCGCGCGCCGTTCCTGGTGGCCGAACGGTGGAACGGGTACTGGCGCCGCGGCGCGCCGCTCGCCGTGCTCGCCTGCGTCGCCGCCACCTGGCTCGTGCCCATGCCGCCGTACGGCGCCATCGGCCTCGTCGATCAGGTCCGCGACGCGCGGACCACGTTCAAGGTCGACCTCGCCGCGGCATCCGCCGCGGCGGCCGCGCACCACGCCCTGGTGTTCGTGCACGAACCGTTCAGCGGGCGCCTCGCGCGCCGGCTGTGGGGCGTGGGGTTCACCCGCACCGCAGCCGCCGAGGCGCTCGCCCGCGGCGACGCCTGCTCGATCCTCGACGCCGTGCGTTTCGCCGAAGCCGACACCACGCAACCGCTCGCCGATCGGGCCGCCGCGGCCGCCGAGCGCATCGCCACCTACGCCCCCGGGCCCGTCCGCGTTCGCGCGCTCGATCCCACCATCCACATCTCCTCGCCGCAGTCGCTCACGCCGGCGTGCAAGGACGAACTCGCCGCCGACGCGCGCTACAGCGGGTTGCCGTTCGGCGTCGGGCTGCTCCTCGACCCGATCGGCCCCGACGGCCGGTTGGACGGAGACGTGATCTACGCCGCCGACCTCGGCGACCGCAACGAAGCGCTGCGCGCCCGGTTCGGCGACCGGCGTTGGTTCCGCGCCTACGCGGAACACGACGCCGCCGGCGCGCCGCACGCCGTCGTCACGCCCTACTGACCCCCTCGACGCCGCGGCGGCGCGCGTGCAGATTTCGTCGTCGCCCTCGCGCGCCACCACCGGAGATTCGCCCATGCCCAAGACCATCGCCCACTTGCTCGGGCTCGGCGCGTACGCCGTGTGTGCCGGCATCATCGTCCTCTACGTGGTGGTGGCCTACGTGAGCCGCCGAACGCCCACGGGCGGCATGGACCCGTCGATGACGCACGTGACGTGGATTGCCGGAGGCGGCGTGACGCTCGCCCTGCTCGTGGCCCATCATCTGATCGGAAAGCAGCTGCTCGAGATCGGGCGCGACGGCGATGCGCCGAAGCCGCTCGGGGCGAAGTAGAGGGACAGTCGGACCGTCGGCCAGCGGAACGGCGGACGGGCGGCACAGCGGGACGACGGAAGGTTGGCACGACACGCGTCCGTTCGGGGCGGCTGGGGCGGGACTTGACGTATCAAGTCCAGTTGATACATTTGGGACATGGCCACCGCCGCCGCTCTCGACCTCGACCGCGCCGCACAGCTGTTCGGCGCGTTGTCCGATCCCACGCGCCTCGCCGTGATGGACATGCTGCGCGACGGGGAACGGTGCGTGTGCGAGCTGCAGGACGAACTGGGCGCCGCCCAGTCGCGGCTCTCCTTCCACCTGCGCGTGCTCAAGGACGCCGGCTTGGTCACCGATCGCCGCGAAGGCCGCTGGTCGTACTACACGATCGTGCCCCAGGCGGTGGCCGAGCTCCACTCGCTCTCCGTCGGCCTCGAGCCGCGGCGCGTGCCACTCCCCGTGTTGCGCCGCGGGCGCTGCTGCGGCTGACCCCATAATGCCGAACGCGGCCGCCGTCGCGCCGAATATATCAACACTTTTTGATGATTGAGGACTCCATGCCCACCCTGCCCATCGCACCTCCGCCCGCCGATTCCGCCGCCTGTTGCGGCCCGGATTGCTGTAACGACGCACCGGCCCACCCGTCGAACTCCATGGCCGTCCACGCGTCGAGCGACCTCACCGCCACCGTCCGCGAGAAGTACGGCGCGGCCGCGCAGCGCGTCCTCGACGGCGTCGCCAGTGGCGGCTGCTGCGGCCCGGTGAATGCGTGCTGCGGCGGTGCGGCGTTCGACGGCACGGTCGATCCGATCACGGCCGGCCTCTACGTGCTGGGCGAAACCGACGAACTCCCCGAGGCCGCCGTGCTCGCCTCGCTCGGCTGCGGCAATCCGACGGCGCTCGCCGAACTGCGCGAGGGCGAGCTGGTGCTCGATCTCGGGCTCGGGCGGCGGCATCGACGTGCTGCTCTCGGCGCGGCGCGTCGGGCCCACGGGCAAGGCGTACGGCCTCGACATGACCGACGAGATGCTGGATCTCGCGCGACGCAACGCGCGCGAGGCCGGGGTCGACGAACGTCGAGTTCCTGCGCGGGCGACATCGAGGAGATCCCGCTGCCGAGCAACTCGGTGGACGTCATCATCTCCAACTGCGTGATCAACCTCGTCGGGCGACAAGGGGCGGGTGATCGCGCGAGGCGTTCCGCGTGCTCAAGCCGGGCGGCCGGTTCGCCGTGTCGGATGTGGTCGTGCGCGGGGAGGTGCCGGCCGATGTGCAAGCGCAGCATGGAGCTGTGGGTGGGGTGCGTGGCGGGCGCGCTGCAGGACGCGGAGTTCACGGCGCTGCTGCGCGAGGCCGGCTTCGAGTCGCCGACGGTGGAGATGACGCGGACTGTATGAGGTCGAGGATGCGCGCGCCTTCCTGGTGAACGCGGGGCTCGACGTGGACCGGGTGGCCGCCGAGGTGGCGGGCAAGGTGGGCGCCGCGTTCGTGCGCGCCACGAAGCCGGTCCCCGCGGCATGACCGACGCCGGAGGGGCGCCTTCGGCCGCGCCGGTGGGGGCGGACGTCCACGCGTCGATCGTCCGCCGGCTTTCCACGCTCGACCGCTTCCTGCCGCTGTGGATCTTCGCCGCCATGGCGGCGGGCCTCGGCGCTCGGCCGCGTCTGTCCCGGCCTCGGCGCGCGCGCTCGACCGCGTGCAGGTCGGCCGGCGTGTCGGTGCCCATCGGCGTCGGGCTGCTTGTGGATGATGTACCCGGTGCTCGCCAAGGTGCGGTACGGCCAGCTCGGCGCGCACCTCGGCCGACCGGCCGACTGCTCGGCACGTCGCTGGTCTTCAACTGGATCGTCGGGCCGATCGTGATGTTCGCGCTGGCCTGGATGCTGCTCCCCGATCTGCCGCACTACCGCACCGGGCTCATCATCATCGGCCTGGCGCGCTGCATCGCGATGGTCCTGATCTGGAACATGCTGGCCTGCGGGAGCGGGGAGCTGGCGGCCGTGCTGGTGGCGCTGAACTCGGTGTTCCAGATCCTCTCTATTCGCTGCTCGGTTGGTTCTTCCTCAGCGGTGGTGCCGGGGTGGTTCGGCGCCGACGCGGCGGCGTTCCACGTCTCGATGGGCGCCATCGCCAAGAGCGTGGGGATCTTCCTGGGCATTCCGCTGGTCGCCGGGTCATCACCCGCGGCGCTCCTGGTCCGCGCGCGCGGGCGAGGAGTGGTACGAGGCACGCTTCATGCCGCGCATGGGCCCACGGCGCTGCTCGGACTGCTCTACACCATCGTGCTGATGTTCGCGATGCAGGGCGACCGCATCGTCGCAGCTGCCCATGGACGTGCTGCGCATCGCCGTGCCGCTGCTCGTGTACTTCGTGGTCATGTTCGGGCTCGCCTTCGTGCTCTCGGTGAAGCTCGGCTTCGACTACGAGGAGCACCGCGGCGCTGTCGTTCACGGCGGCCGGCAACAACTTCGAGCTGGCGATCGCGGTGGCGGTGGCGACGTTCGGCATCGGCTCGGGCGAGGCGCTGGCGGCCGTTGTCGGACCGCTCATCGAGGTGCCGGCGCTGATCGGGCTGGTCTACGTGTCGCTCTGGGCGCGGGGGCGGTACTTCCCACTGGAGGCGGCGGCATGACGGACACACGAACCCTCGGCGTTCTCTTTCTCTGCACCGGCAATTCGGCCCGCAGCCAGATCGCCGAGGCGATCCTCACCGCGAAGGGCCGCGGCCGCTTCCGCGTCGGGAGCGCCGGCACCAGGCCGGCCGAGCGCGTGAACCCCGGCGCCGTGGAGGTGCTGGGCGCGCACGGCATCGATTGGACGGGCAAGCGTCCGAAGACGATCGACGAGATCCAGGACGAGCCGTGGGATCTGGTGATCACCGTGTGCGACAACGCCAAGGAGACCTGTCCGATATTTCCGGGGCATCCGGCGTTCGCGCACTGGGGGATGCCCGATCCGGCGGCCGTGGCGGGCGACGAGGAGCGCCGGCGGGCGTTTCGCGACACGTTTCAGGTGCTGAGCCGCCGCATCGATCTGCTCGTCGCCATTCCGCTGGAGAAGCTGGAGCAGCGGGTGCTGGAGGTACGCGTGGGGGCGATTGCGGGGAAGGAGTCGAACAGTCTGACGGTCTGACCGTCGGACTTGGGGCGGGGCGTTTCGCGCATATTCGCCGTCCTACCCTCGTACCCTCGTACCCTCAAATATCCAGATTGCTCACGAACCGTGCGTTCGATTCGATGAACACGCGTCGCGGCTCGACCTCGTCGCCCATCAGCGTCTGGAACATGCGGTCGGCCTGCACGGCGTCGTCGATGTTCACCTTGAGCAGCGTGCGCTTTTCCGGGTCCATCGTCGTGTCCCACAGCTGGTCGGCGTTCATCTCGCCCAGGCCCTTGTACCGCTGGAGGTTGACCGTGCCCTTGCCCTCGCCGTTGCCGAGCCGCTTGACGCAGGTCGTCGCGCTCCTTCTCGTCGAACGCGTAGTACTCCTCCTTGCCCTTGGCCACGCGGTACAGCGGCGGCTGCGCGATGTAGATGAACCCGGCTTCGATCAGCTCGGGCATCTGGCGGAAGAAGAACGTGAGCAGGAGCGTCCGGATGTGCGCGCCGTCCACGTCGGCGTCGGTCATGATGATGATCTTGTGGTAGCGCGCCTTCTCGAGCGTGAACTCCTCCTTGATCCCCGCGCCCACGGCGGTGATGATCGTCCGGATCTCCTCGTTGGACAGCACCTTGTCGATGCGGGCCTTCTCCACGTTGAGGATCTTGCCGCGCAGCGGCAGGATGGCCTGGAACTCCCGGTTGCGGCCCTGCTTGGCCGAGCCGCCGGCCGAGTCGCCCTCGACGAGGTAGAGCTCGCAGAGCGCCGGGTCGGTGAGCGAGCAGTCGGCGAGCTTGCCGGGCAGGTTGCCGACGTCGAGCGCCGACTTGCGCCGCGTCAGGTCGCGCGCCTTGCGGGCCGCTTCGCGGGCCCGGGCCGCCGAGACCGCCTTCTCGATCACGATGTTGGCGGTGCGCGGATGCTCGTCGAGGTAGCTCGCCGAGCCACTCGTTCACCGCCGTCTTCACCGCGCTCTCCACCTCGGAGTTGCCGAGCTTGGTCTTGGTCTGCCCCTCGAACTGCGGCTCGCGCACCTTGACCGAGAGCACCGCGGTCAGCCCCTCGCGCACGTCGTCGCCCGACAGCGTGAAGTCGGCCTTCTTCAGGAAGTTGCCCTTCTGGGCGTACGAGTTGATGACGCGCGTGAGCGCCGACTTGAAGCCCGTGAGGTGCGTGCCGCCCTCGTGGGTGTTGATGTTGTTCACGAACGAGAACGTGGTGTCGTTGTAGCCGTCGTTGTACTGCAGCGCCAGCTCGATCCCGATGTCGTCCCGGGTCGTGTCGAGATACAGGACCTCGGGATGCAGGTTCTTGCGCGCCTCGTTCAGGTGCTGCACGAACTCCTTGAGCCCGCCCTTGGCGTGGAAGGTCTCCTCGCGCTCGGCTCCCGCTCGCTCGTCCGTGAGCGTGATCGACCACGCCCTTGTTCAGGAACGACAGCTCGCGCAGCCGCAGCGCCAGCAGATCGTACTGGTAGACGAGCGTCGGTGAAGATCTGCGCGTCGGGCTTGAACCACACCACTGTGCCGGTCTCCTTCTTCGACACGTCGCGCAGCACCTTGAGCCGGGTCTGCGTGTCGCCGCGGTGGAAGTCCATGTAGTACTCCTTCCCGTCGCGCTTCACCCACACCTTGAGCTCCTCGCTGAGCGCGTTGACCACCGACACGCCCACGCCGTGCAGCCCGCCCGACACCTTGTACGAATTCTTGTCGAACTTGCCGCCGGCGTGGAGCACGGTCATCGCCAACTCGACCCCGGGAATCTTCTCCGTGGGGTGGATGTCCACCGGAATGCCGCGCCCGTTGTCGGCCACCGTCACCGAATTGTCGGCGTGGATCGTGACCGCGATCCGGTCGGCGTATCCCGCCAACGCTTCGTCGATGGAGTTGTCCACGACCTCGTACACCAGGTGGTGCAGGCCGCGCTCCGACGTCGAACCGATGTACATGCCGGGGCGCTTGCGCACCGCTTCCAGCCCCTTGAGAACCTGAATCTGGCCGGCGTCGTACTTCGACTCGGCGCGGTCGGCGGATGTGCTCATGAGCCCTCGACGTGGCGCAGGATGCGCGTCCCGAATAAAGCCCGAAAAACCGGGCAGCGTCCAACCTGCGAAAGTTAACCTTTGCCGAGGGGTTTCGCAACCGCGGATTGCGCTTTTAAGTCGGCACCGCGCAATCGCTTAGCGCACCAGCCGCCAGCGGATGCGGTCCACCTTCTTCGCCCCGGATTTTTCGTTGATCACGCGCAGCAGCTCGGGCTCCATCATCGCCAGTTCGTTCATCCACGCGTTGTTCGTCACCGCCACGAGCAACACGCCCTTCCGATCGACGGAAATCGGCTGCGATACCTTGGCGATTTCGGCGCCCACGATCGTGGCCCAGTTGAGCACCACCCCCGCCTGATCGAGGCGCGCGCGCAACCCCGACTGTCCCATCACGCCGGGCAGCACCTCGCCCACCCGCGTCGGCTTGCCGCGCTTCCGCTCGGTCATGCCGGCCGCCCCGCGAGGATCGCGCCCGCGTCCACCCATACGCGCTCGAGCCGCGTGAACTCCGGCGGAATGTCGGTTTCCCGCGGTACGGTGAGCACGGTCTGCCCCACGCCGGCGTCCGATAACAGTTCCAGTATGCGCGCCGCGCGCCGCGCGTCGAGCTCCGCGAACGGATCGTCGAGCAGCAGCAGCGGCGCGGCGCCGCACGCCGCGCGCAGGGTCTCCCACTCGAGCATCCGCAGCGCAATGGCCGCCGACCGCTGCTGCCCGGCCGAGCCGAAGGTGCGCAGGTCGCGTCCATCGAGGGCCAGGGCGAGATCGTCGCGGTGCGGTCCCGCCTGGGTCATACCGCGCCGGACGTCCACGGCCAGCCGCGCCGCCAGCGCCTCCGCGATCGCCGCCGCCGGGTCGGCGCCGGCGTCGAGCCCGCTCGCGTAGCGCAGCGTGGACGTGCCGCACTCGCCGATCGCCGCGCACAACGCGGCGTACGGCGCGGCCACCCGGGCCACCCACGCCGCGCGCATGCGCCAGAGCACGCCCCCCGCCTCGGCCAGCGGGGCGTCCCACACCGCCACGCGCGCGTCGGCGCGCCCCGCCCGCGCCGCGTCGCGCAGCGCCGCGTTCCGGCGCACCAGCGCGCCGCGGTACGTCTGCAGCGCCGCGAGGTACGGGCGCGACGTGAGCGCCAGCAGAATGTCCAGATAGCGCCGCCGCGCCACCGGCGCCCCGCGCACCAGCTCCACGTCGGCCGGAGAGAACAGCACCGACGGCAGCGCCCCGATGGCGTCGCTCAGCCGGCCGGCCGCCGACCCGTCGAGCGCCACCCGCTTGCGGCGTCCCGCGCGCTCGAACCCCACGGCGATCGTCCGCCCGCCGTGCATCCGCCCTTCGAGGTGGAACCCCGGAGCGCCGAACCGCACGACGTCCGCGTCGCGCGCGCCGCGCACGCTGCGCAGGAGCTGCAGGTAGTAGGCCGCCTCGAGCAGGTTCGTCTTGCCCTGGCCGTTCTCGCCCACCACCACCAGCCCCTCGTCGGGCAGCGGGAGGTCGAGCCGCGCGACGTTGCGGAAGTCGCGCAGGGCGAGCGACGCCAGCCGGATCGCGGCGGAGCTCACCGTCCGGCGAATCGGGGTGGGCGCTTGGCGAGGAACGCGGCCGTGCCTTCGCGCAGGTCGTCCGAGGCGGCGAGCAGCCCGAACGCCGCCGACTCCAGGGCCAGCGCCTCGTCGAGCGGAATGTCCGCGCCGCGGTGCACGGCGTCGATGCAGTGGGCGACGGCCAAGGGTCCGTTGGCGAGCATCTGCCCCAGCATCGCTCGCGCCGCGTTGAGCAGTTGGGCCGCGGGCACGACGGCGTTGGCCAGGCCGATGCGGAACGCCTCGGCGGCGTCGATCGTCTCGCCGGTGAGCAGCAGCTGGAGCGCGCGCCCCCTGCCCACCAACCGCGGCAGCCGCTGCGTGCCGCCGTACCCCGGGATGATGCCGAGCTTGACCTCGGGCTGGCCGAACCTGGCGTGCTCCGACGCGAGGCGCACGTGACAGGCCATGGCCAGTTCGCATCCGCCGCCGAGCGCGAACCCGTTCACGGCGGCGATCACCGGCTTGCCCAGCGTCTCGATGTGCCGGAAGATCGCGCCGCCGCGGCGCGACAGCTCGTGCGCCTCCACGGGGCTCTTCCGTTGCAGCTCGCCGATGTCGGCGCCGGCCACGAAGGCGCGCCCGGCGCCGGTGATGATCGCGGCCCCCACGTCGTCCCGCGAGCGCACCTGGTCCACGGCGGCCCCCAGGGCGGCGAGGGTCGCGTCGTCGAGCGCGTTGAGCTTGTCGGGGCGGTTGACGGTGATCGTCGCGATGCGATCCGCGACGTCGAACAGCAGGACGGAATCGGGCATGGCGGAATGGAAGAGGACGAGATCGAATGTAACGCCGGCCGCCGGCCGCTGCCGCCCGCGTCCGCCGCCCGCGGCGCCGATCGCCGGTGCGGCATGCCGCCGGCCGCCCCATCGCCCCCGCGGTCCCCGCCCCCGCCGGCGCGGCCGAGGCGTACATTCCTCGCATGACGAGGTTGGAGGCCGTGCGGTGGGGGCCCGACCACCGCAGCGTGCGGATCATCGATCAGCGGGCGCTCCCCGAACGATTCGTCGAACGCGAACTGCGCACGCTCGACGAGGCATGCGACGCCATTCGCTCGCTGGCCGTGCGCGGCGCGCCGGCCATCGGGATCGCCGCGGCCCTGGCGTTCGCCGTGGCGATGCGCGAGTGCGCAGACGCCGATGCCGCCACGCGGGCCGCGCGCGCCGGCGCGATCGCCCAGGCGCTCGAGGCGACGCGGCCGACGGCGGTGAATCTGGCGTGGGCGGTGGACCGGATGCGCGCGGCGGCCGCCGGCGCTTCGGACGCCGGTGCGCTGCGGGCGGCGCTCGACCGCGAGGCGACGGCGATTCTCGACGAGGACCGCGCGATGTGCCGGCGCATCGGCGCGTACGCGCTGTCGCTGTTTCCGCCCCACGCGCGCGTGGTCACGCACTGCAACGCCGGCGCGCTCGCCACCGGCGGCATCGGCACGGCGCTGGCCGGCGTGTACCTGGCCGCCGAGCGCGGCGACCGGGTGCGCGTGTGGGTGGACGAGACGCGCCCGCTGCTCCAGGGGAGCCGGCTCACCGCCTGGGAACTGCAGCGCGCGGGCATCGACGTCGTGTTGATCGCCGACGGCGCGGCGGCGTCGGTGATGCGCCGCGGTGAGGTCGACCTGTGCATCGTGGGCGCGGACCGGATCGCGGCCAACGGCGACGTGGCCAACAAGATCGGCACCTACGCGCTCGCCGTCGCCGCCCGCCACCACGGCATTCCGTTCTACGTGGCGGCGCCAGCGTCCACGTTCGACCCGTCCACCCCCGCCGGCGATGCGATCGTGATCGAGCAGCGGGATCCCGACGAGGTCCGGCGCGGGTTCGGCGCCGCCACCGCGCCGCGGGACGTCGCGGTGTACAATCCGGCGTTCGACGTCACGCCGGCCGACCTGGTCACGGCCATCGTCAGCGATCGCGGCGTGCACCGTCCACCCTTCGACTTCCGCGCCCCATGAAGCACGTGCTGGCCATCGACGAGGGCACGACCGGCGTGACCGGGCTGGTGATCGCCGCCGACGGACGCATCGCCGGCCGCGGCTACCGCGAGATCACGCAGCACTTTCCCAGGCCGGGCTGGGTGGAGCACGACGCGCAGGAGCTGTTCGAACGCACGGTGGACGCGGGCCGCGAGGCGATCGCCGCGGCCGGCGTGACGCCGGACGCCATCGGCATCACCAACCAGCGCGAGACGGTGGTCGTGTGGGAGCGCGCCACGGGCCGGCCGGTGCACCGGGCGATCGTGTGGCAGGACCGGCGCACCGCGGCGCGGTGCGTCGAGCTGGCGCCGCGCGCCGAGTGGATCCGGAGCCGCACCGGGCTCGTGGTCGATCCCTACTTCTCGGCCACCAAGCTCGAGTGGCTGCTGCGCGAGGAGCACCTGCTCGAGCGGTACCCCGCCGGCGCGCTCGCCGCCGGCACGGTGGACAGCTGGCTCGTCTGGAAGCTCACCGGCGGCGCGGTGCACGCCACCGACCCCACGAACGCGTGCCGCACGATGCTCTACGACATCGACGCGCGCGGCTGGAGCGACGCGCTGTGCGCGCTGTTCGGCGTGCCGCGGGCCTGGCTCCCCGAGGTGCGTCGGTCGAGCGGCGACTTCGGCGTGGCCGCGCGCGAATGCTTCGGCGCCCCGATTCCGGTGCTCGGCGTGGCCGGCGACCAGCAGGCGGCGCTGTTCGGCCAGGGGTGCTGGACGGCCGGGCTGGGCAAGAACACGTATGGCACCGGCGCCTTCCTGCTCCTCCACGCCGGCGGCGCGCGTCCGGCGGCGCCGGCCGGCATTCTGACCACGATCGCCTGCGACGCCGCGGGCGGCCCGGCTTACGCGCTCGAAGCGGCGATCTTCGTGGCCGGCGCGGCCGTGCAATGGCTGCGCGACGGGCTCGGCATCGTGTCGCACGCCGCCGACACGGCGGCGCTCGCCGCGTCGCTCGACTCCAACGAGGGTGTGTACTTCGTGCCGGCGCTCGTCGGCCTCGGCGCGCCGGCCTGGGAACCGCGCGCGCGCGGCACCGTCGTGGGTCTCACCCGCGGCTCGGGGCGCGCCCACTTCGCGCGCGCCGCGCTCGAGGCGATGGCCTACGGCACCGCCGACGTGGTGGACAGCATGGTCGCGGTGTCGGGCACGGCGTTCGACCGGTTGCGCGTGGACGGCGGGGCCACGCAGAACGACTGGCTGATGCAGTTCCAGGCCGACGTGCTGGGGGTGGACGTCGAGCGGCCGCGGAACGTGGAGACGACGGCGGCGGGCGCGGCCGGCCTGGCCGGCATCGCCGCCGGCGTGTGGCGCGACGCGGGCGCGTTCTACGCGAGCCGGGACGTGACGACGTTCCATCCCGCACGGGCGCCGGACGAGGTGCGGGCGTGGCGGGCCGGATGGGCGCGCGCCATGCGGGCGGCCGTCTCCTGGGCGCGCGACGATCACGGGCCGTAGCCGCGTGCTGCTGATCGGCGAACTGGCGCTGTGGGTCGCGCTCCTCATGACGGCGTGGGCCGCGGCCGTGTCGTTCGCCGGCGGCGCGCTGGAGCGCCGCGACCTGGCGGCCAGCGGGCGCCGCGCGCTCGGCGTGGCGTTCGTCGGCCTGGCGCTCGCCACGGCCGGCGTGGCGGCCGCGCTCCTCGCCCGCGACTTCTCGCTGGCCTATGTGGCGCGGCACACCAACCTGGCGCTCCCCAAGCCGTACGCCGTCTCGGCGCTGTGGAGCGGCGCGGCGGGCGCGATGCTGCTGTGGGCGCTGGCCCAGGCGGGGTGCTCGGCGTGGGCGGCGTGGGCCGTCGCCCGGCGGTCCCCCGCGCGCGCCCCGTGGACGGCGGGCGTGGCGGCGACGCTGCTGTTGTTCCTGCTGCTCGTGGTGTGCCTGCAGGCCAATCCGTACGAGCGCCTGGCGTGGAGCGCGCCGGATGGGCAGGGGCTCGATCCGCGGCTGCTGCAGCCGGTCATGGTGCTCCATCGGCCGCTGCTCGTGTTCGGCTACGCGGCGCTGAGCGTCCCGTTCGTGCTCACGATGGGCGGGCTGCTGGCGGGCCGCCTCGACGCGGCGTGGGCGGCGTCGAGCCGGCGGTGGGCGCTCGCCGGGTGGACCTCGCTGGCCGCGGGGCTGCTGCTCGGGGCCCGCGGGCTGGCCGCCACGGCGCCCACCGGCGGCTGGTCGTGGTCGCCGGGCGAGGCGGCGGCGGCCGGCGTGTGGCTCGCCGCCACGGTCCTGCTCCACACCCTGGCCTCGGCGGCCGGGCGGCCGTCATATGTGAAATGGAATGGCGTCGTGTCGGCGCTGGTCGCGCTGGCGACCCTCGGCGGGGCCTACGCGGTCGTGGCGGCCGGCGCCGCGCCCCCCCCCGCGGCCGCCTGGGCGGGAAGCGGCGTGGTGTTCGCCGCCGCGGCGGCCTGGCTGATCGCCGGCCGGGCGCGCGCGGTCTTCGCCGGCGCGGCGCCGGCGGGCCCGCCGCGGCGCCGCGCCGGCGAGCGGCTGGCGCACGGGGCGGCGGCCGTGGTCGCGCTGGCGCTGGCGTTCGGCGCCTTCCCGTCGGTGCACGACGTGTCGCTCGCCCCGGGGCAGGACGCGCAGGTGGCCGACCCGTTCGGGCACGTGTGGCGATTCGTGAGCCAGGGCCTGTCGCGGTACGGCACGGCCGATCACGACGTGATCGCGCTGCCGCTGGAAACGTCGCGCGACGGCGCGCCGCAGGGATTGCTCGCCCCCGAGCAGTGGCAGTACCGCGACGCGCAGGGCGACTCGACGTACGCACCGGTAACGCGCGTGGCCACGCGGAGCGCTCCGTGGCTGGATGCGCGCGTCGTGCTGGTGGGGGCCTCGGGAGACGGCGCCCTGGTGCGCATCACCTTCGTGCCGCTCGCGGCGTGGGTCTGGATCGGCGGCGCGCTCCTCGTGCTCGGCGGCGCCGCGGCGCTCTGGCCGCGGGTAGCGCCGACCGCGCCCGCCGCGCCGGCAGCCCAGGGGAGGCCCGCGTGAGCGTCTCGCTCATCGTCGGGGCCCTGCTCGCGCTCGTCGCGGCGGCGTATGTCCTCTGCCCGCTGTTCGCGCCGGATGATAAGTCGTCCGCCGAGTCGCCGGCGGCGATCGGTGACGCGTGCCCGGTGTGCGGCGCGCCGGTGGCCGCCACCGCCCGCTTCTGCTCGGCGTGCGGGCAACGGGTGCACGGCGCGATGCCCTGAACGCAAAACCCCGGCACGCGAGCGGCGTACCGGGGTCTTGCGGAACACGGGGCGGCGGTGATCAGCCGCCCGTCTTGGACGAATCCGGCTTCGCCTTCGCCTTGTGGCTCGCGGCGGCCTTCTTCGTGCTCGGCTTGGTCGTCGTCGACTCGGCCTTCGTGCCGGCGGCCTTCGTCGCCTTGGTGGCCTTGGTCGCGGGCTTCGCGGCCGTCGCGCTCTTGGTCTCGGTCGTGGCCTTGGTGGTCTTCGCCGCCGTCTTCGTGGTCGCCTTGTGCGTGGCGGCCTTGGCCGTCGCGGCCGGCTTGATCTTGGCGGTGTCCTGGGTGCCCTGGGCGCGCACCGTGGTGGCCATGCAGGCCACCAGCGCCAGAGCGAACCAACGCATGCGAATCATCCTCAACCTCCTCAAATGGGGGACCCCTTTCCAACGCCCGTCCGGGTCGGCCGGCGCGTTCCGCTTGCCGTAGCGCTCGTCGGCGCCACGGTGTTTGGTGATCACAAAGACCCGCGCGCCGGTCCGGCCGTCACTGTGGTTTCTCAGTGCGTTGGGGAGGGGGGGCGGGGCGCCTACCGTTCGACCGCGGAGAGGCGTTTCAACGCGATCTTGATGGGTACCAATGTGCAGGCGGCGCACAGCAATCCCGCGCCACCGAACCCCAGCCACATCTCCGTTGGATTCGGATTGGAGTGCGTCATGCGGGCCAGCAGGAAGCCGTACACCGGCCGCGCTTCGAGAATCACCACCGCGCCGATCATCGCCACCGAGGCCATCATGAACAGCAGGCCGCCGAACGACGTGGGAATCTGCGCCGCGTTCTCCGTCTCGAATTGGGGGAACATCGTGCCGAAGCCCAGAGCCAGCCCCGCCACGGCAAAGGTCATCATCGCGATCGTGAGCACCGAGACCGCGAACATAAATGGGCTCACATCGAGCAGGTCGTCGGTGACCGCCACGATCGCCACCGCCAGCACGAGCAGCGGCAGCGTGCCCACCCAGAACTTGGCCCACAGCAGGTCGCGGACCTCCATCGGGCTCGACCGCAGGAGCCACAGCGTGCGCCCTTCGAGGCTCACCGCCGGGAAGATGAATCGGGCGGCGATCGACGCCAGCACGAACCCCGCCAGCACGAGGTTGAGGAACGGCACGATGTTGACGAGGAAGAACGTCATCCCCTCGCCGCGCAGCGGGAGGTACTTGATGTTGAACACGTAGACCACGACGAGGACGGCGAGCAGGATGAGTTGCGACCACTGCGTCGTGTCGCGGAAGAACAGCCGCAGTTCCTTCAGCACGAGTTCGCGCCTGAGCACGGACAGCGGGCGGAACACGAGCGCGCCGAAGCGCCGGAGTACGGTGCCGCGCACCCAGTGGGCGCCGCTCTCCTGCGCCTTGCTGTACCCCTTGAGGTACAGGGCCCGGTGCAGGGCGGCGCCGATCACCACGGCGGCGGCGGCCGAGGTCCAGAGCAGATAGAAGGGCAGGTATTCGAGGCGGTACTGCAACCAGCTCATCACGCCCCGCGCCGCCCATTCGCTCGGGAACAGGGGCGACGTGGGGGTGCGCAGCACGGTCACGAAGTCCACCAGCGAGCGGAATCCCTCGGGGCGAGCCAGGCGTTCGGGGCGCACGAGCCGGAACAGCAGCACGATCCCGCCCGCCGCCAGCACGGCGATCACGCTCAGGATGTCGCGCGTGCGCCGGGCCGGAAAGCTGTTGACGAGCAGCAGCGTGATGGCCGACCCGATCACCGCTGGAATGACGAGGAACGGAAGAAACACCGCCGCGCTCACCAACGGGAACCACCACCCGCCCTCGTACACGCGCCCGTACGCGGCGAACATCGGGATGGCGAGGAGCACCACCATCCAGCTCGAGTTCACGGTCGTCTCGAGCAGCTTGGCCAGGTAGAGCTTGAGCCAGTCCACGGGGCCCGAGACGAGCAGATCGAGGTCGCGGGCCAGGAAGAAGCTCGACAGCGCGGTGATGATGTTCGACAGCACGAGGATCGAGAAGAATCCGATCAGGATGAGGCCGAGCAGCTTGCCGGCGAGCAGGGGGCCGATCTCCTCGACGCCGCGGAAGTAGCGCAGCAGCCGGTACAGCACGAAGTACACGAACGCCCAGAACAGGGCGCCGAACAGGGCGAGCACGGCGAACCGCGCGCCGCGGCCGCGTTCGCCGGCCATCAGCCGCGCCCGGGCGGTGAGCCACTTGGGCGCCAGCAGGTGCCGCAGCGACGGATCGGCGACGGCGGGCGTCGCGGCGGCCGCGGCGCCGTCAGGCATTCAGCACCTCCACGAGTTCGCGGGCCGCGTTCTCGCCGGTGAGCTTGAGGAAGATCTGTTCCAGCCCCTCGGCGCCGCCCTCCGCCGTGCGCCGCAGCTCGGCCATCGTGCCGCAGGCCCGGATCCGCCCCGCCTGGATGATCGCGATGCGGTCGCACAGCGCCTCGGCCACCTCGAGCGTGTGCGTGGACATCATGATCGTGTGGCCGCGGCGGGTGTACTCGCGGAATAAGTCTTTCAGAATGCGCGCCGCCTTGGGATCGAGGCCGACCATCGGCTCGTCCACCACGATCACGTCGGCGCGGTGCACGAAGGCGCTCGAGATGATCAGCTTCTGCCGCATGCCGTGGCTGTAACTTTCCACCAGTTCGTCCTGCCACTCGTCGAGGTCGAACAGCGCCAGCAGCTCGCGCGACCGATGCTCCACCTCGGGGCCCTCCTGGTCGTACAGCCCGGCCACGAACCGCAGGAACTCGGCGCCGGTGAGCTTCTCGTAGATGAAGGGACGGTCGGGGATGAACCCAAGCTTCATCTTGGCGGCGATCGGATCCTTGGCGATGTCCACGCCGCCGATCTCCACCGTGCCGCCGGTGGGCCGCAGGATGCCGGCGATCATCCGCAGCGTGGTCGTCTTGCCGGCGCCGTTGGGCCCGAGGAAGCCGAACAGCTCCCCCCGCGGCACGTCGAGGTCGATCGCGTCCACCGCGGTGAAGGACCCGTAGCGCTTGCTCAGGTTGTGCAGTCGAATCATGGCGGGAGGCGGAGAGGGAGGGCCGGAGGATTCCCGGATCGGGTCAGGGGCGGCGCGCCGCGGCCGGCGCCAGCACGTCGATACGGAGCACGCCGATCAGGCGGAACAGCTCGGCCTGCCGCGCGAGCCCGCCGACGACGAAGCGCAGATGCGCCGCGTCGGCGGGAAATTGGCCGAACGTCGGATCGACGGCCACCCACCGGCCCATGTACACCTCGGGCCAGGCGTGGTAGTAGAACTTGCCGTCGACGTACGCCAGCCCCGCGGCGGCTCGCGCGGGAAGACCGGCCGCGCGGGCCAGCGCGAGGTAGAGCTGCGTGTGTTCGTTGCAGTCGCCGCTGCGCGTGTGCAGCACGCGCAGCGCGTCCGGCACGCCGAACGTGATCCGCTTGCGCAGCGAGTCGGACACCCACTGGTTGATGCGCTGCGCGACCACGCGCGGATCGTGCGACTGGCCGCGCAGGCGCTCGGCGAGGGCCCGGATCTCGGGATCGTGCGACTCGACCAGCGGCTCCGGATCGAGCGCGCGCACCACGTCGCTCGGGCGCCGCACGCCGAGGTAGAACCGGCTGGGAAGGCTGTCCACGTCCTCGCGGACGATCGTCAGCGTGTCGCCGCGCAGCGTCTGCCGCCCGCCGTCCAGCTCGAATCGCCCGAGATCCGTGCCGCGCAGCACCACCCGCAGGCGCGCCAGTTGCCCCGTCACGCTCCGGTCGGCCGCGATCGCCGTGGCCTCGACGATGTCGCGGTCCGCGGGGAGCGGCGCGCCACGCTCGGCCTGCGCCAGACGCCAGTTCTCATACGCCACTTCATATGGCCGGCGCTCGAGCCGGAACCCCATCTGCGTCGTCTCCACGAGGCGCCCCTGGTCGTCCACCCACCCGCTCGCGCCGCCGGCCGTGCCGTCCGTGCCGTCGGTCGCCAGGCGCCACGCCTTCAGCGTGTCGGGCGTCACGCCGCGCCAGCGCCTGGTGGCGGAATCGAGCACGGCGCTGTCGTGCACCACGAACGTCGTCTCGGCGCGAATGCGCACGCGCTCGTCGCGCGGCGCCATCCGCCCCGGATCGAACACCGGGAGCACGTACGACCGGCCCACCGCCGGCTGCTCGCCCAGCGCGATCGCCAACGGCACCAGCGTCGGCAGCAGGATCGGCCCGCCGATGCGCACCCGCTGCGAATCCACCGGCGCTTCGCCGGTCGCCGACACCGCGTAGACCACGGCCGAATCGCCCTCCACCCGCCCGCCGGCGTGGAACGGCGCCGAGTCCGACTCCACGTCCACCTCGAACTGGCGCACGCGCAGCGTGCGCGACATCTCCACGACGGTGCGCGCCTGCAACCGGTGCACCGCGCCGCCCGCGGCCAGGTCGGCCACGAGATAGTCGGTGGACTCGATGCCGCCCCCCGGTACGGTGTCGATGGTGGACGACGCGAACCCGACCTGGCGGCCATCCTGCGTTACCGTGTAGAACACTCCGCCCGGGGTCACCCGCAGCGCGGCCTCCGCCAGCCGCTCCACGTTCGGCTGGAAATACTGCTGGCGGACGAGGGCCGCCATGCCGCCCGCCCAGAGCACGAGCACGCCCGCCCCCACCCACGCCCGCCGGCTCACGGCGCCGTCCGGCCGATCGCCTGGCCGCGATGCGACCCCCGGTCGCCGACGCGGGCCGCGCTCACGGCGATCGCGCCTCGCGCGAGCGGCGATACGCGTCCGTGGCCTCGTCGCGGCGGCCCAACCGGTCGAGCACCACCGCCACGCCCTTGATCGCCCGCCAATGCGTCGGCGCGAGTTCCACGGCGCGTTCGAAGGCGGTCAGCGCCGGCCCCAACTCGTCCACGTGGTTGTACGCCTCGCCGAGGTAGTATTGCACCACCGCGTCGCCCGGCTCGAGCGCCGCGGCTTCGCGCAGCGGCTCGATCGCGTCGCGCCACTGCGCCCGCTTGCAGGCCAGCATCCCCGACGCCAGCAGGACACGCGGATCGTGCTCCGCCGCGCGCGTCGCCCGCCGGAGATCCGCGGTGGCCCGGTCGAACCGCGAGATGTGCGTGTACAGCGTGCCCCGCGCGCACAGCAGTTCGACGTCGTCCGGCACCTCGGCCAGCAAGCGGTCCAGCCGCGCGATCGCGCCGTCGATGTCGCCTCGCTCCAGGCGGATCTGCATGTCGTCGAGCGCCGCGCGCCGCGCGGGCGTGTCCACCGACCGCCGCGCTGTGGGCGCCGGCGGCGCCCGGTCGGCGCTCCCCGCGCGGTCGGCGTTGGGCACCACCGGCGGCACCACCGCGCGCTCGGCGGGCGGACGCTCCGCGTCCCCGTCGCGGGCGGCCGGTGGGCCGGACTCCGCGCGCGGCCGCTGGTCCTCGCGACGCTCCATCCCGTCAGGCCAGCGCCAGCGTGGTCTCGCCGCTAATCCACTCGAGGTACTTGGCCAGCCCCGCCGACACGGGAAGGGCGAGCAGCTCCGGCACCTTGTACGGATGCAGTTCGCCGAACGCCGTCTGCAGCGTCTCGAGTCGGGCCGACCGGGTCTTGAGCAGCACCAGCACCTCGTGCTCGTCGGCGATCTTGCCCTGCCACCGGTACAGCGAGCGGGCTCCCGGCACCAGCGTGCCGCAGGCGATGAGTCGACGCTCCAGCAACGCCCGCACGAGGCGCACCGCCTCGTCGTCCGAAGCGACGGTGGTCAGAACGACAATGGCATCCGTATGGGGCATGGCACCGGTGACGGAAGGGTTGCCGTAACATAACGTCCCACCCCCCAGGCTTGTCTCCCCCCGGCGGATCGGCCAGCTTTCGCTGGCTATGGCTGAAGATGCGCTGATCGTCCGCGGTGCGCGGGAACACAACTTGCAGAACATCGACGTCGCCATTCCGCGCG
This sequence comes from uncultured Gemmatimonadaceae bacterium, assembly GCA_963729495.1. GTDB lineage: Bacteria > Gemmatimonadota > Gemmatimonadetes > Gemmatimonadales > Gemmatimonadaceae > JAGWRI01. Next base: position 72,369 of record CAVSOM010000017.1, read on the forward strand.
ACCGGCTGACGGTGATTACCGGCCTGTCCGGCTCGGGCAAGTCGTCGCTGGCCTTCGACACGATCTACGCCGAAGGGCAGCGGCGGTACGTGGAGTCGCTGTCCGCCTACGCCCGACAGTTCCTCGGCCTGATGGAAAAGCCCGACGTCGATTCCATCGAAGGGCTGTCGCCGGCCATCTCCATCGAGCAGAAGAGCGCCGGCCACAACCCGCGCTCCACCGTGGGCACGGTCACCGAGATCTACGACTACCTGCGGCTGCTCTACGCGCGGGCCGGCACGCCCCACTGCCCCCAGTGCGGCCGGCCGGTGCAGCGCCAGAGCGCGGCCCAGATCGCCGACGCCGTCAGCGGGTGGCCGGACGGAGCCCGCATCGAGATCCGCGCGCCGCTGGTGCAGGGGCGCAAGGGGGAGTTCCGCGAGCTGTTCGAGTCGGCCCGCAAGCAGGGGTTCATCCGCGCCTACGTGGACGGCGCCCTGATCGAGCTGGCGGCGCCGCCCAAACTCAACCGCCGCCAGAACCACTCGGTGTCGGTGGTGGTGGATCGCACGACGGTGCGCGCCGCCGACCACGCGCGGCTCACCGACTCGATCGAGACGGCGCTCAAGCTGGCCGACGGCACGGTCGAGGTCCACGACGCCACCGCGGGCCGCACCGAGATCTTCTCCGAGCGCTACGGGTGCGCCGCCTGCGGCATCTCGCTCCCCGATCTCGAGCCGCGCCAGTTCTCGTTCAACTCGCCGTACGGCGCGTGCCCGGCGTGCGGCGGGTTGGGCACGCGGCGCCGCGTGGCCGAAGCGCTCGTGCTCGGCGATCCCCGCATCTCGATCCTCGAAGGCGTGATCCTGCCGTGGGGCGAGCCCACCGGGCAGCTGCGGCGCGTCGTGCTCCCGGCCCTCGCCCGCAAATACGCGTTCGATCTGAACACCCCGTGGGGCGATCTGCCGGCCGACGTCCGCGAGGCGCTGCTCCGCGGCGACGCCGGCCGCAAGGGCGGGCGCAAGGCGGAGGCCGAGTGGGAGGGCGTGCTCGCCAACGTCGAACGGCGCTACGAGGAGAGCGGCTCCGACGCCGTGCGCCTCGACCTGCAGCAGTACATGCTCGAGGTCGACTGCGAATCGTGCTTCGGCTACCGGCTCAAACCGGAGTCGCTCGCCGTGACGATCGGCGACCGGAACATCGGCGCCGTCGCCGACTTGCCGATCGCCGCCGCGCGCGCGTTCGTCGAAGGGCTCGCACTGCGCCGCAAGGGCGTGCCCGGGCTCGACCCGGAAATCGCCGGTCCGATTCTCAAGGAAGTGGCCGAGCGCCTGCGCTTCCTCGTCGACGTGGGCCTGGACTACCTCACGCTCAGCCGCTCGGCGGAGTCCCTCTCCGGCGGCGAGGCGCAGCGCATCCGCCTCGCCACGCAGATCGGATCCCGGCTCGTCGGCGTGCTCTACATCCTGGACGAGCCGAGCATCGGGCTGCACCAGCGCGACAACGCCCGGCTCCTCGCCACGCTGGAACGGCTGCGCGACCTCGGCAACACGGTCATCGTCGTCGAACACGACGAGGAGACGATGCGCGCCGCCGACCACGTGATCGACCTGGGGCCCGGCGCCGGCAAGCACGGCGGCCGCCTCGTGGCCGAGGGCACGATCGACGACATCGTGCGAACCCCGGCCTCGCTCACCGGCAAGTACCTCAGCGGCGCCATGCGCATCGAGATGCCGGCCGAGCGCCGCCCGTTCGACCCCGACCGGGTGATCCGCATCGAGGACGCCGAGGAGCACAATCTGCGCCACGTCACCGTCGCGTTGCCGCTGGGCCTGTTCGTGGCCGTCACCGGCGTTTCGGGCTCGGGCAAGTCCACCCTCGTCGAGGACATCCTGCACCGCGCGCTGGCCCGGCACTTCTACCGGGCGCGCACCATCCCTGGCCGGCACGGACGGATCACCGGCCTCGAGCACGTCGACAAGGTCATCGACATCGACCAGAGCCCGATCGGGCGCACCCCGCGCTCCAACCCCGCCACGTACACGGGCCTGTTCACCCCGATCCGCGAACTGTTCGCCGAAATGCCCGAGGCGAAGATCCGCGGCTACGGCCCGGGGCGCTTCTCGTTCAACGTCAAGGGCGGGCGGTGCGAAGCGTGCCAGGGCGACGGCCTGGTGAAGATCGAGATGCACTTCCTGCCCGACGTCTACGTGCCGTGCGAGGTGTGCAAGGGCAAGCGCTACAATCGCGAGACGCTGGAGGTGCGGTTCCGCGGCAAGAGCATTGCCGACGTGCTCGAGTTGACCGTCGAGGACGCGCTGGAATTCTTCGAGAACCAGCCGCGCATTCAGCAGAAGCTCCAGACCGCTGTACGACGTCGGCCTGGGCTACGTCCACCTGGGCCAGAGCGCCACGACGCTCTCCGGCGGCGAGGCGCAGCGCGTCAAGCTGTGCCACCGAACTCTCCAAGCGCGACACCGGCCGGACGCTGTACGTGCTCGACGAACCCACCACCGGTCTCCACTTCGAGGACGTGCGGCTGCTGCTCGAGGTGCTCCATCGGCTGGTCGACCGCGGCAACACGGTGCTCGTCATCGAGCACAACCTCGACGTGATCAAGACCGCCGACTGGATCGTCGACCTGGGGCCGGAAGGCGGCGACCGCGGCGGGACGGTCGTGGCCGCCGGCACCCCCGAGCAGGTGGCCGCCACGCCGGGCTCCTACACCGGCGACGTGCTGCGCCCCCTGTTCGAGAAATCGACTCGCACGCCGCGCAACCGGAAGGCGGGTTGAGCACCCCTCGCCGTGTCCCGGTGCGCCGCTCGCACTGACCTCCTGTCCGACTGCCTGACCGCCTGACCGCCTGACCGCCTCACTGCCTCACCGCCTCACTTCCCGTCTCCCATGGTCTCCCTCCTCGACATCATCGGTCCGGTCATGGTCGGCCCCTCGTCGTCCCACACCGCGGGCGCCTGCAAGCTCGGGCTCATCGCGCGGTGCCTCGTGGGCGGCACCCCCGATCGGGCGCGCGTGGAACTCCACGGATCGTTCGCCCGCACCGGGGAGGGGCACGGCACCGACAAGGCGATCGCCGGCGGCCTGCTCGGGTTCCATCCCGACGACGAGCGGCTCCGCGACGCGCTCGAGATCGCCGCGCGCGACGGCGTCGACTACCGGTTCGAGAAGACCACGCTGGCCGGAGACGCCCACCCGAACTCCGCGCGCCTCACGGTGGAACGCGGCGACCGCGCGCACGTCCTGGTCGGCGCGTCGCTGGGCGCCGGCCGCATCCGCGTCGGCGAGATCGACGGCTATCCGGTGGAGGTATTAGGAAATAGCTATACGATCGTGCTGGTCGCCGAAGACGTCCGCGGGTCGGTGGCCCGCATCACCGCCCGGCTGGCCGACGACGGCCTCAACATCGCCACGCTGCGGCTCAGCCGGAAACACCGCGGCGGCGATGCCCTGATGGTGATCGAGGTCGACGAGCCACCCGACGCCGCGGTCCGCGACCACCTCCGCGAGTTCCCCTGGGTGCGCTGGGTCCACCGCCTGGAAAAAGTGAGCGCCTGACGTGTACCGCGCCCTTGCCGACGCCATCCGCGACGCCCAGGACCGGAACACGTCGCTCGCCCGCGTCGCCCTCGACGCCGAGGCCCTCGACCAGGGACGCCCGGTGGACGAGATCCGCGCCGCGCTCGGCCGCGCCCTCGCCGTCATGCGCCGCGCCGTGAACCACGGCCTCGCCGGCGATCTCCGCTCGGCCTCGGGACTGGTGGGCGGCGACGCCGCCAAACTGCGCACCGGGCCCGCCGGTCCGCTCTCCGGCACCCCCTTCCGCGACGTGCTCGCCCGCGCCCTCGCCGTGCAGGAGGTGAATGCCGCCATGGGCGTGATCGTTGCCGCCCCCACCGCCGGCGGCGCCGGCGTCCTCCCCGCCGTCATCACCGGGCTCGCCGACGCACGCCGCATCCCCGACGACGCCATGATCGACGCGCTCGCCACGGCCGGCCTGATCGGCGCCGTGGTCGCCGAGCGCGCCTCGCTGTCCGGCGCCGAAGGAGGCTGCCAGGCGGAAACCGGCGCCGCCGCCGGCATGGCCGCCGGCGCCGCCACCGAGATGCTCGGCGGCACCCCGGCTCAGGTCGGGCACGCCGTCGCGCTCGCCCAGCAGGCCACGCTCGGGCTCATCTGCGACCCCCTCGGCGGTCTCGTCGAACTGCCGTGCGTCTTCCGCAACGCCACCGGCGCGGCCATCGCCCTGGCGGCCGTCGAGATGGCGCTGGCCGGCATCGAGTTCGCCATTCCCGCCGACGAGGTGATCGACGTGATGGGGGACATCGGTCGCGAGATGGACGTCCGATATCGCGAAACCGCCGGCGGCGGGCTCGCCGCCACCCCCACCGGCCGGCGGCTGGCTCGCGAGCGGCTCGTGCAGATCAAGCGCGGGGGGCGCTGAGCATGGACCTCGCCGCGGCGGCCCGCGGGCTCGTCAAGCCGCACTACCTGTTCCGGCCGTCGCAGTTCGCGCGACGCGTGGTGTGGCACCGCCGCCGCCAGGGCCACGATCGGGTGACCGTGCGGCTGCCGTGGGGCATGCCCATTCGCTGCTTCGCCGCCGACGCCATCGGCCTCAGCATTCAGCAACTCGGCGTCTTCGACCTCCCCGTCGCCGAGACGCTCTGGCGGCTGGCCGACCCCGGCGAACTGGCGCTCGACGTCGGCGCCAACATCGGCCAGATGGCGGCGCTGCTTGCGCGGCGCACCGGCCCGTCGGGGCGGGTCATCGCGTTCGAACCGAACGCGGACGTGCGCGCCGAACTGACGTTCAACGTGGACGCGTGGCGCGGCGACCGCGCCGCGGCGCCGATCGACATCTCCGCGGCCGCCCTGTCGGATCACGACGGCGACGGGGAGCTGCTCATGCCCCCGTCGTTCGCGTGGAACCGCGGCGTGGCCGAGGTCGTGGGGCCCGCCGACGCGCGCGCGGGCGCCCGCCAGCGAATCCGGCTGGCCCGGCTCGACACGTTCGTGCCCGCGCCGACGCGGGTGGGGGTCATGAAACTCGACGTCGAGGGCCACGAGGCCGCCGTGCTCCGCGGCGGCTCGGCGCTGCTCGGCGACGAGCGGGTCCGCGACCTCGTGTACGAGGACCACGCGCGCTACCCGAGCGACGTGTCGCGCATGCTCGAGCGCCTGGGATACGCCGTGTTCGCCGTGGGCGCCACGTTCTGGGGCCCCCGGCTCGCCGCCGCCGCCGGTCCGTCGGTCGTGCCGAACTGGGAGAGCCCGAGCTACCTCGCCACCCGTGACGTCGAGCGCGCCCGCGCGCGGCTGGCCCCGCGCGGGTGGCGCATTCTATAAGGAGATGGCGGGCGCAAGGGCCGCCGGGGCGTTGCCCCCCTTCCCGTGCGGCGGTAGCTTGACCACCGACGGTTGAAACGCCGCCCGGATCCAGCCGTAGGGTGTGGCACGGGCATTCACGGGATCGCACCGATGGTAACCAAGGAAGAGATCGAAGGCTATCTGGACCGGCTGGGCGTCGATGGGGCGACCCATACCGAGGTCGAGCCCGGGCTGTGGGTGGTGAAGCCCGGCGGCTTTCAGGATTTCGACGTCGTCGTCCATTACTCGCCGCCGGTGGTGCTGCTGCGGGTCAAGGTCATGGGCCTTCCCAAACAGAATGGGACGCTGGCCACGCTCAGCCGCCGCCTGCTCGAACTGAATGCCAGCGACCTGTTGCACGGGTCGTACGGCATCCAGGGCGATTCGGTCGTGCTCACCGAGGCGCTCGAGCTGGAGCATCTCGACTACGAAGAGTTCCTGGCGAGTTATGAGAGCATGACGTTGGCCCTGGCGTCCCACATGCGCGAGCTCGGCTCGTTCCGCGAGGCACACTGACCCATGGGGATTTTCGACCGACTGTCCCAGATGCTGCGTTCGAACATCAATGATCTGATTTCGAAGGCGGAAGATCCCGAGAAGATGCTGACGCAGATTCTCGCCGATATGCGCTCGCAGCTCGCCAAGGCCAAGCAGCAGGTCGCCAGCGCGATCGCCGACGAGAAGCGGCTGCGCGATCAGGCCGACACGGAGTACAAGCAGGCCCAGGATTGGGAGCGCCGGGCCATGCTGGCCGTGCAGGAGAACCGCGACGACCTCGCCAAGCAGGCGCTCGTGCGCCAGGCCGAACACGCCAACAACGGCCAGCAGCTCGAACAGACCTGGGAAGCGCACCGCCTGGAGACCGAGAAGCTCAAGAACTCGCTGCGCGACCTCAACGACAAGATCGAGGAAGCCAAGCGGAAGAAGAACCTGCTCATCGCGCGCCAGCGCCGGGCCCAGGCCCAGAAGCGCATCGCCGAGACGATGTCGTCGCTGTCCGAGAAGTCGGCGTTCGAAGCGTTCAGCCGCATGGAGGAGCGCATCGAGACCAACGAGCGGCAGATCAAGGCCGCCGCCGAGATCGACGACGAGTTCTCGGGCGATACGCTGCAGCGCGATTTCAAGCAGCTCGAGCGCGGCGCGGCCGCCGGGTCGGTGGACCAGCAGCTGCTCGCCCTCAAGCAGAAGATGGGAATGCTTTCCGCCGGCTCGTCGGCCCCCGCCAAGCAGCTCGGCCGCGGGCACGACGAGACGGTGGCCGCGGACATCGAGGACCTGCCAGAAGAGAAGAAGACGAATTGAGGGAACAGCCCGCACGGCGCTTCGCCTTCGCGCCGCTGCTCACGGCGACGGTCCTGACGGTCCTGCTCCTCTGGCTGATCGGGTCCGTCGCCGACGTGTTGATGCTGCTGTTCGTCGGCATCCTGCTCGCCATCTACCTCCACGCCCTCGCCGGCGCGCTGTGCCACCGGCTGCGCGTGCCGCGGCGCCTCGCGTTCGTGTCGGCGCTGGCCGTCAGCCTCGCCGCCGTCGCGCTGCTCGTCACGATCCTCGTGCCACCCCTGGTCGCGCAAACGCAGCAGCTCGTCCGCCTGCTGCCCCAGTACGTCGGCCAGTGGCAGCAGACCCTCGACCTCACGCTCGAGCGCATTCCCGTCCTCGCCGCCGTCATCGCGCCCGGCGAGGACAGCATCGTCCTGGCCGTGTACCATCAGGTCGCCGGCGTGCTCCAGAACGTCGTACCCAAATTGTTCGCGGGCGTCCACGCCCTCATCGGCATCTTCTCCGTCGGCGTCATGGCGATCTACCTCGCCGTCTCGCCCACCACCTATACGGATATCCTCGAGTCGCTCTTCCCGCCCGCCCGCCGCCCGTTCGTGCGCCAGATTCTCCACGAGTTGGGCGCGACGCTTCGGTCGTACCTCGTCGGCCAGCTGCTCATGATGACGGTGCTCGCGATCCTCACCGCGATCGGCCTCTCCCTGCTCGGCGTGCCCTACGCCCTGACCTTCGGCGTCTTCACCGGCGTGGCCGCGATCGTCCCCTTCTTCGGCACGCTGCTCTCCACCACGCTGCCCGCGCTGTTCGTGCTCAACACGCCGGGCGGCGGCACCCGCGCCCTGCTCGTGCTCGGCCTCGGCGTCGTGATCCACCTCATCGAGGGCAACCTCGTCGCCCCGCTGGTCATGTCCGAGAAGGTCAACGTCCCGCCGGTCCTGAGCATCACCGGCGTCCTGGTGATGGGACAGCTCCTCGGCGCGCTGGGGCTGCTGATCGCCGTGCCCACGCTCGCCATCGTCATGGTGCTGGTGCGCCGCATCGTCGTGCAGGGCATCTATGCAGGCGGGCTGGTCGCCTATCCCCCGGCCGCGCCGGCGCCCGCGGCCGCCGGGCCCGCGCCTCCAGCTCCCACTCCCTGACCCGGCCCCCGTTCCCGATGACTCGCGACCCCCGATTCCTCGTGCTCGCCGAGGGATCGTTCAATCCGCTCCGCTCCAAGACCGCCAACGCCTGCATCCGCTATACCCCGCGGCGCGTGGCCGCCGTGCTCGACTCCACGCAGCGCGGCCTCACGGCCCAGCAGGTGCTCGGGTTCGGCGGCGACATTCCCGTCGTCGGATCGGTGGACGAGGGGCTGGCCCACCGGCCCAACGCCCTCCTCATCGGCATCGCGCCGCAGGGCGGGCAGTTCCCCGCCGAGTGGCGCGCGCTGCTCCTGCGGGCGCTCGACGATGGGCTCGACGTGTGGAGCGGACTCCACACCCTGCTCGGCGACGATCCGGAACTCGCCGCCCGCGCCGCCCGGTCCGGCGCCGCGATCCGCGACCTCCGCCGTCCCCCGGCCGACCTCGAGGTGGCCCGCGGCCGCGTCCGCGACGTCGCGGCCACCGTGGTGCTCACCGTCGGCACCGATTGCAACATCGGCAAGATGACCGCCGCGCTCCAACTGCTCGACGGCCTCCGCGCCAAGGGGCATCGCGTCGCGTTCGCCGGCACCGGGCAGACCGGCATTCTCATCGATGGCAAGGGCATCTCGGTGGACGCCGTCGTCGCCGACTTCATCGCCGGCGCCGCCGAGCGCCTGGTGCTCGAAGCGGCCCGCGGCGCCGACATCGTGCTCGTCGAGGGGCAGGGGTCGATCATCCACCCCAGCTACTCGGGCGTCACCTACGGGCTGTTGCACGGATCCCTGCCCCACGCGCAGGTCATGTGCGCCCAGCCCTCGCGCACCGCCATTCGTCACAACGAATGGCTGCCGATCCCGCCCCTCGACGAGTTCATCCGGCTCCACGAACGCGTCGCGCTGCGCCCCGCGCCCGTGATCGGCGTGGCCCTCAACACCTACGATCTGGACAAGGCCGCCGCCGCCGCCGCCGTGGAGCGCACGGCCCGCGAGACCGCGCTGCCGGCCACCGATCCCGTTCGCTTCGATCCCGCCCCGCTGGTCGCCGCAATCGACACGTTCCACCGCCGCCGGCCGCGCTGATCCACGCCGGGGCGGAGACCCCGCGCCCCCCGATCGCGCGCGGCCGTGGCGGGGACGGCCTGCCGCCCGCCGGAGCCGTTCGATTTTGTGCCCATGCGCGGTGAAGTGGTGGCGGACCGGCGGCCGCCGCATGCCACACTGCGCGCACCCGGCACCCGCCGGCGCTCCTCTCACTCCGGGGCCCCGCTCATGCTGTTCACCGCGCGCAACCTCACCAAGGGCTACGCGGCCGGAACTCCCGGCTGCTCGGCCGTCGCCCGCGTGCTCTGCGGGCTGGACCTCGATCTCGACGCCACCCACGTGGCCGGCGTCGTCGGCGCCCGCGGATCGGGCAAGACCACGCTCCTCCGTTGCGCGGCCGGCCTCGCCCGGCCCGACGGCGGCGCGCTGCGCTGGCACGAGTCGGCGCGCGGCGCGCGCATGGTCGCGCTGGCCCCCGCGGCCTACCCGTTCGAGACCGCCCGCGACGTGGTCGCCCGCGCCAGCGGCGACCCGGCCGTGGATCCCGACCGGCTCGGCGCGGTCCTCGACGAACTCGATCTGGCGCGGCGCCTCGACGCCGAGCAGGCCGCGCTGACCACCGACGAGCGCGCCCGGCTCGCCCTCTGCGTCGCGCTCGCCACGCGGCATCCGCTGCTCCTGCTCGATGGCACGGCCGACGCGCTCGCCGCCGTGGCGCGCCCCGGCGTACGCGCCCTGCTGGCGGGCCACGCCGCCGCCGGGGGCGCGGTGCTGCTGGCCGGTCGCGACCCCGAGGCGGTGCGCGCGCTGGCCCACCAGGTGCACGAACTGCGCGACGGGCGGCTGCGCCCCTGGGGCGCCGGCGACGACCGACAGGCCGCGGCGCGCGTGGCCGAGCGCGGCATCGCGCCGCTGCTCCGTTGACCGTGCGGGCCGGCGCCGCCTAGCTTCCCGGCATGCCGCGCCCGACGCTGATCGCCCTCCAGGCCGCCCCGCACCTGCCGCAGTCGCTCAAGGAACTCGTGCATTCGCTCGATGACTTCGGCGCGATCCTGCTCGTGGGCGCCGTGGCCTGGATTGCCGTGCGCGTGGTCGCGACGCGCATCGAACGGATGGCGCGGTCGGCGCGCGGCGAGGAGTGGGGGCCGGCCCGCGAGCAGCGCGTGCGCACGCTCGCCGCGCTGCTGCGCAATTCGGGGCGCGTCGTGGTCGTGGTCGTCGTCGTCATCATGTCGATGCGGGCGTTCGGGCTCGATACGAACCCGCTGCTCGCCGTGTCGGGCGTGCTCGGACTCGCCATCTCGTTCGGATCGCAGAGCCTCGTGCGCGACTACGTCACTGGATTCTTCTTCCAGTTCGAGCATCAGTTCGGACTGGGCGACGGCGTGCGCATCGGCATGGTGGAGGGCACGGTCGAGGATCTGACGCTGCGGCTGGTGTACGTCCGCGGCCTCAACGGCGCGCTGCACATCATTCCCAACGGGCAGATTCTCCAGGTCACCAACCTCTCGCGCACGTGGCGGCGCGCCGCCGTGAGCGTGGACGTGCCGTGGGCCGCGGCCGAACCGGCGGCGAGGAGTCTGGCCCGCGTCGCGGCCGACCTCGGGAGCGACGCGAGTTGGAAGACCCGCTTTCTCGACCCGCCGGCGGTAACCGGCATCGAGAAGTTCGGCACCGGCATCGTCACCCTCGGGATCGCCGCGCGCACCAAACCGGGCGACCTCGACGCGGCCTCGGCCGAGTTGCGCCTCCGCGTGCAGGAGGCGTTCGCCCGCGACGCGGTGCCCACCGCGCCGGCTCCCCTCGTGCCGTCCGCTACATTGTGAAGACCGCCATGGCCGCCCCCGAATTCCGCCTGTACAACACCCTCACCCGCGAGGTGGAGCCGTTCGCGCCCGCCGACGGCGAGACGGTGCACCTCTACAGCTGCGGTCCCACGGTCTACAACCCGGCGCACCTCGGCAACTTCCGCACGTTCCTGTTCAACGACCTCCTGCGGCGCGCCCTGCGGCTGCGCGGCTGGAAGGTGCGGCAGGTGATGAATCTGACCGACGTCGACGACAGGATCATCGCGCAGGCCAACGAACGGGGGCGGACGATCGCCGAGATCACCGGGCCCGTCACCGAGATCTTCCAGGCCGATCGCCGGTACCTGCGCATCGAGGCGGCGGAGGCGTATCCCAGGGCGACGGAGTACATCCCGCAGATGATCGCGCTCGTCGAGCGGCTGGTGCGCGCTGGCGTGGCCTATCAGGCGGAGGACGGCTCGGTGTATTTCGCCATCGCCCGGTTCCCGCGCTACGGGCGGCTGTCGCGGCTCGATACGCGCGAGATCCGCTCGGGCGCGCGGGTGGCGCAGGACGACTACGCCAAGGAGAACGCCCAGGACTTCGCGCTGTGGAAGGCCGCCAAGCCCGAGGACGAGCGCGTGGGCGCCGCGTGGGATTCGCCGTGGGGGCGCGGGCGCCCCGGGTGGCACCTCGAATGCTCGGCCATGGCGATGGATCTGCTGGGCGAGACGCTCGACCTCCACACCGGCGGCGTGGACCTGATCTTTCCCCACCACGAGGACGAGATCGCGCAGTCCGAGGCCGCCACCGGCAAGCCGTTCGCGCGCTGCTGGTGCCACGGGGCGTTCCTGCTCACCGATGGCGCGAAGATGGCCAAGCGGGTGGGCAACGTGAGCACCGTCCAGGGGTTGCGCGAAGCGAACGTGTCGGCGGCCGCCATCCGCCATTTCGTATTCAGCGCGCACTACCGGAAGGAACTCAACCTGTCCGACGACGCGCTGGATGCGAGCGCCGAAGCGGTGCGGCGGGTGGGCGATTTTGCCGAGCGGCTGGAGCGGGCGGCTGGAGAAGGGGGAGGGGGAGGGGGAGGGGGGACGCCGGCGTTGGGGGCGGCGGCAGCGGAGGCGGAGGGGTCGTTCGCGGCGGCGTTGTACGACGATCTGAATGCGCCGCGGGCGATGGCGGCGCTGTTCCGCTTCGTCACGGCCGCCAACGGGGAGTTGGACCGTGGCGGATCGGACGCGGCGGCGTTGGCCGCGGCGCGGCGGGCGTTCGCGATGATGGTGGGGGTGTTGGACATCGTGCCGGACCGTGGGGTGGAAGATCCGGCGTTGGTGGCGTGGGTGGAGGAGCGGCTGGCCGCTCGGCGTGGGGCGCGCGGGCGGCGGGACTTTGCGGAGGCCGATCGGATCCGCGGGGAGTTGGCGGGACGGGGGATCGCGATCGAGGATACGCCGTCGGGGACCACGTGGAAGCGGGTGGGGTAGTCGGATCAAGTGTTTATCGTTAAGTCGCCGTGGGGCCGTGGCTTGACACTTGCATCGCGGTCTGGTATTCTACGAGTCTCACGCAAAACGGCCCGGTCGCTGACGTAGCTCAACTGGCGGAGCACCTGATTTGTAATCAGGCGGTTGCGAGTTCGACTCTCGCCGTCAGCTCTCGATCGAACGTGGAGCGATGAGGTCTGGCGCGCGGGCGTGGTGGGCGCGTAGCGCGGTGGGGTACCCAAGTGGCCAACGGGAGCAGACTGTAAATCTGCCGGCTTATGCCTTCGAAGGTTCGAATCCTTCCCCCACCATCGGGGCTGTGGCGCGGAGATCGGACGGGGGCGGGGGCGCAGGGCAACGCGGGAGTAGCTCAGCTGGTAGAGCGCAAGCCTTCCAAGCTTGATGTCGCGGGTTCGAGCCCCGTCTCCCGCTCTGGGGGTCGCTTTCGGGCGGCGGACAATCGAAGGTGCGGATCGGTTCGGCGGGCCGCCGCAGCAGTCGTGGCGGCTCGTGGCTTCGGTGGGACT
>CAVSOM010000018.1:0-3535 GCA_963729495.1 uncultured Gemmatimonadaceae bacterium
TACTACAGCCTATCTAGCCCAGGCCATCTTGCGGGGCGTTTCATAATAATCGCGGTAGGCGAGACGAGCGAGCCTTCAGCTCTTGTCGACAAGCGGCCGCCGACGCTCAATCCCGCCGCGTGCGCAGTATAGAGGCCTGAGTGCGCAGCGTCCCCCAGTCCACGCGGAGCGGAAGCACCGGCAGAGGCATCGGCGCCTCCCCCGCTAGGCCAAACCGCGCCCCACTCCATGAGCGCATTTTGCCATGGTTCCGCGGATACCAAGCGATCTTCGGCCAGTGGGTAGCGACGAGATCGAGCGTGAGGGGCTCGTCTGTGGTCGTCGGCGAACGTCACGATCAGTTCGCTCCAGTGCGCCGACGGGAACATGCCGTCGCTGGCTTCGGGCACCACGTCTACCTATCCGCGCGGAGGACGGTGGACAGACGGCGCATCCGAATGCATCGTAGCGCATGGACCCCGCAAAGATGCCCGCCGCGCGGCTTGCTCGATATCTGCACCGCATTCGCTTCGCCACATCGGCGGAATCGCTTGAACTGATCGGGTCTGAGCTCGCCTCCGAGTTTCCCGAGGACATGGCGACACCCTCGTTGCTTGCGATCATTGCGCTGCGCATCGAGCGGCGACGCTTGGTACAGTCGCATTTTGCACCGGGTCAGGAGACGGGGGCCTAGCTAGACGCCCGACGCGGGCGCGCCCGATGCGTGGTACCGCCCCCCGTCGTCCACCCACATCTCGCCCATCAACGCCAGGGTATCGAGATGACGCTGCACGAGGTCGCGCTTGGCCCCCTTCAATCCCCGCGCGACGTCCTCGGGCGACATGGGGTCGCGAGCGACGAGCTGCTGAATCGCCCCCATCTGTTCGATCGCCGTGGCGGGCCATGCCCGAGGCTGTGCCCCTGTCCCCGGGGCAGCCGGTGCTGGCAAGTCTAGGCGCGGCGATTCGCCCTCTGCTGCACCGCCGAACCGCGCTTTCTGGTATGCAGGGCGCAACCACCGCACGGTGCCCGCCGCTTCCTCCGCGACCCGCTCGTCGTGGAGCGACACGAGGCGGGCGAGGATCTCATGGGTTGAGTGCGGCCACGGCCACGCGTACGCCGAGGCCACGGCCGCGTCGAGTTCATCGTGGAGATCGCGAAGGACGCCGCATGCGGCGGTCTCGTGGATGGTCCGTTCCTTGGGGGTGAGCGGCACGCCAGCCCGGAGCTGCTCGACCACATTGTACATGCCGGTCATCGTGACATGCGCGTCGCGGTCGAGGGCCGCCTTGCGGTGTGCGTCGAGGCGTTCGGCGATGGCGGCGATGCGCGCGCGGACAGCGGGCGTCGGGTTCGGGAACGGGAATGGATCGAAACACCGGGTCTTGTTGTAGCGAGGATCGTTACCCACCCCCAGGTGGCCCCCAGCGGCCAATGCCCACGCCACGTGGATTGACGAAGACAATGTGCCCAGATGGAATGCGTCGTCCGACGCGATGCACACGAGCATGTTGTCCGGGGCGACGGCCGCGTCCAAGAACACGAAGAAGCGATGTTTCGAAGTTTCCACGGTGGCGATGTACCGGCGGAGCCCCACGAGGGCCGGTCGGAACTCCTCGCGGTTGCGCCCAAAGCGCCACCACTTTTCCCGAGTCGATCGGTCATTGTTCGCATCGCGTTCAGGCTTCACGCGATCTCGCACCAGATCGTACAGCACCGGGTGGCGACGCGCCTCCGCTTCCGACATGAGCGCGAAATCGATGACGTACACGCCGCGCGGCCGAGCGGTGATGTCCCGGCCGTTGCGGTATGGCCGGAGCACCGCCGCCCACGAGGGATCGGCACGCAGTATCCGGTCCGCTTCCTCTGGCTCGACGATGAACCCCGCTCCGTGGAGCTTGAAACCGGGGCTGCTCAGCCCCTCGTTCGCGTGCAACGGGGTCCCAGCGGCGGTCGCGACGTCTGCGTGCACCGTGAGGTCGGCATTGAGCCGCGCCACTTGGACCTCGGCGACGATGCGCGCCTGATCATCGACAAGCACGCGTGTGGCCATCTGGGGGTCCTGCGCCAGCACCGTCATCGCCACCCGCACCGCCGCGCCGTCAGAGTCCTCCACCCACGGATGGTCGGGCGCGGTCCAGACGACCCGGACCCCTTGGCGTTCCGCATCGGCGATGACGCGGCGATTTTGCCCCTGGGTGATCGAGTTCGTGGTGATAAGTCCGGCGCGCAGCGTCCGACCCGACGCCACGGCCTGGGCGGCCCGATACCACCAGTACATCACGTAGTCGGCGGTGTCCGGCACGTCCGGATACGCGGCGCGGAGGGCCTCCACGTAGCCGTCCCCGAACGCGTCGCGCTGGCGCGCTTGCCCAAGATAGGGCGGGTTGCCGATGATGAAATCGGCCTCGGGCCAGGTCGCGGGCCGGGCGTGGCGGTGCTCGAAGTAGCGCAGCACCGCGGTCGGGTCCGGCACCAGCGCTCCCGTGACGGGGCTCAAGATTCGTGGCGTGGGGTCCGGCCGCGCCTTCGCCGCCACCTCCACGCGCTCGTCCCACGCCAGGACCGCATCCTTGCACTCGAGCGTGCCCGTGTCCTTCAGGATCGGCTCCGGCGGCTGCACGTCGTGGTGTTCGCGCCAGAACTGGTGAAACCCGATCCAGAGCGTGAGTTCCGTGATCTCACGGGCCCAGGGCTTCACTTCAATGCCGTGGAATTGCCATGGTCCGACCTCGGCGAGGCGGATCTCGTGCTTCTCCGTCACCTCCTCAAGGGCGCGGATCACCTCGAGTTCGATGCGCTTCACGAGGTGCATCGTGACGTAGAGGAAGTTGCCGGACCCACACGCCGGATCGAGGAAGTTGAGGCTCCGGAGCCACTCGTGGTACTCGCGCAACCTCGATTCTGCTTGGGCTAGGTCCTTCTTCTTGCCGGTCTCCCGCAGTTGGAGGACATCCGCCTGCACTAAAGTCCACCGTTCACGGAGCGGCTCTTCGATCGTGGGCCGGACCACACGCTCGACGAACTCACGTGGAGTGTACTCCGCCCCGAGCTTGTGTCGTTCGACGGGATCAAGCGCGCGCGTGAGGAGTGTGCCAAAGATGCTCGGCTCCACGTGTTGCCAATCGGCGTGTGAGGCCCCGAGGAGCATAGCCAGGGCGTCCCGTGTCAGCGGTAGCGCCTCGGCGGCCTTGAAGAAATGGCCGTTGAATTTGAGTAGCTTGCGCAGGAGGAAGCGGTGGCCCTGGTCCATCGCCTGCCAGAGCTGCGTGGCGAGCGGAACAAACTCGTCCGGATCGGCCAACGCTACGTCGTCGATGATGTGACGAAATGGCTCGCCCGCGAGGAGCCCGACGTCCTCGGCAAACATGGTGAACACGCACCGCATGAGAAACCGCGCGACGCGTTCCTGGTCGTATCCCTCACGTTCCAACTGGGCGGCCAAGTCTGCCAACTTCGCCGCGATGTCCTTGGTGACGGCCTCGGCCCGCGCGCGGGGATCGCGCGCCGCCGGGTTCGTCCAAATGTCGCGCAGCAGGGCGACATCTCCTTCGTT
>CAVSOM010000019.1:0-15154 GCA_963729495.1 uncultured Gemmatimonadaceae bacterium
CCCATCGGCGCCAGGACGTCGGCGGACTCGCCTGACAGCAGCCGATCGACGAACTGGTGCAACTCCTTCGCCTGGTGGAAGCGGAGCTCGGTGTCGAGCGCGAGCGTTGGCTTCGACTCGAAGGGAACGGCGCTATCACGGAAGATGCCAGCAACACCCGGTGGTCCGTGCACCGTCCACTCAGCGGTGCGCGACGCCGTCTCGACCGCCGTCCGCCACTGGCCGAGACCAGCCTCCTCGCCCACATGGATCTCCTGCCCGCTGCCGATCAGGCCGACCACTACGCACCACTCGGGAATGCGATCGGCGAAGTTGATGAACTCCTCGGGCTCGGAACGGGCATCTTCGTTGTTCTGGCTCTCCCGCGCCTTGTCAGCATCGAACGCGCGTTGGGCCTCGTCGAATACCAGGACGTGCTCGGGTGGCACGAGGTCGGGTTTGCGCGAATACCGCTTCACGTAGTCCTTCACGCCGCGCACGAACGTTTTGCCATCGCCCACAGATCGCATTTCGTACTGCAGAACCTCAACCAGCGGTCCATTGCCGCTCAGGAACACCGCCGGCGCCGTCGGCTTGCCATCCGCTCGCTCCACAGAGAGGTCGTCGAGGTACCTTGCGTGCACCGTCTGCAGCCCCACCAGCGTCTTCCCTGCCCCGGGTACGCCCGTCACGAGGATCAGATGGCGCGACTTGGTCGCCGCCGCGGTGTGCACCACCCGCGTGATCTCATCCACGGTCGGTCCGGTTGCCGCATGCGCCTTGTGAATCCGCCGCAGCGACCCCGACGCCAGCAGCTCCCTCGCCGCCTCGACGATCGTCGGCAGCGGGCAATACGCACTCGGCGCCAGGAACGCATCACGACCGACGATCGGCTCCGGCCGGAGCCTAGTCAACTCGCGCACCAGGCCGTCCAACGCGTCCGGCCCCGTCACGTAGACGCCTTCCACTTCCTGCTGATACCCGGAGGCGAGAGTCGGTACGAGGACCGCTGTCACTTTATGCCCGTGGCATTCGCGATGATAGTTCCGGAGGTCCCGGGCATAAGCAGCGGCTTGATCCAGATCAGCCTGCGACGGATAGCGCTTACCCTTTAGTTCGATGACCATCACGTCCGCACCGACGAGCAATATGGCGTCCGGTCTCCGCGACTCCATCGGCAGCTCGTACTCAAGTATCGCCGAGTATCGCCGAGCCAGCTCTTCGCGAATCCCTGTCTGCAGAACTTCCGATTGAAGGTGCGGAATCGAGTCGTCCCAGGCGCGCAGCTGCTCTGGGGATGCGTCCGGAATGAATGCGCTTAGCCGCTCGCGAATGCTCCGCGGCGGCGCATCGCAGAAATCGATGAGGTTGGAGTACCAGCCGGCTGGAGGACGTGGGACCATGGCTCAGCCTCCTCAGATAAGACAAGGATACTCAGCGGAGAACAGGCTTACCGGAAGGGGCACAATTCACGCGAGGCAACGT
Source organism: uncultured Gemmatimonadaceae bacterium (assembly GCA_963729495.1). Classification (GTDB taxonomy): domain Bacteria; phylum Gemmatimonadota; class Gemmatimonadetes; order Gemmatimonadales; family Gemmatimonadaceae; genus JAGWRI01. Next base: position 1,465 of record CAVSOM010000019.1, read on the forward strand.
CGAACGTGCGCCCGGGTTTCAGGATCTTCGATCCACAAGTAGCAGCCCGCCAATCCCCTGGTGAGGAGAATCCGATATGCCTGCCCGAGCGCCGCAGATAGCCTTCTGTTTGCTCCACCGACATCACGTTCCCGTCTCGCTGCACTCTGACTCAGGTTCAGGCCAGTGTCGTGGACAGCCTCAGGCATTGCCCGCCATGCCCCATCTCGTCGGACAAAGTCGCTCAGCCACAGCACGCCCACGTAGTCGAAGTCAAACCCCCGCACCGCGTACGGGCAGCCGACTTCGCATAGCGGATCGTCGTGCAAGGGGCTTCCCTTAGGGGCCTGGATGAACCAGGTGTAGTCCGTGCCATTTCGCGGAACATAGTTCCACACCTTGCTCCAGTATTTTGGCTTCCCCTCCTCGAGGAATCGTTCATGAAAGTCCTTCTGCGCCGCCGGCAGCGCGTGCGGCCGAGCTGCGCCCTTCGTCTTCAACTTCCGAGCATAGCTGGCCAAAAGTCGGGCTGTTCGGCCGCCCTTCACCGGGCCCGAGAGCTTCGCATCGAGCTCAGCCGGCGTTTCGACAATCTGAAAGTCGAAGACCTCGCGCCACGTCTTCGCTAGCCTGGCAAGGTCCTCCGGAGGGTCGCCGCGGAGGACGCCCTCAACCCACTCGACGTACTCCGTCGACCCGGCACAGCGAAACTGAGCCCCTTTGAGCGAGACCTCCGTGATGAGCCCCGCACCCAACTCGGCGGCCCACCCCTTGATGTCGTCAACCGTCGTGTTCTCACGGTCCCGAAAACCCTGCTTCGGATCCAGCAGAAACACGGAGACGGTTGACGCACGAATGATGTGCCATGCGAGCGGCCCCAACGTCGGCGCGAACCCAAATTGCCCTCGACCCTCGACATGTTCCGGGTTGATGAGGGCGTGCGCCTCGTCTACGATCGAAACGAGGTACTCGTCGTCCGCCGCGCCCTTCTGGAACTCGACGCCACGATCCCGCAGCAGCTCCACGTTGCTACGCCAATCGTCCGCATCGTCAGCGAACTCAACCCCGTGCTTTCGCCGTAGCCGACCGAGCGTCTGGGTGGATATTGGAACGAAGTTATTCGATCCCTTGACCACCCCACCTGCGGCTGCACCTCCGACTCCCTTGAAAAGACTCGACCAGACGCTCCTCTGCGCCACGGACGTTGTTACGACTACTACACTTCCGTCGTCCAGCCGCTCGTCCGTCACGAGCGCTGCCCAAAGTCTCGCGGCCACGACTGACTTACCGGAGCCAGGCGGCCCCTCGATAATGATGACCTGCTTCCTTGGATTCCGCGTAGACAAAACGTTGTTTTCGACAATTCCGCGGACGAGCGCAAACGCCGAGCGCTGATTGTCGAGCAGCTCGAACGGCGTCTGATTTGGATGGAGAATCTGCTCCCCGATTTGCCGAACGAAGCCCCGGTCCTGCCGATATCCCCCATCGACGAATCGGGTCGCAAAATTGGGATCCGGCTCGTCGATCAGTCTCGCCAAGAAGCGCGAGAAGTCCTCGGAACCTCCCCCACTGGCGAACAAAGGGAAGTCCTTCACCAGCTTGTCATTCGGCGGCTCTTCGTACCGCCCTAAGAACCGGTCGCGCGTGAACAGCACGCACCCATCGACCGTCGCCTCTCGATCCAAGATCGTGGAATGGAAGCGACGACAGTATTCGACATAGCCGCGCACCTGGTCGGCCGGGTGAAGTGCCGTTTGACCGGCGCGAATCATCAAACCCTCGAACGGGCCGGGGCGATCGGCGCGAGTTACCCAGTTCTTGAGCTCCACAACGACAGCGGCTGGAACCGCCACACGCCGTCCAAGAAGTACCGCATCGCACCAGGCCGAGGCGGCCGGCAATTGGTATTCGACGGCAACGTTGCCGCTACCCCCGAAGTAAACGTGCAGGTTCGCCAGTTCGGGAGCCGCGATCGCATCGGCCAGCTTTGGCAACGAGGCGCGCCAGGCGTCGGCTTCATCGGGCCCTTCGCGGCCGGTGAGAGACTGGAGATTCTCGACAAGCTCCTCGATGTGGCGAGCGACCTGGTCCCGGAACTCGGCGACGGTTAGCAACACGTCGCACGTCCTCTTTCGGCATCGGCGGATCGCAGCCGGCTACCCACGGTACACGTGCTCCCTATGCCACTCCAGGAAGCTCGGCTCAGGAGCGTCGTCAGTGCGCTCGGGCAACCGAACGCGGTCCCCGTTCAAAGGGTAGTACGCTCTTCCGTTGCTGTAGTCCTCCTTCAAGCGGTTGCTCACCTCGAGGCGGTGCTCCCCCGAAATCGTGATGTACCCGGTATCGAATAGCCGGTGTAGATCGGCTCGCATGAGAATACCGTTAGTGACTTTGTTCGGGCCCTCGCTGGCATACGAGCGAATGTGCGCCGCCTCCAGCACTGGCAACGAATGCTCGCCGGTAAGTGCGCATGCCCGGCCGTATGCGTCCAGCACTCCGACTCGGAAGATCCCCTGCCCTACACGCGGGCTCACGAGGTGCGGCGTACCGTACCGGACCTCGGACGCCCTATTGATCGGCTGAGCTTGCGAATGCGCCCGAGCGCGACATTCGTCCCAAATCCGGCGTCCTTCACCAACCTCGAGGTCGTAGGACTTACTTCCCACGACCTCATTCGGCCAGTCGGCCGGCGCCTCCACCCATTGATCGGGCCTGAAGAACGTGGGGTCGCGGAGCAAGAGGCAGCCAATCTCCGACCTGGATAGATTACGACCGCCCGCCGGACGATGTCTCAGCCGCTCGACTCGCTCGATCAGCGCCGGCAAGCTCTCACAGCCGTTCCCTTCGCCGAACGCGTCCCACGCGAGCCAGATGGGAAGCACGCTCCAGCGCGCGAAGTACGCGAAGCCGACAATGGCGCGGTTCGGCTTCTTCTGCTGAAAGAAGAAGGGCGTGGACTCGTCAAGACGTGGCCGCCGACGATCGGATGGCTTCCAGAAATTCACTTCTGGAAGTGATCGCTGCGACAGAAAGTCGTACCACCCGTTGTCCGTCAGTGCAACGACACCGCGCATGGAGCTTGACGATTTGAGGGGTCGCTAATGAGATCCGACAAGTATTGCCCCGTGACCCTCAACTCGCCAGCACTAGGTGGGGTCGGCGGTCTCCACGGGTCCCGGTTCCATCGCCCCAAGAGCCTCCCAGCAGTTCCCTGTACCGGCCCGTACATTTGGTGTCGGCCCGAGTGGGTTCCCTCTTCTCGGACCCCAGTCCCTGCCCCAGCCCACCCTTCCCACACTCCGATGCCCCGGACCCTGCGCTCCTTCGCACTGGCCATCGCGGCCTCCGCCCTCTCGCTCGCCGCGATCCCGGCCCCCGCCCTCGCCCAATCCCCCTCGGATTCCTCCCTCGCCACCGCCCTCTCCTTCCGCTCTATCGGCCCCGCCCTCATGGGCGGCCGCATCTCCGCCATCGCCGCCTCCCCCAACGCTACCGGCCAACTCGGTACCGAATTTGTAGTTGGCGCCGCCACCGGCGGCGTCTGGCGCTCCACCAACGACGGCGGCTCCTGGACCCAGATCTTCGACGACTCGGTCCGCACGGGCGGCGTTGGCGCCGTCGCGGTCGCCCCCTCCGACTCCAACGTTATCTGGGTGGGCACGGGCGAGGCCAATAATATGCGCTCAAGCTCCTGGGGAACAGGGGTTTACATGTCCGCCAATGGCGGCAAGTCCTGGTCCTCGGCCATGCTCCCCACGAGCCAACACATCGGCCGCATCGTCATCGACCCCCGCAACCCGAACGTGGTCTACGTGGCCGCGGCGGGCCCGCTCTGGGCCCCGGGCGGCGAACGAGGCCTCTACAAGACCTCGGATGGCGGCAAGACCTGGAGTAATACCAAACAAATCAGCAAGTACACAGGCTTCACGGACGTGGTCATGGACCCGTCGAACCCTGACGTGCTCTACGCGGCCAGCGAGGAACGCGAACGCCGCGAGTACGGCTTCCTCCCCGCCGGCCCGGAAGCGGCGGTCTACAAGACCACGGACGGCGCCCGGACCTGGACGAAGCTCTCGGACGGCCTCCCCACGGGCGACCTGGGCCGTATCGGCCTCACGGTCTGCGCCTCGCACCCCTCCACGCTCTACGCGATCATCAGCGCCAAGGGCGAGGAGAACGGCACCTACCGCTCCGACGACAGTGGCGAGCACTGGGCGCACGTGAACAACGTGGACGGCACGGCCTGGTACTACAGCGGCATCATCTGCGACCCCACGGACCCGCTCCACGTGATGGAGCTGAACGCGGGCGACCGCCAGACCTGGGACGGCGGCAAGACCTGGGAGTCGTTCGCCGGCGGCATCCACACGGACCACCACGCCCTCTGGATCAACCCCGAGAACCCCCAACAAATGCTGGTGGGCTCCGACGGCGGCCTGTACCAGACCTGGGACCGCGGCAAGAGCTGGGACCACTTCGAGAACTTCGTGGTGAGCCAGTTCTACACGGTCGCCGTGGACGATGCCAGCCCATTCTACAACGTGTATGGCGGCCTGCAGGACAACATGACCTACGCCGGCCCCAGCCGCACGCGCTACCGCTACGGCCCCACCAACGCGATGTGGTTCCGCATGTCGGGCGGCGACGGCTTCTACGCGGTGCCCGACCCCAACGACTACCACCTGGTGTACGCCGAGTCGCAACAGGCGGGCGTGCAGCGCTACGACGAACGCACGGGCGAGGCCAAGACGATCCGCCCCACGGGCCCCCACGGCGAACACCTGCGCTTCAACTGGAGTTCGCCGATCCTCCCCTCCACGCACGACAAGAACACGGTCTACATCGCGGCGCAGTACCTGTTCAAGAGCACGAACCGCGGCGATAGCTGGACGATGATCGGCCCCGACCTCACCCGGAACATCGACCGCAAGACGCTCCCCCTGCGCGGCGCGGTGCCCGACTCGGGCACGCTGGGCCTCAACGAGGGCACGGCGGAGTTCGGCAACATCACCACGATCGACGAGTCGCCGCTCAAGGCGGGGCTGCTCGCCGTCGGCACGGACGACGGGCTCATCCAAGTCTCCCAGAACGGCGGCAAGACGTGGACCAAGACGGACCACTTCCCCGGCGTCCCCGACACGACATACGTGAGCCGCGTGGCCTGGTCGAGCGCCAACCCGGGCCGCCTCTACGCCGCGTTCGACGGACACCGCAGCAACGATTTCGCGCCGTACGTGCTGGTCAGTGAGGATTACGGCAAGAGCTGGACGTCGATTTCGAGCAACCTGCCGGCGATGTCGGGCGTGGAAGTGGTGCGCGAAGACCCGGTTCAGCCGAACCTGCTCTTCGCGGGCACGGAGTTCGGCGCCTTCTTCAGCACGGACCGCGGCGGCCGCTGGAGCCAACTCACGGGCAACTTCCCGGCAGTCCCCGTCTGGGACATGAAGATCCAATCCCGCGAGCACGACCTGGTGCTCGGCACGCACGGCCGCGGCATCTGGGTCATGGACGACATCTCACCACTGGAAAATCTGGCGTCCGCCCAAAAGGCCCAGACGGCGTACCTCTTCCCGGTGCGCGACGAACTGCTCTTCCAGCCCGACGGCACGCATGAGAGCGGCATGACCACCACGGGGTTCGAGGGCGCGAACCCGCCGTACGGGGCGATCATTACGTACCTGCTGGTCGGACAGTCCGGCAGTAGGACAGTCGGACAGTCCGTACGACTCGACATCATCGACGCCAACGGCACGACGGTCCGCAGTCTGCCCCTCACCGCGGACCAGAAGAAGCCCGGCATGTACCGCATCGCGTGGGACATGCGCGCCGGTCCGCCGCTCACGGGCCAGGTGCCGAGCGACTCCGAACTCGCGGCCCGCGCGGAAGCCGCGGCCCGCGGCGGTCGCGGCGGCTTCGGCGGCGGCGCCGGCGGTTTCGGCGGTCGTGGCGGGCGCGGCAATACCGAGATCTACTACCCGGTGCTCCCTGGGCGCTACACGGCGCAACTCACGGTCACGCCGGCCTCGGGCGCGCCGACGGTGCTCAAGCAAAGCTTCACGCTCACCAAGGACGCGGCACAGACGCTCGCCGAGTCCGACCTCCAGACGCTGAACCAGTTCCGGAAGCGGCTGGCCGACTTCCAGAACTCGCTGCGCGACGCGCAGCAGCGCGTGGACTCGGCGCAGCAGGCGTACACGCCGCTCAAGGCTGCGGCCGACAACGGCGGTGACAAGATGACGCCGGCGCTCAAGGCACAGGCGGCCAACGTGGACTCGTCATTCACGAAGTTATATTGCGACGTGGGCTCGGCGGCCGGCGGCGGCCGGGGCCGCGGCGGCTTCGGCGGCGGCGGCGGGGGCGGCCGAGGGGGCGAGGCGGGCGCCATCCGCTGCCCGGGCCAGGGCAACTTCAGCGAGGACTTCACGCCCGACGTGCCCGCGGTGCGCACCATCCAGCAGAAGGTGCAGGGGATGAGCTATCTGCTGAACGTCACCTTCGCGCCGACCGCTGAGCAGGAGAAGGACCTGGCCGGACTGCCGGCGGAACTCAAGGCGCAGGAGGCGGTGCTTGCGGTGCTCCGTACCAAGGACATCCCGGCGTTGGCGGCTGCGTTGAAGGCGGCGGGAATAGAGGCGCCGGCGGGGCGTGGGAGGGGTCGGGGCGGGAGAGGGGGCCGCGGCGGGGGGCTGTAGGAGGGTACGAGAGTACGAGAGTACGAGAGCACCAGAGAGGGATTCGGAAGTGAGTAAACGGCGGATGGGGGGGCGGCGCGACGAGCGCTGCTCCCCCATTCACTTGGCGGCCGGTTCGATTATGATTTGCGCGCGAAGGGAACGACGCGCGTCGAAATGGGTGTGGCGCGTTGAAGGCTTCGGCCTATATTCGGACCCATGTCGACCAAGACCGGCATCGAGTGGACCGATGCCACGTGGAATCCGGTTACCGGCTGCACGCAGGTCAGCGCCGGGTGCGACAACTGCTACGCGCTAACGCTGGCGCACCGGCTGCTCCGCGAGGAATACACTGCGCGGCGCCCCGCGCGCGACACCCCCGACCGCCGCCAAGACCCCTTCGCCGTGCGCACGTGGCCCGAGCGGCTCGCTGATCCGCTGCGGTGGCGAACACCCCGGCGCGTGTTCGTGAACAGCATGAGCGATCTGCTCCATGTCGACATTCCGACGGCGTTCGTGCGCGCGGTATTCGAGGTAATGCTCCAAGCGAACCGTCACGTCTTTCAGGTTCTGACCAAGCGGCCGGCGCGCATGGATCGATTCGTTCGGCGGAACGCCGACCTGTTCGAGGGGGGTGTGGTACCCGTGCATATCTGGCTCGGCACTTCCGTTGAAGACCAACGCGTGGCATTCAGAGCGGGCCAACTCTGTGATGTCCCGGCGCGGGTGCGCTTTCTGTCGTGCGAGCCGCTGCTCGGGCACCTGCGCCTCGAGCTCAACGGAATCCACTGGGTCATTGCGGGTGGAGAGAGTGGCGTCAGGCACCGGCCCGTGTCGCTCGACTGGATTCGCTCACTCCGCGACGACTGCGTCCGGACCGGCGTCCCGTTCTTCTTCAAACAGGTGGGTGGGCGCACGCCCAAGGCCAACGGGCGCGACCTCGACGGCCGCACGTGGAGCGAATATCCCACCATCGCCAGCTAGGTTTTCGAATGGCTGACGAGCCGCTCGTCGTGCAGGCAGACTCCTTGTACTCGCCCGAGATAAAGCGCCATTCGTTGGAGAAGATCCACCTGCACAACCGCTACGCCGGGATCTTCGCCGATGCGATGCACCACAAGTGGCCTCAGTTGGCCTACCTGGGGCTTTACGCCGGAGCGGGCCATGCCCTGGTCGCGGACACGGGAGAGACCGTCGAGACATCGGCGTTGGCGGTGTTGCGGCAGCCGCCGCGTTTCACCGACTACATCTTCGTCGACAACGATCCGCGCTGCATTTCGGCCCTGAGAGCGCGAGTTGCGCCACTCGCTCGCGAGGCGCACGTCACCTTCATTCAGGGCGATGTCAACGAGCGCATCGATGCAATCCGCAATGCCATGCCACCCTATGGACCGGACCAGGGCCTGCTTTCGTTCTGTTTCGTCGATCCGTTCGATCTCCAGTTGAGATTCGAGACGATTCGGGCCTTGAGCCGGTTTAGGATCGACTTTCTGGTGCTTCTGATGCTCGGTGTCGACGCTCGACGGAACTTTCGCCGATATCTCGCCGACCCGGCTTCGAGGCGCATCGGTGAATTGATCGATTGCGCAGACTGGCGAACCCAATATGCCGAAGGGCAGAAGGTGATTCCCTTCCTGCTTCGCAAGTTCGACGAGGCAATGCAGCGAATCGGCTACCCCTCAGCGGCGGACTAGGTACGTGCGGTCAGGGTGGCCGGAATGGGAGTATTTCAGTACGCGCTGGCGTTTTATAGTCGGAATCCGCTCGGCGCAAGATTCTGGCGCGAAGCTCGCGCGGGACTTTCCCCACAGATTGATATGGGGTTGTAATCGACTCACGCCGGCCTCAGTGCCAACCTTGCGCTGCCGTCCCCCGTCCTGCCGGCCTTCTCTCTTACCATTCCACTATCCTTTGTTGGATGCCTCCACACGGATTACGCACGAAGAAGGCGAATAAGGCGCGGAAGGTCGCTCGGGTCCGAGAAGAGATGCGGGCTGAATACGAGTTCACGGGCGGAGTGCGTGGCAAGCATGCCGCGCGGTTCGCGGAAGGCACGAACCTCGTATTGCTTGCCCGCGACGTAGCGGCCGAGTTCCCTACCGCCGGTGCGGTCAACAAGGCCCTCCGCGAGGTCATCAAAGCGCGATCGAAAAATCGGAGCAGTTGACCCGCGCACCGGCTACGTTGGACCCCTCGTACTCTCGTACCCTCGTACCCTCGTACTCTTCAGAACAGATCGGTGCTGAAATACTTGAGACCCGAATCGGTGATCACGGTGACGATGGTCAGCGGCGCCTTCGACCGCCTGGCGATCCTGAGCGCGGCCGCCACGTTGGCCCCGCTGGTGAACCCCGCCAGGATCCCCTCGGCCCTCGCCAGCTTCCGCGCCACCCGCACGGCCTCGGCGTCTCCTATACCTATAAACTCATCGACGAGCGCCGGTTCGTAGAGCTGGGGTACTTCCATATACCCGACGCCCTGGAGCTTGTGCCGGCCCGGCTTCTTCCGTTTGCCCGACAGGATCGCCGCCGCCACGGGCTCCACGACCACGCACCGGATGTCGCCGTTTCTGCGTTTCAGGTAGCGCGACACGCCGGTGAACGTGCCCGACGACCCCACCATGCTCACGAACACGTCCACCATGCCCTTGGTCTGCTTCCAGATCTCGGGGCCGGTGCCGGTGACGTGCGCCTTCACGCTGCTCGGATTCTTGAACTGGTCGGCGCGGAAGGCCTTGAGTTTTTTCGTAAGCTCGTCGGTCTCGGCCTCCACCCGCTCGAGATCGGCGCCGGTCACCTGCCCCGGCTTGCCGGTCACCTGCGGCACAAGCACCACCTTCGCCCCGAGCGCGCGGATGGCCTTCTGCCGCTCCAACGTGTTCCCCGCCGACATCACGACCACGAGCCTGTACCCCTTGAGCGCGCACGCAATCGCCAGCCCGGTGCCCATGTTGCCGCTGGTGCGCTCGATGACGGTGTCGCCGGCCACGATCCGCCCCGCACGCTCGGCGTCTTCGATGATCCGGAGCGCGGGACGGTCCTTGACGCTGAGCCCCGGATTGGCCGATTCGAGCTTGACGAGAATGCGCGACGGGAGGCCCGCGGTCAGCCGGTCGAGGGCGACGAGCGGGGTCTGGCCCACGACGTCGAGCACGCTCGCCGAAACGCCGGGATAGCGCATGGCCGTCACCCTGGACTCAGGGAACGGTGAAGGGCGCCGTCAACGCCTCGGTCACGCTGCTCAGCGCGGCGGTCGTGCCGACGTACACGCCCACCCGATACTGGCCGGCGGGAAAGACGCTGGTCACGATGAGGTCCGCGGCCGTGTCGAGTTCGATGGCTCCCGACGGAGTCGCCACCGGGCAGGTCGAGCCCGAGTTGAAGGCCTGCCAGGCGCCGCTCTGGTACACCTGCAGGTCGAGCAGCGGGCCGGTGCCGCACGGCTGCAGGTACGCCGTGGCGATGCCCTCGTTCCGGATGTCGAAATAGACGGTGTCGCCGTTGGGACCCGCCTGCGGGGCGCCCGCCGTGATGTAGACATCGTTCGCCGGCACGCCCACCAGTTTGGCTACGTCGGCCTGGTTGCACGCGGCCACCAGCGCCATGGCGCCGACCGCGGCAAGCAGACGCCGGAATGCAATGGTTCGGTTCATGTCGCTCCTTCTCTCCGAAAAAGTCGACGGGCCCGTTCGCTTCGCTTCGTCCCGCCGCGCCCCGCACTGGCGCCCATTCGGCACGGTGGTCATTCTTCGCGGTCGATCGCCCGCGCCGCCGCCGCGGTCGCCACCTCCAACCACCCAGCCCCGCTCCACGCCTTGCCACCGACCCGCCAACTCGCCACGGCTGCCGCCGCGCTCTTCGCCCTCGCCTGCTACCCGCCCCGGGCGGCCCGGGCCCAGACGGACGAGCCGATCGCGTACGAAATTTCCTTCCCCAAGCTCGCCGCCCACGTGGCGCGCGTCCAGGCGAGCGTGCCCACCGGCGGAAAGCCGTCGATCGAACTGGTCATGGCGGCCTGGACCCCGGGCTACTACACCGCAACGGACCATGCGAGCCAGGTGGACAGCGTGGCCGCGCGGGCCGCGGACGGTTCGCCGCTGGCCGTGCGCCGCACCCGCGCCAACCACTGGCAGGTGGACACCCGCGGCTCGGCCGTGGTGACGCTGACCTACCGCCTGCACGCCGACGGCCGAGACCCCACCGGCAACTGGGTGGGCGACAGCCTGATCGTGCTCAACGGCCGGGCCACGTACCTCACCGCCGCCGGCGACACGGAGCGCGCCGCGCACGTGACGCTCGCGCTGCCCGCCGGGTGGACGTCGCTCACGCCGCTCGACTCGGCGTCGGACCGCGCGAGCGACCACTACCGCGCGTCGGGCTACGCCCAACTGGCCGACGCCCCGATCGTGGCCGGCCGGCTGGAGACGGTGCAGTTCGACGTGGCCGGCGCCACGCACATGCTGGTGGACGCCGGCGCGCCGGCCGGCTTCAGCGGCGAGCAGGCGGGGCGCACGCTGCTGCGGTTGGTGGTGGAGGTGCAGCGGTTCTGGGGGTTCCTGCCCTATCCGCGATATATATTCTTTAATGTCTTCCGGCCCGGGGTGGGCGGCCCCGGCCACTTGAACGCCACGGTGCTCGGCGCCGCGCCCGGCGTGCTCGACTCCGCCGAGCTGCTCCAGGCGTGGCTGGGCACGGCGGCCCGCGGCTACCTGCGCGCCTTCAACGGCACGCGGCTGCATCCCGCCGAGCTCGCGCTGCCCGACGACGACGCACGTCCGGCGTCGCCCAGCCGCTGGGTGGCCGACGGGCTGGGCGCGTACTACGGCCAACTGCTGCTGGCCCGCGCCGGCCTGCTCCGGCAGCAGGACTTCCTGGACGGAATCTCGGCGCTCATCGCGCGAACGCAGAACGACCCCGAGCGGCGGCTGCAGTCGCTCACGGTGGCGTCGCTCGACGCGGGCCAGCCGGCCGGCGCGGCCGGCGCGGCTGGAGGGCGGAGGCGAGGGCTGGACTGGGTGGCCAAGGGGGCGGTGGTGGGGCTGCTGCTCGACGCGCATCTGCGCACGCTGTCCAACGGCGCAAAGAGCCTGGACGACGTGATGCGGCTGGCCTACCAGCGCTATTCGGGCACGGCGGGGTACACCGCGGAGCAGTTCCGGGGCGTGGTGAGCGAGGTGGCGGGCAGCGACCAGGGCGCGTGGCTGGCCCGCGCCGTGGATTCCACATCCGCGCTCGACTACCAGGAGCTGCTCACCTGGTACGGGCTGCAGTTCACCGACGGCCGGCGCTGGCAGTTGTACGCGCCGGAGGTGGCGCCCAGGCGGGGGCCGCCCGTGCCGGCGCCGGTGCCCAAGGACACGTCGGCCAACGCACCGCCGCCGCCACCCACGCCGCAGCAGCAACAGCAGCATCTGCAGGCGCTGCTCAAGGCGGATGCGGACAGGCAGTCAGGACGGTAGGACAGTAGGACAGTCAGGTGAGGGCGAGCATCGACCGGGCGGCGCCGCCCACGCGCAGGCCGTCGGCGCGGGCGGCGAAGTAGCGGGCGTTGATCGCGTCGGCGTCCAGATCTTCGAACTGCGAGAAGCCCACGGAGCGGAGTTCATGCTCCAGCGCCGGAGGGTCGAAGGCCGTCTTCCACGGCTCGCCGGCGGCCGCCACACGCTCGGCCATGGCGTCGAACACCCGACGCTGCACGCCGGTGAGCCGCTCGCGCGGCAGCCCGTAGTCGAACGCGATGCCGCTGCCCGCCGCGCCGCCCGCCACGAACGCCCAGGTGGCGCGGAGCGCGTCGAGCGTGAGATAGGGCACCACGCCGAGCATGGCGAAGAGCGCCGGCGCGTCGCGGTCGAAGCCGGCGGTGGCGAGCCCGTGGGCCAGCGTCTCGGTCTCGAAATCCACCGGGGCGAACGTGAGCGAACCGGGGATGGGCACCCGCCCCCGCGCCAGCCGCCGGCGCTTCCACTCCTGCGTGGACGGGTGGTCCACCTCGAACACGCGCAGCGCGCCATATGGATTTCTATATGCGAAGGTGTCGAGGCCGGCGCCGAGCAGCACGTACTGCCGCACGCCGCGCTCCACCGCGGCGGCCAGCGCCTGCTCGGCGAACCGGCTGCGCGCCACCATGAACGCGCGCAGGTAGGCGTCGAGCGGCGAGCGTTCGAGGGCGCGCGGGTCGCGCCGCAGCTCGGCGGCGTCTTCGGCGCGGATCACGCGGAGCGCCACGGGGTCGTCCAGCACGAGCGGCCGGTCGACCAGCTGGTGCTCGGCGCGGCGCAGCGCCACCCGGTACGCCGTGCGGCTGGGGGTGCCTTCGCGCACGCTACGGCTTGACGTACTTCCAGTTGCGCGGCTTGCCCTCGGCGAGCCACTGCACCGTGGTGGCCAGCCGCTTGGCGCGCGTCGGCTCCGTTTTGGCCTCGGTCACCCAGCTCACGTACTCCCGCTTGAAGCTCGGGGACGACGCCGTCCAGGTGGCGAGCGCCTTGGCGTTCCGCCGGATGGCCGCCGTCAGGTACGGGGGCGACTTGGGAGCGGGGCGCGGCTTGCGGTTGGCGAACTGCGGCGCCTTCACGCCCTGCTCGTTCAGCTTCATGGCCTGCTGGACGTAGCCCGCGATCTTGCGGTCGCCGGGCAGGTCGGCCAGCGCGGCGATGCGGCCGAACGCGCCCATGCCGTTGGCCTCCTTCGCGCGTTCGGCGGCGGGAATGACGAGCGATCCCTTCCAGAAGCCGAGCGTGCAGTGGCTCTTGAAGGCCGCCATGGCGCACATGATGCCGTGGAAGTCGAAGTGCGGCATGCCCCACTTGATCGTTTCCTGCACGTCGGGGCACGCCGCGTGGACCACCGCGCGGATGCGGGTGAGGATGGGCCGCGCGAAGGGAGCGGCGTTCGCGATGTAGGCGTCGATGCGCGGGTCTTTCGCGGGCATGCGCGGTCAGCAGTCCTGCGGGGCGGTGGTGCTGCCGCTGCGGGTGGACGAACCGCGGCTGGACGAAACCGTGGTGCGGGTCAGGACCGTTTCCTTGAACTCCACGAGCT
>CAVSOM010000020.1:0-242486 GCA_963729495.1 uncultured Gemmatimonadaceae bacterium
GGCAGCCCAGCTCCAAGGCGTGCTGCCGAAGGTCGAGCAGATCGCTGCTGACGGCTACGAGCCCGCTCGCGCCGTCGTCGGGCATCTGGCTGGTACGCGTGACGCTTTGGCGGGGTGGCTGCGGTTCCGCGGCCGTCAGGTTGCAGGCGCACCGTCGGACGTGGTCCAGTCGCCCCCGACGTTCACGCCCACCGAGCTGCAGACGATCTTCGCCCAGGTGAGCGCCACGGCCGCCGCGCTCGCAAACCCGCGGCTGCGGTGCGACTGTACGCAGGGCGAATCAAGCGCGTCAAGAACAGCGAGTACGTCACCCAGCGCTCCGGCAACAGCCGCACCCGCGCACAGGTACTTCTTTGATGCTGTCGATGCCCGGTGCTATGGTGTGCGGCTCTGGGGCGGGCCGCAAGCGCGCTTTGCCGCCTTGATGGTCGAAGATGAACTCGGCGATCTGCGCGATGGGCGGTATGTCCTGCGTGCAGTCGCGGCGGAGGATCTTGAGCAACGCCTGCGCGCGATCGCCGCGCTCGCGTTTCTCCAGCCGCCGGGCACGGATGAGGTGCTTCGCGAGCGGGCCCGAAACGACTGGAACCCGGGTGTACGTGAATTGGCGATTTGGGCTCTCGGTTTTTGCGAGATACCCGATGCCCAGGCGATCGCCTTGGAGGCCGTCCGTCAGGATCCGTCGGCTGACGTGCGGCGCGCTGCCAGTCGGTGTCTGGACGCTGGAACTCGCTGGGGATGGCAGACCTGAGAGTGCGGCCACTACCATAGATAAGGGGTGGGCCAGCGGCCCCACCCGGGACCGACCGCAGATTCAGTCGGGTGCGACAACTCTGCTGATAGAGGGTACTGCGGGCCTGCGACAGATCGAATGAGAAATTGGGCAATTCGTCGCGAGACGTGAGGGCGATTGGATCTGGGTGGCGGTCCCTGCGGGCGCCGGTTCGCGCGCGAACCGCATGCTGAATGAGATGCGACACCACGTCGTGACCGCCATGCTGGCGATGGCAGCGTGCCTGCTGCCCACCCGGGTCCGCGCGCAGGCTGGCCCCCCGGCGGTGGTGCATGTTCTGGTTCTCGATACGGCGCGCGAGCCGGTGGCTGGAGCCACCGTGGTCATCCTGCGCGGCCCGCCACCGGGCCAGGCGTTGCACGAGGGCACGACCGACGCGGCGGGCCGGTGTACCTTTGCGTTCGTGCCCGACAGCGGACCCTATCGCTTCGTGGCGCGAAGGATCGGCTACGCGCAGACCACGCGGCCGCTCGCCGTGGCGGCGGGTGACACGCTCTTCGTCCCGCTGTCGCTGGCCCGCCTCCCGCCGATGCTCGACACGGTGCGCATCGAGGCGCGCGCCCTCTCGAACGACTATTTCCTCGATTCGACGGCCATCCTGCGCGCGGCCCGCGACCCGGCCATCGAAAACGTGTATGATGTGCTGATGCGCCTGCGGCCGAACATGCTCGGCGACCACGGGCGAATCTGCGATGACATCGCGTTCGTGTGGGTGAACGGCCACCGGGTCCGGCTCGACGAGACGCTATCCATCCCGCCGCGCGACGTGCTCATCGATCCACGCACGCGCCTCCGCAAGCGGCACCTGGCGCCCACCGACATCCTCGCCGGGATTCGCCCCGGAGACATCGCATCCATGCAATACAAGAACTGCTGGGACACATCCATGCCCGGGATCGGCTCGGAAAACGCCCTGTACATCACGCTCAAACCCGGAATCGCCTTCGACGAGGCACGCGGATCGTATCGGATCGATTCGATTCCGCGGTCACCGCAGCCCTGAGGGGTGGCGCGCTCCCTCGCGCAACCCCGGACCGAGCACCGCCGCCACCTCGCGCAGCCGCTCCACCCCCTGGATCTCCTGCGGAAACAGCGGGATCTCCGTCATCGGCAGATCCCCATACCGCTGCCGCAGTTGGCGCAGGTGCGCCTGCTGCTGCGCGGCCTTCTGCGCCAGAAAGGGCGAGTCCGGCGCGGCGACGACGTTGTTCACGATCAGACGCTCCACCCGCAGATCGTACCGCGCCAGCTCGGCGAACACGTCGTCGAGCTGGCGCAGCGCCAGCGACTCCGCGATGGTCACCATCACGAAACGCACATCGCGGCGCAGGAACGCCATGCACGCGCCGGCCAGCGACTCCCAGCGCCGCAGCACCGCCATGATCGACTCGCGCTGCTCGCCCGACGTCCGCAGGTGCGAATAGACGCGCGGCGCCATCCGGAGGTGGCGCGCGAGGAGCGTGGGCATGCCGAGCAGCGCCAGCGTCTGCCCCAGCGGCGCCGTATCCCACACCACGCGGCGGTACCGCCCGTCCAGCGCGAGGCGCCGGATGTAATCCACCATGAACTCCTCGTTCAGCCCCGGCAGCACGGACGTCATGAACTCCACGAACGTGTCGTACTCCACGTCCACGAACGACGAGAACACCGCGTACACCTCGCGCCCGAACCGCTCGTCCCACATGCGGCGAAGCTCGGCGAGGCCGAATTCGGTCAGGAACAATCGCTCGACCACCTCGTGCCCCGGCTCCCCGCGCGGCCGGTCGAAGATGTGCGAGAGCGAGGGCGTGGGGTCGGTGGACACGAGCAGCGTCGGCTCGCCGCGCTCGGCCAGGTGCAGCGCCGTGGCCGCGGCACACGTGGTCTTGCCCACGCCCCCCTTGCCCAGGAAGACCTGGATTCTGGTGCCGGCGTCGGCCGGCGTCAGCGAATCCAGTTGAGCACCACGGGCGCCTTGCGCGGCGCCGGCCCCATGTCGCCCCGCGGCACGCCCACGATGATCGGCGCGAAGGCCTGCACGTCGGCCGGAATTCCGAGCCACGACTTGCCTTCCGGCGCGTTGAGCACCGGCACCGAGAAGCCGATGCAGCAGCTGCCGAGCCCTTCGGCGCACGCGGCCAGCATCAGATTCTCCGCCGCCAACCAGCAGTCCGCCACCACGAACTCGTTCGCCGGACTGGCGCAGATCACGACCAGCGTGCCCGCGTCGTAGAAGATGTTGAACTCCGGATCGGCGAGCGGCGAGGGCATCCCGTCGCCCG
This sequence comes from uncultured Gemmatimonadaceae bacterium, assembly GCA_963729495.1. GTDB lineage: Bacteria > Gemmatimonadota > Gemmatimonadetes > Gemmatimonadales > Gemmatimonadaceae > JAGWRI01. The sequence goes on from CAVSOM010000020.1 coordinate 3,055, forward strand.
CGGCGCCCGGCGGCTTGAGCAGGTTGCCGTGGTGCAGCGCCGTCGCCAGCGCCATCTCCTTGGCCCGATCGGAGAGCCGGCGGAGCAGGGCCCGATCCTGCACGATCACGAACTGCCACGGTTCCTGATGCATGGCCGTGGGCGCGCGAACCGCCGCGTCGAGCAACGCGCGCAACTGGCGCTCGGAGACCGCCGTGGGCCTGTACGCGCGCACGGCCCGGCGCCAGTGAATCAGATTGATCAGCCCCGCCGCTGCCTGCGGCTCTTCGACCGCCGTCCGAGCAGACATCCCCGCTCCCGGTGCGCCTCACGTCAAGCGTGGGGCAATCGCCGAGGCGTGTCAGTAAGGGGCCGGCGGACGGCGCGCCGGGCGAACCCTCGCGCCGAGCGGATCGTTCGCCCGGCGGCGGGGTCCGGCGGGGCGCGGAAGCCGGCGCGGCCGCCCGAATTCAACAGGACTCGACGACGCGGATCCGATCGGGGCCGTTGGGCACCACGCACAGGAACTCGAACGGCGCCTCGACGACCTCGTAACTGTGCGGCGCGCCGGCCGGGATGTACAGCGTGTAGTCCGGGCCCACGTCGTGCACCGTGTCGCCGATGCGCACTCGGGCCCGCCCGCGCAGCACGTACTGCTCGTGCTCCACCTCGTTGGTGTGGAGTGGCATGCCGCCCCCCGAGCCCATGGTGAAGCGGCGGAGCGCAAAGTTGGGCGCCCCCCGGTCGGGCCCCACGAGCACCTGCATCTCGGCGGCGGTGCCGGCCTTCACCGGGTTGGCGGGGAGCGAAGCGGCCGGCGCGACGAATGGCGTGTGGATATCGGTCATGCGTGGAGTGTGTGTCGGCAACGGGCACGAGGCAAGGGGCGGGCCCCGGTCTGGACAGCCGGCACCCGCGTGCCATTATAGCGGTGCGCCGCGGCGGCGCCGCGCACCGCGCACTCACCATCCTGGGAGCATCCATGGTCCGACCGTTCCGCACCCTTGCCCTCGCGGCGCTGGCGTTCGCCGCCACGGGGCGTCCGGCCCGCGCCCAGCGCGGCGGGTCGATGTCCGATTCGATGAAGGCGCGCCGGGTCGCGCTGGAGGCGCAGCTCGAGTCGCTCGCCGTGATCGACCGCAAGGTGATGCTGCCGATGCGCGACGGCGTCCGCCTCGCCACCGACGTCTATTACCCGAAGCACGCCGCCGGCAAGGTGCCGGCGATCTTCGTCCGTACGCCGTACAACTTCAACTTCTGGGACGTGCGCAACGGCGTGCCCTCGGACATGACGGCCGTGCTCGACGCCGTGAAGCGCGGCTACGCCTACGTGCAGCAGAACGAGCGCGGGCACTTCTTCTCCGAAGGCCACTACGACATCCTCGGTCCGCCGCTCACCGACGGGTACGACGCCATCAAGTGGATCTCCACGCGCCCCTGGTCCAACGGCAAGGTGGGGCTCATCGGCTGCTCGTCCACGGCGGAATGGCAGTCGGCGGTGGCCGCCACGCACCCGCCGGGCCTGGCGACGATCATTCCGGAGAGCTTCGGCGCCGGCGTCGGCCGGGTGGGGCCGTACTACGAGCAGGGGAACTGGTACCGCGGCGGCGCGGTGCAGATGCTGTTCATCGATTGGCTGTACGGCGAGCAGAACCAGGTGCGGCCGATGTTCCCGCCGGGCACGTCGCAGGCCGACCTGATTCGCGAGTCGAAGATCGTTCGACCTCGCGCAGCAGCAACCGCCCGTCGACTGGTCGCGGGCGTTCTGGCACCTGCCCGAACAGGACATCATCAAGGCGGTGGACGGCCCGCGCGGCATCTTTTCCGACTCCATGCCCGGCATCGCCACCGGCGGCGCGATGATCCAGCGCACGCCCAACGACCCGGCCTGGTACCGGGGCGGCCTGTGGCACGACAACATGAAGATCAACGTGCCGGCGCTCTACTTCATGACCTGGTACGACGTGTCGATCGGCCCCAACCTGGCCGAGTACAACCACGTGCGGCAGACCGCAGACGCGGCCGTCGGCAAAGAGCAGTACGTGATCATCGCGCCCACGCTGCACTGCGGCTACACCCGCGCCACGGAGAACACGATCGTCGGCGAGCGGAGCATGGGCGACGCGCGCTACGACTACGCGGCGCTCACGTACGGCTGGTTCGACCACTTCCTGAAGGGGGAGAACAACGGCCTGCTCGACACGCTGCCCCGCGTGCGCTACTACACGATGGGGTCGAACAAGTGGCAGTCGAGCGACACGTGGCCGCCCAAGGGCGCCGAGCCGATGACGTTCTACCTGTCGAGCGGCGGCGGCGCCAACACGCTGAACGGCGACGGCGCGCTGACCTCCGCGCCCCCGGCCGCCGACGCGCCGGACACGTTCACGTATGACCCGATGCACCCCGTGATGTCGCACGGCGGCAACGTGTGCTGCCAGCCGGGCCTCGTGGGCGGCGCCATGGACCAGTCCAAGATGGAGCAGCAGCCCGACATCCTCGTCTACTCGTCGGCGCCGTTCCCCGAGGGCGTGGAGGTGAGCGGGCCGATGGAGTTCACCGCCTACGTATCGTCCGACCGCAAGGACACCGACATCACGGTGAAGGTGATCGACGTCTACCCCGACGGCACGGCGTACAATCTGGACGAGAACATCCAGCGGGTGCGCTACCGCGAGGGGTACGACAAGCCGCCGGTGTTCATGGCGCCGGGCCATGTCTACAAGGTGACGATGCGCCGATGCAGACGAGCAACTACTTCGCGGCCGGGCACCGGATCCGGATCGAGGTGTCGAGCTCCAACTTCCCGCGCTTCGACCGCAACCTGAACACGGGCGGCAACAACTACGACGAGACGAAGCCGCTGGTGGCGCACAACGAGATTCACCACTCGGCGCAGTATCCGAGCAAGCTGACGATCACGGTGGTGCCGCACGCTGCGGGGACGCGCTGACGTATCGGAGGTGCGGAGTGCGAGCATGGACGCCGTGACGCAGGAGTCGATGCGGCTCCTGCGTCCCACGGTTGCGCATCTGGAGAGCTACGTCGACGCGCTGAACGCGGCTGGTCGCCCGACCACGTGCGGGGGTCGTCGCGGCAGCGCTGGAAGCAACTCGCGGACGAATCGAGGCGGACGCCGGCGGCATTTCTCTCGGGGATGGAGGACCTGGACGCCAAGGGTGAGCCGATCAAGATGCCCGACGGCGCCTTCGCGCAGCGGCTGCCGGGCTTCCGCCGCTGGATGTGGGACGGGGAGTTCGCGGGGAGCGATTGGCTTCCGGTGGCAGCCCGGCACCACCGATCTGCCGCCCACCTGCCTCGGGCACATCGGCTACTCGGTGGTGCCGTGGAAGCGGCGGCGCGGGTACGCCCGGGAAGCGTTGCGGCTGATGCTGCCGCAGGTGCGCGTCTCGGGGCTCGCCTTCGTGGAGATCACCACCGACCCGGACAACGTCGCGTCGCAGCGGGTGGTCGAAGCGAACGGGGGCGTGCTGCACGAGCGGTTCACCAAGCCGGCCCAGTTCGGTGGGCAGCCGGGGCTCCGTTACCGCATTGCCCTCTGAGTTAAACTTCCCGGATGGCTCTTTCTTCCACCGTCTACACTTTCGACGTCGCGCTCAGCAATGTGGACCGCGGCGTGTACGAGTCGCTCGCCGTCAAGGCCGCCTGCCACCCGTCGGAGACCGACGAGTACCTGGTCACCCGGGTGCTCGCCTACTGCCTGGAGTACGCCGAGGGGATCGCGTTCTCCAAGGGGTTGAGCGAGCCCGACGAGCCGGCGATCAGCGTGCGCGACCTGACCGGGGCGTTGCGATCGTGGATCGAGATCGGCGCGCCCGACGCCGCGCGCCTGCACAAGGCGAGCAAGGCGTCGCCGCGGGTGGCCGTGTACACGCACCGGGAGCCGCGGCTGCTGCTGCGCGGCTACGAGGGGCAGCGGATCCACCGCGCCGACGCGATCGAGCTGTACGCGCCCGACCGCGCGGTGATCGCCGCGCTCGCGGAGAATCTCGACCGGCGGGTGAACTTCGCGCTCACGGTCACCGACGGCGCGCTGTTCCTGGACGTCGGCGATAAGACGGTGGGCGGGCGGTTGGAGCGGATCGCGCTGCCATGACCGCGCCATGCGTCGCCCGGCTCCGCCGCCTCGTCGAGGGCAACACGCCCCGCCTCCTCGCCATCTCGCCCGAGGCGTCGGCGCGCCGGCCCGCGCCCGGCACGTGGTGCCCACGCGAGATCATCGGCCACCTGATCGACTCGGCGTCGCACAACCACCAGCGCTTCGTGCGGGCCCAGCTCCAGGACGCGCTGCTGTTCCCGGGATACGAACAGGACACGTGGGTGGCCACGCAGCGCTACCATGAGGCGCCCTGGGAGGAACTCGTGGCCCTGTGGCGGGGATTCAATCTGCACATCGCCCGCGTGATGGAGGCCATACCGGACGAAATCCGCACCCGGCCGCGCGCGGCACACAACCTCCACGAACTCGCATGGCAACCGGTGCCGGCCGACGAGCCGGTGACGCTCGACTACTTCATGGACGACTACGTGAATCACCTGCGCCACCATCTGCGACAGCTACTCGGCGACGATCTCCTGGAAGGATAGGCACCCGTGACGACCGCCGGCCTCGTGGGCGGACTCGGCCCCGAGTCCACGATCGACTACTACCGCCGGATCACCGACGCCTGGGCGCAGGCGGCGCCGGGATCGCTTCCGTCGCTGGTGATCGACAGCCTGGACTTCAACCGGGCGCTGCGCCTGGTGAGCCACGACGTGCCGGGGCTCACCGAGTATCTGTTGGGATCGGTGCACCGCCTCGCCACCGCCGGCGTGGACTTCGTGGCCATCACGGCCAACACGCCGCACATCGTGTTCGACGAATTGGCCTCGCGTTCGCCGGTGCCGCTGCTGAGCATCGTGGAAGTGTGCGCGGAGGAAGCCAAGCACCGCGGCATGCGGTGCGTCGGCCTGCTCGGCACCCGCTTCACGATGGAGGCGCCCTTCTATCCCGACGTCTTCGCGCGCCGCGGCGTGAGGGTGGTGACGCCGAACGACGCCGAGCGGACGTACGTCCACGAGCGGTACGTGAGCGAACTGTTGCCGGGGGAGTTCCGCGACGAGACGCGCGGGCGCTTCATCGAAATCGTGGCGCGGATGCGGAAGGACGATGGGATCGACGGCGTGGTGCTCGGCGGCACCGAGATCCCGCTGCTGCTCCGGTCGCCGGTCGTGGCCGGCGCGCCGGCGCTCGACACCACCGAGCTGCACGTGGCGGCGATCGTGGAGCGGTTGCGGACGGGGTGACCGGCCGCCGGTCGCCGGTCGCCGGCCGCGGCGCGCGGTCCGGCGTTCGATGTCAGCCCGCGGCCCCGCCCAGGATCTCCCACACCCGCGCCCACGCCTCCAGCCCCTCGTGCAGCCGCCGCACGCGGAAGAACTCGTTGGGCGCGTGGTAGTCCTCGTCGGCCGTGGAGAACGAGAAGAACACCGTGCTCAACCCCATGTGCCGTTGAAACAATTCTGATATCGGCACGGTGCCGCCCATCCGCACGACGAGCGGCTTCACGCCGTACACCGCCCGCAGCGCCTCGCCCGCCGCCTGGAGCGCGACGTGATCCGACGCGATGTGCGCCGCCCGCGCCCCATGGTCGCCGGGCACGACCACGAGCCGCGTTCCCCGCGGCACGTGCGATTCGAGGTGGCGCGCCACGAGCGCCACGATTTCCCCCGGGTCCTGATCGGGCACCAGCCGGCACGTGATCTTGGCGTGCGCTTCGCTGGGGATCACGGTCTTGCCGCCCGGTCCCTGGTAGCCGCCCCACATCCCGTTCACCTCCACGGTCGGCCGCGTCCATTGGCGCTCGAGCGTGGTGTAGCCGGCCTCGCCGAACGCCGCCGGCGCGCCCACCTGCGCCAGGTATCGCGCTTCGTCGAACGGCAGCGCGGCGAGTTCGGCCCGCTCCGCCGCCGAGAGTTCACGCACCCGGTCGTAGAATCCCGCTACCGTCACCCGCCCGTTGGCGTCGTGCAAACTGGCGATCAACTGAGCCATCGCGTGCAGCGGATTGGCCACGCTCCCGCCGTGGCGCCCCGAGTGCAGATCCTTCGACGCCGCGGTGAGCGTGATCTCCAGCCCCACCAGTCCGCGGCTCGACACGGTGAGCGACGGCTCGTCGATGCGCCACATGGCGCCGTCCGCCGAGAGCACCGCATCCGCAGCGAGCAGCTCCTTATGATCTCGGATGAACGCGTCCAGACTGGGGCTCCCGATCTCCTCCTCCCCCTCGAACATGCACTTCACGTTCACCGGCAGGGCGCCGGCCACCGCGAAGAACGATTCGGCCACCTCGATCGGAATGAGCATCGGCCCCTTGTCGTCGGACACGCCGCGCGCGTACAGCTTGCCGTCGCGCACGGTGGGCGCGAAGGGCGGGGTGGTCCACTTGTCGAGCGGGTCGGGCGGCTGCACGTCGTAGTGGCCGTACACCAGCACCGTCGGCTTGCCGGGCGCGCCCAGCCACTCGCCGTACACCACCGGATTGCCCGGCGTGGGCATGGTCTGCACGGCGAACGGGCCGGCGGCGGCGAGCCGGGCCGCCACCCATTCGGCGGCGTTCTTCATGTCGGCGGCGTGCGCGGGATCGGTGCTCACGCTCGGGATCGACGCGAACTCCACCAGCGCGCCGAGGATGGCGTCGTGACGCGAGCGGAGCCGGGCGAGTACGCGGTCGTCGGTCATCACCTGCCCCCGTCGATGGCGATCGTCTGGCCGGTGATCCAGCCGGCGGCGTCCGAGGCGAAGAAGAGCACGCCGTGGGCGATGTCGTCGGGCGTGCCCAGCCGCTTGAGCGCGATCCGATCGATCAAGGCCTGTTGCCCCCGCGGGCCGTAGCTCTCCCACTGGCGCTCGGAGGCGGGGTTGGAGCGCACGAAGCCGGGGGCGATGCAGTTGACCGTGATGTCCCACGGCCCCAGCTCGTGCGCGAGTTGGCGCGTGAGCGCGATCTGCGCCGCCTTGGCCGAGGCGTAGGCCTGGATGCCGGTGAGGCTGATGCCGAGCCCGGCGCCGCTCGAGATGTTGACGATGCGCCCGCCACGCGCGGCCTTCATGGCCGGCGCCACGGCCTGCGAGCAGAAGAACGCGCCGTCCACGTTCACCGCGAAGATGCTCCGCCACTCGTCCGGCGTCACTTCTTCCAGCGAACGCCCCACCTGGCCAAGCACGCCGCCGGCGTTGTTGACGAGGATGTCCACGCGCCCCGTGGCCGCGCGCGCCTCGGCGACGAACGCGTCCACGGCGGGCTTGTCGGTCACGTCGACCGTGCGGGCGGTGCACGCGCCGTCCGCGAGGTGCGAGCCGCCCGCCGCGCGGCAGAGCGCCTGCGTTTCGCGCAGTTCGTGCTCGACCAGGTCGCACGCCCACACGGCGGCGCCGCGGCCGGCGAAGGCCAGTGCGATGGCGCGCCCGAAGCCGTGGGCCGCGCCGGTGACGATGACGGTCCGCCCGCCGAAGTCCCGATCCATGATCGCTACCCCGCGCCGCCCCACGACCCGGTGAGCAGGGCGCGCGTCTCCTCGACCGCCACCTGCCAAAGGGCGAGCATCTCGTCGTCGGCCCGCTGATAGCGCCCGCCGTAGTTGCCGTCGCCGAGGTACTGCCGGAGCGCCGCCGGATCGAGGGCCCGCACGCGGGCCAGATCCACCATCGGCTTCTGTGCGGCCGGCAGCGCCACCCCCGGCAGCCGCGTCCAGGGAAAGTTCTCCATCCATGACGCGTGCGACGCCACGGGATCGATGGCCTGCACCTTGGCCCACGTGAGCGGCGCGTTCCACCAGTTGTGGAAGAGCACGCGGCAGTCGGCGTGGTCGGCCGCCCACTCCTGCGCGAATTGGGCCACGGCCGCGTTGCCCCCGTGTCCGTTGACGATCAGGATGCGGCGAAAACCGCTCTGCGCCATGCCGTCGAGGATGTCGCCGACGACGCGCAGATGCGTCTCGACGCGGAGCGAGATCGAGCCCGGGAACCGGCGGAAGTACGGCGTCACCCCGTACGCCACCACCGGGAACACGGGCACGCCGAGCGGCTCGGCGGCGTCGGCGGCCACGCGTTCGGGGAGGATGCAGTCCACCGTGAGGCGCAGGTAGCCGTGCTGCTCCGTGCTGCCGAGCGGCAGCACGGCGCGGTCGTCGCGGCGGAGGTACTCCTCCACCTGCATCCAGTTCATATCGCCGATGCGCATGGCGCCCACTCCGGTGGCTGACCGGGGGAAGTTACGCGGCGGTCCGGGGGAGTGGGAGGATCGGGGGCCGGCGCGCGCCGTGGGTGGCGCGTGGCGGATCGTGGGTGGCGCGAGCCCGGCGCGCCGCGCATTTTTCGATCCTCCGTTCGGCGTTCAACCAGACTGGGAGACGAATTGCGCATGAAGAGACTCTTCGCACTGGCGGCGTGCATGGCACTGGCCGCCTGTGGCACCAAGGAATCCGCCAAGCCCGCCGCCGCCTCCGCGGGCGCCGCCGCGGCGCCCGGCGCTGCGCCGGACTCGTTCCGCGTGGCGTTCGTGACGAGCCGGGGCCCGTTCACCGTGGAGGTCACGCGCGCGCTCGCCCCCCGCGGAGCCGATCGGTTCTATCAGCTCGTCTCCAGCGGATTCTACACCGGGGCGCGGTTCTTCCGCGTGGTGCCCGGGTTCGTCGTCCAGTTCGGCATGAACGCCGATCCGAAGGTCAACGCCGAGTGGACGACGCGGACGATCCCCGACGATTCCGTGAAGGAAACGAACGCCAGGGGCACGATCGTGTTCGCCACGCAGGGGCCGAACACCCGGACCACCCAGCTCTTCATCAACCTCGTGGACAATACGCGGCTCGATGCCATGGGATTCACGCCCTTCGGCAAGGTCGTGGACGGGATGGCGGTGGTGGACTCGCTGTACGGCGGCTACGGTGAGGCGCCGGACCAGACGCAGATCGGCGCCAGCGGCAACGCGTATCTGACGGCCGTCTTCCCCAAGCTCGACTACATCAAGAGCGCGACCGTCGTGAGCGGAGCCGCGCCCGCCGCGGCGCACTGAGGCACGGAGCGCAGACGGCTCGGCCGGCGCCCGCCAACGCAGACGGGCCGCGTGCGCGCGACCCGTCCGGCTGTTCGACCGTTCGGATGGTTGCCGACTAGTTCTTCGTGGCCTGGCCGGTGGCGAGATCGAGGGTGTAGCTGGCGGTGCCGATCGTCATCGGCACGAACTCGGTGCCGTTGAAGGTGATGGTGACCGTTCGCGAAACCGTCATGGTTTTGGTCGTGCCGTTCCTGGTGACGGTGCCCGAACCGGCCACGACGCGCGTGATCGTGCCCGACGCCGGATACGGGTTGCTGGATCGCGGCAGATCGATCACGACGTTGGCGAACGTCGTGTTGTCGGTGAGGTCGGCGGTGCGCTGGGCGAGACTGTCGGACCAGAAGCTGCCGACGGTCCGGGTCGCCGTGCCGTTCCAGATGCGCGTGGTGTTCTGTCCCAGCAGTCCGCTGGCCGTCAGGTTCCGGACCGCCGAAACCGTATCGGCGCCGGTCGCCGTGGGACGGACGCCGGTCTCGGTGGCGACCACGTGGACCGAGGCGGTGGCCAGGCCGTCGAACTTGAGCATCGGCGCGCCGGTGGAATCGAAGAATTCGAACGTGCGGACCAGGGTGAGCCCGTTGGACGATACCGGCGGGCAGGTGAAGATCGCCGTGGCGGAATCGAGCGTGCACCCGCTTGCCGCCGCGTAGCCGGCCGCGTAGGCCGACGCGGCGCGCAGCCCCTGCGCCGGCGACGGCGCGACCTGGAAGTTGAGCGTGGCGGCGTTCGAATTGAGCACGTCGAGATCGCCCGTGGTGGCCGTGCCCGCCTCGTGCAGCACGACCTGGGCCGTGTCGTTGGCCGTCAGTTGGAGGGACGGGGCGTTCGTGACGGAGTCGGTGGAGCTGCAGGCAGCGAGCCCGATGGCCAGTGCGCAGGCACCGGCGGCAACGGCATGGCGGTTCATGATGACGTTCCTCGCGTGGTCGGGTTCCGAAGTCCGCCGCGGGCAGGTGCGCGCGATTCCGAACTTCGTCTTGTGTCGTGCCATGGTGGACGCTCGACGGCGCGCGTCGTTTAGTGACGCGGCACACAGAGCAAGAAATCTTGCGCGCCGGCCGGCGTACCGACTGCGCGGATGGGGGCGCGGGAACGCGCCACCTGAAACGCCTCACCTGAAACACGCCAACCAACTGCGGCCGTAGGGTGTCCAACCAGAATCCAGCTCGCGGGACGGACCCCCCTCTCTACTAGAGCCGCGCAATGATCGTCGTGGTGGCATGTCTCGGATTCTCGCTGGGCCTGCAGGGCCCGGACACACCGCGCCCGGCGCCGCCGCCACGAGCGCCCCACGGGTACTCCGTACCGATACCCACGGACAGCAGCGCGGTGGCCGTGCGCGCCATGGTCCCACCGGTCATGGACGGCCGCGACGACGACCCGGTGTGGCGCACGGCGCCGCCGATCACGGCGTTCCAGGAGTGGGATCCCACGGAGGGCAAGGAACCGCGGTTCCGCACGGTGGCGAAGCTGGCCTTCGACGCGTCCAATCTCTACGTCTTCGTGCGCGCGTACGACCCGCGTCCGGACAGCATCATCCGGATCCTCGAGCGGCGCGACACGTTCACGCCATCGGACCAGATCCTGGTGTTCCTCGACTCGTACCACGACCGCCGGACGGGCAACATGTTCGGGGTCAACGCCGCCGGCGTGAAGTACGACGAGGCGATCTACGACGACGGCAACGAGGATGCCGCCTGGGACGGGGTCTGGGACGCCGTGACCACGATCGACTCGCTCGGATGGACCGCCGAATTCCGCATTCCGATGTCGCAGCTCCGGTACAGCACCGGCCAGACGCACACGTTCGGCATCACGATCGATCGGGACATCTATCGCTATTCGGAGCGCGTGAGCTGGCCCCTGTTCCGCCAATCGAAGGCGGGCATCGCCTCGCAGTTCGGCACGCTCAGCGGCCTGGACGACCTGGAAACCCCGCGGCGGCTCGAGGCGATGCCCTACGTGGTGACCAAGTCGGCGGCGCGGATCGCCGACAACCAGTTCGGCAATCGCTCCAGCGTGGCCGTGGGGGGCGACCTGAAATACCGCGTGGCGTCGAACCTCACCCTCGACGCCACGATCAACCCCGACTTCGGCCAGGTGGAGGCGGACCCGGCGGTGCTCAACCTCACCGCGTACGAGTCATTCTTCGACGAACACCGACCCTTCTTCGTGGCCGGGCAGGGGCTGTTCCGTTTCGACGTGAACTGCAGCTAGGTGAACTGCAGCAGCGAGGGGCTGTACTACAGCCGTCGCATCGGCCGCACGCCGGAGCTGGCGGCGGCCTACGGCGACACGGTGCCACTCGAGCCGACGACGATCGTCGGCGCGGCCAAGCTCCTCGGGCGCTTCCCGAGCGGGATGACGATCGGCGTGCTCGACGCGACGACGCAGCGCGCGGCGAGCCCCGGCGACACCACGTACGAACCGCTGACCAACTTCACGGTGGCGCGTGTGACGCAGGACCTGCGCCACGGCAGCAGCACGATCGGCGCCATGCTCACCGCCGTGAATCGCAACACCGACCACTGGTCGGCGCCGTACCTGCCGGAAAACGCCTACGCGGCGGGCGTCGACTTCCAGCATCGGTTCCTTCACCACAACTACCAGATCGCGGGATCGTTCGACCAGAGCCGGGTGCAGGGCAGCCCGGCCGCCATGCTCGGCATGCAGACGGACGCCGTGCACTACTATCAGCGCCCCGACGCCGCATTGCCGCTGGACTCCGGCCGGACGGTGCTGGGCGGGAACGCCGAGGAGTTCAAGTTCGCCAAGGTCGGCGGGTCGCACCTGATGTTCGAGTCCGCGTACCAGCGGCGCTCGCCGGGCTTCGAGATCAACGACGTGGGCTACCTCCGGCGCGCCGACCAGCAGTCGTGGAGCACGTGGGTGGGGTGGTTCGACCGGCACCAGCGCGCGTTCTACAACCGCTTCCAGTGGAACAACAACTGGTGGCAGTACTGGACGCACCGCGGGGCTGCCGCTGGAGGCCGCGTACAACACCAACATCCACGTCACGTTCCGGAACAACTGGTCGTGGCACATGGGGGCCACGGTGGGCCAGCTCGGCACGACGTACGACGACCGCGGCGCGCGCGGCGGCCCCGCGATCCGGCAGGATCCGTACGTCAGCCCGTGGCTGTCGATCGAGCGGCGACGACCGGCGCGCGGCGGTGCCGTCTCTGGACGTCAACTACTTCCGCGGCGACGCGGGGCGCAATTCGTCGTGGGGCGTTGGGCCGCGAGGTCGACTACAAGTTGATGGGGCGGTTCAGCGCCGCGTTCCACGTCAACTGGCAGCGCAACGTGTCCGACAACCAGTGGTTCGGCAACTCCGCCGACTCGGCCGGCACGCACTACACGTTCGCGCATCTCGACCAGACTACCACGTCGGCCACCGTGCGCCTGAACTACACGTTCACGCCCGCCGTGTCGCTGCAGGCGTACGTGCAGCCGTTCGTGTCCAAGGGCGAATACTCCAACGTGCGCCAGCTCTCGGCCACGCCGCGCGCCTCCCGGTACGCCGACCGCTACGCGCCGTTCGACGACCCGGCGGTCACCGGCGACCCGGGCGGATTCAACTTCAAGGAGTTTCAGTCCAACCTGGTGTTCCGGTGGGAATACCGGCCGGGGTCCACGCTGTTCGTGATCTGGAACGAGGGGCGGCAGGGGTACGCGCCCGCGCCGGGCAACGCCGACTTCACCGGCGACGTGCGCGGCCTGTTCGGGCTGCATCCGGAGAACACGTTCCTGGTGAAAGTCTCGTACTGGGTGAATAGGTGAGGGTACGAGGGTACGAGGGTACCAGGGTACGAGAGTACGAGAGTGGAACGAGCGGGGAACGGCGGGGAGAAACGACGGCGGGCGCCGAAGCAATCGGCGCCCGCCTTCGCTTGCGTGAGGCCGATCGCCGGGTCAGGCCTTCGCGGCGATCCCCCGCACGACGCGGGCCAGGTCCTTGACGCGGGCCGTGTCGCTCGCGCCGCGGGCGTCGCGGTCCAGCTCGGCGGCCAGCTTGTTCAGCGCCGCCGACCGCTTGGCGCCGGTCATGCCCTCGGCGTCGGCGAGCGCCGTCCGGATGGCCGAGGTGCGGGCCGCGGGCAACCCGTCGTCGCGGACGAGCTGGTCGAGGTAGGCCCGGGCCACGGGGAACGCCGGCGGCCAGACCAGCTTGGGCTGCATCTGCGGGTTGTACTGGTCGAAGCGCACCAGCGCCGCGGCGTCGATCTCGTTCTGCGTGAGGTCGGCCGTGGGCGTCAGCTTGAACACGTCGAAGCCCCGGGCGATCTCGGAGCCGTAGATGTAGCCGTTGTAGTAGTAGCCGGCCCAGAAGCCGCCGAGCACGAGTTTGGCGGCGTCGTTCGGTCCGCGGTCGAAGTAGGCGATCTCCCGGGGATGCGTGGGATCAGTGAAATCGAATACCGAGACGCCGCCCTGATACCATCCCTGAACCATGATGTCGCGGCCCGGCACGGGCACGAGGCCGCCGTTGTGGGCCACGCAATTCTCCGCGGTGGTCTGCGCGGCGGGCATCTTGAAGTAGCCGACGTGCGTGAGATGGCCGTGGGCGAGCGTGAACAGCGCGTCCGCGCCCCAGTCGATCGGGTCGGTAGCGCGGCACTTGGCCTGCGTGCCGCCGCCCCATTCGTCGGTGAAGATCAGCTTCGACCCGTCGTTGCTGAACGTGGCGGAATGCCAGAAGGCGAAGTTGGAATCGGCCACGGCCTGGAGCCGCGCCGGGTGCACCGGGTCCTTGATGTCGAGCAGCAGGCCGTACCCGGAGCACGCGCCGCCGGCCAGCCCCAGGGCCGGATACACGGTGATGTCGTGGCACTGCGAGGGGCCGCCGTTGCCGCGCGGCATCGCGCGCGGCAGGCGCACCTCCACGCCGAGCTGCTTGAGCGAGTCGGAGAACATGCGCGCCATCATCGTGTCGCCGCGCTGCGCCATCAGCTCCGTGAAGAGTTCCGTGATGTGCACCGAATCGGCCGGCGACGTGTGCGCCGGCATCCGCGGCGCGAACCGCCCGCGCCCGCGTCCGCGGCGCCCGGCGCCGTTCGCCGTATCGGCGTAGGCCACGCCGTGCGTGGGCGGGGCGGTGAGATCGCCGAAGATGCGGGCCGAACTCACGATCTTGGCCTGTTCGGGGTGGGCGAGCGGCACGCGGATCACCTCGATCCGGAACAGCGCCGAATTGGGGTCGGTGATGTCGCCGATCTCGCAGCCCGGCATCTCGGTGCTCGACCGCACGCCGGCGAGCCCCGACACGTAGACGTACACCACGCCCCTGTTCGTGGGATCGGGCACCAGCGTGTGCGTGTGCGACCCGCGGCAGGTCTGGACGTCGGCCACCTGCTTGGGGTGGGCCGGGTCCGCCACGTCGAAGATGCGGATGCCCACCATCCGCTCGCTGCTCACCGTGTCCTGGACGCCCTGCGTGCCGCAGTCCAGCCGGCTGCCCGTGTTCTCCGCCGAGACGAACAGCAGGTGCCCGTAAATGGAGACGTCGCCCTGTTCGGTGAAGCAGAGGGGCGCCGAGGTGAGCGTCGGATTGGCCGGATCGGCGATGTTCCAGATCTCGAATCCGCTGAAGTTGCCCTGATAGGCGTAGTGCCCGCCGAACGCCAGATCGGAATTGGCGTAGGTGAGCCCGCCCGGCTCGTTGGGATGGAACACGTCGGGCTTGTTGCGGTGGGCGACCAGCGCCGATGCCCTTGGCGGCCACGCCGGCGTCGTACAGGCCGGCCTTGAGGTGGGCGCGGGGGTCGGTGGTGTCGGACTGGGCGCGGAGCGTCGAGGCGAGCGCGAACGGCGCGGCGGCGAGGAGGAGGGCCCGCGCGGCGCGCCGCGCGCGGGAGGTGGCGGAACGGGGACTGGGCGTCATCGACCGGGGCTCTTGGTGGCGGGAAGGGTCTTCAGCATGGCCTGCATGCGCGCGATCTCCACGCGCTGGCCGGCATCGATGTCCGTGGCGAAGCCGAACAGTTCGGACTGTTGGCCGCCGCCCGGGGTGGCGAACAGGGCGGCGACCATGTCGATCGCCCCCTGGTGGTGTTTCATCATGCCGGTCAGATACAGCCGGTCGAATGCCGTGCCGTGGGCCGCGTCGAGCGCCCGCATCTCGGCCGGCGAGAGCATGCCCGACATCAGCATCGGGTGCGCGCCCATGTCCATGCCCGGCATGTTGAGCGGACTCGTATCGTGCACGGGGCCGCGGCGCGGCGCCAGCATGTGGAGCGGGTCGGGCGCCGCGAGGTGCCGCGCCGCGAGCCAGCGCTGCATGAGTCCGATCTCGTCGGCCTGCGACAGCGAGATGCGCTTGCACAACGTGCGCACGTCGGCGCGGGCCCCGTGGCCGGCCGCCCAGTCGGACATCACCACGGCCTGCGCGTGGTGGACGATCATGCCCTGCATGAACCGGACGTCGGCCGGCGTGTAGTCCGGCCTGGCCGAGGGCGCCGGCGTCTGGGCCGGCAGCCGCGCGGACAGGACGCCGCACGCCGCGAGCGCCGCGACCAGATGGCGCGTCACCGAGCGGCGCCGCGTTGGCGTGTGTGTCATCGATCTCCCCACAGAGGACATGGCGCTCTATCGTACTCGCCGGGCCGGGGGTTCGCCACTGGGCCGCGTGGCGGGGCGGGTCAGGCGGGCCAGGGTGGCGTGGCCCGGGCGCCTGGGCCGCGCCGCCGGCCGCTCACCTCCGGGCGGCCGGCGGTTCAGCGCCGTTTGGTCGGCGTGGCCGCCCAGTAGGTGAATTCCTTCTCGTAACAGACGTTCTCGAGGTCGACCAGCCGGTCGCGCACGAACGCCTGGGCGTCGGCCACCGCCCGGTTGTACACCACCGGCCCGATCTCCGTGAGCGCGTAGTCGAGCAGCAGGCCGGCCTTGAGGTCGCCGATGTCCTGCTCCAGCTGCTCGGAGAAATACCGCTTGATCGAGGCGCGGAGGCGCTCGGCGGTCTGTGGATCGACGGTGATCGGCATGGTGGGACCCGGCTGTCAGGTGAACCGCTTGCGCACTTCGGAACTGAGCACGTCCATGGCCCAGACGACGAGGACGATGGCCCAGATCGCCGTGCCCGCCTTGCGGTATTCCAGAACGTTGATGCGCTGGCTGAGGTAGTAGCCGATCCCGCCGCCGCCGACGAACCCCAGGATCGTGCTGATGCGCACGTTGATGTCCCAGTGATAGATGATGAACGACACGAAGTCGGGCACGATCTGCGGGACGACGGCGAACCGCACGACCTCGGCTCTGGTGGCGCCGGCCGCCGAAACGGCCTCGAGCGGGCCCGGGTCGATACCCTCCACGGCCTCGGAGAACAGCTTGCCGAGCGACGCGACGGTGACCACGGTAAGCGCCAGCACGCCGGCGAACGCGCCGAACCCCACCCAGAGCGCGAACACGGTGGCCAGCACCAGCGAGTCGTACGAGCGGGTGAGGTTGAGCATCGCGCGCACGCGGTGTAGGTGGCGGTTCCGAGCCACCCGTGCCGCGTGATGTTGCGCGCGGCGAGAAAGCTGAGGGGAGCCGCGATGAGCGTGCCAGCGGTGGTGGCGAGGAGCGCCATGAAGATGGTCACCATCATGTTGTTGACCACGTCGCTTGCAGCGCCTGGCTGGGGGCCACGAGGGCGCCCACGGGCACCGAGGCCTCCGCCCGCAGGCGGCCGGGCACGCCATTCACGGCGGCCGTTGGCCGGACGCACCTCCACGCGCGCTGTGAACGCCCCCCGTGCGTCGGTGCGAGCCAGCTTCGAGAACAGGGCGTTGCCAGTCGGCAACACCCATTCGAGCTTCACCGAGGCGTCGGGTTGGAGCCCGGTTCCGCTCACCGCGACGATGGCGCCCGGCTCGGCGCAGATCGCCCGAGGGCCAGCCGCGGACCGCCGGCGGGCGGGAGTGGCGGCGGCGTGGCCGCGGGCGCCGATCCGCAGGGCACCGGGAAAGACGACGTCGAGGGTGGTCTTTGCGGTGGCCCGCGCTACCAGGTCCGGATGGATCAGGTCGCTCAGGATCTGCCGGCCGTTGGGCAGCGACGAGATCAGCTTGCCGGGATCGATCTCCGTCTCGCGCCATCCGGCCACGTACGCCGCCGCGGCCAGCACGAGGAGGAGGCCCGTGAGTCCATCGGCGGCGCAGCGTCGGGTCGAGGGGCGTCATGCTAGACGAGCCGCGTGCGGACGCGCGCGCTCACGAAGTCGAGCGCGATCACGATCAGGGCGATGGCGATGAACGACGACCCCACGGCGCGGAAGTCGCCCTTGATGATCCACTGATAGAGAAAGAAGCCGATGCCCCCGCCGCCCACGAAGCCGATGATGGTGGACGTGCGCACGTTGATGTCCCACCGGAACAGCGTGAACGACGCGAACGCCGGCACGATCTGGGGCAGCACCGCGTAGCGCACCATCTGCGCCCAGTTCCCGCCCACGGCGCGGACGGCCTCCAGCGGCCCGGGGTCGATGCCCTCGATGGCTTCGGAGTACAGCTTGCCCAGCGCGGCGACGGTGTGCACGGTGATCGCGATGACGCCGGCGAACGGTCCCAGCCCCACGATCACCACGAACACGATGGCGATGATCAGCGCTTCGATCGATCGCACGATGTTGAGCACCGTCCGCGCGAGCACGTACACGGCGACGGTGAACGCGTTGGCGCTCATCAGATTGCGCGCCGCGAGGAAGGCGAACGGCACGGCGCCCAACGCCCCGAACGTGGTGGCCATGAGCGCCAGGAACAGCGTCTCGAGGATGCCCTGCAGCACGTAGCGTCCGTTCGTGGACAACCGGAACCCCGGCTGCGGGCGCACCTGGGTGAGGTACACCCGATGTTCCAACGGCAGCGTGGGATCGGGGGCGGCGGCCAGCGCGGCCGGCGGCACGTGGATCACGGCGCGCAGCGCCCCCGACGCATCGGTGGCGACGTGCAGGGGCGTGGCGAACCGGGCGCCGAGCGCGAGACGGTTGCCGATCGGCGTCGCCCACTGGATCTCGGTGGGCGTATCGGGCCACAGCCCCGTGGCGCTCACGGTCACGCTGTCGGTCACGGCGGTGCAGGCGGGCGCGATGGTCGCCACCACGCCGCCCATGGCGTTGGCGGCGGCCGGCGGGTGCGCGCCGCAGGGAACCTCCACCGGCGCCCACGCCGAGCGCAGCGTCTGCCGGCGTTCGGCGAAGTCCGGGTGCAGCATGGGGCCGATGATGGAGCCGGCGCGCGCCGAGTCGCGCGTGAGCGCCGAGAGGTCGATGTCGGTGACGCGCCAGCCGATGCCGTAGGCCATGGCGAGCATGGCCGCGGCGGGGATCCACGCCGAGCGCGCGCGGCCCGCGGCCGCGCCGGCCGCGTCCCACACGTTCCACGCCCAGATCGCGGCCGGGACCGCGTACCACGCGGCGACTCCGTACCAGAGCACCACGAGCCCGCTGAGCGCCACGCACAGGAACACCACGGCGCCGCGATACCGCTGCCGGGCGCGGAACTGGCCCAGGCCCGGCACGACCAGGGAGAGCAGGGCCTCGATCACGCCTGAACCGGTTCCACGGCGGAGGCGCGCACCTCCTGCGCCTCCTCGCCGTAGATCTCCTTGAACCGGGCGCGGTCGATCTCCGCGGGCAGCCCCTCGAACACCTTCACGCCGTCCTTGAGCGCGATGACCCGCGTGGCGTAGCGGTGCACGAGATCCAGGAAGTGCAGGCTGCAGAGAACCGTAATACCGTCGTGGTTCAGCTGCTCGAGCCGGCGGAGAATGGAGTGCGAGAGCACGGGGTCGAGCGAGGCGACCGGCTCGTCGGCCAGGATCAGCTTGGGCTCCTGCATCAGCGTGCGGGCAATGCCCACGCGCTGCTGCTGCCCGCCGGACAGCGAGTCGGCCCGCCGATCGGCCTTGTCGGCGATGCCCATGCGCTCGAGCGCGTCCAGGGCGCGCCGGCGATCGGCCGGCGTCCAGATGCCGAGCAGGCTGCGCAGCGGGCTCACGTACCCGAGCCGCCCCGACAGGACGTTGGTGATCACCCGGCTGCGCTTGACCAGGTTGAAGTGCTGGAACACCATGCCGATCTGCCGCCGCAGGCGCCGCAGCTCGCGCGGCGGCGCGGCCGTGATGTCCTCGTCGTCGAGCAGCACGCGGCCTTCCGTGGGGTCGATCAGCCGGTTGATGCAGCGCAGCAGCGTGGACTTGCCCGAGCCCGACAGTCCGATGATGACCAGGAATTCCCCGTCCCGCACGGTGAAGCTCACGTCGCGGAGCGCCACCGTACCGTTGGGATAGACCTTCGTGAGATGTTCGACGCGAAGCACCGCCGCCCCCGGGCTACTGGACGTACTTGCTGAGGTCCACGCCCGAGGCCTGCAAGTACGAGCGGAACTGGTCGTAGATCGTGTCGTTGGCCCGCACCAGGCCGCCGATCTGATAGAGCTCGTTGAGCGCCTTCTTGCCCGGTTCGGTGTCGGCGATCTTGAGCATCGCCGCGGTGATCCGGTCGCGCAGGGCGGCGGGCAAATCGGGGGCGTACGACATGTTGTCGTTGGGAATGATGGCCGGCGTCTGAAAGATCACCTCGACCTTGTTGTTCACGTCGGGACGATCGGCGGCGATGTTGGACCGCGCGTCGATGAACGTGGTGCCGTAGTCGCAGATGCCTCCGCCGTACAGCGCCTCGACCACCTGCGTGTGGCCGCCCGCGTAGACCGCGTTGGCGAGGTCGGCGTCGCTGAGCCCCGCCTTCTTGAGGAAGAGCAGGGGCACCACGTGCCCCGACGTCGACTGCTCATCGGTGAAACAGGCCCGCTTGCCCTTGAACTGCCGCAGCGTGGGCAGGTCGGCGTCGGTGGCCGGCATGTGGGCCGCCGGCTTGAAGCCCGCGGTGGCCTGCGCCAGGAACTCGGCGCCGTAGTACTCCGACCCGAACCGGTTGGAGATCAGCGCCACGTCGGCGTACCCCTTCTGGTGCGCGAGGATGTAGTTGAAGGTGGCCATCCACCCGATCTGCGCGTTGCCGGACCCCATCGCCTCGGTGAGCGCGGCGTACGACGTGGGCACGACGCCCTTGAACGTGAGGCCGGTCTCCTCGGTGAGCAGGTCGAGCAGCGCCTGGCCGCCGGCGGTGATCTGTTGGGAGGTGCCGGCCGGTTCGAACGCCACGACGATCGGCTTGCCCGGCGTGCCCAGGGCCGCGGGCTTGGCGCTGCACGACCCGAGGGCCAGGGTGGACACGAGGGCCAGCATCGGCCGCACGATGGGGTTCCGCTTGCTCACTGCTCCTCCGAGGGGGCACGGTCGTGGCGCGTTGGCCGCCGCCGAGCGGGGCGGCTCGACCGGCGGGATGGGATGCACGGTGTAACGAAAAATGGCCCGGGGCACCCGGTCTTGCGTCCCAAATCTGTACCGATTGGCGCCCCGGGCGCCATGCTGCGGCGCTACCGGGCCGGCGCCTTCCCCCCACCCAGCGGCGTGGACTCGGCGCCGGTGTACACCACCTTCCCGCCCACGATCGTGTAGAGCACGGCCGTGCCGAGGATCGAGTCGGGCGCCACGGTCATGATGTCGCGCGACAGCACGACGATGTCGGCGTATTTCCCCGGGGTGAGGGAGCCCTTCTCGCGCTCCTGGAAGGCGACGTACGCGCCGTTGACGGTGTAGGTCTGGAGCGCCTGTTGGCGGGTGAGCTTCTGATCGGGGAAGAACGCCGAGTCGTTGCCCACGGCGTCGCGCGTGACGCTGCAGTGGAAGGAGGCGATGGGGCTGATCGCCTCCACCGGGACGTCGGTGCCGTTGGTCACCACGGCGCCGGTCTTCCAGAGCGTCTGCCAGACGTAGGCGCCCTCCCTGGCGCGCTGCATGCCCAGCCGCGGCAGCACGTACGGCGCGTCGGAGCACGCGTGGATGCCTTGCATGGACGCCACCACGCCCATCTGCGCGAATCGCGGAATGTCGGCGGGGTTCAGGTGCTGCGCGTGCTCGATGCGCCAGCGCAGGGTGTCGCTCTTGACGGGGTGTTCCTTGAACACGGCCTCATACGTGTCGAGCGTCTCGCGGTTGGCGCGGTCGCCGATGGCGTGCACCGAGATCTGGAAGCCGTGCGCGATGCCGATCTCGGCGATCTCCCTGATCCGCGCCATCGGCGTGACGTTGAGGCCCGTGTTGGTCGGGTCGTCGTCGTAGGGCTTGAGCATCCACGCGCTGCGGGAGCCGAGCGCGCCGTCGGAGGTGATCTCGCCGATGCCGCGCACGGTGAGGTGCCCGTTGCCGTAGTCGATCGTGCGGTGGGCGACGAGCGAGTCCACGTCGTCGGGGCGGGCCTCGTTCTGGGCCACGAGGATGTAGAGGCGGAGCGGCATGTCGCCCTCGTCGACCATCTTCTTGATGGCGTCGATGGTCGCGAACGACTCGCCCATGTCCTGGAAGCTCGTGACGCCGTTGGCCAATGCGTTCTGCGTGGCGAGATGGATCTGGTGGCGGAAGTCGGAGTCGGCCTCGGCCGGCGTGCGCGTGGCCAGGGCGCGCGCCAGCGCCCGGCGCATCAGCCCCTGCGCGCCGTCCACCAGCACACCGGTGGGGCGCCCGCTCGCGTCCTTGATGATCCGCCCGCCCGGCGGATTGGGCGTCGACGGACCGATGCCCGCCAGCTTGAGCGCCGCGTCGTTGGCGATCAGCGCGTGCCCGCTGGCGTGGCCGAGGACCACGGGATCGTTCGGCGCCGCCTCGTTGATCAGGTCGTTCGTCTGGAATCCGTCGACGACGCGCCCCGGCGACCGATTCCACTTTTCCTGGTGCCAGCCGCGCCCCTGAATCCACGAGCCCGGCTTGGCCGTCCTGGCCGCCGCCGCCACCATGGACGCGATCTGCTGCCACGACGGAACGCCCATCAGGTCGAGCTCAGCCAGTCCCTCGCCCAGTCCGGTGAAGTGGCCGTGCGACTCGATGAACCCCGGGATCGCGAGGTGCCCCTGGAGGTCGATGACCTTGGTGTTCGGCCCGACGTAGGGCTGGATAGCGGCGTCGGATCCCACCGCCGTGATCCGGTCGCCCGTCACGGCCACCGCCTGCGCACTGGCGACGGTGGAGTCCATCGTGATCACCGTGCCGTTGCGGAGCACCATGTCGGCGGGGGCGACGGTAGGGTGTTCGGCGCAGCCGGCAGCGAGCATGGGCAGGAGCGCGGCGAGCGAGGCAAGCGTGGGGACGGCGCGGCGGATCATGGGCAGGGAAAGCGAGTGGTGGGTTGGGCGCCGAGGCGCGGAGCGGCCGGACGCTGACAGAATCCGAACATCGGCAGCGGCGCGGCGGCGCGCCAGGGGGTCGCGCGATCGGCCGCGGCGCGCGAGATTGGTCCGCCAAGGATTCCTACCCCGGAGACCGTATGAAGACCCCGACCGCAGCCGTTCTCGCTCTCGCCCTGGCTACCGGCCTCGGCGCCCAGCAGCCCGCCGCACCGCCCGCCAACCCGATCACCGCCGCCTTCCGCGCGCGGATCGGCGGGCTCCAGCGGAACATCGCGCAGGCGTTCGACTCGATCCCCGAGTCCAAGTTCGCTTACAAACCGACGCCCGCGCAGCTGACGATCGGATTCATCGCGCAGCACGTGGCCAACGACAATTACCTGTTCTGTAATGCGTTCGGCGATCTCAAGGCGGCGATTCCGGCGGACGAGGCGAGCACGCCCGATTCGGTCAAGGCCACGTGGCCCAAGGCCACGCTCATGACGCAGCTCAAGGCGTCGTTCGACTTCTGCGACAAGGCGATGGATCAGCTCACCGACGCGAATCTCGCCGAGCAAGCCACGATGACGATGGGCGGGCGGTCGCGCGCCGTCGGCCGTGCGTCGATGGTGCTCGGGCACGCGCTGGATCTCGCGGACCACTACAGTCAGCTGTCGAACTACATGCGGTTGAACGGGATCCTGCCGCCCACCGCGCTGCCGCGACCGGCGCGGGGCCGGGGCTAAGGCGGGGGCGGGGGGGCCACCCGGTCCGCCCGGCGGTCGCGGCCGCCGGGCGGAGGGTTCCGGGATGCGCTAGTTGATCCGCGCGCGGCGCACCACCCAGACGTCGCCCTGTCCGGCCCCGCCGGCGCGGTTCGACTGGAAGTAGAGCGTCGCGCCGTCCACCGACAGCGAACCCGGCGCATCCTTTTTCGAGCTGTTGACCCCGGGACCCAGGTTGACCGGTGGCCCCCACGGGTCGGTGTCTCTGGCGCGCGTGGAGACCCAGATGTCGAGGTCGGCCGACCCGGGGCGGTTCGATCCGACGAATGCCTCGAGCCCGTCGGCGCGAATCACGATCTTGAACTCCGTCGCCGAGCTGTTCAGTTCGGCCACCCGCGCCGCCGGTCCGAATGTGCCGGACTTCTTGTCGTAGACGCTCCGGTACATGTCGAAATCGGTTGACCCGTTGCGATCGGACAGGAAGCAGAGGGTGCCGATTCTCGGCGCCCGATTCCACGAGGAACGGATCGGCCTCTCGGGCGGGCGAATTGACGCCGGCCCCCATCCAGTCGGCGGTGTCCCAGCCCACATCCTGGTGCTTGTTGTGACGTTGGGCGACCCAGATGTCCACATTTCCGTCCGGGTCGCTCCGTGCGAAGTACAGTTGCTTGTCATCGCCGGTGAGGAAGGCGGCCAGGTCGTCGCCGGCCGTATTGACCACCGGACCCAGGTTGACCGGCTCGCGCCATGGCAGGGACTCGCTCGCGCGACGGTCCACCCAGAGGTCGTTCGCGCCCCGCGAGCCGGGCTCGCGGGCCGACGTGAAGATGAGCTGGTCGCCGCCCGCGCTGACGAAGGGACGGTTCTCGCCCGAGTCCGTGTTCACCGGCGCGCCGAGGTTCTCGGGGGTGCCCCATGGACCGAACTGTGGCGGGGCCGCCTTGGAGGCGAGGATGCCGGGCGCGGCGGGGGGCGGCGCCCTGAGGGTGCGAGGCGGTGGGGACGCACGTTTCGACCCCGAACGGGCCGCGATAGATTAGGCGCGAATCCAACGCGTGGGCGGTCCATGTCGGACAGTGCGCAGGCCCTGCTGGGCGGGTGGAACACCTTCTACGTCCTCGTCGGCTCGGCGGCCGGTGCGCTCACCGGGCTGCAGTTCGTGGTCATGACCCTGATCTCGGACATGCCGGCCGGGAGGGCGGGACGGCGTGAACTCGACACCTTCGCCACGCCGTCGGTCGTGCATTTCTGCACCGCGCTGTTCGTGGCCGCCGCGCTGGCCGCGCCCTGGCGGGGGCTCGTGGGCGTGCGGATCGCGCTGGCCGGGTGCGGGGTCGCCGGTGCGATCTATTCCGTCATCGTGTACCGCCGGCTGCGGAACCAGACCTTCTACAGGCCGGTGATGGAAGACTGGACCTGGCACGTGGTGCTTCCGTTGGCGGCGTATCTGGCGATTGTGGGCGCCACGGCGGCGATGCCCGTGCATCCGGAGCGTGGGCTGTTCGTGGTGGGTGCCGTGGTCGTGCTGCTGCTGTTCGTGGGGATCCACAACGCGTGGGACCTGGTGGCGTCCATCGCGGCGCAGCGGTCCAAGGGCGGGGAGCATGCGCCCCCCGGTCCGGGGGGTTCCGAACACACGCCGCAGGGGTAGCGCGGGGCCCGTCGACGGGTCGTGGTGGGCCCCTCCTTGCCAAACGTTACACCCTTGGGTATAATATCCGTCATGGATCAACTGACCAACGTGCTGACCGCCATTGCGCACCCGTCGCGGCGGAAGATCATCCGGCAGCTCTCGCGAGGGCCGGCGCGGTTCTTGGATGTGGCCGAGCAGTTCGACACCGCGCTCAACTCGGTGACCAAGCATTTGAAGCTGCTGGAGCGGGCGGGGCTGATCGAGCGGGAGAAGCAGGGGCGAGAGGTGCTGATCTCGCTGCGGCCGGAGCCGTTGAAGGCCGTGGCGGGGTGGGTGCACGAGTACGAGCGGTTCTGGAACGAGCGGATGGACCGGTTCGAGGAACACTTCAAACTGAATCGCCCCGGGTTTTCCGGAGACTCGGTTAGTTGATTCCCGCCAGTTCGGCTGGGGTTTCCTGACTCCGGTAGTACGCCGCCTCGAACTCAGCTGGGGGCACGTGGCCGATCGGTTCGAGCAAGCGGGTCGTGTTGTACCACGCGACCCAGGCGAGCGTCGCGAATTCCACATCCTCCAGATGCCGCCACGGCCCGCGGCGGCGAATGATCTCCGTTTTGAAGAGTCCGATGACCGACTCCGCGAGCGCGTTGTCGTAGGCGTCGCCGCGGCTCCCGACCGAGAGCTCGATGCCGGCCTCCGCCAGGCGCTCCGTGTAGCAAATCGACAGGTATTGCGACCCCCTATCGCTATGGTGCACCAGCCGCTCGCTGGTCTCCAGCTGGCGATCATACAGCGCCTGTTCGAGCGCGTCCAGCACGAATTCACTGCGGAGCGACGTCGACACGCGCCAGCCTACAATCCGGCGGGCGAACACATCGATCACGAAGGCCACGTAGACGAAGCCCCGCCAGGTCGCGACGTACGTGAAGTCCGAGACCCACAGTTCGTTCGGCCGCTGGGCGGCGAACTCGCGGTCCACGAGGTCCGCGGGGCGGTCGGCCCGGTCGTCGCTCTTGGTGGTGGTCGTCCACGCCCGGCCGCGCACCGCGCCCTCGAGCCCCAACACGCCCATCAGCCGCGCCACGGTGCACCGCGCGACCGCGATCCCTTCGCGATTCAACTGCCGCCACACCTTCTTCGCCCCGTACACCTGGAAATTCGCGTCCCACACCCGCTGGATCTCGGGCTGGAGCTCGGCATCGCGCTGGGCGCGGGCCGGCTGTCGCGCGGGATCGCGCTCCCGCGCTTTCTGCTCATAGTAGGTCGACGGAGCGATCGGCACTTCCCGGCAGATCGGCTCGACTCCGTACGCGTCGCGGTGGGCGTCGATAAACGCCACCATCACCTCCCGTGGCGGTCGAGCTCCGCCTGCGCAAAATACGCCGACGCCTTGCGCAGAATCTCATTCGTCCGCTTCAGCTCGCGATTCTCGCGCTCCAGCGCCTGCAACCGCCCGCGCTCTTCCGTGGTCAGGCCCGGCCGCCGGCCCTCATCGCGCTCGACCTGCCGCACCCAATGCCGCAGTGTCTCCGCCGAGCACCCGATCTTTGTGGCGATCGACGCGATCGCGGCCCACTGCGAGTCATACTCCGGCGCATGCTCGAACACCAACCGCACCGCCCGCTCCCGGACCTCCGGGGAATACCGACTTGGTCTGCTCATGGCTCCAATCTCTCAAGGAATGGAGCCTCCGGGAATCCCGGGGCGATTCAAACACAAGAAGGCGAAACAGGAGAGGCGACCATGAGCGAGGCGAGGAAGACCCTGGAGTTCACGGTGCAACGGACCATCGCGGCGCCGCCGGGCGAGGTGTACGAGGCGTGGCTCAACCCCGAGACGCCGGGGGCGCCCTGGCACGAGTCCGAGAAGCTGATGTTGAACCCGGTTGTGGACGGGATGTTCTACTGGCGGATCAGGAATACCCCGCATTTCGGGCGGTTCACCGAGCTCGAGCGCGGGGCGCGCATTCAGCACACCTGGATGTCGCCGAACACGCTGGGCGTGGAGTCCACGGTGACCGTGACGTTCGTGAAGAAGGGGGAGGAGACGGTGATGACGCTCGTACACTCGGGGCTTCCGGACGACCCGAAGGCCAAGTCGCACGACGAGGGGTGGGCGTATTTCCTGGGGAACTTCGGGAAGGGGTTCGAGCGGGCGGCGGTGCGGGCCAAATAGCCCGCTCGGCGCGCGGAGATTCGCGCGGCGAGGCCGCGTGTGCGGCCCAGCCGAGGTGCGCGCTGCGGGGAACGCGTGGAGAAGCCGGTGGTCCGGGGTGGAGAGGCGGACTGCCGGCGCGAGGAGGCGGGGGAGTGGGGTGCGCGGTCGGCTGTCTGGGGCGAGATGGCCGGGGACGGGAGCGCGCGATCGGCTCTGCGCCGCGAGAAGCCGAGTGTCGGGCGGCGGGATTCGGGCCAGCGGCCCGCGGTGTCGGGGGACAGCCGAGCGAAGCCCAGGGACCGAGGTGCGCGGGCGGGGGTTCGGGGCAGGGAGCCGGGTAATTGAGGTGCGGAGGCGGCGAACAGCGCGCGGGTCCCGGGCAGCCGAGGGGAGAGGTTGGGGGAGAGGGGCGGGGAGTGCGGCGCGGGAGCGGCGGGATGCGTGATCCGGACGGTGGTGTTCGCGGCGCGGGGCGGTGAGTGCGAGGCGGTCAGCCCGTCGGGCGGGGTCCGGAGAGCTTGGTACGCTAGTTACGGATCCGCGGCGGACATCCAGCGATTGGCGTCGGGCACGACAGGCCGGGGTCATGCACGTCGACATATGACCGGCATTTTCACGGACTGTTTGAGGTTCGCGAGCGCCGTGCCGTCGCAAGCTTCAAGGCGGTACACCTCATGTCGCCTCCGACCCGGCTGCCGTGGGCGGTCAGGGCGCGGAGCACGCTCCGGCCCCGCTTGTATCCACCTTGACGATGGGATCCTCGCGGTCGGCGATCGCGTTCAGGGAATCGCAGAACGGACCACCGTACTCCACCGGTTGGCAGCCAAGCACTACAACGCCCAGAACTCGGGCCGCGACCGGAAGGTGAGGCATGGGGGCTCCCGGTTGGATCCGGTGTCTCCTGATCACGGTTCCGAACGTTGCCCGTTCGCCGCCGCCCCGCTAGGCTGGTGGTGTCTCACAATCATCCTTGAGGCCCCCTCTGGCAGGTGCGTCGGTCAGCTCGCAAGCATCAGAGCACCAACCGCGGCTCTCGCGCGAAACGCGGGCGGTCCTCCTCCTCATCGCTGCCGGCATCGCCGCCCGGCTGATCCTCGCCGCCGTGCTCGGCCTGGGCGTGGACGAATCGTACGAAGTGGTGGTTTCGCGCGCGCTGAGTTGGGGGTACCTGGACCACCCGCCGCTCTCATTCTGGATGGTGCGCCTGATGGCGGACCTCGCCCACAGCGAGAACCGCGTCCTCCTCCGGCTGCCCTTCATCCTGACCTTCGCCGGCACCACCTGGCTGACGTTCAAGCTGGGCGCTCGCCTGTTCGGCGAGCGCGCCGGGATGTACGCCGCGCTGCTCCTCAACCTCGCGCCGGTGTTCAGCCTCAGCACCGGCGGCTGGATTCTGCCCGACGGGCCGCTGGACTGCGCCATGGTGGCGGCCGCGCTGGCGCTCACGCACGTGCTGCTCGATGCGCACGCGGCGCGGGCCTGGCGCTGGTGGCTGCTCGCGGGACTGGCCACCGGCGTCGCGCTGCTCTCCAAATACCATGGCGTGTTCCTGCTCGCCGGCGCCGCCGCGTTCGTGGTCACGCGGCGCGAGGCGCGAAGCTGGCTGGCGCGCCCCGAACCGTACGTGGCGGCGCTCGTCGCGCTCGCGCTCTTCGCGCCCGACCTGATCTGGAACGCGCAACACGGCTGGGCATCGTTCCGCTTCCAAGGCGGGCGCGCCATCCCCGCGCATGGCCACCATCTCACGGCGTTGCTGCAGAACCTGGCCGGCCAGGCGGGCTACCTGTTGCCCTGGATCTGGGTGCCGCTCGTGTATCAGATGGTCCGCGCGCTGCGCGGCGGCCCGCGCGACGGCGCGCGCTGGCTGCTGCTCTGCCTGGGCGCGGGTCCCGTGGTGGCGTTCACGCTCGTCTCACTGGGCGGCAACCCGGGACTGCCGCACTGGCCGGCGCCGGGCTACCTGCTGATCCTTCCGCTCGTCGGCGACGCGGCCGCGCGCCGCGAGGCCCGCGGACCGCGCGAGCGCCGCCAACTGCACCGCTGGCTCTCGGCGGCCGCGGTCGCCGTCCTGGCGCTCACAACGGTCGCCGCCAGCGCCGTGGCCACGGGCTGGGTGGCGCGCGCGTTGCCGGCGTGGTTCTCTCGCGGCGATCCGTCGCTCGAGGCGTACGACTGGAGCGGCCTCCAAGCGGAACTCGCCGCGCGCGGCCTGCTCGCGGATTCGACGCAGGTGGTGGCAGCCACGCGCTGGATCGAAGGCGCGAAGATCGGCTACGCGATGGGGCCCGACTATCCGATCCTCTGCCTGAGCGACGACCCGCGCCACTTCGCCTACGCCGATCCGCCGGCGCGCTTCATCGGCCGGAACGCGCTCATCCTGGTGCAGGTGCCGCCGAAAGGGCTCACGCGCGACATCGCGAAGGAGTACGCGCCGTACTTCGCGTCGGTGGTGCCCGTGGGCACGGTGCCCATCCGGCGGAGCGGCCACGTGGAGTTCGAGGTGGCCGCGTTCCGCGCCACCGGCCTGCGGACCGGGTATCCGGGCGCGGCGCCATGATCGACGGCCTGGCGCGAGACCTGCGCGGCGGCGGCTGAAACTGGGGCGGGAGGACTCGAACCTCCAACTTCCTGATTAACAGTCAGGCGGTCTGCCAGTTGACCTACACCCCATCGACACAGGTCCTGAATAACAAAACGCCCGCCGGACGTTCTGGCGGGCGCGTAGCAACTCGGAACTCCGGATGCGCGCTAGCCAGACCTCGGGTGCGAGGCCCAATTGGGGCAATTGTTATTGGAATTGCTGGAAGCGGAGGTCATCGTCGGTCGAGTTCGTGTGTTCGTGTCGCGGGATCGGGAGAATATGGGGGAACGGGCTCGGTGTCAAGACGCGCGTTCGTTCTCCCGCCCGGTCACCGCCCGCCCGGCAACACTTCCACCTGCAGCCCGCTGGCATGTCCGGGATCGTGGTAGATCCGCTCCGTGGCCTTGATGAAATCGCTCGCGTTGGCGTCGTAGATGTTCGGCACGTAGCGCTGCGGGTTGCGGTCGAAGGCGGGGAACCACGAACTCTGCACCTGGATCATGATGCGGTGTCCCTTCCTGAACGTGTGCAGCACGTCCTGCAGCCGGAAGTGCACTTCGGTGACGCGGCCCGGCACGAACGGCGCCGGTTTGTCGAACCCTTCGCGATAGCGGCCGCGCATGATCTCGCCGCGCACCAGCTGCTGGTAGCCGGCGTAGTGCACGGTGGTGTCGGGCCGCCACGGACTGTCCGGTTCGCCCATCGGGTACACGTCGATGAGCTTGACGACGTAGTCGGCGTCGGTGCCGGTGGTGCTCACGAACAATCGCGCGGTCATCTCGCCGCCCAGGGTCACGTCGGCGCTCAGGGTGTCGGTTTCGTACGTGATCACGTCGCGGCGGTCGTCGAAGCACCGCTGGTCGTCGCTCATGTACTGGTACATCGTGAGTCCCTGGATGGTCGGCACGCGGCAGCGGCTGGGCACGGGCTGGGCCGGATCGCTCACGTATTCGTCGTACGGGCTCCCGCCGAGCGGCGGGTCGAACGACAGCCGGCCGCCGGCCGCGAAGTAGAGTTCGCGGTGGGTGGCCGTCTTCGGCGGCCAGGCGTCGTACGAGCGCCAGTCCTTGTCGCCCGTATTGAAGACGAGGGCGTTGGGCAGGCCCACCGGTCCCTTGCCGTCGTCCTTGAGGAAGTGGTGGAAGAACTTCGCCTCGACGTCGCGCTGGAACCTGGTCTCGAGCGAGTCGCCGAAGTAGATGTCGCCGTGCACCGTGTGCACGACTCCGGTGCGCGACCACCCGCCATGCCGGAACGGGCCCTCGACGATGCCCGTGTAGTTGGTGGGGTGGGTGGCGTTGACCGCGCGAAAGACTTCGAGCGGTCCGTACAGATCCTCGGCGTCGAACCAGCCGCCCACGATGAGCATGTTCGGCATGTGGTGGCCGGCGATGTCGGGCCCCACGGCGCGCGCCTGCCAGAACGGATCGTAGTCCGGATGCTGGATGATTTCCTGCCAGAAGAAGTTGTTCTTGTAGTAGCGGTCGGTCGTCGTGGAGAGCGGGCCGAGTCCGAGCTGGAAGTCGTAGTCGTCGGGAAGCCCCACCGTCAGCATGCTCGGCGCCCACCAGGCGTCGGGCGTCGGCGCCGGGTGCTGGATGCCGAACAGCGGATAGGTGTAGAAGTAGGCCTGGGTGAGCGCGCCGTTGTGGTGGAAGTCCTCGAAGTAGAAGTTCGTCACCGGCGCCTGGGGCGACGCGGCGACGAGCGCCGGGTGGCCGGAGAGCGCGCCCATCGTGGTGTAGAAGCCGGGATACGAGATTCCCCATTGGCCCACGCGCCCGTCGTTGTCGGGCACGTTCTTGAGCAGCCAGTCGATGGTGTCGTAGGTGTCGGACGCCTCGTCGATCTTCGTGCGGTCGCGGGCCTTGATGGAATCGGGCACGAACGGGCGGACGTTGACGAACGTGCCCTCCGACATGTAGCGGCCGCGCACGTCCTGGTACACGAAGATGTACTTGTCGCGCAGCATGAACGGGTCCGGCCCGAGGCGCGTGGGGTACTCGTCCGGGCCGTAGGGCGCCACCGAGTAGCACGTCCGCTGCATGACCATCGGGTAGGTATGCGTGGGCGAGGCGTCCCTCGGGACGTAGACGATGGTGAACAGCTTCACGCCGTCCCGCATGGCGACGCGGTATTCGTGTTTGCTGTAATTGGCGCGGATGAACGCCGAATCGGACTGCTGGGCGGAGGCCGTGGCGGCGCACACGAGGGCCAGGCACACGGCGCGGGGCAGGGCGCGGAGTCTCGTCATCGGTTGAACATGCGGGCCGGGTTCGGGAAGTCGCCAGGGGGCGTCGGCCCGGCGCGCGGGAGGCCCCCGGGTGGCGCCCTCCGCTCCCGGCGCGCATCCCCCGCGGGCCGGAACGCGACGAGCGGGGCCGCGCACCGCGCGACCCCGCTCGCCGTTCCAGCTACGAAGTGCGTCTACTTCTTGGGATTCAGCATCTCGTCGATCTGGTGGTTGGCGCCCTGCAGGTGCCAGAGCGTTTCCCGGTCGGTGGTCTTGGGAATGGCCGAGCGGATGTCCGACTGCAGGGACATCAGTTCGCCGCGCAACTCAGACTTGGCCTCTTCCGACAGCGGCTGCGCGCCACCGCGGCCGCCGCCACCGCCGCCGCCGCGCCCACCGGCCGCGGCGGGCGTTTCCGTGGGGTTCAGCTTACGGTCGATGAGCGTGAGGTAGTTGTTCTGCAGCGTCCGCCGGTAGATGTCGATGGCGGGATGCGGCTGGGCCAGTTCGCTCCAGATGCCGCGCCGCACGTCGTCCAGGAAGGTCGGCAGCGGATAGGCGTCCGCCGAATTCTTGGCGATCGCCTGCAGTTCGAGCAGCCGGTCCATGCGCTGATCGTTGAGCAGCGAATTGAGCACGCGGTTCTGCGCGCTCCCGATGCGGTCCACCATTCCGGTGGGTTCGATGCGCGCCTGGATGTCGGGGCGGATGAGGTACTTGGGCGTCTGGAAGACGCTGTCGTTCAGGAACTTCACCGCCGCCGCCTGCATGGCGCGCGAATTCGCGGTGTACACCGGGCCCGGCTGGCTGCCCGACTTGTACCACGCCGGTCCGCCGGCGATCACGTTGGTCGGATGCGACGCCTCGGTGGCCCACTGGCCCACCGTGCGGTCGTACAGCGCCGCGAGCAGGCTGTTGTCTTCCATCGGCCGGGTGCCGGCGTCCACCACGTAGCCCATGACGCGCGCGATGTTCCGGAAGCCCAGCCCCGTGGCCCACGTCGGATCGGCGTCGCCCACGGCCTCGCTCTGCGTGCCGAACTGCCCGAATTCGTTGTTCACGGAGAAGCGCAGCCAGGGCACCGTGTCCTGCACCGCGATCCACTTCTCGAGCGTCGGCTTCTCCTCGTCCGGCGTCTTGGCGCCGGGGATCGGCCGATACCCCCAGCCGATCGTCCAGATGTCCCACGGGCCCACGCGCGGCACCAGCGTCCACACCGGCACGTGGTCTTCGGGCTGCGCCACGTAGTTGAAGCGGGAGTAGTCCATGATGCTCGGGCTGCTTCCCATCTTCACCACCCACGTGGGGCTGCGGACGCTGTCCGGCGGATATTCCGAGCTGCCGATCTGGTCGTGCTGCAGCCCGATCGTGTGCCCCACTTCGTGGCCGATCTGTACTCGAGCAGCCGGCCCATGAGGGAATCGGGAATCGGCATGTGGCGCGCGCGCGGATCGAGCTGCGCCGTCTGCACGAAGTACCAGTATTGCAGAGTTCGATGAGGTTGTGGAAGATGCGCGGCGATCCGTTGAGGATTTCGCCGGTGCGGGGATCACTGACGTGCGGTCCGACGGAGTTTTCGATGGTGGACGCCAACCAGCGCACCATGTTGTGGCGAATGTCTTCCATCGACCAGTTGGGATCGTCGGTCGGGACTTCCTTCGCGACGATCGCGTCCTTGAACCCGGCCGCCTCGAACGCCGGCTGCCAGTCTTCCACCGCCTTCTTCACATACGGCTTCCACTTGGCCGGCGTGCCGGGATCGATGTAGTACACGATGGGCTTCTTGGGATAGCAGAGCTTGCCGTCCATCCGATCGGAGCACTCGAGGCGCCACCGCGTGATGAATTCCTTCGGCACCGCCACCTGCTGATTGGTGCTGAAATCCACCGTCCGCACGCTGAAGAACCCGATGCGCTGATCGGAATAGCGGATCGGCATCGGATGCTCGGGCAGCTTGATCATGCTCCAGTGCGCGAGCACGCTCTGCGCTTCGGCCTGACCGCCGCGCCCGCCGCCCCCGCCGCCGGCACGACCGGCGGCCGCCGTGGCCGCCGGCGTGCCGGTCTGCGCGGCCTGGATCTCCACGTTCTCGGGGAACGACTGCGCGCTCTCGACGTACGACCGGTTGGCGTCGATCGTACCGTGAATCGCCTCGATCTCCGGCACCGTGGTCGTGAACAGGCGCGTCACGTCGATCACCGGCGCGCTGTCGGGGCCGAAGCTCTCGATGTTGAACATCATGATGATCGGCGGATAGTTGGAGGCTTCCACCGACTCGTACACCGACGTCGTGCTGTCGGCGGTGATGTTGAACATCGGCGAACGGAGCACGATGTGGTCACCCACGCGGTCCCAGCGCAGGGTACGCTCCATGAACTCGTCGCCCCCGAAATCACCGAACCCACCGCCGCCGCCGCCGGCGCCGGCGCGACCCTGCGGCGCGGGCGCCGCCGCCCGGTCGTACTTGCCGAGGAGCAGCATGTCGAGGCCAAGTTCGTGCGTCGGAATTTCGAAGTACAGCTTGTCGCCCACGCGGTGCGTGATGAACAGCCCGCGCTTGGTCTCCGCGGTGGCCGGGATCACGCGGCGGTAGGGCTGCGGCCCCGTGGCCTCGGCACCGCCGGCCGCGCCGCCACGCCCGCCGCCGCGTCCCGCACCACGGCCGGCAGCGGCCGCCTGGGGTTCCATGGCGGTTTCGGGAGCGGCAGCCGGAGCGGCGGCTGGCGCCGGAGCCGGGGTGGGCGGTGCGGCGGCGGGCGTCGACGATCCGGCGCATCCAGCCACGCACGCGGCCGCGAGGAGAGACGCGATGCGAGTGGACATGGGGACGGTGGGGAAGAGGGAGTGGGGGTTCGAACGCCGGGCGCTGGACGCACGCGCACCGGGGCAGAGCAGCTATAATGACGTGGGGACCACAGGCGCAACAGGGCCGGACGCAGCCGAGTTCGGCGGCCGACCGGCGATTGGATGGGAACCGTGGCTTCCCGCCGCCGAACCCGATCCCCCACGTTGGCCCCCCACCGGCGCCGCGCGCCGAGGACATCGTCATGAAGCGCATCGCACGCCTCGCTCGCCGCATCGCTCGGGTCGTTCGCGCCGCCAGGGCCGTTCGCGCCACGGGTTCGCCGCTGGCCGCCGCGGGCCTTTCCTGATCGCGATCCCGGGCGCCGCGGCCGGGCAACTCCCGGCGCCGGTCGATTCGGCTCTTCACCGGATCTTTGCGTCGCGCACCTATGCCGCCGATCGGTTCGGCCCCGCCCGCTACCCCGACGTGTATACGCTCGGCGTGGCCGTGGCGCCGGTGGCGGACCAGCGCCTGAACGACACCATCTACCAGGAGCGGTACATGGGCGTCCCCGAGGAGAACCCGGAGGGCTACCGGACCGGCTCCCCCATCAATTTTGCTGACGGATTGAAGGGGAAACTCCCGATTGTCCACGGGACCGGCGACGACAACGTGCACTACCAGGGAACGGCCCGGCTCATCGACCGGCTCGTGGCCTTGGACACGCAGTTCGATCTCATGATCTACCCCAACCGGACGCACCGCATATGCGAGGGAGCGGGGACCACGCTGCAGCTGTACTCGACGCTCACGCGGTATCTGCTCACCAACATGCCGCCCGAGCGCTAGGCGCGGCACGGATGCGCGATCGATGACCCCGCCCCCCGCCGCCCCGAGCCCGCTCCGCGCGTCGAACGTCCGCACGCGCGTGGCCGGCCTGTACGCCCTGCTCCTCGCGGCCAACCTCGGCGCGTGGGCGTGGGCCCTGGTGGCGTTCCGCCACTATCCCCTGCTGCTCGGGACGGCGCTCCTGGCCTACGGGCTGGGCCTGCGCCACGCCATCGACGCCGACCACATCGCGGCCATCGACAACGTCACGCGCAAGCTGATGCAGGAGGGCAAACGCCCCGTGGGCGTGGGCTTCTTCTTCTCGCTGGGCCACTCCACCGTGGTCGTGCTGGCCTCCGTCGCCATCGCCGCCACGGCGATGGCGCTGAGCACCCGGCTGGCGTCGTTCCGGTCCGTGGGCGGCATGATCGGCACGATCGTGTCGGCGCTGTTCCTGCTCGCCATCGCGGTGATGAACCTGTTCATCCTGGCCGCGGTGTACCGGACCTTCCACCGCGTGCGCCGCGGCGGGCCGTACGTGGAGGAGGACCTGGACGCCC
The DNA here is from genome assembly GCA_963729495.1 of uncultured Gemmatimonadaceae bacterium. Taxonomy (GTDB): domain Bacteria; phylum Gemmatimonadota; class Gemmatimonadetes; order Gemmatimonadales; family Gemmatimonadaceae; genus JAGWRI01. The sequence continues at coordinate 38,848 of CAVSOM010000020.1, forward strand.
TGATGGCGGGGGGCGGCTTCCTGTCGCGCATCTTCCGGCCGCTGTTCGGCATGATCCGCACGAGCTGGCACATGTATCCGCTGGGCCTGCTGTTCGGCCTCGGCTTCGACACCGCCACCGAGATCGGCCTGCTCGGCATCTCGGCCGCCGAGGCGGGCAAGGGGATGCCGATCTGGTCGATCCTCGTCTTCCCGGCGCTGTTCACGGCCGGCATGTCGCTGGTCGACACCACCGACAGCGTGCTGATGGTGGGGGCGTACGGGTGGGCGTTCGCTCGGCCCATACGTAAACTATACTACAACATGACGATCACCTTCGTGTCGGTGCTGGTGGCGCTCCTCGTGGGCGGCATCGAGGCGCTGGGGCTGGTCGGCGACCGGTGGCAACTCCACGGCTGGGTCTGGAGCACGGTCGCGCGCCTGAACGGCAACTTCGGCAGCATCGGCTATCTCATCATCGCCGTCTTCCTCGGCAGCTGGGTCGTCTCGGCGGCCGTCTACCGGTTCAAGGGCTACGACCGGTTCGAGGCGGCGGCGCCCGCCGAGTAGCCGCCCCCGCTAGTCGGCCACCCGCAGCACGCGCGACCCGCGGATGGCGTCGCCGGACCGCAGCCAGGCCAGCGCCGCGTTCGCTTCCGCCAGCGGCGCCTCCGACACCGTGGCGCGCAGCCCCATGTGCGCGGCGGCGTCCAGGAATTCGCCCACGTCGGCCCGCGTCACGTTGGCCACGCTCTTCACCTCGTGCTCGCGCCAGAGGTGCGTGGCGTAGTCCAGACGCAGCAGCTCGGGCTGGTCGCGCGGGTCCTTGCGAATGGCGTTGATCACCAGCCGGCCGCCGGGCGCCAGGTGGCCCAGGGCCTCCACCACCGGCTTCCAGGCCGGCGTCGTATCGACGATCGCCATCATCGGCTGCGGCGGCGCGTCGGTGGTGTCGCCCGCCCAATCGGCGCCCAGCTCGCGCGCGAACGCCCGCTCCCCCGGGCTGCGTGCGAACACGTACACGGGCGACTGCGGATAGCGATGGCGCGCGGTCTGCAGCATGAGGTGCCCCGACGCGCCGAACCCGGTGAGGCCGAGCGGCTGACCGTCGGCCAGACCGGCCAGGCGCAGCGAGCGCCACCCGATCGCGCCGGCGCACAGCAGCGGAGCCGCCGACGCGTCGGGCAAGCCGCCGGGAATGGCGTGGGCGAACGCGTCGGGCACCACGAGAAATTCCGCGTATCCGCCGTTCGCGTCGCAGCCCGTGGCGCGAAACTCCGGGCACAGATTCTCCGCGCCGGCCAGGCACCAGCGGCAGCGCCCGCACGCGGAGTGGATCCACGCCACGCCCACGCGGTCTCCCTCGCGGAAAGCGCCGGCGCCGGCGCCGAGTTGCGCCACGCGCCCCACCACCTGATGCCCCGGGATCACCGGATACGCCGGCGCCGCGAGCCGCCCTTCGGCGAGATCGAGGTCGGTGCGGCACACGCCGCACACCGACACGCGCACGAGCAGTTCGTGTGCCGCGGGCGCCGGGGCGGGGACCTCGGCCGCTTCGAGCGGGAGCGGACGGTCGGCGAGGGGCGCCGGGTTCCGCAGGAGCATGGCGCGCATGCCCCAACGATGGCATCGCCGGCTGCGCAGTGGAACCCCGGGGCGGCCGCCGGCCCGAACCCCGCCGCCGGCGTCGGGACGTTATCTTCGAATCCGATCCCGTCGCCGCCCACGTGGAGGAATTGCCGTGACCCCATGGGTCAAGCGGCTGCTGGCCGCCAACATCGTCGTGTTCTTCATTCAGCAGACCATGCCGGGCGTCACGAACGCGTTCGCGTTCGTGCCCGCGCTGATCCTGCTGCGCCCGTGGACCCTGGTCACGTACATGTTCCTGCACGCCGGGTGGATGCACATCGGGTTCAACATGATCGTGCTGTTCTTCTTCGGGCCGACGGGTGGAGCAGCGGCTGGGGTCCAACCGGTTCATCACGCTGTACTTCGTGGCCGGCATCTCGGGGGCGCTGCTGTCGTTCGTGCTAGCGCCGCAGGTGGCGATCATCGGCGCCTCGGCGGCGATCTTCGGCGTGGAGATGGCGTTCGCCAAGTACTGGCCGCGCGAGTTGATCTACATCTGGGGCGTGTTGCCCATCCAGGCCATCTGGCTCGTCACGCTCACCGTGGCCTACTCCATGTGGAGCGGCATGAACGGATCGACCGGGGGCGTGGCCGATTTCGCGCACCTGGGCGGCATCGGCGGCGGCTTCCTGTACCTGTGGTGGCTCGACCGCCACCACGGCGTGCGAAAGTTCCGGGCCAAGGCCGCGCCCAAGGTGCCCATGGGCAAGGTGCTGGAATGGAAGAAGGTGGATCCGGCCTCCATCCACGAGGTGAATCGCGACGAGGTGAACCGCATTCTCGACAAGATCAACGACCTGGGCGTCAACAGCCTGACGCCGGAAGAGCGCGTGTTCCTGTCGAACTTCGTGCCCATGGACGACCGGAAGCCGCCGGTGTCATGACGCGCGCGGCATGGGGGGCCGTGCTGCTCGCGGCGCTTCCGGCGGCGGCCGCGGCGCAGGGGCGAGCGCGCCTGCCCCCGGTGGACCTGCACGCGGGGCTCGTCATCACGCGGTCGGTGCGCGTCGTGCCGCGCACCTATCGCCTGGCGGCGCCGGCCTCGCTCGATTCGGCGGCCATCACGATTCGCGGCGACGACGTCACGGTGGATTTCGCCGGCGCCCGGCTGGAGGGCATGGACCCCAATGCCGACCCCGACGGCGCCACCGGCCTGGCGGTGCGCATCGACGGCGGGCGCAACGTGCGCATCCTGAACGCCCGCATCCGCGGCTATAAAGTGGCGCTCATGGCGCGCGGCACGCGCGGGTTGACGCTCACCGGGAACGACCTGAGCTACAACTGGAAGCCACGCCTGTACAGCCTGGTGGAGCACGAGAGCCTGCTCGACTGGCTCGACTTCCATGACAACGAGCACGATGAGTGGCTGCGCTACGGCGCGGGCGCCTACCTGGCCGACGTGAGCGGCGGCGAGCTGAGCGGCAACACGGTGGAGCAGGGGATGAACGGCGTGCTGTTGGTGCGGAGCGACCACCTGCGCATCCACGACAACACGCTCTCCTACAATTCGGGGCTCGGGCTCGGGCTCTACCGGTCGTCGTCCAACACGCTGCTGCACAACCGGATCGACTTCGACGTGCGCGGGTACAGCGACGGCTTCTACCGCCGCGGCCAGGACTCGGCGGGGCTGCTGCTGTACGAGCAGAGCGACAGCAACGTGGTGGCGTACAATTCGGTCACCCACGGCGGCGACGGGCTGTTCCTGTGGGCCGGCCAGAGCACGATGGACGGCGGCGCCGGCGGCGCCGACGACAACCTGTTCTTCGCCAACGATTTCAGCTTCGCGCCCACCAACGGCATGGAGGCCACGTTCAGCCGCAACGCGTTCGTGGCCAACCGCGTGGCGGGGAGCGACTACGGCCTGTGGGGCGGGTACAGCCACGATTCCAAGGTCGTGGCCAACTGCCTGACCGGGAACCGCATCGGCATCGCCATCGAGCACGGGCAGAACAACGTCGTGGCGGACAACCGCGTCGTCGGCGGCACGACCGGCCTCTGGCTCTGGGCCAACTACCCCGAAGCGCCCGACTGGGGCTACCCCAAACATCGCGACACACACAGCCGGGACTACCGGGTGAGCGGCAACACGTTCGCCGCCCAGCGCGTGGCGCTGCGCGTGGCGAACACCGCGAACGTCTTGGCCACCGGCAACGCCTTCGTGGGCGTCGACTCCACGGCCGTGCTGGCCGACACCGCCGGCTACCGGTTCGCCGGCAACACCGAGACGCCGGGCGGGGGCGCGGCCGCGGCGGCCGCCGCGCGGGCGCCGTGCGACCCGCAGGAGCTGGTCACCGGCGCGTACGCGCGATTGGCGCCCCCGGCGCCGGCCGCCCAGCGCTCGGTGCCCGCCTCGGCGCTCACGCGCCGCGACCGGTCGGCGATCGTCGTCGACCAGTGGGGGCCGTACGACTGGCGGTCGCCCAAGCTGTGGCCGGTGGACAGCTCGCACGCGCTCCCGCTGCGGCTGGCCGTGCTCGGGCCCGCCGGCGCGTGGACGCTCGTGTCGGCGCGCGGCGTGGCCCACCTGTCGCGGACGAGCGGCCGCACGGGCGACACGCTGGCCGTCACGCCGGCGCCCGACTCGGGCGGCGACTGGGAGGTGACACTGGCGTACCGCGGCGGCGAGACCGTGACGCCGCGCGGCCTGCGGCGGGCGGCCGCCGAGCCATATGAATTCAGCTATGGCCGGTTCGAGCCGGCGGCGGACTGGACGGCGCGGTTCTTCGTCTGGAGCGACAGCACCGACCCGCGCGGCCGGCCCGCGGCGTTCGCCGCGCTCCTCGGGTCCACGCCGGCGCTCGCGCGGCGCGAGGCACGGTTCGACTACGAATGGTACGGGCCGGCGATCGCGGGACTGCCCGCGGAGCGGTGGGCAATGGCGGCGGCGGCGTCCATCGCGCTGCCGCCCGGGCGCTACACGCTGCGCACGATCAGCGACGACGCCGTGCGCGTGTGGGTGGACGACTCGCTGGTCATCGACCACTGGCTGCCGCACGAGTCGGCGCTCGACGCGGCGCCCCTCTCCGGCGGGCGGCACGCCGTCCGCGTGCAGTACTATCAGGTGGACGGGTGGACGGAGTTCCGGCTGGACATCCTCCGCGGCTCGCCGACCCCGCCGACCGCGCCGGCGCCGCCGGCGCGGCCGGGCGACTGACGGTCGCGGCGGCGCGGCGGCGCTACTGGCCCGGGTAGGTCATGAACGCGGCGCGGAGCGGCGCGAGCGTGGCCGGCGAGCCGGTGATCAGGTCAGTCCGGGAAGCGGCGGTACCGGAGGATGCTCCTTGTAGATCGGATCGCCCTTGTACCAGTCCGGGGTCATGCCGGCCAGGTACTGCAGCCGCAGGTTCCGATCGAGATTGATCTGCGCGTCGGCGATCCACGGGCCGAGGTCCGAGGCGCGGCCGGCGTACGTCTCCAGCAGGTCGTCCGCTGTGTAGAACCCCACGTCGGCCAGCGACGCCGCCACGAACTGCATGTCGGGCCGGTGGAGGCGCGCCTGCAGGGAGTCGGCGTTCAGGCGCAGCGGCTCCACCTGGCCCAGCAGGACGAGATCGTAGCCCTGGCCCCGGTCGGTGTTGCCCCAGATGGTGCCGTTGGGGAACACGCGGAAGAAGGTCGCGATCTCGCTCTTCACGGCCGCTTCGTTGCTCTCGTACAGGGGCACCCATTGCGTGACGAGGCCGCCCGGGGTTGAGGTGCCGCTTGACCAGTTCGAAGTACTGCTCGGTGTACAGCGTGGCGGCGCCCTTCACCCACGGGTGGATGGGGTCGGAGGTGATGATGTCGTATGTGGCGTCCGTGGTCAGGATGAAGTGCCGCGCGTCGTCGTAGGTGATGGCCACGCGCGGGTCGTGCAGCACGTTGAAGTTCTGCTCGGCGAAGTACGGCCCGATGTTGGGCGGAATGAGCGGCTCGATCTCGCAGATCCGCTCGCTGGTCACCGTCGGGAAGGGCAGCACCGAGCCCGCAGTCACGCCGGCCCCGAATCCGACGACGAGCACCGACCGCGCGTCGGGCTGGAACAGCGCCGGCAGGGAGCCCAGCATGCGCTGCAGCCGCATGTCCTGCGGCTCGCTCGACGCCTCCACCTTGCCGCTCACGTGGAAGTTGCGCACGCCGTTGGGCTCCTGCGACACGCCGATCGACGCGTTGCGCCCTTCGCCCCGGTACAATTCCGTGACCTCGTTCAGCCGCCACGGCATCTGGCGCCCGTAGGCGATCAGTTCGAACGGAATGTCGGGCGTGGCCCACACGAGCAGGCCGGCGGCGAGCGCCGCCGCGCCGAGCGCGCCGGCGCGCGCCCGCCGGGCCGAGCGCGGCACGGCCCACGGCGCCAGCAGCAGCGCGGCCGCGACCGCCGCCACCAGCATCAGGGCGCGCTCCGCGTCCCGCGTGCCGAGCATCGGAATGAGGAAGATGCTGAATAGCAGCGCCCCGAGAATCGCGCCCACGGTGTTGGCGGCGTACACGCCGCCCACCAGCCGTCCGGGATCCTGCCCCGGTTCGGCCACCGCGGCCAACGCCAGGGGGAAGCTCGCTCCCCACAGCAGCGCCGCGGGCAGCACGGTGAACAGCACCCGCGCGAAGTCGATCTCGAGGGTGAACCGCGGGCTCGGCGACAGCCCCGGATCGATCGGCCAGTAGGGAAGCGCGCGGGCGATCAGGTAGGCCGCCCAGGCCACGCAGGCCACGAGCAGCAGTTGGCACGCGCCCAGCGCCAGGCGCGCCGAGAGCCGGCCGCGCACCATGGCCGCCCCGGCGCTGCTGCCGAGCCCGATGCCGATCAGGAACACGGCGAGTATTATCGAAAACGTATAGGTCGTGCCGCCGAGGAGCAGCGACAGCAGCCGCGTCCACACGACCTCGGCGCCCAGCGCGGCCAGTCCGCTGAGCGCGATCGCCACGTACACCGGCCAGGCGCGCCGCGCGAACGTCGCCACCGGCGCCGGCGCCGCCCCGGCGGCGGGTCCGGGCGCGTGTGCCGTCAGCCGCGACAGCCCGATGGCCAGCGCCGCGACCGCCAGGTTGAGCCCCGCGGCCACGTACGTCGCCGTCGGCATGTCGTGCACGCGGAGCAGGTAGAAACCGGCGGCCAGCGATCCGACCACCGCGCCGGCCGTGTTGCCGCCGTAGAAGAAGCCCAGCCACGACACGCCCGCCGGCGTGGTCTCGATCCAGCGCGCGATCGCCGGGAGCGACGCCCCCATGAGCACGGTGGGCGGCAGCAGGCACACGGCGCACAGCACTGCCCGCGTGACCACCCCCCACGCGCCCTGCCCGGCCACCGCCGTGTACGCGCCGCCCGCGTACGGCAGTGCGAACAGCACCAGCATGCCGACGGCGCCGATGCCCAGTTCGAGCGCCCCGTACACGAGCAGCGGGTGCCGGCGGGCCGGCACGTAGCGCGGCAGCGCCAGGCTGCCGATGCCCATGCCGCCCATGAAGGTGCCGAGCAGCACGCCCATCGACACGGCCGTGGACCCGATCACGAGCTGCAGCAGTTGGAACCAGACGATCTCGTAGATCAGCGCCGCGCAGCCGCTGCCCACGAACAGGACGAGCAGCAGCGGCAGGAACCGGCGCGACCTCACGGCTGAGCGCCTCCGGCGATGAAGCCCTGCAGCGTCTGCAGCGTGCGCGGGGATCCGACGAACAGATGCTCCGGATACCGCCGGTACTGCAGCATCTGCGCGTAGATCGCCTGCTGATCGTAGTGATTGAGGCCGAGCCCGGCGAGATACTGCAGGCGCAGGTTGCGGTCGTGATTGATCTGCGCGTCGGCCAGCCAGGGGGCGAGCATCGGCCCGGTGGCGGCGAACGTCGAGAACAGGTCGGTCGCGGACGTGAACCCGATCTCGCCGAGGGACCGCGCCACCGGCGCGTAGGCGGGCGACTGGAGCCGCTGCTCGATCGCGTCCACGTCGATCGTCATCGGCTCCACCTAGCCGACCAGCACCATGTCGTAGCCGCCGCCGTTGTAGGTGTTGCCGAACACCATCCCGTTGGGGAACGCTCGCATGAACGTCGCCACCTCGCTCTTCACCGCCTCGGTGTTGCTCTCGTAGAGCTGCACGAACAGCGTCACCACACCGCCCGGATTGAGGTGCTGCTTGACGACGTTGAAGAACTCCTCGGTGTACAGCGTGGCGGCGCCCTTCACCCACGGATCGAGCGGGTCCGACGTCACGGCGTCGAACTTCTGGTCGGTGGTGAGGATGAAGTGGCGCGCGTCGTCGATCACGACCTGCACCTTGGGATTGGCCACGACGTCGAAGTTGTACGGCGCGAAGTACTTCGACACCACGCGGGGCACGAGCGGCTCGATCTCGGCGATCGTCTCGTGCTGCACGCGCGGATCGACCGACACGGCGCCCGCCGTGACCCCCGCGCCGCAGCCGATGACGAGCACCGACGCCGGATTGGCCGGCAGCAGGGTGGTCAGGTGGCCGAGCATCCGCTGCAGCCGCATGTCCTGCGGCTCGCTCGACGCCTGCACCTTGCCCGCGTTGTGGTAGTTGAGCACGCCGTTGGGCATGCGCGACACGGCCACCGACGAGTTCATGCCCTCGCCCACGTACAGGATCTCGCCGTTGAACGGCAGCCAGGTGACCATCCACCGGCCGTAGGCCACGAGCAGCCCCGGCTCCGGCGCCACCGCCGCCGCCAGCCAGACCGCCGCCGCCAGCACGCCGGCGCCGGCCACCACCCCCGACCGGCGCACCTGCAACCGCGCCGCGGCGGCCGGCAGCACCGGCACGAGCATCAGCAGCGCGCTCAGCGCCGCCACCGCGATCATCACCCGCTGCGAATTCTCCGTGCCGATCCAGGCGATCAGCAGCAGGCTCGTGGCCAGCGCGCCCACGATCGCGCCCACCGTGTTGGCCGCGTACACGCGCCCCACGAGGCGGCCGCCGTCGCGCTCGCCCGAGCCCACGCCGGCCAGCGCCAGCGGGAAGCTCGCCCCCCACAGGAGCGCTGCCGGGAGCACCACCCACAGGCAGCGCACCAGGTCGATCTCGAACGTGTACCGCGGGCTGCTGGCCAGGCCGGGATTCACCGGCCAGTAGGGCAGCATCTGGGTGAGCGCGTAGGCGGCCCAGGCGATCGCCGCCACGAGCAGCGCCTGGCACCACCCCAGCGCGGCGCGGGCGTCGGCCGTGGAACGCGCCATCATCGCGCCGACGCTGCTCCCGATGCCGATGCCGAGCAGGAACCCGGCGACTATTAACGAAAACGTATAGGTCGTGGCGCCCAGCAGGAGCGTCAGGATGCGCGTCCACACCACCTCGGCGGCCAGCGCCGTGGCCCCCGACAGCCCGATCGTCACGTACACCAGCCACGCCCCCGGCGCCGCCGGAGCGGCCGCCTCGGCCGCCTCGGCCACCCCGCCCGCCGGCTCGACGGGCGGCACGTGGGGCGTGACCAGCGCCAGCGCGAACCCCGACGCGGCCACGCACGCGTTGATCGCCACCGCCACGTACGTGGCCGTGGCCATGTCGTGCACCCGCAGCAGATAGAAGCCGGCGAGCAGGCTGCCGAACACCGCGCCCGCCGTGTTGCCGCCGTAGAAGAAGCCGAGCCACGACACCCCCACCGGCGTCGTCTCCACCCACCGCGCGATGGCGGGCAGCGTGGCGCCCATCAGCACGGTGGGCGGCAGCAGGCAGATGGCGCTCACCACGCCGCGCAGGAAGAGCCCCTGCATGCCGTGCGCCGCGATCGACGTGTAGATGCCGCCCGCGTACGGCAGCCCGAACAGCACCAGCAAACCGAGCACGCCGATCGCCGCCTCCAGCGCCGCGTACACCCGCAGCGGATGGTGCCGGGCCGAGATCACCCGCGACAGCCCCAGACTGCCCAGGCACATGCCGCCCATGAACGTGCCGAGGAGCACGCCGAGCGAGACCGCCGACGAGCCGATGTTGAGCGACAACTCCTGGAACCAGACGATCTCGTAGATCAGCGCCGCGCACCCGCTGCCCACGAACAGTACGAGCAGCAGCGGCAGGTAGCGGGGCGAGGGAGCGGCGGTGGGAACGGAAGCAGGGGCGTCGAGCGGTTTCACGCGCGGCGGCATGGAGGCCTCGGGAGGGCGGGGACCGGACAGAAATGGGGGTGCGAAAGCTTGCTCGACATACGCGGCGGGCGCCAGTGATGTTGGCCGGCCGCGGGCATCCGCGCGATCGAGCATCCATCGGACGTCACCCGGCGCATCGGCCGTCGTCCGCATCCTTCCTCTGCGGGGCCCACGCGGCGATACTCTCTATCGAACGACAACCCGAGGATCGCCATGTCGGCGCCGGTGAACCTGCAGGAACTCGAAGCGTTGGCCCGCGAACGGCTCCCCCAGATGGTGTACGATTACTACGCCGGGGGCGCGAACGACGAACTAACCATCGACGACAACCGGCGTGCGTGGGAGGCCATTCGTCTGCGGCCGCGCGTGCTCGTGGGGGTGCGCGACGTGGATCCGTCGACCACGGTGCTCGGCCGCCGCCTCGCGATGCCGCTGCTCACCGCCCCGTGCGGGTTCAACGGCCTGGCGCACCCCGAGGGCGAACGGGCCGTGGCCCGCGCCGCGGCCGGCGCCGGCGTGGTCCAGGTGGTGAGCACGGTGTCGAACACGTCGCTCGAAGACGTGGCCGCGGCGGCGCCCGACGGCGCGCGGTGGTTCCAGCTCTATTGCTACCGCGATCGCGAGGTCACGCGCGCGCTCGTCGAGCGGGCCCAGGCGGCCGGGTACGACGCGCTGTGCGTCACGGTGGACGTGCCGTATCTGGGGCGGCGCGAGCGCGAGATCCGCACGGGGTTCCACCTGCCCCCCGGCGTGACGATCAAGAACCTGGAGCCGTACGCCGTGGCCGACATGGCGGCCGCCGAACGCGATTCGGCGCTCCGCAAGTACGTGAACGCCCTGTGGGATCCGGGGCTGGACTGGACGGCGATCGACTGGCTGCGCTCCATCACCACGCTGCCCCTGGTATTGAAGGGGATCCTGGCTGGCGACGACGCGCGGCTCGCGGCCGACCACGGCGCCGCGGGGGTGATCGTGTCGAATCATGGAGGCCGCCAGCTCGACGGCTCGGTGTCGTCGGCCTACGCGCTCGGCGAAGTGGCGGCGGCGGCCGGCGACCGCCTCGAGGTGCTGGTGGACGGCGGCATCCGGCGCGGCTCGCAGGTGGTGGCCGCGCTCGCGATGGGGGCGCGCGCGGTGCTCATCGGACGGCCGTATCTGTGGGGGCTGGCCGTCGACGGCGAGGCCGGCGTGGCGCGGGTGCTGGAGAACTACCACAACGAAATCGTGCTGGCCATGGCGCTGTGCGGGCGGCGGACCGTGGCCGACATCGATCGGGAGTTGCTCGCGGACCCCAAGCATCAGGCGGTGTCCTGAACCAGAGCCGCGTCGCGGTCAGAGCGGCCAGACCGTGCTGGCCGCCGGCGCCGCCGGCCCCTCGAACACCTCGCGCCAGAATTCGTCGAGCGCCATCACGAACGGCGCGACGCCCGCGGCCGGCCGCCACTCCAGCCGATCCGTGATCAGGTCCGCCTGCGTCGCACCCGGGCGCCAGCGCTCGAACACGCGGGCGTCGAGGTTGACGATCCAATATTCCGGCACGCCGCGCGTCTGGAACAACTCGCGCTTGCGCCCGCGGTCGGTGTGCTCGGTGCTCGGCGACAGGACCTCCGCGACGAGGAGGGGGCGCCCCGCGTGCTTCAGGTCCACCGGAGGGCGTCCATCGACGAGCGCCACGACGAACACATCGGGCTCCACGACCGTTTCGTCGCTGAATTCCACGTCGGCCGGCGCGATGATCACGTAGCCCACGCGGTGGACCGCGAGATAGGCACGCAGCCGTACCGCCAGCGCCAACACCGCGCCCTGATGGCGAACGTTCGGCGACGGCGTCACGAACAGCTCGCCGTCGATGATCTCGTACCGGCGGCCGTCGTCGGGCAGCGCGCGCAGGCGATCGACGGTCCAGCGGGTGTAGGGCGCGGCCATACCCATAGTCTGTGCTCCTCGGCATTCGGAATGCAACTCGGCATGGAGCAGCATGCGGCACGGCGGCGGCCACCCCATCATCACCCGGCTGCCGGGAGGCGCCAAATCGCGCCGCATCCGGCCGCCGGCCCGACGCGGACACCCCTTCCGGCGGCGGGCAATCGCGCGCGCGGCGTCTGCTTCCGCCCCATTGACGGGCAGGGTAACCTTCACCGCGCATGCCCAACGCCCTCGAGGTTCAGGATCTCTCCGTCGCCTTCGGCAAGGACCGCGTCCTCCGGACGCTGAGCTTCAAGGTGGCGGCCGGCAGCACGCTCGCCATCATCGGCCCCAACGGCGCGGGCAAGACGGTGCTCTTCCGCGCGCTCATCGGGACCGTGCCGCACGAGGGGACGGTGCGCTGGGCGCCGGGCACGCGCATCGGCTACGTGCCGCAGAAACTCGACATCGAACGCGACCTTCCGCTCACCGGCCTGGACTTTCTGCGCGCCAAAGCCCGCGTCACCCGCGGGCCGAACGACGAGATCGCGCGCGTCCTGTCGGCCGTCAGTCTCGACGACGCCGCCGCCGCGCAGCCGATCGGGACGCTGTCGGGCGGGCAGTTCCAGCGCCTGCTGGTGGCGTTCGCCCTCATGGGGCGGCCCACCGTGCTGCTGTTCGACGAGCCGACGGCCGGCGTGGACCCGCCGGGCGAGGAGAGCATCTACGCGCTGTTCCGGCAGCTGCAGCGCGACCACGGATTCACGCTGCTCCTCATCTCGCACGAGTTGAATCTCGTGTACCGGTACGCCGACGAGGTGCTCTGCCTGTCGCACCGCGAGGCGTGCGTGGGTCCGCCCCTCGACGTGCTGACCACCGAGCGGCTGCAGGCGATGTACGGCGCGCAGATGGGCTTCCACGACCACGCCCACCACGACGGCCATGCCGGCGCCTAGCGAACTCCTGCTCCCCCTGAGCATGGCCGTGGCCGCCGGGCTGGTCGGATCGGTGGCCGTGATGCGCCGCATGACGCTGGCCGCCGACGCGATCTCGCACATCGCGTTGCCCGGCGTCGGCCTGGCGCTCATCCTGCGGTTCGATCCGGTACTGGGCGCGCTCGGCGCGCTCCTCGTGGGGGCGCTCCTCGTGTGGGGGGTGGAGCACCAGACGCGCATTCCGACCGAGGCGATCATCGGCGTGGTGTTCTCGCTCGCGCTGGCCATCGGGAGCATGATGGCGTCCGGGGAGCAGCTGATCGACGCGCTGTTCGGGGCGCCGCGGACGATGGGCCGCACGGAGTTGGCCCTCGGCGGCGTCGCGGCACTGGCCGTGGTCGCCTTCATGCTCCGGGCGCGGAGTGAACTGGTGATCGCGCTCGTCTCCCCCGACCTGGCGCGGACGGCGGGGGTGAAGGTGGCGCGGGTGGAACTGCTGTTCCTGATGGCCTTCGCCCTGACCGTGGCGCTCGGGCTCCGCTACCTGGGCGTGCTCCTGATGGGTTCGCTCATAATCATCCCGGCGGCCACGGCCAAACAGCTCGCCCGCAGTCTGACCGGCATGCAGGGGCTGTCGGTGGGGCTGGCGGTGTTCGCCGTGCTCGCCGGGTCGCTGGCCGGGCCGCGTCTGGGGGTGGAGACGGGCCCGCTGACCATCGTCGTCGCGGCGGGGGCGTTCTTCGTGAGCCTGCTGGCGCGCCGGACCGATTGAGGCGTGCCGCCACGGAGCGAAATTCCGATTAGATTATGAGGGCGCGCCCGCTCCTCCACACACGGCTGACGGAGCGCGCCGCCCGCGCCGCCGACCAGCGGCCGCCGTTCCCAGCCGCGGAGCACGCCCAGTGAGCAGCTTCAAAGTCGAGCAACGCCGCATCGTGCATCGCGGCCGCCAGTTCCATTTCGTGTCCTACGACGCCGTCCCGGCCAACGAGCGCAAGGGCGAACCCGCCGTCCCGGCCCAGTGGTATCTGATGAGCGAGGGCAAGCGCTACCAGGCGATCCCCGTCGAGAAGGGGCAGGATCCCGAAGCGCTGGACCGCGACCTCATCCGCTGGCTGGGCCGCGAGATCTACGACGCCGTGGACGCCGAGAACCGCGCGCGGCTCCATTAGGCGACCGGCCAATGCTCGAAGCGGCGCGCCCCTCCGGGGGCGCGCCGCTTCGTGCGTTCGGTCCGCTCCCGTCCGCCTACCCGTTGGGGTCCCACGCCGGAATCCGGCCCGGCGTCCACGGCGCGCCCGCCGCCTCGGCCGCGGTCTCCAACTGCTGCAGATCCACGTTGATGAACTGCCGCAACCGCGCGAGGATGGCCCCGAACTGCGACGCGACGATGTCGTACTGCCGCTTCTGCGTATTCGTGGCGTCCTCCAGCGTCGAGTACCAGATACCGTCGGTCGCCTCGCTCAACCGGTCGAGCAGCGCCGGCGGCGTCGGCTCGCTGTAGCGGGCCTTCGTGTTGTCGCCCGTCAGCGTTTCCTGAATGGCGCGCAGCGTGTCCGCCAGCGCGCCGGCCCGCCGCATCAACGAGTCGGTGGGCGTGGGCGTCCGGGCCAGCGCCCGTCCGAGCGCCTGGAGCCGCGTGGCCGCCTCGCCGGCCGCGGCGTTGGCGCCCAACACGGCGCGCTGCAGCCGGGCCGTCTTCTCCTGGAACGCCACCACGGCCGCCGAGCGCGGCGTCGCCTGGCCGTCGAGCATGGAGACGTCGAAGCGCTGCGGCACGCCGAGCGGCGTTTCCACGCCGTCCACGAGCTTGGCCATCGCCACCTGGTAGCCGCCGGGCGCCACGAACGGGCCTCCGTCGCCGCCGCTCCCCGTGTCGCCCGACGTCACCGGGCGCACGTTCGGGTAGCGGAGGTCCCACGTCACGCGCTGCACGCCCGCCGAGGGGCTCTCCATGAGCCGCCGCACGACCCGCCCTTCGGCGTCGGTGATCGTGAAGATCAACTGCGGCGGGCGCTGCCCGCTCTCGGCCTTCAGCGAATCCCACGAAGGATAGAACACGTCCTCGCCCTTCTTCGCCGCCGCCTGCTCGGCGGCCTGCCGGATCTCCTTCTTCGTCTTGATCGCGTCCTTCAGATAGTAGGTGATCGTGGCCCCGAACGGCGGGTTGGGCGCGCGGTAGAAGTTGCCGCCCTGCGTGCCGCCGAGCGGGCTCGTCTGCAGGAACAGCGGCGCGCGCGGCACCGGCAGCAGCGCGGCGTCGGAGGCGAGCACCGCCGGCGTGAGTTCGCGCAGCGGGGCGATGTCGTCCAGGATGTAATAGCCGCGGCCGAAGGTGGCGGCCACGAGATCGTCGGCGCGCTTCTGGATCACCAGGTCGCGCACGGCGATCGTCGGCAGGCCGGCCTTGAGCGGCGTCCAGTGCTGGCCGCCGTTGGCGGTGTAGTAGAGCCCGGACTCGGTGCCGGCGAAGAGGAGCTGCGGATCCTTCGAATCCTCGATGATCGTGTACGCCGCGCCCCGTTGGGGCAGGTCGCCGGCGATCGAGGTCCACGAGCGCCCCAGGTCGGTGCTCTTGAGCAGGTAGGGCTTGTAGTCTCCCGCCTTATGATCGTCGAACGCGGCGTAGACCGTGTTCGCGTCGAACGCGCTCGGCGTCACGCGCGACACGAACGTGGTGTCGGGCACGCCGGGAAAGCGGTCCATCCGGCGCCAGGTGGCGCCGTCGTCCTCCGTCACCTGGATGAGCCCGTCGTCGGTGCCCACCCAGAGCAGGCCGGCCTTGATCGCCGATTCGCCGATCGTCACGATCTGGCCGTAGTACGAGGTGGACGTGTTCTTGCCCAGCGCGTCCACGCCCCACACGCGCCCCATCATCTTGAGCGTGTTGCGGTCGATCTGGCGGGACAGGTCGGGGCTGATCGCGCGCCACGTGTCGCCGCGGTCGTCGCTCTGCCAGAGGATCTGAGAACCGAAATAGAGCCTGGTGTGCGAGTGCGGGCTGATGATCAGCGGCGCGTCCCAGAACCAGCGCAGCGGCGGCTGCCCCGGCTCGGCCTGCGGAATGATGTCCACGTTCTCGCCGGTCTTGATGTTGAACCGCGAGAGGTAGCCGTTCTGCGCCTGGGCGTACACCGTGTTCGGATCCTCGGGGTCGATCTGCGACTGGAAGCCGTCGCCGCCCTGCGTGAAGTACCAGTCGGAGTTGACGATGCCGTATGAGGCCCGCGTCCGCGACGGCCCGCCCACCGACGCGTTGTCCTGCGTGCCGCCGTAGACGTGATAGAACGGCAGCGCGTCGTCCACGGCCACGCGGTAGAACTGGGCCAGCGGCAGGTTGGCGAAGAACTTGTAGGTCTGCCCGCGGTCGAAGCTCTCGTACAGCCCGCCGTCGCAGCCGATCAGCAGGTGGTCGGAGTCGGCGGGGTCGATCCACACCACGTGGTTGTCCACGTGCTTGTCCTGCTCGCCCACCGCGCGAAAGGTGCGTCCGCCGTCGTCGGTCACCTGGGTCATGAAGTCGCCGGCGTAGACGCGATCGACGTCGTTGGGATCGGCGTAGATGCGCGCGTAGTACAGGCCGACGGTGCTGTAGCCGTTCATCTTCGTCCAGCTCGCGCCGTCGTCGGTGGAGCGGTAGAACCCGCCGCCGGGCTGCGCCTCGACGATCGCATAGACGACGTCGGGGTCGCGCGGCGCCACGGCCAGGCCGTACCGGCCCACCCCGTCGCCCGAGGGCAGCCCCGCCGTGATCTGCTTCCACGTCTCGCCGCCGTCCGTGCTGCGCCAGAGCGCCGATGCCGGCCCGCCGGCGAGGTAGCCCCACTGGCGGCGGTTGCGCTGCCAGGTGGCGGCGATCAGCAGATCCGGATTGCGCGGGTCGAGCGCCACGTCGGCCACGCCCGCCCAGTCGCCGTTGCCCAGAATCTTCTTCCACGTCTTGCCGCCGTCGGTCGTCTTGTACAGCCCGCGGTCGCCGCCCGCGGTGTAGAGCGGGCCCTGCGCGGCCACGTAGACGACGTCCGAATTGCGCGGGTCGACGACGATGCGGCCGATGTGCTCGGAGTTCTTGAGCCCGACGTTCGTCCAGGTGCGGCCGCCGTCGTCGGACCGGTACACGCCGTCGCCGTAGGCCACGGAGCGCTGTGCGTTGTACTCGCCGGTGCCCACCCACACGACGTTCGGGTTCTTCGGATCCAGCGTCACGACGCCGATCGAGTACACCGGCTGGTCGTCGAAGAGGGGCGTCCACGTCGTGCCCGCGTTCCCGGTCTTCCAGAGGCCGCCCGACGCCGTCGCGACGTACCACATCGCCCGGTCGCGCGGATTGACGGCGATGTCGGTGATGCGGCCGGAGATCATCGCCGGCCCGATCGACCGCAGCGTGAGTCCGGCCAGCGAGGGCCCGGCGTGCGCGGTGTCGGCGGCCGGCGGCGCCTTCGGCGCGCGCTGGGCGCCGATGGGCGACGAAACGAACAGCGCCGCCGAGCACAGAAGCGCGGCGGCGATCGAAGACGCGAATCGGGAAGTCGGTGACATGGCGGCACGGGTAGGGGTCTGGCTCAACTTACCGGCCCGCCGCGCGATGGGAAGGAGGGC
Source organism: uncultured Gemmatimonadaceae bacterium (assembly GCA_963729495.1). Taxonomy (GTDB): domain Bacteria; phylum Gemmatimonadota; class Gemmatimonadetes; order Gemmatimonadales; family Gemmatimonadaceae; genus JAGWRI01. Next base: position 55,971 of record CAVSOM010000020.1, read on the forward strand.
GTGGAGCCGATTATATTTCCGGAACGCAACCCTCGACTCCGCCCGCGATGACGGCCGCCCGCACCGCCGAAGCCCGACGCTTCCCGTACCTGTTCGCCACGCTGCGCGAGCCGATCGTGGCGCGCGGGCCTTACGGGCGCACCAGGGCCGTCACGACGGTCACGATGACCCTGGACGAATCGGCGGCGTTCGCCGAGGCGGTGGGGGCGCGGTGACCGCTTCCGATTCGGGCGACGCGCGCACGCTGCTCCGCCACACGCTGGCCACGGTCGCCTACCGCGGCGCCAAGGCGGTGAACGGCGCGCCGCCGGAGTTCGCCGGCTTCGCGGCCGGCGAGACCACGCGCACGCCGATTCGCATACTCGCCCACATGGGCGACCTGTACGACTGGGCGCTCTCGATGGCGCGCGGCCAGACGGCGTGGCGCGACTCGACGCCGCTGTCCTGGAACGATGAGGTCGCGCGCTTCTTCGCCGCGCTCGCCGCCTTCGACGCCTATCTGGCGAGCGACGCGCCGCTCGGCGCACCGATCGAGCGGCTCTTCCAGGGGCCGGTGGCGGATTCGCTCACCCACATCGGGCAGATCGCCATGCTCCGGCGGCTGGCCGGCTCGCCCGTGCGCGCCGAGAACTACGCCAAGGCGCGCATCCGCACGGGCGGCGTGGGCGCCGAGCATCCGGGGCCGCGCGTCGAGTTCGACTGACGGCCCCGCGCCCGGCCGCCGCGTTCAGCGATCGAGCGCCGCCATTGCACTAGTCTGATAGCGTGCGCCGGCCACGGCGTCCCGCGGAAACGCCGCCTCCAGCGCCGCCAGATCGGCCGCCGTGAGCGCCACGTCCACCGCCGCCACGTTCCGCTCCAGGTTCCGCACGCGCCGGGTGCCGGGAATGGGCACGACGTCGCCGCCTTGCGCCAGCACCCACGCCAGGGCGAGCTGCGCCGCGGTGAGCCCCCGGGCGGCCGCCAGCCGCTTCACCGCGTCCACGAGCGCCAGGTTCTTCCGGAAGTTCTCGCCTTGAAAGCGCGGCTGGATGCGGCGGAAGTCGTCGGCCGCGAAGTCGTCCGGACTCGTGAGCTCGCCGCTCAGGAACCCGCGCCCCAGGGGGCTGTAGGGCACGAACCCCACGCCCAGCGCGCGACAGGCCGCCAGCACCCCGTCCTCGGGATCGCGCGTCCACAGGCTGTACTCGCTCTGCAGCGCGGCGATCGGGTGCACCGCGTGCGCCCGGCGCAGCGTCTCCGCCGACACCTCGGAGAGGCCGAGATGGCGCACCTTGCCGGCCTCGACCAGCCGCTGCATGGCGCCCACGGTCTCCTCGATCGGCGTCCGCGCGTCCACGCGGTGCAGGTAGTACAGGTCGATGTAGTCGGTGCCGAGCCGCGCGAGGCTGGCGTCGCACGCCCGACGGCAATACGCGGGCGATGCGTCGAAGCCGCGGTAGCCCGGATCGGCGGTGTCGCGCACGATGCCGAACTTGGTGGCCACCACCACCGACGGCCGCCGCTTTCCCAGCGCCCGGCCCAGCAGCGCCTCGTTCGCGCCCGATCCGTACATGTCGGCGGTGTCGAAGAACGTGACGCCCAGCGCCAACGCGCGCGCGATCGTGGCCAGCGACTCGGCCTCGTCCCGCGGGCCGTAGAAGTCGCTCATGCCCATGCACCCGAGTCCGATCGCGGATACCTCGAGCCGGGCCAGATTCCTGCCTTGCATCGGTCGCTCCCGTGCCGGTGGCTGCCGTAACGTAGCGATCCGTCGGGTGCGGCGGCGCGGCGGCGTCGGGCGCGGCCCGACGGCCCGGTTCACTTTCCCCGACTGACGCCCGGCGATTCCCCGTCCAGCTTTCGCCGAGCGGGCGCACGCCGTTCGACGTGCGCCCGCCATCCATTCGTTCCGAGGACCGTCCATGACCACGCGCAGCTGGGCCGAACCCTGGAAGGTCAAGGTCGTCGAGCCCATCAAGATGACCGACCGCCGCGAGCGCGAGCGCGCCATCCGCGATGCCGGCTACAACACCTTCCTGCTCCGCTCCGAAGACGTCTACATCGACCTGCTCACCGACTCGGGCACGAGCGCCATGTCGGACCGCCAGTGGGCGGGCATGATGCTCGGCGACGAGGCGTACGCGGGCTCGCGCAACTTCTACAACCTCGAGCGCGCGGTGCGCACCTACTATGGCTACGAGCACGTGATTCCCACGCACCAGGGGCGGGGAGCCGAGCACATCCTGTCGCGGGTGCTGATCCAACCGGGCGACCACGTGGCCGGCAACATGTACTTCACCACGACGCGGGCCCACCAGGAGCTGGCCGGCGCCACGTTCCACGACGTGATCATCGCCGAGGCGCACGATCCGCGCTCCGAGCACCCGTTCAAGGGCGACGTCGACCTCGCCAAGCTCGCGGCCCTGGTGGCCGAGGTCGGCGCGGACCGCATGCCCTACCTGTCGGTGGCGGCCACGGTCAACATGGCCGGCGGGCAGCCGATCAGCCTCGCCAACCTGCGGGCGGTATATGAGTTCGCACATACACACGGCATTCGCGTGATCCTCGACGCCACGCGGGCCGTGGAGAACGCGTGGTTCATCCAGCAGCGCGAGCCGGGCCAGCGCGACCGCACGGTGGCCGAGATCCTGCGCGACCTGTGCCGCTACTCCGACGGCGCCACGATGTCGGGCAAGAAGGACAGCCTCGTCAACATCGGCGGGTGGCTCGCCCTGCGCGACGAGCAGGTGGCCGAGAAGGCCCGCAACCTCGTCGTCGTGTTCGAAGGGCTGCACACCTACGGCGGACTCGCCGGCCGCGACATGGAGGCGATGGCGATCGGCATCGAGGAGTCGGTGCAGGACGACCACATCCGCAGCCGCATCGGTCAGGTGCTCTACCTCGGCAACCAGCTCATGGAGGCCGGCGTGCCCGTGGTCCGGCCGATCGGCGGCCACGCCGTGTTCCTCGACGCCGCCGCCATCCTGCCCGCACCTGACGCGCGATCAGTTCCCGAGCCAGGCGCTGGCCGCGGCCCTCTACGTCGAGTCGGGTATCCGCGCCATGGAGCGCGGCACGGTGTCGTCGGGGCGCGATCCCCACACCGGCGCCAACCGCGTGCCCAAACTGGAGCTCGTCCGCCTCACCATCCCGCGCCGCGTCTATACGCAGGCGCATATGGACGTCACCGCCGAGAGCGTGATCGCGGTGTTCGAGAAACGGGACCGCGTCACGGGCCTCCGCTTCACGTATGAGCCGGAATTCCTGCGCTTCTTCCAGGCGCGGTTCGAACCGGTGGACGCTCCCGGCATCTTCCGCGACGCGGAGCCGGCCCGCTCGGCGTCCGCCGCCGGGGCGTAACCGCCCGGCGAGTCGGCCGGCACGGGGGCGGGGCCGACCGGGCGAACCCCCGGTGGGCGCCTCCTGTACGACCCCCCAATGGCCGCACGGGGGGTCGCCGTTGCCGCCGAGGCTGACAACGCCCCCCGCCGTGCCGTAAGTTGAAGGCTGGCGGGCGCGCGCGCCGGCCGCTCCGACTCCCACTGGACCCGACCCATGAAGCTTCGCTCGCTCGCCGTTGCCGTGACGCTCGCGCTCTGCACGTCCGCGCTCTCCGCCCGCGCCCAGGGGGGTGGAGGGGGCGGCATGGGTGGCGGCGGCGGCAGGGGGCACGACGAAGGCCCGCCGCCGGAAAAGGCCCACATCGTCACCTCCGACTCGGTGGAGCGGCTCAATCCCATCTCGCCGCTCATCGAGCACCGCAAGGACCTCGGCATTGCCGACACGCTCATCGGCAAGCTCGGCGGCATTCTCGCGCGGCTCGACGCCGCCAACGCGCGCCTGCTCCAGCAGATCGACTCGCTGGCCGCGAACCCCAGCGAGCCGGGCGATGTTCCCGTGGACGCCGCGCACGACGACCGCACGCGCACGCGGCAACACCCCGTGAGCCTGTCGTACCTGTTCGCCGACATTTCCAAGAACAACGACGCGGCCGCCAACGAGGCCCTCGCCATGCTCTCCGGCAAGGCGGTCGATAAAGCCAATCGCCTGCTGGACGATCAGCGCAAGCGGCTCAGCCAGCTGCTGAACGACAGCCAGGTGGGCCGTGGCCGCGGCCGATGACGACCTCCGCGCGCGCGTCGGCGCCCTCGAAGCCGCCGTCACCGGGCTCCGCGCCGACGTAGCCCGCCTCGCGGCCCAACTCGCCGCCCACAGGCGGGACGCCCCCGAAGCGCCCCGGCCCGCCCCCGAGCGCGCGCCCTCCTCGGCACTTCCGCGCGCCGCGCCGCCGGATCCGGCGCCGGACATCGAAGGGCTCGTGGGGCGCTACGGCGTGCTCGCCCTCGGCGCCCTCACCACGTTGGCCGCCGTCGGGACATTCGTCAGCTGGGCCATCGTGCACGGCCTGCTCGGGCCCACCACGCGCGTGGTGCTCGGGCTCGTGCTCGCCGCGGCGCTCACCGGCGCGGGACTCCGCCTCCGCGCGCGCGAGCGGTCGTTCGGGTCGGCCCTGCTCGCCCTGGCGCTGGCCGTCGTCCACGTGTGCGCGTGGGCCGCCGGACCCGGCCTGCATCTGGTGGCCGACCGCGAGGCCTTCGTGCTGGCCGCGCTCGCGTCCGCGGCCCTCGCGGCGTTCGCGTACCTCGAACGGGAGCAGCCGCTCTGGTGCATCGGCGTGGGCGGCGCCGCGGTCGCGCCCTTCGTGACCAGCGAGCGGTCGGGAAGCCTCGTGCTGCTCGCGTCGTACGGGGCCGCGGTGGCCATCGCCGGCGCGGCCGGGATCGCCGGGCGCCGCTGGCGCTACGCCGCGCTCACCGTCGTGGCCATCGTCGCGGTGTACGCGATCGTGCTCGCCATTCCGGGCGCGCCCCCCGATTGGGGCCCGCTGCTCGCGCTGGCGGTCCCGGCGGCGGTGGCCCTGGGCGGCGTGTTCCCCGCCACGTCGGCCGACCTCATCCGGCCGCGGCTGCGCTCGCAGGGGCTGCTCGCCGCCGCGGCGGCTGCGTGGGTGAGTGAGCGGGGCACCCCGCTCGGCGCCGAGTGGACGGCGGCGCTGCTGGCCGCGGGCGGCGTGCTCTGGCTCGCGATGGCAGACCGCACGGCCGACGCGGCCGCGGCCGGTCCGCTGGAAACCCCGATGGGGTTCGTGCCGCCGTGGACGGACGGGGCCGTGATTCCGCTGGCGTTCGTGGCGGCGGCCGCCCACGCGGGGCCCCTCACGCCGTGGTGGCCGGCCGGCGTGTGGGGCGCGGCGGCGCTGGTGCTCGCCGGTTCCGTATGGCGCCGCGCGGCCGGCATGTCGCGCGACGCCCTGGCCTTCGCCTGCGCGGCGGCGGCCTTCGCCGCCGCCGTGTTGGCGCCCTGGCACGCGCCGATCGCGTATCCGGTGGCCGAGGTGGCGGTGGGGCTGGCGTGCGCGGCGGCGCTGCGGTGGCGGCCGAGCTACTCGTGGCTGGACGTGGGCGGGCTGGCCCTGGTGGTGGCCGCGGCCAATACGTGGACACTGATAGACCGCCGGCCCCCGTTCCTGTACGCGCCGTTCGGCACCCGCGAGTCGTTGGCCGCGGCGGTCGTGCTCGGGGCGTGGGGCCTGGTGGGGTGGCGGGCCGCCGCGCTGGCCGGCTCCCTGCGCGGCGCGCTCGCCCGCGACCCGGCGCGGGCCGATCACGACGGCGCCGTCGTCCGCGCGGCGGCGCGGGCCGCGCCCTGGACGTGGGCGTTCCTGTGGGCGCACGCGGAACTGGCCGGCGCGTGGAGCGCATCGCTCGCCACGCTGCTGCTGGTCAGTCTCGAGGCCGGCACGGCGGTGGCGGCGGTGGGGGTGGGCCGGGCCCGCGGCGCGCGGGCGCTGCGCCAGGTGGGACTCGCCCTCGCCGTGGTGGCCGCCATTCGCGCGCTGGCCGCGGTCGATTCGGTGCGCTCGGTGAGCGTGCGCATCGCGTCGTATCTCGTGGCGAGCGCCTTCCTGCTCGGGATCGCCTACTGGTATCGCCGCCGCGGGCCGGACCCCGTGGCCGACGAGGCGGCCGCCGCGCGGGTCCGCGACGGGTGACGGGTCGAACCCCGCGGCTGGCGTGCCGCGCGTCCGAACACGATCCGTACCGCCGGGTCGCTGGCATTCGCCGCCCCCGCCGGTGTATCCTCCACCGTTGCGTGATCAATTCTTCCTTCCTTTCCGGGTGACGAATCTCGTGCGTTCCTTCCTACGACTCCTGCTCGGCGCCGCGGCGCTGGGCGGCCCGGCCGCCACGGCGGCGGCCCAGCAGCCGTTCAACGCGACCGGCGTGGGCGACACGTCCGTCTTCGCGCCGCTCGACCTGCCCGCGCCCAACGGCTTCCGGCTCGGCTCGGGCGCGCCCGGCCCACTGTACTGGCAGAATCGGGCCGACTACGACATCCACGCGGCGCTCGACACGACCACGCGCGTGCTCAGCGGGACGGAGCGGATCAAGTACACCAACAATTCGCCCGTCACGCTGAACTACGTGTGGGTGCAGGTGGAGCAGGACGCGTTCCAGGACGGATCGCTCAATTCGTACGTCTACGGACCCAACACGCGATTCGGCGCCCGCGGCTTCAAGGGCGGCGACGTGATCGAGCGGTTCGAGCAGGTGATTCCCGGCAGGAAGAACGCGCCGCTTGCCACCCGCGTGTCCACCACGGTGATGCGGGCGGATCTCGCCGAGCCGCTGGCCCCGGGCAAGAGCACGACGCTGGAGATCGCCTGGCACTTCGCGATCCCCGAGCACGGCGCCGACCGCATGGGCTACGACGGCTCGCTGTACGAGTTCGGCCAGTGGTATCCGCGCATGGTCGTCTACGACGACGTGAAGGGGTGGAACATCGAGCCCTACCTCGGCCAGGGCGAGTTCTACTGCGAGTACGGCGACTTCACGCTCTCCGCCACCGTGCCGGCCGGCTACATCGTGGCGGCCACGGGCATGCTGCAGAACGCGGCCGAGGTGCTCACGCCGGCGGAGATCGCGCGCCTCGCCGCCGCCGCCCGGTCCGACACCACCGTGCACGTCGTGACGCAGGCCGAGTTGGCGAGCGGCGCGGCGCGTCCCAGGCAGACGGGCACGATGACCTGGAAGTTCGAGGCCCGGAACGTGCGCGACGTGGCCTGGGCCACCTCGCCCGAGTACATCTGGGACGCGTCCAGCTGGAACGGGGCGCTGGCGCAGTCGTACTACCGGCCGTCCGCCGTGAACCCGTGGGCCGACGCCGCCGATCAGGCGCGGATGTCGATTCTGGAATACTCCACGCGCTGGTTTCCCTATCCGTATCCGCAGGTCACGGTGGCCGAGGGCCCGATCAGCGGAATGGAATACCCGATGCTCGCCATGGAGGCGCGCGGCCAACAGGTGTACGATCTGTACAACGTGATCACGCACGAGATCGGCCACAACTGGTTCCCGATGATCGTCGGCTCGAACGAGCGCATGCACTTCTGGCAGGACGAGGGGTTCAACACGTTCATCAACACGTTCTCCGAGGCGCGGCGCTATCCGCAGAAGGGCGACGAGGCGCAGCGGGAAGCCGAGGAGCGCCAGGAAGTCGAGCAGGTGATGAAGGCCGGTTACGACACGCCGATCGACGTCGGCCCCGATCGCATCAATCCGGGATTGCTCGGCATCAACCAGTATGTGAAGACGTCCATGGCGCTGCACCTGCTGCGCAACGAGATCGTGGGCGACAGCGCGTTCGACGACGGCTTCCGCGAGTACATCCACCGCTGGGCGTACAAGCATCCCACGCCGACCGACTTCTTCCGCACCATGGAAGACGCCAGCGGCCGCCGGCTGGACTGGTTCTGGCGCGAGTTCTTCGAGACGAACGATCAGTTCGATCAGACGATCGACACGGTGGCCACCCGGGTGCGGGGCGACACGGAGCAGGTGGCGGTGGCCTATGGCAACCGGGCGAAGGGGGTGCTGCCGATCCTCGCCCGGTTCACCTTCTCCGACGGGACCACGCAGGACATCGACTATCCGGCGGAGTCGTGGTACATGAACAGCGTGCGGTTCGTCCGGCAGTATGCGTTCGTGGGCAAGAAGCTCACCAGGATCGAACTCGATCCCGATCACCGGCTGATCGACGTCGACCGCACGAACAACACGTGGACGGCGCCGTAGCGGCGCCCTGATCGGCATGGCCCGCGCGGCGCGCGCCGGCCGGGCCGTGGCGGGGTTCCGGGAACGGGGCCCCGCCTCCGGCGTACCAGAGAGAGCGGGGGTGCGGCGCGAGTTCCGGCGCGTGGGCGCCCGCGCTATACTACGACGAGGCAGGAGCACCCCCGGCCCGAGCAGGGAGGAGCGGCATGCGACGGATTGCGGCGACACTGACGCTGGCGTTGGCCACGGGCGCGATCGCGGGCTGTGGCGGCGGCAGCACGTCCGCGCCCCCGACCATCGTCAGCGGCGGGATCGCGTACTTCATCGTCACCGCCGGTGCCGGTCGCGACACCGTGGCGATCCTGCCGGGCAATACCGTGCAGCTCTCCGGCATCGCCTACGACGGCTCGCTCGATCCGCTGGCGCTCGTCGGCGACACGGTGTGGGTGTCCCGGAATCCGGCTTTCGCCACCGTGAACGCGCACGGCCTGGTCACGACGGTGGCCGCCGGCTCCACCTGGGTGGTGGGCACGTTCACGCCTGCCAACACGCAGACCGGCTTCGCCGACTCCGTCTGGATCAACGTCGTCGGCCAGAACTAGCCGGCCCGCCGCCGCTATTGGTACTGGATGTAGACGGGCGCGGGGAACAGTCGGAGGACCTCGGCCGGCGTCATCAGCGGCTGTCCGCTCTTCGTGTCGTTGTGGTAGAAGAGCTTGAACCCGGTGAACTGCACGGGCTCCGCGTAGACGTAGGCCCGGTATGAGTCTTCCTTCAACGATCGCGGTCCCCAGCCGTCCATGTCGACCACGACCTGCACCTTGGGGTCGAGGCGGATGCGCCTGGCATTGGTGAGCATGGGCCGCGTGAATCGGTGCACGATGAGCACCTTGGGCGGCAGGTGGTTGGCCGTCACCAGGCTGTCGAGCACCCGCACCGCTTCGTTCACGTCGCCGGCGTCCATCGTCCCGATCCGCTTGCCGGGCGCGCTGCCGTCCTTCATCGAGAACTCGGGGTCGAGCGCCAGGTGCACCGTGGGGCGCGCCAGGTAGGGGAGCAGCCGCTGCAGTTCGGCGGCCACCGTGCTGTGTCCCACCTGCACGTCGAGAAACAGCAGGGCGCCCCGCCGGTCGGCCCACGACGACACCCGGTCGATCAGCGTGTCGGCCATCCGGGCGCGGTACATCCCGTCGCGCCCCGGAATGGGCTGCGCCGTGCTCACGATCAGTTGGAGCGCCGGCACCACCGGCGTAGCCGGATCGGCGGCCTGCCACGCGGCCACCTCGGTGTCGAGCTTGGCCAACATCTGATCGGGAGGCAGCGCGCCGAGGATGCCCATGCCCTTGGAAAGCGGATTGCCGTAGAAGGCGACGATGCGATGCGCGGGGAGAATGGCCCCCGGCAGCTGCTCGGGCCCGGCCACCGGCCAGATGGGCTGGCCGACGATCGGTCCGGCGGCCGTCGCCTGCTTGGGCGCAGGGCGCGGGGCGGTCTTGGCGCGCGTGGGCGGCGGCGGGGCGCTCTGCGCGCGCAGAGCGGACGGCGGGAGCGCACTCAGGAACGCGGCCACGAGGGCGGCGCGCGCCCTCACCCTTCCGCTACGCCCCACGAGTGGGCGGCTCCTGGCCGGCCGGCGCATACGCGTTCAGGGCTTCGTCGTAGCTGCCGGGCGCCGCCGCGTCCGCGGCGAACAGCACGCTGAACGCCGAGCCGCGGCCGGGCGCGCTGACGGCGGTGAGCCGGTAGCCCATCGCGTCGCACAACGCGCGCGAGATGGCGAGCCCCAGGCCGGTGCCCTCGTGGCGGCGGCGCGTGCCGGACTCGACCTGCTCGAAGGCGCCGAAGATGCGCTCGATGCGCTCCGGCGCGATGCCGATGCCCGTGTCGATCACGTCCAGGCGCAGCGGGCGGCCCGTGCCCGGCTCGGTGATGATGCCCACCCGGAAGCTGCCCGAATCGGTGAACTTCACGGCGTTGTCCACCAGATTGGCCAGCACCCGGCGGAGCTTCGCCTCGTCGCTCGGCACCGGGGCCAGCGACGGCGGCAGCGACACGCGCGGCACGACCGCCGTGCGCACCGAGCGGCTCTCCATCTCCTGCAGCACGTCGAGCACGATCCGATCGAGCGCCGTCGGCGCCAACACCACGTCCATGCGCCCCGCTTCGACCTTGGACAGATCGAGCACGTCGTTGATCACCCGCAGCAGATGCAGGCCGTTGCCGCTGATGCGCTGGATGTAGGTCAGGTCCTGCGGGAGCAGGTTGCCGGCGTGGTTCTTCTGCAACTCGTTCGCGAATCCGATCACCGCGTTGAGCGGCGTCAGCAGCTCGTGGCTCATCGTGGCCAGGAACACGCTCTTGGCGCGGTTGGCCTCCTCGGCCATGGTCGCGGCCTTCTCGAACTGCTGCGTGCGCTCCTTCACCTTGGCCTCGAGCAGTTCGTTCTGCGACCGCAGCGACTCGTGCAGCATGCGCGTCACGAGCAGGTTCTGGATGCGCAGCAGGACCTCGGTGGCCTCGAACGGCTTGGTGAGGAAGTCCTTGGCGCCGAGCTTGAGCGCCCGCTGTCGCGCCGTCTGGCTGGCGTCGCCGGTCACGACGAGGATCGGCAAGAATTCGTCGGGCGCCGTCTGCTCCACCAGCCCCTCGAGCACCGTGAACCCGCTCATCGTGGGCATGCGCAGGTCCAGCACCACGAGATCGGGGTTGAGTGACCGCGCCAGCGGCAGGACGTCGCGCGCGTCGGACAGCGTGTGCACCCGTGTGTACCCCGCCCGCCCCAGGATGAGCCGCAGCAGCGTCAGGTTCGTCTGCTCGTCATCCACGAGAAGCAGACAGGCGTCCTTGAGCTGGTCGGGGGAAACCGGAGATTGCGGCATCGCAGGATTGATCCAGGGGGAGTATCGGGGCCCCGCCACGAATTCTCAAGGGCCGCGCGGCCCGATTCCCGGCTCTCCGGGCTCAGAACGAGGTCCGGACCTGCAGGTAGAGGTTGCACGGCCGCAAAGAATAATAGTATGAAATCGATCCGTCCGGGTGCCCGCCGCCGTACCCTCGGTTGTCCGCTCTGCGGTTGCCGGGGACCGTGCTTCTGAACGAAAGCCGGGGGCCGTCTTCCCGAACGTCGGCGGCCGGCAGCCGGCCCCCTGGCGCAACCGCCTCCCCAGGCGCAGAATGACGTGGGGCGCCGCCGCTCCACGGGGCCATGCCCCAATCTTCTGCCGCGGATTGCCATTGCCGGAAACCCCCACCGGTGCCCGCTGGGAGCGCCTGCTCTCGGCCGGTGACGCTGCCCTGATCGATGCCGGCGCCGCCGGCGAACGCACGGTTGCCCGCGCCCGCCTCGTGCTGCTGCTCATTCTCGCCATCATTCCGGTGCAGTCGGTGCTCGATCAGCCCGCGCGCCCCGAGAACTGGGTCGGCATCGTGGCCGTCGGCACGAGCCTGCTCGTCGCCCTGATCGTGCTCGCGACGCTGGCGCGCGGCTTCTACCGCCCCTGGCTCGGCGTGGCGACGAGCGTGTACGACGTGACCAGCGTGAGCGCCATCCTCGTGGCGTTCGTCGCCATGGGGCTCCCCCAGATCGCCGTCAACAGCCGCGTGGTGTTCGAGATCTACCTGCTGGCGATCGCCTCCACCGGCCTGCGGTACGACCGCTCCACGCCGCTCATTGCCGGCGCCGTCGCCGTCGCCGAATACGGCGCCATCGTCGTCATCGTGGGCCGCGAGTGGAACCTCTCCGATCCGCGGTTCGCGGGCTACGGCGCCTTCTCGTGGGCCGATCAGATCGGACGCATCCTCGTGCTCGCCACCGCGGCCACCCTGAGCTGGGCCATTCTCCGGCGCGCCGAGCGCCTGCGCCAGCTGTCCACCCACGATCCGCTCACGCATCTCGCCAATCGCAACGTGCTCGAAGAGCGCGTGCGCGAGGAGGTCATCCGCGCCCGCCGCCACCAGCGGCCGCTCGCCGTGGCGATGGTGGATCTGGATCTGTTCAAACGGTTCAACGACGCCTTCGGGCACGCGGCCGGCGACGTCGCCCTCCGCGCGGTCTCGCGCATTCTGCGCGAGGCCGTGCGCCGCACCGACCTGGTGGCGCGATTCGGGGGCGAGGAGTTCGTGATCGTGCTGCCCGAAACGTCGGGGGCCGACGCCGGCATCAAGCTCGACCAGATCCGGCGCGCCATCGCAGGCATGCAGCTCAACGTGCCCGGCGTGGACGACGGCCGGATCACCCTCAGCGCCGGCGTGGCCGCCGTCGACTTCGAGGCCGCCCATAGCCTGGAGATTCTCCAGCGCGCCGACACCCTGTTGCTGGCCGCCAAGCGCAACGGCCGAAACTGCGTGATGACCGACGACGGGCGCGTGGGATCGGCGGAATTCGCCGCGGCCACGGGTGGAACAGGGTAAGTCCCGCGTTGACGCGCGCCCGAGGCGGTCCTAGACTTCCCGCAGCGCCGGCCCCCTCAACTCCCGTTCGCATGGCCCGGCCCGGCGCCCATCCCGCGGAGAGACTTGATGGCGAAGGAAGACGCGATACAACTCGAAGGTCAGGTCACTGAAGTGCTGCCCAACGCCACGTTTCGGGTCCTGCTGAGCAACGGCCACACCGTGCTCGCGACTCTGGGCGGCAACATGCGCCGATTCCGCATCCGGGTGCTGGCCGGCGACCGCGTGACCATCGAGGTGTCGCCGTACGACTTGAGCCGCGGGCGCATCACCTTCCGGCACAAGAACTGACCCCGCGAGCCGTTCCGCCCTTCGTCAGTTCCCCGTCTTCACCGCCCACGCCGAAATCCGCTGCGTGCCGGGGTACGGCGCGTCGCCCTTGAGCTGCCGCCACAGGATGTGGTTGAACAGATCGTCGTTCGACATGTCCTCGATCTCCAGGTCGAGACCGCGCGACTCGCGCGCTCCGCGGCCCCGGCCCGGATTGAGCGAGTCCAGCGGGAATCCGGCCGGCAGCGCCACGTACGGCCGCAGATCGGGCGCCGGCGCCCAGATCCCGCGCAGCGGACGCCCGTAGTCGTCGAACTGCGACATCGACGCCAGCCCGAGAATCTCCTCGATCGTGCGCAGCACGTCGGTCGTGTTCGTCCACCGGTGCCGGGTGCCCGGCCCGTTGTACGCCGAGATCACCAGCATCGGCGAGCGGTGCGAGTCCACGTGGTCTGGCCCGTTCTGCGCGTCGTCTTCGAGCACGAAGATCACCGTGTTCTTCCAGTACGGCGACCGCGACACGGCCTCCACGATGCGCCCCAGCGCCAGGTCGTTGTCGGCCATCGCCGCCTGCGGCGCCGGCATGCCCGCCGCGGCCCCCGACGTGTGATCGTTGGGCAGCCGCACGATCTCCAGCGCCGGCAGGCTATTTGTCTTTACATATTGGTCGAATTCCCGCTGCCACCTGTCCACCCGGTGCTGGTCGCGGATGGCGAGGTCGAACCCCGGATAGTCGGGATCGGTGTGCGCCTTGAGGAACGGCTTGTCGCCGCGATACCCGGGGGGCATCGCATCGTCCGGGTCCATCGCGCTCGGCACCACGAACTCGCCGTAGTTGCGGAACGTGATGCCCCGGCGTTCCGCCAGGTCCCACAGGTAGCCGTTGGCCGGCGCCGCCGCGTCGTCGTCCGGGATGTGCGACGTGCCCCCGCCCCCCAGCACCGAACCCTCGTACTCGTACGGCCGCCCGCGATCGGAATACTGCGACGGCACGGTCTTCTCCAGATAGTCGGTGGCGTACGCGGCCGTCGACCAGTTGTGCCCGTCGGCGCTCACCTCCGCGTTCACGAAGAACCGGTCGAACAGCCCGAACCGGTCGGCCAACGCGTGGTGGTTGGGTGAGATCGCCCGCGGAAAGAACACCAGCGACGTGTCGCCGTCGCCGGCCGCCATGTCGCCGAACACCTGGTCGTACGTGCGGTTCTCCTTGATGATGTAGATCACGTGCGCGAACGGCGGATAGGCCGCGGTGCGCCCCGTGGGCCGGTCCCACCCGTTGGCCCGCACCACGCGCTGCGTGAGCGCGGCCAGCGCCGGCCCGGCCACGCCGGCCAGCGGCGCCATCATCACCGAGCCGTCCAGCTGGCCCAGCGTGTAGTTGGTGCCCCGCGGCGGATGCCCGGGCATGGGCTGCGGCTGCGCGCCGTCCGGATTGGCGCGCGTGCCCAGCCCCTTGGCCGACGCCACCCACAGCGTGTCGCGCAGCGCGGCCACCAGCGTCGGATACCAGGCGGTCGGCACGCGTCCGGCCAGCGCGTCGTCGCCCGTCGCGCCCGCCACGCCGGCCGTGGCCGCCGAGAGGTCGAAGATCGCGATCGCGTTGGCATCGGCCTCGGCCACGAACAGCCGCCGCCCGTCGCTCGACAGCGCGACGGCGTTGGGCGTGCTTCCCTCCCCGGGGCCCGCCGGCGGCGGGTCGAGCAGCGTCTGCACCACGCGCTGCTCCGCCGTGTTCACGACCATCACGCGGTCCGTGCTCCCCGAGGCCACGAACAGTCGCGATCCCGACCGGTTGAGCACCATCGCCGAGGGATGGCGCCCCACGCCGATCCGCCGCGCCGAATACCGCGCGCCCGCGGGCGTGAACTCCGACACCGTGTATCCGCCCCACGCCGACACGTACACCCGTCCGTCCGGCGCCACCACCACCGCGTACGGATACGCGTCGGTGCCGTACCGCTGCACCACCGCGCCGCGCGCCACGTCCACCACGGCCAGCGAGTCCGCCATGTTCTCGGCCACGAACAGGCGGCGGCCGTCGGCGGACACGGCCAGCCCCGCCGGGTAGCGGCGCCCCGGTGCGCGCGCCGACGCCTTGCGCGCCAGCACGACGCTGTCGCGCAGCGTCGCCCGGCCGGCCGCCCAATCGTAGACGTACACCACGTCCTGGTTCCCGCCCGAGGCGTACAACGTGCGGCCGTCGGGCGAGAACGCGATGCCCACGAACGCCGCCGGCTGGACCAGCGTCTGCGTCACCGCACCCGTGGCGCGGTCCACGATCTGCACGCCCTGGTGCAGCCATCCGCTGACCAGCAGCGCCACGTGCGCGCTGTCCGGGGCGAGCGCCATGCCGAGCGCGAACGCGTGCACCGGGTGCTGCGCCGCGGCCGGATCCAGCTGCACGCCGGTGGGCAGGCGCCCGATGGTCGTCCCGAGCGTGTCGCCGGCCTGCGGCGAGCGGGACGGGGTGGCGCGGCAGGCGGCGACCAGGACCGCCGCGGCGACGAGGCCGATCGGTCGAAGATTCGAAAATGGAGCACGCATCGGAAATTGGCGGAGGGTGTGCACTGCAAATTACCACCGAGAGGGCGCGCCGGTACCGGGCCGCGTTCGCCGCCGGCCGCGGGCGCCGTCACGAGCGTGCACGCGGCGCCGCCCGATCAACGGGCGGCCCGCTCCAGCCGGTCGCGCACGGCGGTCCACGCCGGCGTGTTGGGCACGCGCTCCACGAGCACGAGCGCGCAGCCCCGCTCGTCGAGCGCGTGCAGCTCGGCGTACAGGCGCCGCGCGTAGGCCGCGGCGTCGCGCGGCATGACGCGCGGTTCGGCCACCGGCAGGGGCGAGAACGCCACGCCGCCCACGCGCGCGCCGCGCGCCGCGGCGGCCGCCGCCTCGGCCAGCGCTGCGTCGCGGGTGGCGTCGTCGAACGGCACGAGCCGGGCGCGGGGCGCGTAGTGGCGCTCCTCCATGCCGGGAGAGGGCCGCGGGGCTCCGGCGTCCACCGCCACCGGCCGCTCGTCCATCGCGCCCAGCACCACGCCGATCTGCGCCGCGCCGATCATGCCCGGCCGGAGCACGCGCGGCACCGCGCCCGTGAGATCCACCACCGTCGACTCGATGCCCACCGTGGCCGGCCCGGCGTCGAGCACGAGGTCCACCGCGTCGCCGAGCGACGCCACCACGTGGGCGGCCGTGGTGGGCGAGAGTTCGGTGAACCGGTTTGCGCTCGGCGCGGCCACCGGAATGCTCGCGGCGCGCAGGAGGGCGAGGGCCACCGGATGTCCGGGCACGCGCACGGCCACGCTGGGCAATCCGGCGGTGACCGCGTTGGGCACCGTCGGGCGCTTGGGGAGCACGACGGTGAGCGGGCCGGGCCAGAACGAGCGCGCCAGGATCTCGGCGGCGAGGGGCCACTCCGCCACCAGGGCGCGGGCGCCGTCGGCGTCGGCCACGTGGACGATGAGCGGGTGGTGCGCGGGCCGCCCCTTGGCGGCGTAGAGGCGGGCCACGGCCGCGGGGTCGAGCGCGTGGGCGCCGAGCCCGTAGACCGTCTCCGTGGGAAAGGCCACCAGGCGGCCAGCGCGCAGCGCCGCGGCGGCGCGCCGGAGGGGCGCGGGGTCGGGGACCGTGGGGTCCACGGGGAGCAGTTCCATACCGCGTGCAACCTAACGACCGTGGCGGCGCGCGCGGTGGTGGCGGCGCGCGGCGGCAGGGTATGTTACACCGCTCGCGCCGCCACCCTTGCCCATTCGCCGCCCCATGCCCACCCGCCGCCCGCCGGTCCCGCTCCCGTCCGTCGCAGTCGTCGCCGGCCCGCCGGTCGCGGTCGCGGCGGTCGCGGCGGTCGCAGCGGCCGCGGCGGCGCGCCCGGGCGCCGCGTGAGCGGCGTCGAGTGGTTCGCCGCGATCGCCGGCGCTATTAGTGTGTATTTAAGCACGCGCCAGAACATCTGGAGCTGGCCCACCGCCATCGTCAACGTCGGCCTGTACATCCTCATCTTTCGGCGCAGCGGGCTGTATTCGGACATGGGGCTCCAGGTGGTCTATCTCGTGCTCTCCGTCTACGGGTGGTACGAATGGCACCACGGGGGCGCCAACCGGAGCCGCCTGGACGTGTCGCGGGCCGCGCCGCGGATCTGGCTGCTGTCGGCGGCGGCCGGCGTGGCGGGCTGGCTCGTCATCTGGTCCGTGACCCGCCGGCTGCCCGGCGTGTCGATCCCGTCGGTGGACGCCGCGCTCACCGCCACGAGCCTCGTGGCGCAGTGGATGATGACGCGCAAGATCCTCGAGAACTGGGCGCTCTGGATCGCCGCCGACGTGGTGTACGTGCCGATGTACGTCTACAAGAAGCTGTACGTCACCTCGGCGCTCTATCTAGTATTTCTTATACTCGCCGTCCTGGGGCTCGTCGAATGGAAGCGCAGTCTGGCGCGCCGGCCGTCGCCCGCGTCGTCCTGACCGGCTCCGAATCCACCGGCAAGACGGCGCTCGCCCACCGGCTGGCCGCGCGCTACGGCACCGTGGCGTCGCGCGAGTTCGTGCGCGAATACGCGATCGCGCGCGGCAACCGGCTCGGGTTCGAGGACCACGGGCCGATCGCCCGCGGGCAGATGGCGGCCGAGGACGCCGCCGTGGCGGCCGCCACCCGGGTGGCGTTCCTCGACACCGACCTCGTGAGCACGGTCGTGTTCTGCGACCACTACTATGGGCGCTGCCCGGCGTGGATCGCCGACGCCGCCGCGGCGCGCGCCGGCGATCTGTATCTGCTCATGAACGTCGACGTGCCGTGGGTGGCCGACCCGGCCCGCGACCGCGGCCACCGCCGCGAGGAGATGCACGCCCTGTTTCGCGGCCGGCTGGACGCGATGCATCTGCCGGTCGTGGAGATCGGCGGCGACTGGGAACGCCGATTCGCCGCCGCCGTGCGGGCCGTGGGCGCGCTGCTGGCCGGCCGGTAGCCCGCGCTATGCCACCACGGCCTGCTCGTCGTCCACCTGCAGCCGCGTGAGCTCGCCGCGGAACAGCGCCGCCACCCGCAGCGACAGGAACAGCGCCACCGAGCTGAGCCCGGCCACGAACCCCCACCACAGCCCCGTGGGGCCCGCCGGCGTGCGGAACCCCAGATACAGGCTCACCGGCAGCCCGATCAGCCAGTAGCCGGCCACCATCGCCGCCATCGGCGCCCGCGTGTCGCCGATCCCGCGGAGCACCCCCGCCGCCACCGCCTGGATGCCGTCGAACACCTGGAATACGCCGGCCACCGGGATGAGCAGCGAGGCGATGCCGATCACCGCGGCGTCGCCCGTGAACAGTCGCGCCAGCGCCACCGGCACCGTGAGGAAGAGCAGCGCCGTGGCGGTCATGAATCCCACGCCGCACAGGAACGCCACCCGCGCCGCGCGCCGCGCCCGGTCGCCGTCCCCGGCGCCGATCGCGTGCCCCACGCGCACCGCGGCCGCCGTGGAGATCCCCACCGGACCCATGAACGTGAGCGCCGCCAGATTGATCGCGATCTGGTGCGCCGCCACCTGGTCCGTGCCGAACCACCCCATCAGGAGCCCGATCGAGCCGAACGCGCCCACCTCCAGCACCTGCTGGAACCCGATCGGCGCGCCGATCACGAGCATCCGCTGCAGCGCCCGCGCGCGCAACGTGTCGGCCCGCAGCCCCAACAGATACGGCCGCAGCGCGGGCCAGGCCAGCGCCAGCAGCCCGGCGAACATCCCCCACCGGCTGAGCACGGTGGCGAGCGCGCTCCCCTCCACGCCCAGCGCCGGCGCCCCCAGGTGGCCGAAGATGAACACCCAGTTGAGCGCCACGTTGAGCACGTTCGCGGCCAGGATCGTGAGCACGATCGGCGCCAGGCGCCCCATCGCCTGCAGGCTCTGGCGCAGCACCACGAACGCCAGGAAGGGCAGGACGCCGGCAATCGAGATCCGCACGTAGGCCACCGCGCCGGGCACGATCTCCGCCGGCTGCCGCGCCCACGTGATCACGCGGCCCGCCGGCGCCATCAGCAGAGCGCAGGCCACGGTCAGCCCCAGGCACAGCGCCAGCCCGCGCTGGATGCCGCGCTCCACCGCCGGCTCGTCGCGCGCGCCCACCGCTTGGGCCACGATCGGGTCGAGCGCGAACAGCGTTCCCATCGCGAACACGATGACGTTGAAGAAATAGATGTTCCCCAGCGCCACGGCGGCCAGCGCGCGGGCCGAGACGTGCCCCACCATGATCGAGTCGATCACGCCCATTCCCATCATCCCCACCTGCACGAGCACCACCGGGATCGCGAGGGCGACCAGGGCGCGGAACTCGACGGCGAACGCGCGCCGCGGGACGAGGGCCGGCGCCGGAGCAGGGGAGGCCATGCCGCCAATCTCGCACCGGCGGCTCACCCTCGCCACGCGGCCGCGCACGAGGATTCCGCAAGCCCGGCGCGGCCGCGTTGACAAACCGCACGGCCGCATACTTCTTCACTGGACACCTTTTTCGCTCTGAGCCCCCGCATGAAGCCGCGCCTCCGCACCGCCGCCGTCACCGCTCTGCTGTTCGTCCCCATCGTGGCCGGCGGCTTCCTGCTCCAGGAACCCCCGGCGCGCGCCACCGCGCGGCTGTTCGAGCAGGTGCTCCAGCTGGTGTCCAACCGGTACGTGGACACGCTCGCGGCCAACGACGTCTACGCCAAGGCCGCCACCGGCCTCGTGAAGGAGCTGCGCGACCCGTACTCCCAGCTGTTCACCCCCAAGGCGAGTGAGGACTTCGCCCGCGGCACGGGCGGGCGCTACGGCGGCACGGGCATGCTCCTCGGCGAGGACAACACCGGCACCTTCGTGGCGCAGGTGTTCCCGCACACGCCGGCCGCCGACGCCGGCGTCCAGGAAGGCGACCGCATCGTCGGCATCGACGGCAAGAGCGTGATCGGCGTGTCGAGCACCGACATCGCCACGCGGCTGCGGGGCGACGTGGGCTCCCCCGTGCAGGTCACCTACCAGCGGCCGGGCGTCGCGACGCCCATCAAGCTCTCCTTCGTCCGGCGCGAGGTGCACATCCCGGCCGTCCAGTACACCACGATGCTCGACGGCACGATCGGCTACATCCCCATCCAGACGTTCAACGAGAACGTCGTCGAGGAAGTGACCGACGCGATCAAGAAGCTGTCGGCCCAGGGCGCCAAGGGGTACGTGATCGATCTGCGGGGCAACGGCGGCGGGATCGTCGAGCAGGCGCTCGACCTCAGCGGCCTGTTCCTCAAGGACTCGCAGGAGATCGTGCGCGTGCGGTCGCGCACCGGCCCCGACGAGATCTCGCGGGCCGGCACCGACCACATGGCGCTGGGCGTGCCCCTCGTCGTGATGATCGACGGCGGCACGGCGTCGGCCTCCGAGATCGTGGCCGGCGCCTTGCAGGACCATGACCGCGCCCTCGTCGTCGGCACCACCTCGTTCGGCAAGGGACTCGTCCAGTCGGTGTACGGACTCGACGGCGGCTACGCCCTCAAGCTCACCACGGGCAAGTGGTACACGCCGAGCGGCCGCTCCATTCACCGCGACCGCGAACTCAACGCCGCCGGCCAGCTCGTCGAGGTCACGCCCGACTCCCTCGAGACCGACTCGGCGCGCCGCGCCCGGCCCAAGTTCCGGTCCGACGACGGCCGCATCGTGTACGGCGGGGGCGGCATCTCCCCCGACGTGCTGGTCCGCGACGATACGCTGACCTCGCTCGAACAGGGGTTCTTCCGCTCCGCCGCCGAGTCGGTGGGCGCGATCAGCGGCGAACTCGATCAGTATTCGCGCCTGCTCAAGGACAGCCTGCGCGCGCCCACGCTGGCGCTCAAGCCGGCCTGGAAGCAGCACCTCATGAGCCAGTTGGCGGCGCGCGACGTGAAGATCGATCCCAAGTACGCGGCCGTGGCGGACTCGATCCTCACCGAACAACTCGCCGTGCGCACGGTGAGCAAGGCGTTCGGCGACGGCGTGGCCAAGCAGCTCACGCTGGCCGAGGACCGGCCGCTCACCACGGCGATCGCGCTGCTCAGGAAGAGCGCCACGCAGCAGCAGCTGCTGCGCGTGGCCGGCGCGCAGTAGCCGGCGCCGGCGCCGCGCCGGGGCGGGTGTGCGAGGAGAGGAGCCGGCGATGGCCGAACATCATCTGCGCGTGCGGCGCACGGCGCGATACCATACGCTGGGCGATCCCGCGGCGCCGGTGCGGGAACTCTGGATCGTGTGCCACGGCTACGGCCACCTCGCCGGCCGCTTCATCCGGCACTTCCGGGCCATCGCCCACCCCGACCGGCTGATCGTGGCCCCCGAGGCGCTGTCGCGCTTCTACCTGGACAACAGCCTCCCCCACAGCCCCGACGCGCGCATCGGGGCCAGTTGGATGACGCGCGAGGACCGCGAGTCCGAGATCGCCGACTCGGTGGAATACCTCGACGCGCTCGCCGACCTGTTCCTGCGCGAGCCGGACACCGGGCGGCGGCCGCGCCTCGTGGCGTTCGGATTCTCCCAGGGGCTGGCCACCGTCATGCGCTGGCTCGCCCTGGGACGGACGCGCGCCGACCGGCTCATCGCCTGGAGCGGGAGCGTGCCGCACGACCTCGATCTGGCCGCGGCGCGCCACCGGTTCGGCGCCGAGCCGGTGACCTACGCCTGCGGCGACCGCGACGAATTCTTCGACCCCTCGCGCATCGCGCAGCAGACCGATGCCTTCGCCGCCGCCGGCATTCCGTGTACGTACGTGCCCTTCGCCGGCACCCACGCCATCGACGGCGACACGCTGGCCCGCGTGGCCGGCCCGCCGCCCGCGTAGCGGCCGCGCGGCGGCACTCCGCACCGCCGGCGCGCTACGTTCGCTTCCGGTCGATGAACCGGCTGAGGTCGCGCCGATCCTTCTTGGTTGGACGCCCCTTCTCCTCCCACACGAAGGCCGCGGGCGCCAGCCGGAGCTGCTCGGCCAGCCGGTCCCGCTCGGCCCGCGACGCCGGCGTCTCCTCGTACAGCGCCTGCGCGTCGCGCGCCGCCCCACGGCGCCCCGCCAGCGCCCGTATGACGATCACGTGCTCGTACGGCCCCAGCCGAACGCGCACCTCGTCGCCCGCCTGCACCGTCTTGGCCGGTTTCGCGCGGTCGCCGTTCACCTCCACCTTGCCGCCGGCCACGGCGTCCGTGGCCAGCGAGCGCGTCTTGTAGAAGCGCGCCGCCCACAGCCACTTGTCGACGCGGATCCTCGCCTCGGGGTCGCCCATGCCGGTCAGTAGCCGTCGCCCTCGAGCGACACCCGGCCGGCGAAGTGGCGATAGATATATGCGATGTAGAATATCGCCACGAGCATTCCCGGAATCCACCAGAACAGCCCGATCCGCAGGCTCGTCCCCGAGGCGGCGACGGCGTACGCCGACAGTGCGTACGCGGGGTCGGTGCTCGCCGGCAGCACGTAGGGAAAGAGCCCGAACGCCACGCTGCCCAGCATGCCGGCCAGGTACGCGGCCGACCCCAGGAACGCCGTGCGCGCCCGGTCGCGGCGCATCGCGCGCCACGCCACGCCCAGGCCCGCGAGCGCGAGGAGCGCGAACGCGTACCCGCCGGGCGCCGCCGCCAGCCGCCGGGGCACCAGCGGCTGCACGACGAACGTGAGCCCCGTGACGACGAGGGCGAGCGCGAGCACCACCGGCCAGAGCGCGCCCGCGGCGCGGCGCGCGCGGTCGGCCAGCGCGCCGCCGGTCTTCAGCCACACCCACAGCGCGCCGTGCATGGCCAGCGCCGCAAGCGCGGCGAGCCCCACGGTGACCGTGTACCAGTCGAGGATGCCGGTGTGGCCGGTCACCCGGAAATCGGTCCACAACGGCTCGAAGAACCAGCCGTCGGCGTTGAGCGGCACGCCGCGCACCACGTTGCCCAGCGCCACCCCGAGGAAGAGCGCGAGCAGCGTGCTCGCGCCGCAGAACACCACGTCCCAGAACGGCGCCCAGATCTCGCCCGCCACGTGGGCGCGGAATTCGATCGAGATGCCGCGCAGCACGAGTAGCCAGAGCACCATCATGAGCGGCAGGTAGAAGCCGCTGAAGCTCGACGCGTACAGGGCCGGGAAGGCGAAGAACAGCGTGCCGCCCGCGGCCAGCAGCCACACCTCGTTGCCGTCCCACACCGGGCCGATGCTGCGCAGGATCAGGCGCCGCTCGTCGGGCGTCCGCGCCAGCCACAGGTGCAGGGCGCCGGCGCCCAGGTCGAGCCCGTCGAGAATCGTGTACATGATGAGCATGCCGCCCACGAGCCAGAACCAGAGGGTCTCCATCGCTCAACTCCTCCCGCCGGTGGCCGCGGCGACGGGCGGGTTCGCCGCCGGCTCCGCCTCGGGACCGTGCTCGATCTCGCGCCGGACGAGGAACAGGAACAGGATCCCGAGCACGAGATACAGCCCGAGGAACCCGAGCAGCGTGAACATCCCGTTGCCCGACGACACCGTGGGCGAGGCGCCGGCGCTCGTGCGCACCAATCCGTACACCAGCCACGGCTGCCGCCCGATCTCGGCCGTCATCCACCCCGCCGTGTTCGCGATGTACGGGAAGGGCAGCGCCAGCATCAGCACCCAGAGCGTGGGCTTGGAATCGAACAGCGTGCCGCGCCAGAGCTGAAACGCCGCCACGGCCATGACCGCGATGAAGATCGTGCCCAGGCCCACCATGATGTGGTACGCGAAGTAGAGCAGGGGCACGTTGTCCGGCCAGTCGGCGGCGGGGAAGGCGTCGAGCCCCTGCACCTGCGCGCCCCAGCGCCGGTACGTCAGGAAGCTGAGCGCCCCCGGCACCACGAGCTGGTTGTCCAATTCGTGTTTCATCATGTCTGGCTGGCCGATGAGGGCCAGCGGCGCGCCGTTCACGGTGCTGAACAACCCTTCCATCGCGGCCAGCGTGGCCGGCTGGTGGCGGGCCACCATGCGCCCCTGCTGGTCGCCGAGCGGAAAGGGCTGCAGCAGCGACGCGATCACGCCCGCGATCACGCCCACGCGCAGGAAGGTGCGGCCGTAGGACGCGTGCCGGCCGGCCAGCAGGTAGAACGCGCCGATCGCCGCCATCACGAACGACGCCGTGACCACCGCGCCCACCATGTTGTGCAGGTACTGCCACACGGCCCACGGATTGCCGAGCAGCGCGCCGAGGCTGGTGAGCGTGAGCCGGCCGTCGGCGGTGAGCGCGTAGCCCACCGGGTGCTGCATGAACGCGTCGGTGGCGATGATGAAATAGCCCGACAGCCACGAGCCGCCGAACACCGCGAGCGACGTGGCCCAGTGCGCGCGGCGGCTGAGCCGCTGCTCGCCGAACAGGAACAGCCCCAGGAAGCTCGACTCGAGGAAGAAGGCGAACACGCCTTCCATGGCCAGCGGCTGTCCGATCACGCCCCCCGCGGTCTTGGAGAACGCGGCCCAGTTGGTCCCGAACTGGAACTCCATCGGGATGCCGGTCACCACGCCCACCGCGAAGTTGATGGCGAAGATGCGGGCCCAGAAGCGGGCCGCGCGGTCGAGGTGCGCGCTGCCCGTGCGCAGCGCGGCGGTCTTCAACGCGAAGATCAGCAGCGCCAGCCCCATCGTGAGCTGGGGGAACAGGTAGTGGTACGTGACCGTGAACGCGAACAGCAGGCGATCGATCGTGACCGGATCCGACATGAGCGCTCCACCGGGAATGAAGCCGTAACGACCTGTTCGCGCGGAAGATCGACGGTTGGTCCAACGGGGTCAATCCGGTCGGCAATTCCCTCACGCTGCCCGCTTGACAGCTAATGACCGGCCGGTTAATTATCATCGCGTGCGCGGCGTATCTCCTTGCCACGCAATTTTTTTACCTCTCGACGGTAACTGACCGACTCGTCGGTCATTTTCATTGCCCGCAGGCGTTCGGAGGCCACCCATGGTCCAACCCAACCTCGTGCACGAGCCGAAATGGCGCCGCAAGCCCGAAGAACGCCCGCGCCAGATCCTCGACGCCGCCTTCGAAACGTTCGCCGAGCACGGGCTCGCCTCGGCCCGCCTCGAAGACATCGCCCGCCGCGCCGGCGTCTCCAAGGGCACCATCTACCTCTACTTCCCCAGCAAGGAAGACCTGTTCCGGGAAGTGGTGCGCCACACCGTGGGCGACGCGATCGACGAGGTCGAACGCCGCCTCACCGGCCCCACCGCCATGGACGATCTCAATTCTTTCATGGACGCCCACTGGCGCTTTCTCTGCTCGCCCAAGTTCCCGCCCCTCCAGCGCTGGGTCCACGGCGAACTCACCGACTTTCCCGAGCTGGCCAGCTTCTACGGCCAGGAAGTGCTGGGCCGCGGCCGCCGCCTGCTCCGCGCCATCATCGAGCGCGGCATGGAACGCGGCGAGTTCCGCCCCATGGACGCCGGCGTCGCCGCCCGCGCCCTCATCGCCCTCCTCGTCACCTACGGGAACTGGCGGCACCGCCCGGTGCTGTGCGACTCCATAGACGGGCGGTCCGACGCGCAGCTGCTCGCCGAGATCAAGCAGTTCTACCTCTCCGCCATCCGCCCCATGCCCGACGCCGCGAACGCGAACTCGCCTGTGCTCACATGATCGCCATGCCCCGTCTCCTCCCGCGCGCCGCGCGCGCCCGAGTCCTCGTCGCCGCCGCCACGCTCGCCGCGGCGGCCGCCCCCGGCGCCGCCCGCGCCCAGCAGGCCCCGCCGCAGCGGCTCTCCCTGGCCGACGCGATCCAGCTTTCCGCCAAGCAGAGCGCGCTGGTCCAGACGGCCGCCCTCAACACCGCCCAGGCGGAGGCCCGCGTCTCGCAGAGCCGCTCGGCCTTCCTGCCCAACATTTCGGGCTCGGCCACCGAAATGGACAACACGCTCAACTCGGCCACTTTCGGCTTCAACTTTCCAACCCAGCCCGGACAGCCGCCGCTGCTCGATCCGCTGGGCCAGGTGATCGGACCGGTCACCACGCTCGATCTGCGCGGGCAGATCTCGCAAACCGTCTTCGACCCGGCGGCCTACCAGCGCCTGCAGGCCGCCAAGGCCGGCGCCGGCGCCGTGGCCGTGCTCGAGAGCGCGGCGGCGGAACAGGCGGCCGCCCAGGCGGCGATCGCGTACCTCCAGGCGCTGCGCGCCGACGCGCAGCTCGGCGCCCGGCTGGCCGACTCGTCGCTGGCCGTGGACCTGCTGAACATCGCGCGCGACCAACTCGCGGCCGGCGTGGGCGTGGCGCTCGACGTGACGCGCGCCGCGTCGCAGTTGGCTGGCGTCAAGGCACAGCTCATCGGGGCGCGCAACGCCCAGGCCCGCGCGCGCCTCGACCTGGCCCGCGCGCTCAACCTGCCGCTCGACACGCCGCTCGAACTGTCCGATTCCCTCGCCGCCCTGCCCGCGGTGCCCGACGCGGACGATGCCGGCGCCGCCGTGCAATCGGCCATGCGGTCGCGGCCCGACGTGCGCGCCATGGAGCAGCAGCTGCGCGCCGCGCAGGTGCAGTTGAACGCCACGCGCGCCGAGCGCTTGCCGTCGATCAACGCCTTCGGCAACGAGGGCGGCATCGGCATCCGGCTCAACCAGCTGCTCATCACCTACACCTGGGGCATCGAGCTTTCGGTGCCGATCTTCGACGGCAACCGCCGCCGCGGCCGCGAGAGCGAACAGGACGCCGCGATCCGCGCCCTGGAGGTGCGGATGCGCGACCTGCGCCAGGAAGTGGCGGTGCAGGTGCGCAGCGCGGCGCTCGACGTCGCCTCGGCCCGCCAGGCGGTGGACGCCGCCGGCGAGCACGAACGGCTCGCCGAGCAGGAAGTGTCGCAGGCCCGCGACCGCTTCCGCGCCGGCGTGGCCGGCAACGGCGACGTGATCACCGCGTCGCTGTCGCTCAATGCGGCGCGCACCCAGCTCATCGATGCCCAGACGGCGTTCCAGTCGGCCCGCGTGGCGCTGGCCCACGCCGAAGGCCGTACGACGTCCCTGCAGTAGCTCCGCGCTCCGATCGCTCATTCGACCACCGACCCATTCTTCCGTCACCACGACCCATGGCCACTCCAACTTCTCCCGCCGATCAGGACACGGCACCGGCCCCCAACGGCACGCGCCGCCGGCTGGTGCTTCCCATTCTCGTCATCCTCGTGCTGCTCGGGCTCGGATGGGTCTTCGAGCAGTGGAGCTACAGCCGCGCGCACGAGTCCACCGACGACGCGCAGCTGGACGGCGACATGACGCCGGTGCTCGCCAAGGTGGGCGGCTACGTGGCGCGCATCACGATCGACGAGAACGAGCACGTGGCGGGCGATTCGCTGCTCGTGCTGATCGATCCCGCCGAGTACCAGGCGCGGCTGGCGCAGGCCGAGGCCGATCTGGCCGCGGCGCGCGCCGCGGTGAACGGCCCGCGGGGCGAAGGGCAGGCCCAGGCGATGGTGCAGGCCGCGTCCAGCCAGCGGGCGTCGCTGGAGGCGCAGATCGGCGCCGCCCGGGCGAACCTCGTCAAGGCCGACGCCGATCTGGCGCGGGCCAGGGAGCTGGTGGCCAAGCAGATCGTGTCGCGCCAGCAGCTCGACGCCGCGCAGGCGGCGGCCGACGCGGCCGCGGCCACCCTGCAGGCGCTCGAACGGCAGCAGAGCGCGGCGGGATCGAACATCACCGCGGCGCAGGCCGGCGTGCGCCTGGCGCAGGCCCGGTTGGCCGCGGCCCAGGCGGCGGTGGACAACGCCCGGCTCCAGCTCTCGTACACCCGGATCACCGCCCCCATGGCGGGCATGGTGTCGCGCAAGCAGGTGGAGATCGGGCAGCTCGTGCAGCCCGGCCAGCCGCTGCTCACGATCGTCGCCGACACAGGCATGTGGGTGACGGCCAATTATAAGGAAACACAGCTCTCCGACATCCGCGTGGCGCAGCCGGTGGACATCGACATCGACGCCTATCCGGGGTGCTCGGCCAAGGGCCGGGTGGAGAGCCTGTCGGCGGCCACGGGGGCGACGTTCGCGCTCCTCCCCCCCGACAACGCCACGGGCAACTTCACCAAGGTCGTGCAGCGGGTGCCGGTGCGCATCGCCGTCATGCAGGGGTGCGGCCCCAATCGGCCGCTCCGGCCCGGGCTGTCGGTCGTCGCCCACGTCATCACCCGGTAGCCGGACTCCGCGCCATGACGGATTCGGCCACCACGGTCGACGAGGCCGCGCGCCTGACGGCGGGCCCGCGGGGCACGGCGCGCGTCGTCGGCCCCGCGCCGGCGCACGCCGCCGAGCACGAGGACCCGTACAAGTACAAGTACATCATCGCCATCGCGGTCACGCTGGCCGCCGTGCTCGAACTGATCGACACGTCGATCGTCAACGTCGCCATTCCCCACATGATGGGGAACCTCGGCGCCACGCTCGACGAGATCTCGTGGGTGTCCACCGGCTACATCATCGCCAACGTGATCGTGATCCCGATGTCGGGGTGGCTGTCGGCCTATTTCGGGCGCAAGCGCTACCTCACCGGGTCGATCGCGCTGTTCGTCGCCGCCTCGTTCATGTGCGGCGCGGCCCACACCCTGGGCGCGCTCGTCTTCTGGCGCGTGATCCAGGGGCTGGGCGGGGGCGCGCTCCTGTCCACGGCGCAGACCACGCTGTTCGAGTCGTTCCCGCCCGACGAGGTGGGCATCGGCCAGGCGATGTTCGGCGTGGGCGTGATGGTCGGCCCGACGATCGGCCCCACGCTCGGGGGCTGGATCGTGGACAACTACAACTGGCCCTGGATCTTCTACATCAACGTCCCGCTGGGCATCCTCGCCGCGTTCATGGTCTACACCTACGTGCACGACGCCGCCCACCAGGCGCGGGCCAAGAGCATCGACGTGGCGGGCATCGTCCTCCTCGCCACCGGCGTGGGTTCGCTCCAGTGGATGCTCGAGCGCGGCGAGCGCTACGACTGGTTCGAGTCGCGGTTCGTCACCGCGCTGTGCGTGATCTCCGCGCTGTCGTTCATCCTGCTGCTCTGGCGGGAACTCACGGCCAAGGAGCCGGTGATCAACTTCCGTGTGTTCCGGAGCCGGCAGCTCGCCGCCGGCGTGAGCATCGCCGCCTTTCTCGGCCTGGCGTTGTACGGCTCGATCTTCGTGCTGCCCGTGTTCCTGCAGCAGCTCCACGGGTTCACGGCCAACCAGACCGGGCTCGTCATCCTGCCGGGCGCCATCGCGTCGGCGGTGATGATGATGTGGGTGGGGCGCAACGCCAACTGGCTCGACGCGCGCATCACGGTGACGATCGGCGCCCTGTTCTTCCTGCTCTCCATGTACCAGCTCTCGTACCTGAGCCTCGACGCCGGCCGGGGCGACCTGTTCTGGCCGCTCATCTGGCGCGGCCTGGGGCTGGGCCTGATCTTCGTGCCGCTCACCAACGCGACGATGGCCGACCTGGCCACGCGCGACCTGGCCCAGGGCACGGGCATGTTCAACCTCACCCGACAGCTCGGCGGTTCGCTCGGCATCGCGATCATGGCCACGCTGCTCACCCGGTTCACCACGCTGGCCCGGGGCACGCTCGTCCAGCACGTCGGGGCCACCGATCCCATGACCCTGGGCCGCCTCTCGGCGATCACCAGCGCCATGATCGCCCGCGGGGCCAGTCCCCTCGTGGCCCATCGGCAGGCGCTCGCGATCATGGACCACCAGGTGATGGCGCAGTCGAGCGTGCTGGCGTTCTCCCGGATCTACCTGCTGAGCGGCCTCCTGCTCGTGTCGTCGCTGCCGCTATTGCTCTTCTTCCATACCGGCCGGGCCCGCACGACGGTGCGCGACATGCATTGAGCCGGGGCGGTCGCCGGGAACCGTTCGGCCGCCGCGGCGATTGGAGCCGGTGGGCGCCGACGGGGTGGACCCTCGACGGCGCCGTCCGCCCACGCTAACGTCGAACCCATGGCCGCACGGCATCACGGCGTCGTTCGCGTCACCCACTGGGTGAACGTCGTCGCGCTCGCTCTCATGGTGGGCAGCGGGCTGCGCATCTTCAACGCGTACCCGGCGTTCGCGCGCAAGGGCGAATCGTTCTGCTGCTACCCGTTCGCCGGCCGGGCCGTTCCGGCGTGGCTCACCTTCGGCGGCTGGCTGGCGGGCGCCCGCCACTGGCACTTCGCGGCGATGTGGCTGCTCGTGGTCAACGGGCTGGTCTACCTCGGCTTCATCTACCTGCACGGCGAGTGGCGCGATCTCGTGCCGCGGCGCGGCCAGCTGCGCGACGCGTGGCAGATGCTTCGGTTCTACCTGTTCGCGCGGCCCGACCATCCGCGCCAGGGCAAGCACAACGCGCTGCAGCGCGGCACGTACTTCGCCATGCCGCTGGTCGGCGCGCTCGCCGTGGTGTCGGGGGTCGCCATCTGGAAACCCGTGCAGCTCGCCTGGCTCACCGGCGCCCTGGGCGGCTACGTGTGGGCGCGCTACTGGCACTTTCTCGCCATGCTGGCGCTCGTGGCCCTGTCGGGCGTGCACGTGTTCATGGTGTTCGCGGTGGATCCCTACTCGCTGCGCGGCATGATCACCGGCGGGTACGACGAGGCGACGTCGCCGGAGGCGCGAAACGCCCGGCCGCTCTGGTGGAGGCCGCCCCCGGCGGGCTCCGCGCGTGCCCCCGGCGCCCCGGGCGCGGAGGAGCCGTCATGACCATGGACCGCCGGCGGTTTCTCGCGCTGTCGGGCGCCTCGGTCACCGCGGCGTTTCTCGCCGCCTGCGACTCGGAGGGTCCGGCCCGCGCCCGGCCGCTGCTCGCCTTCGCCGAGCGCCAGAACGAACGCGTGGAGCGGATGCTCTTCCGCCACACGTCCATGGACCGCGCGCGGCGTGGCGCCGCGCTGGCCGGGTCGGCATTCCCCCAGTACTTCGTGTCCGACACCATGCCGATGTGGGACCCCGCGGCCCGCGGCCCGTGGACGCTGCAGGTGACGGGGCTGGTCGACCGCCCGCTCACCCTCACGCTCGACGATCTCGTGCGCCTGCCGCGCATCACGCAGCGGGTGAACCACTACTGCGTGGAGGGGTGGACCGCGGTGGCCGACTGGACCGGCGTGCGGGTGTCGGAGCTCGCCGAGCGCGCCGGCGTGCGCCCGGAGGCGCGCTACGTGGACTTCGCCTCGTTCGACGACGGCTACCACGAGAGCTGGGATCTGGCGAGCGCCATGCATCCCCAGACGCTCATCGCGTACGGCATGGACGGCCGGCTGCTCGCTCCGGCGCACGGGGCGCCCGCCCGCGTGCACTCGCCGGTCAAACTGGGCTACAAGAACACGAAGTACCTGGTGCGGGTGCAGTTCATGGCCCAGCGCAACGGCGGGTACTGGAGCGACCAGGGCTACGAGTGGTACGGCGGCACTTAACGTCGGGTGGCCCCCCGCGTCTTCCTAGGTGACGCGCGCGCAATGGGGCGCGATGCAGGCACCAGGGAGAACCAGATGAACGGCAAGATCACGGCGCTCGTGGCGCTCGCGCTCGCAGGGAGCGCGGCGGTGGCCGGAGCGCAGCGCGGGGGCATGGGCCCGATGCGCGGGCCCGGCATGGGGCGCGGCGGCCCACCGGGGGGTGCGGCGATGGCCTTGCAGCGCCAGCTCTTCCGCGGCATCACGCTCACCGATGCGCAGAAGACCCAACTTCAGAAGCTCCAGGCCGACAATCGGACGCAGATGCAGGCGCTGGCCAAGTCGGCGCAGGCCGACCGTGAGGCCATGCTCACGGCGCGCGGGAACGGCGATACGGTGGCCCTCAAGGCGGCCCGCCAGAAATTCGAAGGCGAAGCCAATCGCGGCATCGCGATGCGCGGGCAGATGCTCAAGAGCGCGCGGGGCGTGCTCACCCCCGACCAGCAGAAGCAGTTCGACGCCAATCGCACCCAGCTCCAACGGCGGGCCATGGCGGCAATGCGCAATGCGCGGATGCAGCGCCGCGGCGCGATGATGCGCGCCATGGCGCCCAATCGCGGGCGATTCGCGCCGCGGGGCGGCCGGTTCCGCGGCCAGGCGTATCAGCGCGATGGCGGTTTCGGACGCGGGCGCGGTGGCTTCGGCCCGGGTCAAGGTCGGGGCGGCGGGCAGGGGTTCGGCCCGTCGCGCGGTCGCGGGGGCCCGCCGGGCGGCGGCCAGCCGCCCGATTCGAACACGGCACCGCCGCCGACCGGCGGCTGAGATCTCACCATCCGGCATCGCGGGGGGACCCGATGCCGCTCGGTGGGGAAGAACGCGTAGGGCTCGCGGAAACGCGAGCCCTACGTGTGTCTGCCCGATACCCGCGCAGCCGTCGGCCTCGTGCCGCCTGCCGCCTGGCGGGCCCAGAGTGCCGCCTGCCGACGTGCCGGGCGCGGAGTGCCGCCTGCCGCGTGCGGAGTGCCGCCTACCAACCCGGCACCAACTGCACCCCCACCACCCAGTTCTTGCCCGGCCGCTCGAACGGATGGGCCACGTACGTCTCGAGCACGAAGTAGCCCATCAGGTTGATGCGCGTGGTGATGCCGGTGCTGAACACGGGGATGTGGTCCACGCAGTTCACGTAGGCGGCCTCCGCCACGTTCGCCGCGCTGCTGCAACTGGCCGGGATGACGTTGGCCGTGGTGGTCAGCCGCCAATCGGGTGGCTGGGTGGAGGAGTAGGCGATTCCGGCGTCGAAGAACGGCGCCACCTCCACGGGGACGATGGACGTGGGGAACAGGCCGAACTGCGGCGAGCCGAGCAGCGGAATCCGGAACTCGATGTTGAACACGTCCATGCGGCTGCCGAGCAGGCGGTCGAACACCGGGCAGGCGTTCGAGTTGCCGCTCGCCACGCATTCGTTGGGGCTGAACGACGACAGGCCGTAGCCCCGGATCAGCGTCTCGTCGCCCAAGTACAGCGGATAGATCTCGCCGTCGCTGTAGGCCTCGGCGTCGCGCCCGTAGCGGCCGTAGTGCAGGCCGCGGACGGCGAGCGTGAACGGCTGCATGAAGAAGTAGCGCCGGTAGTCGGCGAGCGCGCCCTGGTAGTTCAACTGGCCGAACGTGGGCGTGAATTCCAGCCGCCACCGTTCGCCCGACACGGGCCCGACGTAGGCGAAGTTGGAGTTGTCCGACACGAGGGCGATGTCGCCCTGCATGTAGTACGTGGGCGGCAGTCCGGAGCCGGAGGTCAGTGCCTCGTTCACCACCGAGTTGCCGACTACGGTGATCTCGTCGATCTCCTCGTCGTATCCCAGCCGCGTGCCCGACACGCCGAATTCGAGTCGGCGGGTGGTCGAGAACGGGTACTGGGTGCTGAAGGACGCCTGGTCGATGTAGATGCGCTGGAGGATCTGGTAGTAGTTGGTGCCGTCCAGGCCTCCGGCCACGGTGGTGTCGGAGATGCCCCTATACCCCGTGAGGTACGGGATGTGCTCGATGCCGGCGCTCCAATTCCACCGGTGCTTGAAGTCGGCGTAGTACACCGCGCCGCCGATGTCCTTCACGGTGCCGTTGGCCTGGAGCACGGTGTAGATCTGCCGGTCGCTCAACTGATCGCCCCACAGGGCGGCGATGCCGCCCGCGATCCCGGCGCCGAAGTAGCCGCCCACCTGCACCCCGATGGTCGGCTGGCTGATCGCGTCGAGCGAGAACGAGGAATGGTACGGGTGCGTGGTGAAGTCGGCGCCCGACACGAGCCCCGTTACCGGATCGCTGAGGTACGCCGTCACGGTGTTCGTGCCCGGCAGGTCGCCCGGCGGCAGGATGCTGGCCATGTTGACCACCGCCGTGGGCTGCACCGGCACGCCCACCGTGGCCGGCGCGTCGAGCCCGTAGATGCCGTAGCCCTGCCCCTGGAACACCGTGAACAGCATCCGGCCGGTGGTCGGCGACACCGTGATCGCCGGGGACGTCTCGGTGATGCCGCTGACGCCGGTGGCCACCTTCGTCACCCGCCGCACCTCGCCCGTGGCCAGGTTCAGCCGGTAGACGTCGGCGAACCCGTCCTGGTCCGACACGAACATCAGGTTCTTGCCGTCGGGCGTGTACTGCGGATTGATCTCCTTGGCGTTGGGGAAGGGCGCGTACACGGTCACCGGCCCGCCGTTCACGCTGATCGTGGCCAGCTGCAGCGGCGAGAACTGCAGCTCCGTGAAGCTCGTGGTCGGGCCGCGGTCGCTGGTGAACGCGATGGTCTGGCCGTCGGGCGAGAACGCGGGCATCTCGTCGGCGTTCCGGTCGTTCGTGAGCTGCCGCACCTGGCCCGACGCCAGGTCGAGCGTGTAGATGTCGCTGATCCCCCCGGCCATGCCCGACAGCGCCAGCAGGTTGCCGGTGGGCGACCAGGAAATGCCGGTCACCGCGCCCACGCCCGGCACCTGGATGCGGCGTTCGACCTTGCCGCTGGCCACGTCGAGAATGGCGATGTCGTCGCGGCCGTCCTCGTCCACCATGAACGCGAACTGCTTGCCGTCGGGCGACCAGGCGCCGCTCGATTCGACGAAGTTCAGCGCGTCGAAGTGCGGGTCGCTGGACGGCGATGCTAGTTTCCGTATAACCGCCCCGGTCCTCGCGTCGGCCAGGTAGAGGTCGATGCTGAACAGGCTGCGCGACGAGAAGTACGCCACGTACCGGCCGTCCGGGCTGATCACGGGCGACACGTTCAGGTCGGCCAGCTTGCGCCCCGTGCGCAGCACCGGCTCCCCGGCGTCCTGCGGCTTGGTGCGCCCCACGAGCTGCGACGTGTACAGCGCGCGGTTGGCGGCCGCCCAGTCGGCGCTCAGCGAATCGGACGACTCGCCGAGCACCCGCGCGATCGCCGCGTCGAGCCCCACGCGCAGCGCCGTGCGGTAGATGTCCACCACCGACCGCTCGCCCCAGCGCCCGGCCACGTACGCCCACATCGCCTGGCCGTACCGGTACGGGAAGAAGCGGGGATCGGTGGTCAGCTGCTTGATCGTCGGAAACGAATCGCGCTCCACGGCGTCGCGCATCCACATCGCCGTGAGCGGGCTGTTCCGGCCGAGCGAGAAGTACTCCGCCATGCCCTCGATGAGCCAGAGCGGCAGGTTCCCCACCCGCGCCAGGCCGGCGGCGTCCCCGCTCTCGGCGATGTCGTACTGGAACACGTGCACCAGCTCGTGCCCCACCACGTGGTCGTTGTCCTTGTAGCTGCCCTGCAACGGCATCACGACGCGGCTCCGCATCCCCTCCGTCACACCCTGCTCGCCCTGGTCGAGCGCCCCGCCCACCACGTTCGTCTGCTCGAAGTCCGCGTGGTCGGCGTAGACCACGATCGACTTCCGGTCGAACTGGTGCGCGAACGTCTCCGAGTGGCGCGCGTACCACCGCTCCGCCATCCGCCCCAGGTCGAACGTGGCCAGCGACTCGGCGGGGTAGTAATAGAGATCGAAGTGGTCGGTGCGCAGAATCCGGAAGTCGAAGTTCTGGTACTGCACCTTGTTCTGCCCGAAATACTGCGCCGACGCGGTCCGCACCCCGAACGCCGCCAGGAACGCCATGGCCAGAGCCGCCGGGCGCGTGAGCGATCGAATCATTGAAGCCCCGCGGTGGAACCGCGTTGGAATGGTCGTCATCGCCGTGGATCGCATGCCTGCTGAATAGGCGTCGCCGCGCCCCGAAGCAAGGGGGGCCGGCCACCCCGGACGAATCCCGGATGGATCGGCCGCCGGCGCCCGGGTGAGTGCCGGAACGATCCGTGTGGTACGCCGCAACGGTCCCAAAGTGCCCGATCGACGGGCGCCGCCGCGCCTCCATTGCGCCCGCCGCGCGCCGGGGCCAAGCTAGTGGATCACGGCCTCCGCGTCTCCCCCCGACTCGCTGCCGATGACCCGTTCGAGAATTCCACGGCCGCCAGGCCGCCCACAAGACGCGCCGCGCCCCTACCGCCGCACCTTGCTCGACAAGATGGGGCCGGACTTCGGCTACACCCTCAAGGCGGTCGGGTGGAGCTGTGCCGGGGCTCTGATCCCGGCGCTGGTGGTCGCCCGATACGCGCCGGCCGGGCCATTCGTGAAACTGCTCGTGCTCGCGCCGCTCGCCTACCTGCTCTCGGCTGCGCTGCTCACCGTGGCCGCACTGGCCCTCATGCGGCTCGGCGCGGCGATCCCGGCATACTACATCGCCCCCACCGGGGCGAGCACACCGTACGAAGAGCAGTTCTCGCGGGAAGAGGCCCTCGTCATGCAGGGCCGCGCCGGCGAGGCGCTGGCGTCGTTCGAGCGCCGGATTGCCGCCGATCCCCTCGCCATCGCCGCCCGCATCCGCGCCGCCGATCTGTACGCGACCCACGGCGCGGACCCCGCCCGAGCCGCCGAACTGTTCCGCGACGTGCAGCGGCTGCCCGGCCTCACCTCCGGCCAGGATGCCTACGTGGGAAACCGCCTCGCCGATCTGTACCTGGGGCCCCTCCAGACCCCCGAGCGCGCGCTCGTCGAACTCCGCCGCCTGCTCGACCGCTACCCGGACTCGCGCGTGGCCCCGCAACTGCGCCAGGCGATCGCGTCGCTCAAGCGGATGCACGGGCCGCACCCGCCCGCGCCCTAGTCGGACTCGTCGCGGCGGCGGCGCTTGCGCTCCCCCCGCCGGCGCTTGTCCTCCAGCCGCCGCTCCACCGAGGCGCGCGTCGGCCTGGTCGGGCGCCGCCGCCTGGGCACCACCAGACCCCGCCGCACCAGCGCCGCCAACCGCGCTTCGGCCGCCTCGCGATTCTGCGCCTGGCTGCGCCGCTCGCTCGCCACCACGCGCAGCGTCCCGTCGGCCGTCAGCCGCGCCCGCAGGCTCTCCGTCAATCGCTCGCGCTGCGCCTCCGACAGCGCGCGCGAACGCGCCACATTCCACTCCAGCTCCACCCGCGTGGAAGACGTGTTGACGTGTTGACCGCCCGCGCCCCCGGCCCGCGACGCCCGCGCCGCCAGTTCGTGACGCGGTATGGTGAGCGAGGCGCTCACGTACAGATCAGTCCGAGCGGTCACGGCCCCGCTCCACGGCGCGGTGCACGCGCAGCGCCGCCACGCGGCGCCCGTCCATCGCCACCACCTCCAGCTCCCCGCCCGGGTACGATGCCCGGTCCCCGATCCTCGGCAGCCGCCCCAGACAGGCGAACGCGTAGCCGCCGATCGTGCGCCAGTCGCCGTCCGGGATCGGCAGCTGGTATTCCCGGCGCACGTCGCGCAGCGACAGCGACCCCGCCAGCTCCAGCACGCCGTTCGTCTCGATCGCCACCGGCGTGGCCACGTCG
Organism: uncultured Gemmatimonadaceae bacterium; assembly: GCA_963729495.1. GTDB lineage: Bacteria > Gemmatimonadota > Gemmatimonadetes > Gemmatimonadales > Gemmatimonadaceae > JAGWRI01. The sequence goes on from CAVSOM010000020.1 coordinate 92,950, forward strand.
TACTCGTCGTCGATGTCGCCGATCACCTGCTCCACCAAGTCCTCCAGCGTCACGATGCCGGCCGTTCCCCCGTACTCGTCGAGCACGATCGCCACGTGGGCCCGCGTCTTGCGCAGGTCGTCGAGCACCCGCTGGGCCGGCCGCGTGTCGGGCACGAACACCGGCTCCCGCATGTGCCGGGCCAGCGAAAACGGCATCCCCGACTCGTGCAGCCACAGATCCTTGGCCAGGAAGATCCCCACGATGTCGTCCAGCGATTCGGCGTACACCGGATAGCGCGAATACCGCTCGCGCCGCAACAGGTCGTGCACCTGCTCTTCGGTGGCGGCGAGTGGGAGCGCCACCACGTCGGTGCGCGGCCGCATCACCTCGCGCACCCGCTTCGCGTGGAATTGCACCACGCCGGCCAGCATCCGAGCCCCGGCCTCCGACGGCCCGGCCGCACCCGATGCATTCACCAGCCGAGCCAATTCCGCTTGGTCCGAAGGCCGGTTCTGCAAGGGTTCGTCGGGCGCCGCGATACCGACCAACCCCAAGGCCCAGTTACGGATACGTCGGATCACGCGGGCGGAAGGCGGTTGATTCATCCGAGCGTCGGGGGGTTCTGGGATGGGGTGGCTGACTCCTGCCAACCGGCGGGAAACGTCTGCACCGGCCGGTCGTCCATTGCTATAGCAGAATGCCAGACTAGCGGTGCCTGGTAAATCCTCGCACTTTGCAATAGCCAATCCTCGCGTGCGTTTTCACACTCCATCGATCAGCCCACCGGCCTTCCAGGCCATGCTCGACCCGCGGTACCTACTCCGCTGGGTCTACGTGGGCCGGTTGTCGGTTGCCAGCGCGATCTTCATCGCCGGCGTGGTGGCCTGGGCCCAGCAGGAAACCGATGTCTCCAAACTCACCGTGGTCACGGTGGCCTTTGCCCTGGCCACGGTGCTCACGGTCGTCTCGTTCGCGTACAGCGAAATATACCGCAAGCCGCTGGGCAAGACGTTCCTGTACCTGCAGAGCATCCTCGATCTGCTGCTCGTGACGGTCGTGGTGCACGTGACGCCGGGCGGCCCCGACAGCGGCGCGGTGTCGCAGTTCTCGGCGCTCTATATCCTCGTCATCGCCACCGCCACGCTCATGCTGCCGGTGGGCGGCGGGTTGCTGATCGCCGCGCTGGGCATCGTGTTGTTCTTCGCCGACACGGTGTTCGGGGTGAACGCCGAGATGCACAGCGGCATCGTCTGGGCCCAGCTCGGCGTCTTCGCGGCCGTCTCGTTGGGGTGCGCGATCCTCGCGTCGCAGCTGCAGAAGGCGGGCGAGGGAAAGGAAGTGCTGGTCGCCGCGCTTGAGCATGCGCGCCTGCAGGCCGACGACATCCTGCGCAACATCCAGAGCGGCGTGGTGACGATCGATTCCGGGGGCAATCTGCGCTACGCCAATCCCAAGGCGCAGGCGCTGCTCGGGGTGAACCTGGAGGCGGCGATGGGCGTGCCGGTGCTGGAGCGCATCGGGGCCGCCGCGCCGGAACTGGCCGAAGCGTTGGACCAGTCGGTCACCAACCGCATTCGCACCACGCGCGGCGAGGGGTTCGTCACCGCGGGGGGCCGCCGCTTTCCGATCGGCGTCACCACGACGTACACCGAGGGCGACGGTCAGCGCACCGACCGCACGGCGACGGCCATCTTCCAGGACATCTCCGATCAGAAGCGCATCGAGACGCTGCGCCTGCGCGCCCAGCGCCTGGAGGGCGTGGCCGAACTGAGCGCGTCGCTGGCGCACGAGATCAAGAATCCGCTGGCGTCCATCCGCAGCTCGGTGGAGCAGCTGGCCAAGATGCGCCAGGAGTCCGCCGATCAGCAGACGCTGAGCGGGTTGGTGCTGCGCGAGTCCGACCGGCTCTCGCGGCTGCTCACCGAATTCCTCGACTTCGCGCGCGTGCGCGTGTCGCGCACCGGATCGGTGAACGTGGCCGAGGTGGTGCGCGGCGCCACGCATCTGGTCGAGGCGCATCCCGATCGCGCCGACGTGCGTCTGGTCTGCGCGGTGCCGGACGACGACTCGCTGGTCGTGCAGGGCGACGAGGACCTGCTGCACCGGGCCGTCTTCAACCTGGTGCTCAACGCGGCGCAGGCCGCGCCCGACGGGTCGATGGTGCGGGTCGAAGCCACACCGATGACCCCCGACCAGCTCCCGCTCGGCGTGCGCTACGACGAAGGCAGCGTGGCCGTGCGGGTGAGCGACGAGGGCCCGGGGATCCCGCTCGACATCCGCGACCGCCTGTTCGACCCGTTCTTCACCACCAAGGCCGGCGGCAGCGGCCTCGGGCTGGCCGTGGTGCACCGCGCGATCGAGGCGCACCGCGGGATGGTGTTCCTCGATACGAGTCCGCGCGGCACGACGTTCACCGTGATCCTGCCCCGCGTTCAGACCCCCGCCGGAGAACCCGCGTGAACCCCCGCCCATCAGGACCGCCCGCGAGCGTGCTCGTCGTGGACGACGAGTCCGGCATTCTCGAATCGCTCGGCATCCTCCTGCGCAACGAGGGGTTCGAGCCGCGGCTCGCCCACGGAGGCAAGCAGGGCCTCGAGATGCTCGGCCAGTTCTCGCCCGAGATCGTGCTCACCGACATCCGCATGCCCAACGTGACCGGCGTGGAGATCCTGGCCGCCGCGCGGCAGAACGACCCCGACGTGCCGGTGATCCTGATGACGGCCCAGGCCACGCTGCAGTCGGCCATGCAGGCGGTGAACGAGGGCGCGTTCTACTACATCCAGAAGCCGTTCCGCAACGACGAGCTCATCGCCATCCTGCGTCGCGCCGCCGAACACCGGCAGTTGCGTGTGGAGAACAAGTCGCTCAAGCAGGAGATCCGGCGGCGCGAGCGGCGCCAGGGCGACCGGCCCGTGGGCCGGAGCAAGTCGTGGATCGACGTCCTGCAGCTGGCCGAAACGGTGGCCCCCACCGACAGCACGGTGCTCATCCAGGGCGAATCGGGCACGGGCAAGGAAGTGATCGCGCGCTACATCCACGAGCTGTCCACGCGCACCGGCGGGCCCTTCCTCTCCATCAACTGCGGCGCACTCCCCGAGGGGCTGCTGGAGAGCGAACTGTTCGGCCACGTGAAGGGCTCGTTCACCGGCGCCGTGAAGGACAAGTCGGGCCTGTTCGCCGCCGCCGCCAAGGGCACGTTCTTCCTCGACGAGATCGGCGAGACGACGCCGGCCACGCAGGTCAAGCTGCTCCGCGTGCTGCAGCACCGCGAGGTGATCCCGGTGGGCGCCACCGACGCCGAGCCGATCGACGTGCGCCTCGTCGCCGCCACCAACCGCGACCTCGAAGAGGACATCAAGGCCGGACGCTTCCGCAGCGACCTCTACTACCGCCTCAACGTGATCCTCGTGCACCTGCCGCCGCTGCGCCAGCGCCGCGAGGACATCCCGCTGCTCATCGACCACTTCCTGCAGCGCATCGCCCAGGCGCGGGGCGAGCCGGCTCAAGCATCTCGACGACGAGGCCGTCGCCGTGGCCCAGGAACACGCCTGGCCGGGCAACGTGCGCGAACTCGAGAACGCGCTGGAGCGCGCCGCCATTCTCACCTCCGGCGACACGATCGGCGTGGGCGGCCTGCCGGAGCGCGTCACGCAGCGCACGGCCGAACCGCTCGTCACGGCGCGCACGCCGGCCAACCCCACGCTCGACGCGATGGAACGCGCCTACATCCTCTGGGTGCTGCAGAGCGAGGGCGGGAACAAGTCGCGCGCGGCCGAGGTCCTGGGCATCGATCCGTCCACGCTCTACCGCAAGCTGTCGCGCTACGGAGTCGAGGCGTGACGGACGCGGCGCCGGCCGGCGCGCCGGGCCGGAGGCGCGCCGCACGCGATCGCCTGGCGGTGTGGCTCGCGCCCCTGCTCGTGCTCGCCGTGGCGCTGGCCGCGGTGGACGCCTACCCCGTGGGCGCGGTGTACGACGACGCGGTATACGTGGAACTCGCCAAGGCGCTCGCCACGGGCCAGGGGTACCGCTACCTGCACCTGCCCGGCACCCCGTTCGCCGTGCACTTCCCGCCGGGATACCCGCTGTTCCTGTCCGTGCTCTGGCGCCTCGTGCCCGCATTCCCGGCCAACGTCCTGCTGTTCAAGGCCGCCAACGCGGTGTTGGTGGCCGTGGCCGTCGTGTGGCTGATGCGGTTCGCCCGCGCCCGCTTCGCGTGCTCGGCGCCGCAGGCGGCCGCCGCGGCGGTGCTCGCGTCGATCGGCATCCCCACGCTCGTGCTCAGCGCGCTCGTCATGTCCGAGCCCCTCTTTCTCGTCGTCGCGCTGCCGGCGCTGCTGCTCGCCGAGCGCGCCGTGGACGGCGATCGCCGCGCCTGGCTGCTGGCCGGCGCGGGGCTCGTCGCCGGCGCGGCGACGCTCGTCCGCACGCACGGGGTGGCGATCGTCGGCGCCGTCGTGCTCCTGCTGCTGTGGCGGCGGCGATTCCGCGACGCGGCGTGGTACGCGGTGGCGGCCGCGCTCGTCGTGCTCCCCTGGCAGTGGTGGGCGCACGTGCACGCGGGCGGGCTCGCCGCCCCGCTCGACGGCACGTACGGTCCGTATGCCGCCTGGTGGTCGAGCGCCATGCGCGAGGGGGGACCGTCGTTCTTCGTGGCCACGGTGGCCGGCACCACGCGGGCCATCGCCGCCATGCTCGCCGTGATCGTCGCGCCGGTGTCGGCGCCGGGCGCCGGCGCGGTGGCGCTCGCGCTCCTCGTGGCGGTCGGCGCCGTCGGCGCGTGGCGCATGGGCCGCGCGGCGCCGGTCACGCTGCTCTTTCTCGCCCTGTACTTCGCGATCGTCATCGCCTGGCCCTACTCGCCCACCCGCTTCCTCTGGTGCGTCTGGCCGCTGCTCGTGGCGCTCCCCCTGCTCGGCCTGCGCGCCCTCTGGCGCTGGGAGCTGCCGGTGCGCGTGCCGCGCCGCGTACGCGTCTGGGTGCTCGTGGCCGCGGCCGTGCCCGCCGTGGGGTACGTGCGCTACAACGTGCGGGGCTATCGCAACGCCTGGTGGGAGACCATTCCGCGGACGCGTGGCGAACAGTTGCGTGACGTGGTCATGAAGGTGAGGGCGGCAACGCCGCCGCACGCCGTCCTCGCCGGAACCGACGACGCCGCGCTCTACCTGTACACCGGACGGCAGGCCGTATCGAGCGGGCCGCTCGCCGCCGCTGCCTTCCTGCACCCGCTGACCGTGGCCGAAGATGCCGCCATCCTGCGCCAGCTCCTGGCCGCGTACCACATCGACGACGTCATCGCCACCACGCGCGACCAGGCCGGAGCCGCGGACCTCCTCGTGACCCGGCACCCGCCCCTGCTCGCGCTCACCGACAGCTTTCCCGGCGGTTTGATCTATTCCTCGATCCGCAACTGACCATGCCTGCCTCCGACGCCTCCCGCGGCGCGCCCGACGCGCCCTCGCCCCGAACGGTCTCGCGCCGCACGCCGCCCACGCCGCTCGACCTGAACGCGTGGCGGCTGTCCGTGCTCATCCCGGTCTACAACGAGATGAGCACGATCGACGCCATCCTCGACCGCGTGCACTCCACGCCGCTGCCCAAGGAGATCGTCGTCGTCGACGACGACTCCACCGACGGCACGCGCGAACGGCTGCAGCAGCTGCACGCCGAGGGCCGCTTCCACAAGCTCATCCTGCAACCGCGCAACATGGGCAAGGGCGCCGCCATCCGCACCGCGCTCGCCGCCAGCACCGGCCAGGTGGTCATCGTGCAGGACGCCGACCTCGAGTACGCCCCCGCCGACTGGCCCGTGCTCCTCGCGCCGATCATCGACGGGCGCGCCGACGCCTGCTTCGGCTCGCGCTTCCTCGGCGGGCCCGCACCGCGTGCTCTACTTCTGGCACTCCGTGGGCAACCGGCTGCTGACCACGTTCAGCAACATGCTCACCAATCTCAACCTCACCGACATGGAGACGTGCTACAAGGCCATCCGCGGCGACCTCGCGCGCTCCCTCACGCTCACCGCCAACCGGTTCGGGTTCGAGCCCGAAGTCACGGCGCGGCTCTCCCGCGCCAGGGCCCGCATCTTCGAGGTGCCGATCAGCTACTCGGGCCGCACCTACGCCGAAGGCAAGAAGATCAACTGGAAGGACGGCGTCGCCGCGTTCTGGCACATCTTCAAGTACAACCTGCTCACATGAAGCGGCGCACCTGGTGGATGCTCGCGGCGAGCATCGCCCTGCTGGCCTTGGCCGCGTCGGCCACGGGCCTCCACAATCTGTTCGCCTACGACGACGTCTACGTCATCCAGAACGACGGGCGCGTCCAGACGCTCGTTCACTGGTGGCGCCTGCTCGGCGACACCTACTGGTCCAAGGCGTGGGGCGGCGACGGCTATCGTCCGCTCACGACCCTCGGCTTCGCCCTCCAGTGGGCCGTGGGCCACGGCTCCCCGCTGCTCTTCCACGCCGTCAACGTCGCGCTCTACATGGCGATGTGCGTGGCCGTGTTCTGGATCATGACCGCCGTGCTGCCCAAGGCGCCGGCCTGGATCGCGTCGGCGCTGTTCGCGGTGCACCCGGTGCACGTCGAGGCGGTGGCCAACGTCGTCGGCCAATCCGAACTCACCACGGGCCTGCTGCTCTGCCTGGCCATGGGCCTCTACATCCAGGGCCGCCAGCGCGGGCCGCTGTCGGCGTGGCGCCAAGTCGCCATCGGCGCGTGCTACCTGGGCGCCATGGGATTCAAGGAACATGGCATCACCCTGGTCGCCCTTGTCGTCGTGGCCGAACTGACGGTCGTGCGCGACCAGCGCCCCCTCTGGACGCGGCTCGTGGAAATGCGCCCCCTCGTCCTCGGCATGGTCGCCGTGGCCCTCGTCTTCCTCTGGGCGCGCACTGCCGTGCTCCCCGGCAACTTCAGCGGCTTCCATCCCTTCGTACCCTTCCAGGGCCTGCACCTCTCCGCCGCCAATCGCATCCTCACCATGATCGGCGTGGCGCCCGTCTGGGGGCGGCTGTTCCTCTGGCCGGCCCACCTGACCACGGAATACGCGCCGCCCTTCATCGAAATCGCCCAGGGCGTGAGCATCACGCAGCTGCCCGGTCTGCTGCTCATGATCGGCGTCATCGGGCTCACCTTCGCCCTGCGCAGGCGGATCCCCGCCGCTAGCTTCGGCCTCGGCTGGCTCATCGTCGCCATGTCGCCGGTGAGCAACATCGTCGTGCCGGCCGGCTTTCTGATCGCCGAGCGCACGCTCCTCTTTCCCAGCGTCGGCGTGATGATCTTCGTCGGCTCGCTCATCCCGCTGGCCTACGACTGGCTCTCGGCACGCCGGCTGCAATACGCCGGCGCGGCCGCGGTGGTGGCGCTGCTCGCCGCCGGCACCTGGCGCAGCGCCGAGCGCCAGAAGGTGTGGCACGACGACGACATCCTGTTCAAGACCGGCGTGAAGGAGGCGCCCGACAGCTACCGCGCCTACTTCATGCTCGGCGCCTGGTACATGCAGAACAAGCGGTACCGCGACGGCGAGGCCGAATACCGCCGCGGCATGCAGCTCTTTCCGTTCGACCCGTTCATGGCGTTCAGCTTCGCCGAGAACTATCGGCTGTGGGGCATCTGCAAGCCGGCCATCGACCTCTACCGGTGGGCGCTCAGTTTCGACTCCACCATGACACTCGGTCGTCCCCAGATCGCCAACTGCCTGCTCCTGGAGAACAAGTTCGATTCCGCCAAGGCCGCCGCCGTGGATGCCGTGCGCCACGGCGGCCCGGTGTGGGACATGCACCGGGTCCTGATCTGGGCCGACAGCGGCATCGCCCGAGCGGCCGCCGAACGGAAGGCAGCCGCCGATTCTGGCGAAATGCCGCGACTGTCGCACAAAGCGCCCTCCGACTCCGTCAAACGCCTGCGTCGCGATCCATAACCGTTTGGTGTTGTTAGAGTTACAGTGGCATTAAGATTTGGTATAGACATTGCATGGTGTGGGAGCGAAGCCGTCGCACGGGCGGCTCCGCACCTCTACCGGGAGACCCCCCCACCATGATGAAGAGTCGCAAGGGCTTCACGCTGATCGAGCTTCTGATCGTCGTCGTGATCATCGGCATCCTGGCCGCGATCGCGATCCCGAAGTTCGCGAACACCAAGTCGAAGGCATACATCACGGCCATGAAGTCCGACCTCCGGAACATGGTCACCGCCGAAGAGGCGTTCTTCTCGGATTCGTCCGCCTACTCGACGAGCCTGACGGCGATCAACTTCAAGCAGTCCACGGGCGTGAACACGCCGACGGTCGCCATCGGCGCCGGTTACTGGTCGGCCACCGTGACGCACAGCCAGCTCTCGGGCCACACTTGCGGCATCGGCGTCAACACGGCCAACCCGATCGTCACGACGGCGGGCGAAGGCGAGCCGGTCTGTAACTGAGCCGGTAGGTCTTGCAGGTTGCACGGAGGGGCCGGTCGCTCGCGCGTCCGGCCCCTTTCGCGTTGGGGGCAGTGCTTCGCCTCGCCAGCAGTACTTCGCGCCACCAGGCGGGATTCGGGTGATGGTTCGCTCGCCCGACCCGACGAGATTGGCGCATGCACGCTTCACCGGCGGCCGCGCGCGCGCGGCGCGGGTTCACGTTGATCGAGCTCCTCGTGGCGCTCGTGCTCTTCGATTGCGCGCTGCTCGCGCTGGCCGGTGACGCGGCCCTGCTCGTTCGCGCGCGCGGCGTGGCCGCCCGTCGCGAAGCCGGCCTCGCGGCCGCGCTGAACACCATGACGGCGCTCCGCGCGCAGGCGTGCGGCGCGCCTACGGCCGGGCAGGGGGCGCCCGCGGCCGGCGTGCGGGAATTCTGGTCCACGCGCCTCGCGCCCGACTCGGTCCGCGTGCTCCGCGACAGCATCGAATTCGACGGACTGGCGCGCCGCTCGGCGTTCGTCCTCACCTCCGCCGTCGTCTGCTAGCCCATGCGTCGCGGCTTCTCGGCCATCGAACTGGTCACCGCGCTCACCATGCTCGCCGTCGTGCTCGCCCTCATCGGACGCGCGGCCGTCATGCACGAGCGGGTCCAGCGCACGCTCGCGGCGGCGCACGCCGACGCCCGCGCCGCGCAGCAGGCGGCGGCCATCCTATCGGCCGCCCTCGCCGGCGCGGCGCCTCAGGATCTCGCGGCCGGCCAGCTGTCCGATTCCGCCGTGGACCTCGACCTCCTCGTGGGCACGGGCGTGGCGTGCGTCATGCCCTCCGAACTCGCCATCGGCGCGGCGGCACGCGACGGAGCGGCCCTGAGTTCGCAGTTCAGCGCGCCGCAATCGGGCGACGTGGCCCTCGTGCTCGACGAATCCGCCGCGCCGCCCCGGTGGCGGGCGCTCCCCATCGCGAGCGTCACCGCCGGACCGGCGGCCTGCCCAGCCGTGCCGGGCAGCGCCGGCCACCGGCTCCTGCTCGCCGTGCCTCCCGGCATCGGCCCGCTCGTCATGGTGCGCATCGTGCGCCGCGTGCGATTCTCGCTCTATCGGTCCGGCGACCGCCTCTGGTACCTGGGCATGCGCGACTGGAATGCCGCGTCCAATCGCTTCGACGCCGTACAGCCCGTGGCCGGCCCGCTGGCGGCGTACAGCACCGACCGGGCGCGCAGCGGGCTCTTCCTGTCGTACCTCGACAGCGCCGGCGTCGAGCGTGCGCCGCCCCCCCAAGCCGTGGACAGCGTGCGCACCATCCGCGTGCTCACCCGCTCGGAAAGCGGCGCCGGCGCCGTTGCCCGCGCCGTCGGCCTGCGCCGTGCCCCGTGACGGCCCGCGCCGTCGCGGTGTCGCCCTGCTGCTCGCGCTGGTCGCGCTGGTGGTGGCCGGCACCTTTCTCGTCGCCGGCTTCTACGCGGCGCGCCAAACGGAAGTGGCCGATCGCGTCGCGGTGCGCACTGCGCAGGTGGATGGCGCCAACGATCTCGCCGCCGCCGCGGTGCTCACCACGTGGGACTCGGCGGCGCGGTTCCGGCAGGCGGTGGGATTCACGCTCTTCGTACCGGCTCCCGTGTTCGTTCCGGCCGTGCAGTCGGGGGCCTGGATCACGCGCGTTTCCCCCACCGCGTATCTGGCCACGCTGCGCTCCTCCGATACGGCCGACTCCAGCATCGCGAGGCGCGCGTCGTGGCTGCTGCGGGTGGACGCTCCGCGTTGGCCCTCGGCGGCGGCGCTCATTGCGAGCGGCGACGTGCGCGCCCTCGGCGTGCTCCAGATCCTGCCGCCCGGCCCTCCGGAATGGCCCACCTGCGGGCCGGTGCCCGGCGGCTGGGTTCCCATCGCCGTGCCGCCGGGGCGCACGGCGCCGGGCCCGTACGTCCAGTGGGCCCCGGCCGGCGCCGACTCCACGTTCCACACCTTCGGGGGTGTCTCCCTGCAGGCGCTCAGCCAGCGCGCCACTGTCCGGCTGCTGGCCGGCAGTTCGGTCCAGGGCCCATTCGGGGCGGTCACGGTAGCACCGGGCGACCTCGAACTGACCGGTGGCTCCGGCCGAGGGCTCTTAGTAGTAGAGGGCCGGCTGCGTGTTTCGGGTCCGCTGTTCTTCCGCGGCGTGGTCGTCGCGCTCGGCGGCCTTGAGGTGACCGGCCCCGGTGCGTTCGTGGAGGGGTTGGTGCTCGTGGGTGGTGATCGGGAGCCGGCGGTGCTTGTTAACGTCAATGCCGATTTGAGGTTACGCTACGACCCATGCCTGGCGGACGACGTGGCCTGGCATGCCGGCCGAGCTACGCCGCTCGCGTCGCGAGGGTGGGCTCCCGCGCCCTGACATTCGCCACGCGGCACGGTTGCAGGGCCTCAAGAACCGACCCACTCCGATGTTACCTCACGGGGCGTAGTTCGTGTACCGTGGGACGCAACCGGTCGCGGTCGATCGGGGGCGTCGAGTACCTCGGAGGGGTCTGCCACCACACCCAACGTGCGCGATCCCTCCCGACGGGCGGCCAACTCGTTGGTGCCATCACTCCACGGGAACCCGGCACCGTCGCCGAGTTCCTTTTGCCAGACGCCGTGTCCATCCGAAGTTGGGGCGAGGGCCCCCGGTGGTGAGCGCGGCACGACCCTGATCTTCACATGGCATTCCTCGGTCGCAGCAAGACGACAGTCGGTCTGGACATCGGGTCCGGCCTGATCAAGGTCGCGGTGGTCGACCATTCCAAGGCGGAGCCGGAACTGGTCAAGGTCGCGATCGCGCCCCTGCTCGTCGACGCGATCGTCGAGGGCGAGGTGATGGACCCCGGCATCGTCGCCGAGGCCATCCAATCGGCGATGGCGCAGGCCGGCGTCAAGGTGAAGCAGGTCGTCACCGCCGTCGGCGGCCGCGACGTGATCATCAAGAAGATCCAGATCGAGCGCGTCAAGGAGCAGCAGGCGCGCGAGCTCATGCGGTGGGAAGCGGAGCAGCACGTGCCGTTCGACATGGAGTCGGTGGAGCTGGACTTCCAGATTCTCGACCCCGACGGCGACGGCCTCGAGATGAGCGTGCTGCTGGTGGCGGCCAAGCGGGAGTTGGTGGAGTCCAAGGTGCGTGTGCTCTCCGATTCCGGGCTGCAGGCGGGCATCGTGGACGTGGATGCGTTCGCCCTGCACAACGCGTTCGAACTCAACCACCCCGACGCGATGACGGGGGTGGTGGCGCTCGTGAACGTGGGCCATGAAGTGACCAACATCAACATTCTGGAAGACGGCGTTCCGATTCTGACGCGCGATCTCGCGGTGGGCACCCGGCGATTCCGCGAGGATCTGCAGCGGGAGCGCGGCGTGCCCGCCGACGACGCGCAGGCCCTGCTGCAGGGCTACGACCGGTCGCCCCACCTGGACGCCATTCTCGAGAGCCGCGGCGAGGAGATCGCGCTCGGGGTGGAGCGGGCGGTGGCGTTCCTGGCGTCGAACTCGCGCACGGCGAGCGCCGTGCGCGCGGTGTACACGTGCGGCGGCGGCTCCCGCATTCCGGGCCTCACGCCGATGTTGGCCGAGCGTCTCAAGCTCGGCGTCGAGCAGGCCAACCCGTTGGCGGCGTTGAAGGTTCGTGACGGCGCCCTCGAGTCGCTCGTCACTGACGAAGTCGCACCGCTCCTGATGCTCCCCATCGGGCTCGCGTTGCGGAAGGTTGCCTGAGCCACCCATGATCGAAATCAATCTCCTTCCAGGCGCCACCAAGAAGGCGAAGCGGCACGTCGGGGTTCGCCTCGACGTCTCGTCCCTGGTGTCCGGGCTCTCGGAACGGGTCAAGGATCGCTGGCTGGCGGCGGCCGTCGTCAGCGCCTTCGTCGGGCTCACCGCCACCGGCCTGATGTACTTCACGCAGTCCCGCCAGGAGCGCACGCTGGCCAATCTGGAGCAGAAGGGGCTCTCCGATTCCACGCGCTACGCCTCGGTGCTCAAGGACCGCGTGCACCTCGAGTCCAAGCGCGATACGCTGCTCCGCCAGTTGAACATCATCCGCGCCATCGACGGCGACCGCTTCGTGTGGCCGCACGTGCTCGAAGAGGTGAGTTCGGCGCTGCCGCCCTTCACCTGGCTCACCGGCCTGTCGTACACCGGAACGGCGCAGGGACAGAGCGCCGTCGCGGCGCATCCGGCGGGTGAGGAGGCGAAGTCCAAGAAGGAGGGCAAGCTCGAAACGCAGATTCCGCTGGACACCGTGAAGGTCCGGATCCTCGGGCGCACGGTGGACATTCAGGCGCTGACCCGTTTCATGTCCGATCTCGAAAATTCGCCGTTCCTCGGCGACGTCACGCTGGACGACTCCAAGCAGGGGTTGGACAACGGCATCCCGGTGACGGACTTCCAGCTCACCATGCTCTATACGCGGCCCGACTCGAGCGTCATCCATCGGGTGCCGCTCAAGGTCTCGGTGCACTAGCCATGGCTCTCCTCCCCACCGACCGCAAGGACCAGTACAAACTCCTCGTCGCCATCGTGTTTCTGGCCGGCGCGGGGCTGTACTACAATTTCCTGTACACGCCCAAGGCCGACGCGCTCGCGCTGGTGCAGACGCACGTCGACAGCCTGAACGCCATGAACCGGAAGGCCAAGACGGACCTGGCGCTGGGCAGCATCGACAAACTGCGGGCCCAGGCCGCCGAGTATGCCGGCGAAGTCGAGATCATGCGGCAACTCGTGCCCACCGGCAACGAAGTGCCGGCGCTCCTCGAGTCGGTGTCCACGGCCGCCCGCAGCGTGGGGCTCGACATCTCCTCGGTGACGCCCGACGGCGTGGTGCAGGGCGACCAGTTCGATACCTATAAGTACAAGCTGGGCGTCACCGGCCCGTATCATGCGATCGCGCAATTCCTGACCAACGTCGGCGAATTGCGCCGCATCGTCGCCCCAATCAACGTCACGCTGGTGGTGTCCACCGCCCCGCAGCGCAACAAGAACGCCGCGGTACAGCTCCTCGACGCGACCTTCGACATCCAGACGTACGTGGCCCACACCTCGCCGGCGGAAACTCCGCCGAAGGCGGCCAAGTGAAGCGCCTCCTGATCGCGGCCGCGTGGCTCACGCTCGGCGCCGGCACGGCGCACGCCCAGATGACCAAGGCCATCGACAAGGCCCGCAACGCCAAGAAGGCCGCCGATACGCACGTGGCCAACGAGCAGAACACGGAGCGGGCCACCGCGCCGGCCAAGCCGCAGGCCGCGCCGCAGGCCAAGGGCTCCGCCACCGGCACGGCCCGGGGCACCGGTACCGGCAGCAAGGTGGGGCCCAACGGCAGGGTGATCGAGAAGCTCGATACCGTGCCCTCGTTCGTCATGCGCGAATCGTTCGACTACGACCGCGCCGGCACGCGGGATCCGTTCGTGTCGCTCCTCAACACGAGCGACCTGCGCCCCGTGCTCTCCGACCTCAAGCTGATCGGCATTCTGTACGACGTGTCCGGCCGCCGCTCGGTGGCCATCATGCGCGATCAGGCGAACGTCCTGTACCGCGGCATGGTCGGGCAGACGCTCGGCCGCATGCGGGTGGCCCGCATCACCCCGCGGGCGGTGATCTTTTCCATCGAAGAGTTCGGCATGAACCGCCAGGACTCGCTGGTGCTGGTGGATACCACGAAAACGAGGATCCCATGAAACGCGTATTGACGGTTGCCGCGGCGCTGGCCGTCGCCCTCGTCGCCGGCGCCTGGCGCTCGGCGAGCGGGCCGGAGCTGGAAGGAGGCGCCGTGACCTCATTGAGCGTCGTGCCGGCCAGCGGCCGCGCCGAAGTCGTCATCGGCATCGGCGGCAGCGTGTCGGTGCAGGACTTCACGCTCCACGATCCCGAACGCCTCGTCGTCGACATCTCGGGCGCCTCGCTGCGCATTCCCACGGGCGGCTACGATCAGGCCGATCGCGGCGGCGTGCTGGGCGTGCGCTACTCGCAGTTCGACAAGAACGTGGTTCGCGTCGTCGTCACCCTCGACGCGCCGCACCGCTACGCCGTGACCCGGGAAGACGGCCGCATCCGCGTGTCCGTGGACGGCACCTCGGCGGACTTCGCCGCCTGGCACGTCGGCACCCCCGCGCTCGCGCCGGCCGCGGCCGCGCCCGCCGACGCCCTGCCGGCCCAGCCGGCAGCCGCCGATCCGGCCCCGGCGCCCGTGCCCGTGACCCCCGCGCGACAGGCCGCGCGGAGCGCGGTGCGCGTGGCTCCGTACCAGCCCGCGGTCCAGCAGCAACAGCCGCGCATTACCATGAACTGGGAAAACGCCGACATCCGCGACGTCGTGGCCGCGTTCTCCGCCTATTCTGGCCGCACGATCGTGCTGTCGCAGGGCACCGAGACCACCAAGATCTCGGCCAGCATCAACGACCAGCCGTGGGACGTGGCGCTGCACGTGGTGCTCAACGCCAACGGCCTCGACGCGGTGGAGGATCCGAGCGGCATCCTGATCGTCGACACGCGCACCGCCATCCAGGCGCGTCACGCGGCCGAGCCGCTCGTGAACCGCACCTTCCGGTTGAACTACGCCAAGGCGTTCACCATCCAGAAGTCCATCGAAGCCCGCCTGTCCCGCGACTGCAGCGCGCAGGCGCAGGGGCAACAGCAGGCCGCGCCGCAGCCGCAGGCGGCGGCCGCCGCCGGCGGCGGCGCGCAGCAGGGCCCCGCCGCGATCACCAGCTTCGCCTGTCCGGCGCGCGGCGCAGTGACGATCGACACGACCACCAACACCGTCAGCGTCTACGACATCGCCTCGAACGTCGACTCGCTGGTGGGGTATGCCCGGAGCCTCGACCTGCGCCAGCCGCAGGTGAACATCAAGGCCAAGATCATCGACGTCGACCGCACGCAGCTCGAAGCCCTGGGCCTGCAGTACGATATCGGCAGCTCGCAGCAGTACTTCAACGCCCTCGTGCCGCGGCTCGACTCCGCCGGCACGCCGCAGACGGGCACCGGGCTCATCTATCTGGGCGGCAACACCGTGTCGGCCATCGCCAACGCGTCGCAGTCCGTGCCCGGCGCGGCGCTCCAGGCGGTGTACTCGGCCGCCATGGGCGGGTTCAGCTTCACCAGCTTCATCCAGGCCCTCACCACCGTGTCGCTGCTCGACGTGCAGGCCGAGCCGAGCGTGACCACGTTGAACAACCGCACGGCCAACCTCACCGCCGGCACCCAGGTGCCAGTGCGCATCGTCGACGCCAACAGCGCCGCCGGCCAGACGGCCGCGGTGGCCACGGTCAGCTATAAGCAAACTGGTATTATCCTGACGGTCACGCCGCAGATCACCAGCAATCACCAGGTGCAGATGACCGTGCACGCCGAGAACTCCAGCGTCCAGGCGCAGGCTTCGGACGTCGGCTTCGTCGTGCCCACGCAGCAGATCGACAACACCATGCTCGTGGCCGACGGCGAGACGGCCGTCATGGGCGGCCTCACCGAGAACACGGTCACCATCTCGAAGACCGGCATTCCGGTGCTCGTCGATCTCCCGATTCTCGGGCGCCTGTTCGGCTTCACCCAGCGCCAGGAAGAAAAACACGATCTCCTCATCCTGATTACGCCGCACATCGTGGACGATGGGCAGGCGCAGCCGGATGGCGGTAGCTCGCACTAGCCGGAGCGGAGCGTCTCGATGAAATCACCTCTCGTTCGCCTGTTGGCCCTGGGCTTCGGCATCGCCGTCGTCCTCAGCTGCGACTCGACGCCTCTCACGGCGCCGGGCACGGTCGGGGCCTCCGCCAGCGGCGCCGCCGCCGGCACCGACAAGACCCCGCCCATCGCGACCATCGACACGCCCGCCACCGGCGGACTGGTCAACGTCGGCGATTCCATCCTCGTCGTCATGCACCTGCAGGACGACCGCGCCCTCGGCAGCCTGATGGTGGGCGGCTACACCGAAACCGGCAGCATCGGCCTCGGCACCTTCTCGCGCGTGCCGCGCTACGCCCCGATCACCGTGCCGGCCGGCGGCGTGTTCCGCTCCGGCCTCCGCGACACCGTCATCCGCCGCTACCTGCAGCCCGCCCAGCCCGTCGATACCACGCTCGACAGCCTGGTGGTGATCGCCTTCCTCGCCGACTCGGCCGGGAACCTCGACTCCACGCAGGTCGTCCTCCACATCGTGGCCGGCCCGAAGGTCAACTTCGTCACGCCGTCCAACGGCGACAGCGTGCCGGCCGGCGTCGGCATGACCGTCACCGCCGGCGCCACCAGCAACACCGGCATCACCACTCTCAGCTTCCGCGTCCAGGGCGGCACCACCTGGCCCACCAAGCTCGACACGACCATCACCCAGTCCTACCCGCCCAACACGTTCGTCGCGTCGCTCAGCGGCATCGTGGCCGTGCCCTCGAACGCGCCGCTCGGCGGACGCATCACCGTCACGTCCACGGCCGTCGACATCAACGGCCAGCCCGGCTCGCCGTCGCCCATCTCGGTCATCGTCCGCAGCAACAACAACGCCCAGCCGCTCGTCACGCAGAGCGTGCTGCCGCTCTCCGAGATCGGCGACAGCATCACCATCACCGCCAACGGCGGCGGCATCGCCATGCTGGGCTTCGTGGTGCGCGACAGCACCGGCACCCAGATCCAACGCGACAGCGTGCCGCTCGTGGCGCCGTACGCGTCGAACGTCGTGCAGGCGCTGCCGCTGAGCCTGCCGGTGTCCACGCAGGGCACCAAGATCTTCATCTACAGCTTCGCCAAGGACCAGGCCGGCCGCGTCGGCTTCTCCGTCAAGGCCGGCATCGCCCTGCCGCAGTCGGTGGAGTCGGCCGCCTACACGGACTCCGTGCGGGTGGCCTACGGCGAGACGTTCGCGCTCCCGCGGTCGGGCAGCACGGTCGCCGACATCGCCGTCGACCCCGTGTACGGCAACGTCTTCCTGTCCAACACCAACTACAACCTGCTCGAGGTCTGGAACAACCAGACCCAGACGTTCAGCGCCAACGGCGTCGCCGTGGGCTCGCAGCCCTGGGGCATGGACATCAGCAAGAACCCCGGCGTGCTGCTCGTCGCCAACTCCGGCGGCACCAACATCAGCCAGGTCAACATCGCGTCGTCCAACCCGGCGGGCATCTCGGAAATCCAGTCGCAGCGCATCCTCACGCGCAACACGGTGGTCTACACGCTCACCCAGACGCAGACGCCCACCGTGGACAGCGCCGGCGACACGACGATCACCTGGCACTCCTCGTTCACCGGTCCGTTCAGCTACTCCGATCGCCCGCAGTTCGTCCAGCAGGGCGCCGGCGGCCTCATCTACTACTCCACCGAACCCACCACCACCGCCACGCCGGGCACCATCCGCGTGCTCGATCCCACGCAGGCGGTGGCCGACCCGCGCCAGATCTGGCAGTACGGCGCGCTGGCGTCGGACCAGTCGCAGATCGCGATCTTCAACATCGACTACCTCACGGTCATCCTGGCGCCCACCGGCTCGGTCGGCATCTCCGATCTCGTATACGCCTGCGACCACACGCCGGGCACCGCCAACGCGGAGCAGTGCGTCACCGATTCCACGGCGGCCGGCATCGCCACCAAGCTGGTGGCCGCGGTCAACAGCGACATCCAGGAAGTGACCGGCCTGGACGTCACCTCGCTCGGGCTGCACGACACGACCTTCGTGGCCCGCAGCGCCAACCGGAACTGGATCGGATTCGGCGAGGGGAACACGCAGTCCGCGGCCGGCCGCATCATCATGGCCCAGGACGCCGCGACCTTCAACGGCATCAAGATCTCGGGCTCGATCCCCATTCAGGACGTGCTCAACAACGCCTCGGACGTGGTCAACGCCATGGCCATCGACAGCACGGGGCAGCTGGTGGCCGCCCACGGGGCGCTCGGCGGTTACTTCGCCAGCATCCAGAGCCCGCTCACCCTGCGCCTGCAGGGGTCGTACGCGACCAACACCGCGGGCGCCGGCATCGCGTTCGATCCGGGCGCCAACGGCTACACCACCGACGGCACGGACCAACTCGCGTTCATCGCGTCGGGCACCGGCATGATCTCGATCGTCGACGTGTACCACTTCAACAACCGCGGCACGCTCAAGCTCAAGTACCCCATGTACGGGCCGCTCCGCGCCACGCGGCCGCTGCCCGGCGACCCGGCCAGCGTCGTGCTCAAGCTCTACGGCATGACGGCCAACGGGCTGGTCGTGATCAACCTGCGCGCGTCGGACATCCAGCCGCCCGCGCCGTAGTGCAACGCCGAACGTTCCCGTGATAGACTTGGTGGGCCCGGCCTCGCGTCGGGCTCACCGCGTTTGAGGACCCATGATCCGTTTCACCACCGCCGGCGAATCGCACGGGCCGGCGCTCGTCTCGATTCTGGAAGGCATCCCCGCCGGGCTCTCCCTGCTCGCCGAGGACGTGAACGCGCAGCTCGCCCGCCGCCAGCAGGGCTACGGGCGCGGCCGGCGCATGCAGATCGAACGGGACGCGGTGGAGTTCCTGGCCGGCGTGCGCGCCGGCCGGACGACCGGCGCCCCGATCGGCCTGCTCATCCACAATCGCGACTGGACGAACTGGCAGGAGATCATGGACCCCGCGCCGCGCGAGGGCGAGGCCCCCGATGCCCTCCGCCACCGCGCCGTCACCCGGCCGCGCCCCGGGCACGCCGATCTCACCGGCCTGCTCAAGTACGACCGCGACGACGCGCGCGACATCCTCGAACGCGCGTCGGCCCGCGAGACCACGGCCCGCGTGGCCGCCGCCGCGGTGTGCCGCAAACTGCTCGCCGAGTTCGGCGTGCGCGTCGGCAGCCACATCGTGCACCTGGGCGGCATCGACGCCCGGCGCCCCGACCCGATGCCCGAAGACCTCAACGCCGCCGCCGACGCGTCGCCCCTGCGCACGCTCGATCCCCAGGCCGAGGCGGCGATGATCGCCCGCATCGACGAGGTCAAGCGCGCCGGCAACACGCTCGGTGGCATCTGCGAAGTCGTGGTCGACGGGCTGCCCGTAGGGCTCGGCTCGCATGTGTCGTGGGACCGCAAGCTCGACGCCCGCATCGCCGCCGCGATCATGAGCATCCCCGCGGTGAAGGGCGTGGAGATCGGCATGGGCTTCGCCGCGGCGCGCGCCACCGGCGCCGACGTGCACGACGAGATCGAACTGGCCCCCGGCCGCACCCGCGCCGGCAACGTCCGGCGCCGCACCAACCGCGCCGGCGGCCTCGAGGGCGGCATGACGTCGGGCGAGCCGCTCGTGGTGCGCGCCGCGATGAAGCCGATCAGCACGCTCATGCGCCCGCTGGCCACGGTCGACGTGGCGACCGGCTCGTCGGCCGCGGCGGTGGCCGAGCGCAGCGACGTGACCGCCGTGCCGGCCATGGGCGTGATCGCCGAAGGCATGCTCGCGCTCGTGCTCGCCAACGCGTTCGCCGAAAAGTTCGGCGGCGACTCTCTCGAGGAAATGCGGCGCAACCATGACGCCTACCTTTCGCACATCGCTCGGCGCCTCGGCGGCTGACCCCGCCGTCCCGCACCTCATCCTGGTGGGGCTGCCCGGATCCGGTAAGTCGGTGGTCGGCATGCGCGCCGCGGAAATTAGCGGACACTCATTCCTGGACTTCGACGTGGAGATCGAACGCCGGGAGAGCATGACGGTGGCGCAGATCTTCGCCGAGCACGGCGAGCACTACTTTCGCCAGCGCGAACGCGCGCTCACCGAGGATCTGCGGGAAACGGGCGGGATGATTCTCTCGCCGGGCGGCGGCTGGATCGGCATGCCGGAGGTGGTGGGGCTGCTGCGCCCCCCTGGACGGCTGGTCTACCTTCAGGTCAAACCGGAGACCGCCCTCCGGCGCATGGGAAAGCGGCAGGAGCTGCGGCCGCTCCTGTCGCGGCCCGAGCCGCTCAAGGAAATTCGCCGCCTGTACGAGGCTCGACGCCTATTATATGAAGGGGCCGACGTCGTGATTTCTTCGGAAACCCTTACCTTGCAAGAGGTTACCGAAAAGGTAGTTGCGCTGGCGAAGGAATTGCGTTAGCCGTTTGTGGCCTGCGGAAGCGCGGTAGCCGGATACGATCGGCGGAATTTTCATCGGAGCGGTGACCGCGAATGCCCCCATCGTAGGGTGGTTCGGGACGCCGACGGGCAAGGCAGACACATGACGATTCGAGTGTTGGGGCCGCACGAGCGCGGACGGTTTGCGCCCGAGGCCTGGGGATATCTGCTCGCGCTGGGCAGCACGGGGGCCCTCAGCCCCCTCGAACTGGAAGCGGTGATCGACCGGGCGCTGTCGCAGGTGGAAGGGCGCGTCACCCGGGACGACCTGCGGAGCCTGCTCGAGGGCGCGGGGTTCGACGATGGGCGATCGAGCGAAGACAATCAGACGGTACACTGAACATGGCAGTCAAGAAATCGGGATCGGCAACCAAGCGGCGCGCGACGAAGGCGCGCAAGCCGAAGGGCAGCGCGGCCACCAAGCGGCGCGCGCGCTCGGCGGCGGCAATCGACGAAGACGACGAGCTCTCCGCCGCGGGCGGGGGGTCGACGTCGCTGGTCATCGTCGAGTCGCCGGCCAAGGCCAAGACGATCGGCAAGTATCTGGGCCGCGCCTACAAGGTGCGGGCCACGGTGGGCCACATCATGGACCTGCCGCAGAAGAAGCTGGGCATCGACATCGAACACGGATTCGAGCCCGATCTGGTGCCCATTCCCGGCAAGGAGAAGACGATCGCCGAGCTGAAGAGCGCGGCGAAGACGAGCAAGGAAGTGCTGATCGCCACCGACCCCGACCGCGAGGGCGAGGCGATCGCGTGGCACGTGGCCGAACAGTTGAAGCCGAAGCGCGGCAAGAGCACCATTCCGGTTCGGCGCGTGCTGTTCCACGAAATCACCAAGGACGCCGTGCTGCGCGCCCTGGGCGCGGCGGGCACGATCGACGATCGCAAGGTCGAGGCGCAGCAGGCGCGGCGCGTGCTCGACCGCCTGGTGGGCTACAAGGCCAGCCCGGTGCTGTGGAAGACGGTGAAGAAGGGCATCTCGGCCGGCCGCGTGCAGACGGTGGCGCTGCGGCTGATCGTGGAGCGCGAGCGCGACATTCGCGCGTTCACGCCGGTGGAGTACTGGACGGTGGAGGCGGCGCTGGAAAAGGGCGGCACCCCGTTCACGGCCAAGCTGCACCACATCGACGGCAAGAAGGCCGAGATCCACACCAAAGCCGAGGCCGACCGGATCCTGTCCGACCTGGCCGGCCGCAAGACGTTCACCGTCACCGACGTCAAGCGGCGCGAACGGCGCAAGAATCCGGCGGCGCCGTTCACCACGTCCACGCTGCAGCAGGAGGCGGCCAAGAAGCTCGGGTTCGGCTCCAAGCGCACGATGCGGGTGGCGCAGGATCTGTACGAGGGCATCGAGCTGGGCGACGAGGGGGCCGTCGGCCTCATCACGTACATGCGCACCGACTCCACGCGGGTGGCCGAGGTGGCGGCGGGGCAGGCGCGCGACTTTCTGCGCCAGGCGCACGGTGAGGCGTATCTCGCGGCCGGGCCGCAGCTCTACGCCGAGGGGAAGAACAGGAGCAAGAACGCGCAGGAAGCGCACGAGGCCGTGCGGCCCACCGATCCGGCGCGGCGTCCCGAAGAGGTGAAGCGGTACCTCAGCCCCGACCAGTTCAAGCTGTACCAGCTCGTGTGGCAGCGGTTCATGGCGTCGCAGATGGCGCCGGCGGTGTTCGACACGACCACGGTGGACTTCGATATCCCGGCGTCGGCGCAGCCCGACATCGGCCGCCGCAGCTACCTGTTCCGGGCCACGGGCAGCATCGTGAAGTTCCAGGGCTTCCTGGCGCTGTACCGCGAGTCGCACGAGGAGGGCGACCACAAGGCGCTGGAGGACGAGCAGGCGCTGCCCGCGGTGGAGCGCGACGAGCGCGTGCCCGTCACGGCGATCACGCCCTCGCAGCACTTCACCGAGCCGCCGCCGCGGTTCTCCGAGGCGAGCCTGGTCAAGGAGCTGGAGACGGCTGGGCATCGGCCGCCCGTCCACCTACGCGGCGATCATCTCCGTGCTCGTCGACCGCCACTACGTGAACCTCGAACAGCGGCGCTTCTTCCCCACCGAGCTGGGCGAGACGGTGGAGAAGGTGATGGTCAAGCAGTTCCCCGACGTGTTCAACGTGCGCTTCACGTCGGAGATGGAGAGCGAACTGGACAAGATCGAGGACGGGGAGCTGGGCTGGCGCACGCGTGCTCGAGGACTTCTACGGCCCGTTCGCCAAGTCGCTCGATTCGGTGGACGCGGCGGCGCTCATCGCCGACCGCGCACGACCTGTCGGGGCTCTCGGCGCTGCGCTGCCCGGAATGCGGCGGCCGAGCTGGAGCCGCGCGGCGGGTTCTTCGGGCCCTTCCTGGCCTGCGAAAACCATCCCAAGACGTGCAAGTATACGCGTCCGCTAAAGGGCGAGAAGACCAAGCCCCGCATGACCGACGTGCCCTGCCCGGTGTGCGGCAAGCCGATGGTCGTGCGCACGGGGCGGAGCGGGGAGTTCCTGGGCTGCAGCACCTTCCCCAAGTGCCGCGGCACGCGGTCCATGCCCACCGGCGTCATCTGCCCCAAGGACGGCGGCGAGATCGTGGAGCGGCGCTCCAAGAAGCGCGGCACCAAGTTCTACGCCTGCGCCAACGAGACCTGCGACTTCGTGATCTGGAACAAGCCGGCCGTGGAGAAGTGCCCGGAGTGCGGCTACCTGGGCGCCGAGATGAAATCCACCAAGGCCCGCGGCGACTACCGCAAGTGCATCAAGTGCGGCAACGAATGGGACGTCCCGAAGCCGGACGTGCCCGAAGAGGCGGGAGAGCCGGCCAGTCTGGCGGTCGGGTAGACGGACAAACAGTCGGACCGTCCTACCGTCCTACCGTCCTACCGTTCTCCAGTCAGGCCGCGAAACAGCAGGGAGGCACCCGGCAAAGTCCCGCTGCGCGTTGGCCGGCCGCCCGGCCGGCGCTAGCTTGCAGGCGTGAGCCCTCTCCCAGTTCCGGTCCACGTCGTCGGCGGCGGACTCGCCGGCTCGGAAGCCGCGTGGCAGCTCGCCGAGCGCGGGCACGACGTGGTGCTGCACGAGATGCGCCCCGTGCGCGGCACCCCCGCGCACCAGACCGATCGCCTCGCCGAGCTGGTCTGCTCGAACACCTTCAAGAGCACCGAGACCGACCAACGCCCACGGGCTGCTCAAGGCCGAGATGCGCCTGCTCGGCTCGCTCGTACTGTGGGCCGCCGACGAGGCCCGCGTGCCCGGCGGCAGCGCGCTCACCGTGGACCGCGACGTCTTCTCCCGCGCGGTGCAGGACCGGCTCGCCGCGCACCCGCGCGTCACGCGTCGTGCGCGAGGAGGTCACGGCGCTGCCGTCGCCGGGCATCGTCGCCACCGGGCCCCTCACCTCCGACGCGCTCGCCGAGGCGATCCGCGCGCGGCTGGGCGTGGCCTCGCTCGCCTTCTACGACGCCATCGCGCCGATCGTGGCCGGCGACTCGATCGACGACGCGATCGTCTTCCGCGCCTCGCGCTACGACAAGGAGACGATGGACGCGCCCCTCGGCGGCGGCGCGACCGAGCCCGGGGCGTATGTCAACTGCCCGTTCTCGCGCGACGAGTACGAGGCGTTCGTCGACGCCCTGCTGTCGGCCGACCAGCACCACGGGCACGAGTTCGACGAGGTGCCGTACTTCGAGGGGTGCATGCCCGTGGAGGTGATGGCGGCGCGCGGGCCGCGACACGCTGCGCTTCGGCCCCATGAAGCCGGTGGGGCTCGTCGACCCGCGCACCGGACGCCGGCCGTGGGCCGTGCTCCAGCTGCGCATGGAGGACCGTGGCGGCCGCATGTGGAACATGGTGGGGTTCCAGACGCGCCTGCGCATTCCCGAGCAGAAGCGCGTGTTCGCCATGATCCCGGGGCTGGCCGGCGCCGAGTTCCTGCGCTTCGGCACCATTCACCGGAACTCGTATGTCAACGCGCCGGCGTCGCTCACGGCGCACCTGTCGCTGCGCGACGACCCGGCGGTGCTGTTCGCGGGCCAGCTCACCGGCGTCGAGGGCTACACCGAGAGCACCGCCACGGGGCTCGTGGCCGGCGCCAACCTGTCGCGCCTGCTCCACGGGCTCGACCCGGTCGTGCCGCCGCCCACGACCATGCTGGGGGCGCTGTACCGCTACCTGCGCGAGGCCGACCCGCGGCACTTCCAGCCCATGAACGCCAACTTCGGGCTCGTGGACCCGCTGGCCGACGAGCCGCGCGACAAGGCGAGGAAGCGCGCGCTCATCGCCGAGCGCGCGCTGGGCGAGATGACACGGTGGCGCGACGACGTGCTCGCGGCGGCGCCGGCGGGCGTGCGCCGGTGAGGCGCGACCGCTCGACGGACGCCGCCGCGCCCACCGGGCCGGCCGCGCCGGCCGGGTCCGCCCCGCCGGCCGCGCCCGCGGCCCAGCCGGCGGAGGTGGAGGAGTACCTCACCCACCTCGCCAAGGAGCGCGACGTCAGTCCGAACACCGTCAAGGCGTATGGCCGCGACCTGCACGATTTCTCGGCGTTCCTGGCCGGCTACTACGGCGGCGGCGCCTGGAGCTGGCAGGGGGTGGACCGGCTGGCCATGCGCGGCTTTCTCGCCTAACTCACCCGGCGCGGACTCGCCAAACGGTCCATCGCGCGCACGCTCAGCGCCGTGCGGGGGTTCTACCGCTTCCTGGCGCTCAACGAGGTGGTGGCGTCCAACCAGGCGCGCGCCGTGGGCGCGCCCAGAGCGGAGCAGCGCCTGCCCGGGTATCTCGACCGGGCGCAGATCGACCTGCTGTTCCAGATGGCCGAGCTGCGCGCCATGGAGGGGCGCTTCGAGGACGTGCGCAACCTCGCCATCCTCGAACTGTTCTACTCCACCGGCATGCGCGTGTCGGAGCTGCAGGGGCTCAACCGCCCGGACCTCGACCTGATCTCGCAGCAGGTCAAGGTGCGCGGCAAGGGGCGCAAGGAGCGGATCGTGCCGGTGGGCGACCACGCGCAGCGGGCCATACGCAATTACGAATCGAAGCGCGACGACCTGAACGGCCGACTGGGCGGCACGGTCGATCGGCGCGCCCTGTTCGTGGGCCGCACCGGCCGGCGGCTCACCGTGCGCGGGGTGCAGAAGATCATGACCGGATTCCTGTCGCGGGTGGACGAGGAGGCCGGGTTGAGCACCCACTCCCTGCGGCACACCTTCGCCACGCACCTGCTCGACGCCGGCGCCGACCTGCGCGCGGTGCAGGAGCTGCTGGGCCACGCGTCGATCGGCACCACGCAGATCTACACGCATACGAGCGTCGAGCGGTTGAAGGAGGTGTATCACAAGTCGCACCCCCGAGCCTGACGGCCGGGTCGCGGCTGAACGCCGGCCGCGCGCGGGCTCCCCTGTCGAATGCCGGACGGAAACCCGGACCGCTTCCGCTCCGTTGTGTCCGGCGTCATCCTCCAACGGCCATGCTGCGACCCGGCACGCTCATTCTCTCTCTCTGGCTGCTGCTCCTGGCCGTCTGGCTGGCCGGCGCCTTCACCGCGAAGCGGATCGCCCGGCGCCAGAGCGCCGGTTCCCGCGCCGTGCAGATGCTGCTCGTGGTGTCGGCGTATGTCCTGCTCTTCGATTCCGACACCGCGATCGGATGGCTGGGCCGACGGTTCGCCAAGCCCGGCGTCGGCACGGCCTGGACCGGCGCCGCGCTCACGGCGGCGGGTGTCGCCATCGCGATCTGGGCGCGCGCCATCCTTGGCGGCAACTGGAGCGCCGCCGTCACGGTCAAGAACGACCACGAATTCGTCGAGCGCGGCCCGTACCGGCTGGTCCGTCACCCCATCTATTCGGGGTTCTCGCTGGCCGCGGTGGGCACGGCGCTGGCCATCGGCCAACTGCGCGGGGTGGTCGCGGTGGGCCTCATGCTGCTCGGCTGGCGCCTGAAATGGCCCATCGAGGAGCGCTTCATGGTGGAGGAGTTCGGGGACCGCTACCGGGAGTACCGGAAACGGGTACGTGCCCTGATCCCGGGCATCTGGTAGCCGGTCGCCGCCCCTCGGCGGAGGGCGCTATCTTTCCCCCATGCCACTCCCGATCATTCGCGCCACCACCATCCTGGCCGTCCGCCGCGACGGCAAGGTCGCCCTGGGCGGCGACGGCCAGGTGACCGTCGGCGACACCGTGATGAAGGCCAAGGCGCAGAAGGTGCGCGCCATGCAGGGCGGCAAGCTGCTCACCGGGTTCGCCGGGTCGGTGGCCGACGCCCTGACCCTGTTCGACAAGTTCGAGGAGAAGCTCACCCGCTTTCCCGGCAACCTGCCGCGGGCCGTGGTCGAGCTGGCCAAGGAATGGCGCAGCGACCGCGTGCTGCGGCGCCTCGAAGCGCTGCTCATCGTGGCCGACGCGAGCAACGGGTACGTCATCTCCGGCACGGGCGAGGTGATCGAGCCCGACGACGGCATCCTGGCCATCGGGTCGGGCGGTCCCTACGCCCTGGCCGCGGCCCGGGCCCTGGCCGCCGAGACGGCGCTCGCCCCGCGCGAGATCGTGGAGCGCAGCCTCCGGATTGCCGGCGAAATCTGCATCTATACCAATACAAATATAACCGTCCTCGACGCCTGAGCCGGGCGCCCCCGGCGCGACGGATCGCCCGTCGTCGTCGCCGCGCGCCGGATCGTGCCGCCCATGCCCACCAACCATACCGAACAGGTCCTCGCCCGCCTCGCCGATCTGACCCCGCGCCAGATCGTGGCCGAGCTGGACCGCTACATCGTGGGGCAGGCCGACGCCAAGAAGGCCGTGGCCATCGCCCTCCGCAACCGGTGGCGCCGCCAGCGCGCGCCCGACGGCATCCGCGAGGAGATCGCCCCCAACAACATCATCCTCATCGGCCCCACCGGCGTGGGCAAGACGGAGATCGCCCGCCGGCTCTCCAAGCTCGCTGGCGCGCCGTTCATCAAGGTCGAAGCGTCAAAGTTCACAGAAGTGGGATACGTGGGCCGAGACGTGGAGTCCATGGTGCGCGACCTGGTGGAGAGCGCCATCGACATGGTGCGCACCGAGCGCGAGGCCGAGATCGAGGATCTGGCCCACGAGCGCGTGGAGCAGCGGCTGCTCGATCTGCTCCTGCCGCCGCCGGCTCCCCAGCCCGCCAAGGCCGACGCCCCGGACGCGGGCGAAGCCGAGGGCGCCAACGTGTTCGTCGTCTCCGCGCGGGGCGACGTGACCCGCGACCAGGAGCAGGCGCAGGAGCGGCACCGGCGCACCCGCGAGAAGCTCCATCAGCTGCTCAAGGACGGCCAGCTCGAATCGCGCGAGGTGGAGATCGAGGTCACCCCGCGCGCGCCGATGATCGACGTGCTGTCGGCCCAGGGCGCGCCCGAGGGCATGGAGAACTTCACCGACATGCTCAAGGAGATGCTCCCCAAGCGCCACAAGAAGCGCACCGTCAAGGTGAGCGAGGCGCGGCGCGTGCTCCTGGAGCAAGAGTTCGAGAAGCTGATCGATCTCGAGGAGGTGACGGCCGACGCGCTGGACCGCGTGGAGAAGCTCGGCATCATCTTCCTCGACGAGATCGACAAGATCGCCGGCGAGCGGTCGCAGATGGGCGGGCCCGACGTGTCGCGCGAGGGCGTGCAGCGCGACCTGCTGCCGATCGTCGAGGGGTCCAACGTGCAGACCAAGTACGGCATGGTGAAGACCGACCACGTGCTGTTCATCGCCGCCGGTGCCTTCCACGTGTCCAAGCCCAGCGACCTCATTCCCGAACTGCAGGGGCGCTTTCCCATTCGCGTGGAACTCAAGCCGCTCACCGAGGCGGACTTCGTGCGCATCATGACGGAGCCCGAGAACGCGCTCACCAAGCAGTACGCGGCGCTGGTCCAGGCCGAGGGCGCCGCGCTCACCTTCACCGACGACGGCATCCGCGAGATCGCCCGCATCGCCGCGCTCGTGAACGAGCGGATGGAGAACATCGGCGCCCGGCGCCTGCACACCGTCATGACCACGCAGCTCGAGGAAGCGCTGTTCGAGCTGCCCGACCGCGGCACCGCCGAGATCGTGGTGGACGCCGCGGCCGTGCGCGACAAGCTCAAGGCGATCGTGGAAGACGAAGACCTCCGGCGCTACATTCTCTGATCCCCACTCCTCGGCATCCCGTCATGGCCAAGCCCGTCACCGCTGCCGCGCCCCTTCCGCCCGTCGAGTCGCAGCCCCCGCACCGCGACTTCCTGCAGATCACCGACTTCACGCGCGCGCAGCTCGAGCGGCTGTTCGCGCTGGCCGACCGGATGCGCGCCGGGGCCTACGCCGCGAAGCCGCTGGCCGGCAAGACGCTCGCCATGATCTTCATGAAGGCGTCCACCCGCACGCGCGTGTCGTTCGAGGTGGGCACCTACCAGCTGGGCGGGCACGCGCTCTTCCTGTCGCCGCGCGACGTGCAGATCGGCCGCGGCGAGCCGATCGCCGACACCGCCCGTGTGCTCTCGCGCTACGTGAACGGCATCATGATCCGCACCTTCGCCCATCAGGATGCCGAGGTGCTGGCGCAGTACGCCGCCGTGCCGGTGATCAACGGGCTCACCGACATGGTGCACCCCTGCCAGGTGCTCGCCGACCTCCTCACGGTGCGGCAGCACCTGGGCGGCTATGAGGGAAAGGTCGTGGCCTGGATTGGCGACGGGAACAATATGGCCAATTCATGGATCAACGCCGCCGGCCGGCTCGGGTTCGAGCTGCGGCTGGCCTGTCCCGAGGGGTACGAGCCGGCCGACCACCTGCTGGCGGAAGCCAGGAAGCACGCGACGATCACGGTCACGCGCGACCCGATGGCGGCCGCCGAGGGGGCCCACGTGGTGACCACCGACGTGTGGGCGAGCATGGGGCAGGAGGAGGAGCAGAAGACGCGCGCCAGGGCGTTCGCGAAATACGTGGTCAATACGAAATTGATGAAGAAGGCCGACCCCGCGGCGATCTTCCTGCACTGCCTGCCGGCGCACCGCGGTGAGGAAGTATCGGCCGAGGTGATCGATGGCCCCCAGAGCCGCGTGTGGGACGAAGCCGAGAACCGCCTGCACGTGCAGAAGGCGGTCATGGCCGTGCTGATGGGTGGGGAACCGGTCTGACCATGCCCGTTCCCGGAAAAGCCGCCCCGGCCTTCACGCTCGAGACCGACACCGGCGAGCGCCTGTCGCTCAACGACCTCCAGGGCCGTCCCATAGTAATCTACTTCTACCCCAAGGACGACACCAGCGGGTGCACCATCGAAGCGTGCGAATTCCGCGACGCCTTTCCGAAATTCAAGAAGTCGAAAGCCGCGATCCTCGGCGTCTCCCCCGACTCCGTGGAGAGCCACCGGAAGTTCAAGGCCAAGTACCGCTTGCCGTTCACCCTGCTCGCCGATCCCGACCACGCCGTGGCCGAGCGCTACGGCGTGTGGAAGGAGAAGTCCATGTACGGCCGCACGTACATGGGCGTCGAGCGCACCACGTTCGTGATCGACGCGTCGGGCAGGATCGTCAAGGTTTTTCCCAAGGTGAAGCCCGAGGGGCACGCCGGCGAGGTCCAGGCGGCGCTCGCCGAGCTGTAGGGAAGTGCCGGCCGGAACTCCGGCCGGTCCGCGCGGTACATCTTTACACCGCGGCGGCCGCCAGTGCGCCGTCCGCGGCCACTCCATCAGCCCGCATCCATTCCGGGAAGGCGTCATCATGCGTCAGCGTTTCGCCCCATTCGTGATCGCGGCCCTCCTCGCCGCCGGCTGCAAGAATTCGGACACGACCAGCACCCCCCCCGCGTCCGGGGCCAACCAGCTCGTGATCGTCTCGGGCGCCAACCAGATCGCCAACGTCTCCACGGCGCTTCCCGCGCCCCTCGTGGTCGAGGTGCAGAACGGCGCCGGCGCCGGCGTGGCGGGCGCCACGGTCAGCTGGACGGTCACCGGCGGCGGCTCCCTCTCGGCCTCCACCTCCAGCACCAGCTCGCAGGGGCAGGCGAGCGTGACCTGGACCCTCGGCCCCACCCCCGGCAGCCAGACCGTTACCGCCGCGTCTTCGGGCTCCTCGGTGGCGTTCATCGCCAGCAACGGGCCCACCATCACCGGCACCGTCACGATCGCCAATTCCGACCCCACGAGCTTCTTCTCCACCGCCAGCGCCGGCGCGCCCAAGCAGGTCAACGGACCGCGCCCGTTCACCGGGACCCGCTATTCCAGCACTGGTATCGAAGTCATGTACGACAACACGGCGTTCCACGCCGAGGCCGCCGGATCGGCCGCGTACCGCTCCATGGACGTGGCGGTGAGCACCGCCGGCGCGATCCAGCAGCGCCTGGCCGCGGTCACGGCATCCCTGCCCGTGACCAACCTGCGCGTATCGCCGGCCATCCTGGCGGCCCACCTCACCGTCACCGACACCACGCGCGTCGAACAGGTGATGGCGGCGCTCCGCGCCGATCCGTCGGTGACCTCGGTGACGCGCGATCTCATCTACTCCATCCGCGACGGCGCGCCGGCCGCGCAACCGGCCCGCCTGTCCGCCGTGCGGGCGTCGCCCGCGTCGGTGCACGCCACCGGCGCCGCCACCGCGCTGCCCAACGATCCGTACTACGCCTACCAGTCGTGGAACCTCAGCATGACCGACATGCCGCGCGCCTGGGCGCTCACCACGGGCAGCACCGCGTTCAGCGTGGCCGTGATCGACATGGGCGTGCGGACCACCGATCCCACGCTCTCCTCGGTGTTCACCAGCGACGGCTACGACTTCGTGTCGCAGACCACGCTGTCCAGCCTCGGGTACTATCCCGCCGTGGGCGTGTACTGCGTGGGCGGCGCCACGTTCACCACCATCGACGGCAACGGCCCGCCCCACGCCGACCCCACCGACCCCGA
Source organism: uncultured Gemmatimonadaceae bacterium (assembly GCA_963729495.1). Lineage (GTDB taxonomy): Bacteria > Gemmatimonadota > Gemmatimonadetes > Gemmatimonadales > Gemmatimonadaceae > JAGWRI01. The sequence goes on from CAVSOM010000020.1 coordinate 124,227, forward strand.
CGACATCTACCAGGACACCACCGGCGGCTGCTGGGAGCACAACGCGCTGGGCGACCACGGCCAGTGGACGTCGGGCATCATCGGCGCCGCCGGCAACAACGGCCAGAACGTGACGGGCATCGAATGGAACGCGCGCATTCGCCCCATCCGCGTGCTCGGCATCACCGGCGACGGCATCTCGTTCGACATCGCGCAGGGCATCCTGTACGCGGCCGGATTGCCGGCCACCGGCGCCAACGGCCAACTGGTGAGCGTGGCCGCCAAGTCGCCGATCATCAACATGAGCCTGGGCGGATACGGGGCCGACCCCACCGACCAGGCCGCCGTGGCGGCCGCCATCCAGGCCGGGTGCCTGATCGTCGCCTCGGCGGGCAACGAAACCACCGACCAGCCCATCTATCCCGCCGCGTACGCGGGCGTGCTCGGCGTGTCGGCGGTGGGCATGGACGGGACCATCGCGTCATACTCCAACGCCGGCAGCTACGTTCAGCTCGCCGCGCCCGGCGGCGAGTTCCGGCTGGACGACAACGGCGGCGACGGCGTGCTCGGCCCGGGGTGGGACTTCACCCAGGGCGTGCCCACGCTGCTCTTCGGCTACGGCACCTCGGCGTCGGCGCCGCACGTGTCGGGCGCGGCCGCGCTGGTGCTGGCCAGCTCGCCGGGTCTCTCGGCGTCGGCCATCACCACGCGGCTGGAGCAGTACGCCACCCGCCCGGCCAACTCCAGCCGCAACAACACGTACGGCTGGGGCATCGTGGACGCCTACAACGCGATCACGCAAACCAACGGGCCGCCCCGCACCATATACGTGCGGCTGCTCAATTCGACCACTGGCGCGGTGGTGGCCACCGTGCCCGCGGCCAACGGGCAGTTCTCGTTCACCCAGCTGGCCCCGGGCACCTATCAGATCGTGGCCGGCGAGGACGAGAGCGGCGACGCCACCATCGGCATTCCGGGCCGGCGGTTCGCCTGGGCGGGCAGCGCCGCGGCGCCCACCGTGTTCACGGCGGCCAGCGGCGGCACGGCCATCCAGACCGCGGGCATCGCCATTGGCGTGCCCCTGGAGTCGGAACCGAACGACGCCATCGCCTCGGCCAATCCGCTCTCCGTGAACGGCTACGTGACCGGGCAGATCTACGCGCCCGACGTGGCCGATTATTATCAGGTACTCATACCCGCGCAGGGCACGTACTCGTTCCAGACCTACGGCGTGACGGGCGCCTGCGGGTGGGGCATCGAACTCGACACCAAGATCCAGCTCTACAACTCGAGCGGCGGGAGCGTGGCGTCCAACGACGACTCCAACGGCTTCGCCGGGCCCAACTGCTCGCTGATCACCACGTCGCTGGCCGCGGGCACCTACTACGTGGCGGTCACCGGCAGCGCGGCCAGCGGGCTCAACACCCAGGGCCGCTACCGGCTGCAGGTTCGCAGCGGCACCTGACGCCTTCGGGGCTCCGGCAGGCGAAAGGCGCGCGGGCCGATCGGCCCGCGCGCCTTTTCGCGCCCCTTCAACGCTCCTTCAACTCCCCCCGCGCCCCCCCACGCCCCGGCTCGCGCCTTGCCGGCTACCGCAGCCGATAGGTGAGCCCGAGCGAGAAGCCGAGGTCGGTGACCGCGGCGCTGGAGTCCGTCACCGGCGATGCCCACCCGGTGCGCCGCGCCCGCGCCTGCAGGTTCCAGGCCACGCGGCCGTTCTGCATCTCGATGCCCAGCGCGCCGTAGCCCGCCGGGCGCGTGGTGCGCTCGATACCGGTATCGGCATAATGGTACGTCGTGCCGCCGCCGCCGGCCCCGATGAACGGACGCCAGGCCCAACTGCCCATGGCCCGCCGGCACAGCGTGAACTGCAGCCCCGCGTCGTACGTGTAGATGTCCGCGCCGTTGGTGGCCAGCCCGCTGAACTTCACCGTCTCCGGCGCCCAGGCGAACGAGCCCACCAGTTGGAAGCGGCCGCGCAGCGGCACGGCGAACTCGCCGCCCACGAGCACGTTGGTCTTGTAGTTGTCGGCCTGCGTGCCGAGCGGCACGTACGCGCCCACGAGCGGGCCCACCCACAGCCCCGATGGCGGCGCCATCGGCTGCTGGGCGCCCGCGCCCGAAGCGGCGGCCACCAGCGCCAGGGCCGCGACGGCTTGGAATCTCATAGCTGCCTCCAAAAGGTTGATCCGTGCCCGGTGTTCCCCCACCGGTGCCCTCAACTTTGACGGGAGGTGGCGAATTCGCAGTCCGCAATCCGCTGACGCGGTGTAAGTGGGCCCACCACAAGCCGCTGCGGGCGCAGCGGGCCGCCGGCCGGCCCCCGATTCGGTCCTGGCCCTAGCTTCATTCCTGCCACCTTGGCACATTTCGAACCCAGGCTTCTTACGGCCCCGAACCCGAGACGAATCCGATGTCCTCTTCAGATAGCACGGCCCCGCTCAAGCGCACCCCCTTCCACGACATCCACGTGCAGCTGGGGGCCAAGATGGTGCCCTTTGCCGGCTTCGAGATGCCGGTGCAGTACCCCACCGGCATCACCGCCGAGCACCACGCGGTGCGCCGGCAGTGCGGCCTGTTCGACGTGAGCCACATGGGCGAGTTCCGGATCACGGGGCCCCAGGCCATCGACTTCGTGTCCCGCGTGACCACCAACGACGTGGCGGGGCTGGCCGTGGGCCAGGTGCACTATTCCGGTATTCTCAACGAGCGCGGCACCTTCGAGGACGACTGCCTGGTGTACCGGTTCGCCGACCACGTGATGATGGTGGTGAACGCCTCGAACAAGGACAAGGACTTTGCGCACATCAGCAAACAGGCATCGAACTTCGACGTCAAACTGGAGGACATCAGCGACGACGTGGCCCTGCTGGCGCTGCAGGGCCCGGAAGCCCAGCGGATCCTCCAGCCGCTCACCGGCGTGGACCTGGAGTCCATCGGCTACTACCACTTCGCGGTGGGCACGGTGGCGGGCGCCGGCGACGTGATCGTGTCGCGCACGGGGTACACGGGCGAGGACGGCTTCGAGCTGTACTTCGATCCCGATCACGCCGAGCGGATCTGGAACGCGCTCATGAAGGGCGGGCGGGTGACGCCCACCGGGCTCGGCTGCCGCGATTCGCTGCGCCTGGAAATGGGCATGGCGCTCTACGGCAACGACATCGACGACACGGTCACGCCGCTCGAAGCGAACCTCGCGTGGATCGTGAAGATGACCAAGGGCGACTTCACCGGGCGCGCCGCGCTCGAAGCGCAGAAGGCGGCCGGCGTGCCGCGCCGGCTCGTGGGGTTCACCATCGCCGACCGGTCGTTTCCTCGGCACGGCTACCCGGTGTTCGTGAACGGGCAGCCCAGCGGCCAGGTGCGGAGCGGCACCATGAGCCCCAGTTGCAACGCCGCCATCGGCACCGCGTACGTGCCCGCCGCGCACGCCAGGGCCGGCAACACGCTCGAGGTGGAGATCCGCGGCAAGCGGTACCTGGGCACCGTCGTGAAGCTGCCGTTCTACCAGCACGCCACGCACCGGTAGCCATGCGCGTGGCCGTGCTCACCATCTCCGACGCGGGCGCGCGCGGCGAACGGGCCGACGGCTCGGGCGACGCCATCGCCGGCTGGGCCGAGGCGCGGGGCGCCACGGTCACGGCGCGCGCGCTGGTGGCCGACGACGCCGACGCCATCGTGCGCCGGCTCGTGGCCTGGTGCGACGGTGACGCGGCCGACCTGGTGCTCACCACGGGGGGCACCGGGCTCTCGCCGCGCGACGTGACCCCCGAGGCCACTCGCGCCGTGCTGGAGCGCGAGGCGCCGGGCATCGCCGAGCTGCTGCGCGCCCAGGCGGTGGCGCGTTTTCCGCGGGCCGCGCTCTCGCGGGGGCTGGCCGGCACGCGGGCGCGCACCCTGGTGGTGAACCTGCCGGGCTCGCCGGGCGGGGTGCGGGACGGGCTCGCGGCGCTCTCGCCCATCGTGGACCACGCCGTGGCCATCCTGCGCGGCGAGGCCATGGAACACGAGCGAGGGTCCGCCGAGTGACCGTGCTGATCACGCTCAACGACGTGGAGCCGGCCGTGCGCATCAACGCCCAGCTGGAGCGCGACGGCGTGGAGACGGCGGTGGTGTCTCCGCTGGACGACATGCGGGGCACGATCAAGAAGTCCAAGCCCGACGCGATCGTGTTCAGCGGCGACCTGAACGACCCGCAGACGCTGGCCGTGGTGCGCGACCAGCTCTGGGCGGGGGTGGCGAGCATTGGGCTCACGAGCATTGCCGACGTGGACGTGCTGGAGCGGCTGCGCGCGGGCGGCTTCGTGGAGCTGTACCTGAAGCCGGTGGACGTGGACGAGGTGGTGAGCGGTGTGAAGCGGGTGCTGGAGCGGCGCCGGCTGCAGGGCGAGACGGGGCTGGTGGGGGAGAGCGAGGCGCTGCGCGAGGTGCTGGTGAAGGTGCAGCAGATGGCGCCGGTGACGAGCACGGTGCTGGTGGAGGGGGAGAGCGGCACGGGCAAGGAGCTGGTGGCGCGGGCGCTGCACCGGCTGAGCCCGCGCCGGAACAAGCCGTTCATCGCGGTGAACCTGGGGGCGCTCCCCGAGACGCTGCTGGAGAGCGAGCTGTTCGGGCACGAGAAGGGGGCGTTCACCGGGGCCGCCGAGCGCCGGCTGGGGCGGCTGGAGCTGGCCGACGAGGGCACGCTGTTCCTGGACGAGATCGGCGACATTCCGCCGGCCACGCAGGTGAAGCTGTTGCGGGTGCTGGAGGACGGGGAGGTGATGCGGCTGGGGGCCGCGCAGCCCATCCGGGTGGACGTGCGGGTGATCGCGGCCACCAACCGGCCGCTGCGGGAGCAGGTGGACGAGGGGAGTTTCCGGGGGGACCTGTTCTACCGGCTGAACGTGCTGAACATCTATTTACCGCCGCTCCGGGCGCGCAAGGCGGACATTCCGTATCTGGTGCGGCAGTTCATCCGGCAGTTCGCGCGGGAGCACGGCCGGGAGTTCCTGGGCATTTCGGCGGACGCCATGCAGTTGCTGGTGGACTATCCGTGGCCGGGGAACGTGCGGGAGCTGAAGAATCTGGTGGACAGCATGGTGGTGCTGGCGCCGGGGCGGGAGATCCGGCCCGACGACCTGCCGCGGCAGATCCTGGAGGGCGGAGTGGCTCGGCTCTTGCCGGTGCGGATGCCGGTGCTGCGGGGGGCGGGGGTGGCGGCGGCGGGGGGGCAGGAGCTGGAATTTATCGTGCGGAGCCTGCTGGAGTTGAAGCTGCAGGTGGAGGAGCTGAGGCAGCGTCTGGACGCCGAGCGTGGCGGGGGTGCGGGTGGGGGTGGGGGGGGAGGGGCTGGGTGGCTGGGTTACGGGCGGGGAGGGGCGGTGGCGGCTATTGAGCCGAGGGGGGCGGAGCCGCCGGCCAACGAGGTGGTGATCGCGGCGGGCACCACCATGGCGGAGGCGGAGCGGCGGGTGATCGAGGCGGCGTTGCGGGAGACGCGTGGGAACCGTCGCAAGGCGGCCGAAATGCTCGGGATTGGGGAGCGGACCATGTATCGGAAGATCAAGGAGTTCGAGGTTCCTGAAACGGATGACTTGCCATAGGGGTTGTTCGTCCCAATATTGGCGTTACCTGCCTGTTGCGCGGATCGACGCCGGCCGCCACGTGTTGGTTGTTTCTTTCACCGCGCGATACGCGTTCCCCCACATTGATGATTCCTCAACGGAAGCCGGAGCCCCTGTCGGCCGTGCCCGCTAATTCGTCGTCGTCGAGCGCGTCCGCGATTGCGGGGAGCGTGCTGCCCATTTCGAAGGCGGAGGAGTTGCTGGCCACGCTGCCCGGGGTGATCTCGGTGCGGATCGTGGCGGGGAGCACCGGGGCGGTGGACGAGATCCACCTGTTGACGTCGGACGCGGTGGCGCCCAAGGCGACCGTTCGGAACGTGGAGAGCGCGTTGATGGCGCAGTTGGGCATGCGGGTGAGCCACAAGAAGATTTCGGTGGCGACCACGCGGGACACGGGGGCGCGGACCAGTGGGGAGGTGCCGCGGGTGCGGGAGGCCGAGATGGCGGGTGATATCCGGCGCCGGCGGTTGTATTTCGAGGACATCGAGGTGCGGCGGTCGCGGAGCCAGGGTGTGACGTGCCGGGTGACGTTGCGCAAGGGTGAGGCGTCCTACGTAGGAGAAGCGGAGGGGTTGGAGACGCAGCGGTTGCGCATCGAGTTGGCGGCCAAGGCGGCGTTGGAGGCCATTGCGAAGTCGGAGAGCGAGGGCTTGCGGAACGGGGTGTTGGGGTTGGAGGGGTGTCAGGCCGTGGGTGCGTTCGGTCACGATTTTGTATTCGTGGGGATCACGGCGCGCTTCGAGCGCGAGAACGTATTGCTCACCGGAACGGCGGAGGTGAAGGAGAGCATGGAGACGGCGGCCGTGTTGGCCGTGCTCGATGCGACGAACCGGTGGGTGGAGTACAGCGAGAAGTAGGGTCTGGACGGGCAGGAAGGCAGGTAGGTAGGGCGGGGCTGGGCGCGACGCAGCGGGCAGCCACGAGGAGGCACACTAACCGCGAGCAACGACCACAACCTGAACGGACAAAAAAACGTGACCCCCTCCCTCGTGAAGCGAAGGCGAGCGGAGGACTTTTTCATCTCAGGACAAGCAGTTGAGCGGAGCCAACCTTAGCGGAGCACTGCGGAAGAGCGCAGTGACTCAGTGAAAAGGGAGGTGACGCGAGATGACTCTCATCGATCTTCTTTGTAGCTTGGTCGGTTGGATTTCGATCGGTGCGTAGAGCACGAGAGGCGGGGGTCCGGCCCATCTTATGGTGAAGATACGTTTTTCTGTATTCGCTGGAGCAACGGCGGTCGCAGCGTGTGCGGCCACCGCGGTATTGTATGCCAGTTCCGCCCCACTTCCCCGGAATGGCATTCCCGCGCTTGGCATACTCGCCGGCCTGGCATTGATCGCGGAATTGCTGTCCATTCTCCTGCCCCATGGTGCGCGTGGGTCGATTGCATTTATACCATACCTCGCGTCCGCGCTGATTGTGCCGCATTGGTATGCGATAGTGGCGATCGTAATTGTGGCGTCGATCACGCAGTTCATTGTCAGAAGTCATTTCGATCGGGGCCTCTTCAACGTGGCGCAACACGCCCTGACGCTAAGTGTGGCCATCCTGGTATATCGGAATCTCGGCGGCGAAAGCTTCATGGTGGCTCCCCAGGCCGGCCTCGCAGAAATAACTCAGAGATATGGGCTTCCCGCGATCAGCGCGTATGCCGTCTCCTTCTTCGTCAACACATTGACAGTTAGTGCCGGAATCGCTGCAATCGATGGATCTCCGCCCCTAAAGGTGTGGCGTGACCTCAAGCTCTCGTCAATTGGCATTGACATGCTGGCCAGTCCAATCGTGTTCTTGTTCGCGTGGGCATACGCCGCGAAGGGAGCATGGGCAGCGGCCGCAGTCTGGGTTCCAATTGTCGGCCTGCGCCAAGTTCACAAGACAAACATCGAGCTAGAACGGACAAATCAAGAACTGCTGGAGCTCATGGTAAAGTCGATCGAAGCGCGTGATCCGTACACGTCCGGACATTCGCGGCGGGTTCAGCATTATTCTTCAGTGATTTCACGAGCGTTAGGGCTGACTGATCGGGAGAGCGAACAGATTGGCAAGGCCGCACTGCTGCATGACGTGGGCAAGATTCATGAGAAATATGGGCCGTTGCTCGCAAAAGCTGACCGCCTCTCCCAGGAGGAATGGACGGTCATGCAGGGACACCCGGTGGACGGAGCGGATCTCGTCGCAACCATGACCCGGCTCCGGGAACTTGTTTCAGCCATCCGGCACCATCATGAGAATTGGGATGGAAGCGGCTATCCCGACGGGCTCGCTGGCGAAGGGATCCCCTTGGCAGCTCGTGTGATTCGATTTGCCGACACAATGGATGCGATGCTCACGGAACGGCCGTATCGAGCCGCACTAGGATATGAGGCAGTGCGTGCGGAGGTCATCCGGTGTCGTGGAACGCAATTCGACCCTGAACTAACGGATCGCTTGTTGGCAAGTCCCAGTTGGGCGACGCTGTTTGCTCCGCCGGCGGCTCCAGAGCGAACTTTCGGACTATCGCTAGTCCATGGAGAGCGCAGGCGGATCAATCGCGCGTAACTCCCGCCGATCGCCACGGCTCTATTTGCAACGGCTATACGGCGCGGCCGTTCCGAATCCGCTCCTCCGCAGGACCGCTGGTGTTGGAAATATTGGCGGATGGCCGATCAAGGTTACTGTGGCCCGTACTAGCCTCGAGGCGCCTCGACGTTTGCCGGTCTGCTTTGAAGCCAGTGCGAAAGCCACGTGGGTCGTGACCTGCATGCCTATCTTCTTGGTGGCGCGACTAGGCGGGTGGGCATGTTTCCCAAGATGGCCGTTCTGGTGCAATGGCTCTTAGCGCCGGGCTGAGCGGAAAGCGGTCCCGCCGCGCGTGAAGCACGTACTCCTTCAGCATTGCATTGGCGGCAGCCTTTGAGACGGCTCTGGCGAGCGCGTGCCAGTAGGCCTCGACGAAATTGTCGTGTAGCCCGCGCGCCTTGCCACGCTCGTGATCTCGGGCCAGTTCGTCCAGGGGCAGTCCGGGCACGGGATCGGTGCCGTCGATCTGCGCAACGCGCATTTCAAAAGCGCGAGCCACCATCCGGACTCGCGGCACCGAAATTTCACCGTATTTCATGTGCGCGATCGTGAGCCACTTGCGAGCCAATTGGCACTCGCCTCGTTCTATGGCAAATTCGATTTTATTGGAAAGGTAGTGAGAGATGCGCTCCACTCGATCGGGCCTGCTCTCAAATGCGTGGTCAGAGAGACGATCCCAGTTAGTTCTGCCGTCCATGTCACCAACTACCCATGACATCCATGCCAATGTAGACGCAATGTCGATAATGAATGACGAGATGCCGGCTCGGTCAGCCGCACGATACACCACCTCAAGAACCTTGATGCCCCCGAGGGGGTCGCCACATCGAAACATCGTCATGCCAGCCGTAGTGCTGAGCGGAACATCGCGCCACGACGGCACAGTTCCTCCAAGTCGATCCCAGACTGCGCGCGAAAGCTCAAGGGCCTTTGCCGGGCTTCCGACGAAGCAGTTGTAGAGGAGGTCGAGCTTCGCCTTGTCATCCCTCAACGGTGGAGCCGGCCTAGACATGTCCGCAATCTGGAGGTAGGCAGCCTTCGCTCGAACCGGATCTAGGGCAAGGTCATAGGCGATTACCAGGTGGGTTGCCGCCATCAGGCGATGCCGGACATCGGCACTGTGCGCGGCTAAGCATGTGGAATATCGGGGAATGAACTCGAGTATCGAACCGCCAGAGAGACGGGCGGCCTCCAAGTCAAATAATTCGAAGTCATCGTGGCAGACCAAGCTCTGATCCGTCGCCGTACACTCCCGGAACTTCCGAATTGCTTCACGCACGAGGCTAGAATCCCCGGCCGAGCGGGCCGAATGTATGAGTCGCTCGAGGATCGTAAGTCGTCCTGGCCCCTTGTCGAGCGACACAGCACGAGCAAGTAGTTCGCATCCCACAACTGGCTGACCGATCTGAAGGCAGTGGTCGGCACATGAACAGATGATTTCCACTGCCTTCGGGGTCTCGCCTGCTTGCTCCAAATGCTGCGCCGCCTCCCACAAGAGAGCGGTATCCGTTGACGTGCCAAATGGAATCAGGGCCTGCGCTGCGGACGCATGCATGAGGCGGAGCGTCAATGGGGGAAGCTCGGCGATCGCAACCTGTGAAAGGAGGGGATGGGTACTGCTCAACTCATCTGTATCAGAACCAATGAATCCCAAAGTCTCGAGCGAATGGAGTCGCGCGGTGAGTGCTGCCATTGACAGGCCTGCAACGGCCACCAATCGGCTGGGTGTGACGTGCCTGCCCAGAATCGCTGCGGCAACGAACACGCGGAGTGTGTCATCGTCAAGCTGGCGGGCGCGATCGGTGAGCATCCGCATGAGCGACGAGGTAGCCGGGCCGGTATCGGGTGAGGCCACAGTGTCTACGGCAAGCGCGCGCAGGTAGAGGGCATTGCCTCGGGCCGTGCGGACGCAACGGGCCACAATTTCTGGCGCCGGAGATCTACCTGCCGCCCTGGCCAATGCCTTGAACAATTGAGCGGCCGGTTCCGCTGCCAGCGAGGCAGCACGAAGCCAAAACGCTCGCTGCCAAAGCGGGCCCTGATCAATTGCCAGGGGCCTTGCTCGCGCCGAGAGCACGAAGAATGGTGGCCGGGCAGCCGCATGGCCGTGGATACCCCCAATGGCGTTCACAGAAGCCTCATCAATCCAGTCCACGTTATCTATCATTAGCACTAGTGGAACTTCGGAGGCGACCGCGTCGACGAGATCGGAAAGTGAAGCAACAATTGTTAGGAATGCAGCTTCAGCCTCGACCGCGTCATGCATTGTGATTGCTCTTGCGCTCTTACGCGTCACCTTCCGCAACACCTCCATCGCCTCCGGAGCCACCCCCAATCCCCCCGGCGCGTCGAGCAGCTTGGGCACCAAATCCATGAACACGCCAAGCGGCCGCCGCACGTCGTGCGGTGCGCACTCCACTTTGAGGCATGTCGCGCCGTCGAGCGCCGCCGCACGCATGAATTCGGTCGCCAGGCGGGTCTTGCCTATGCCCGGTTCTCCGTGAATGACCACGGTGCGCGCTTCCCCACGTTTTGCCTGCTGATAGTGGCCCCACAGTTCGGCCATCTCCGCATCCCGCCCCACGAACGGACCCGGCCCCAATCGGCGATGGTGGGGATCCGGGACGTGCTCCGAAATCCGCGTCCGCAGCACACGCGCCGGCACCCGCAAGTCATTGCCGTACGATCCGACTTCCTCGATGTAGGCGTCGAGCACCTGAACGGCCTTGGCCTTCTGCCCGAACAGCGCCAACGACTCGGCCAGCGCCAACGTCGCCTCCTCGTTCAGCGGATCAACGGCCAGACACGCCCGGGCTACGGGCTCCAGGTCCCGCCACCGCCCTCCGTCCCGCAGCTCCGCCAATCGGCCGATGAGACCGCGCAGCAGCTCCCGCTCGATGCGCGCACGCCGATCCTCGATCCATCGCGCGAATGGACGTGAGAACGTCGGCGCATATCCGGGCATCACCCCGGCTGCCACCGCCTTGACCGTCTCGGCGTCGAGCGGACGGCCATCACGCAGCGCGGTGAAATCGTCCCGGACGGCGTCGGCGGGCAACGAGATCCCGCTGGCCTCGGCCACCACGGGCGCGCCGATCCCGCGAAGGCGATACAGAAGTTGACGGAGATTGTGCGAGGCGGTTCGCTCTCCCTGGCCCGGAAAGAGCAACGACTGGAGTTCTTCGCGCGAGACCGTCCGGTGGCGCTCCATGCCCAGAAAGATCAGCGACGCAAACGCCCGCGTCGCGCTCGGGAGCACGCGGTGCACGCCCACGCGGATCGCGGAAACACCAAGGGTGTGAAGAAAGATCATGGCCGGCGCGGGGAGGGACGCGGAACGGCGCTCGCCAAAGCTGGGCGGGCGGCAACATCGCCACCAAAGCCACTATGCAGCATTCTGCTCGAATTCGCTAGGATGCGCAGAAAGGCGACCAATGTCCGTACCGAACGCGCGCGTTCTGTACGATTCTGTTTCAAGGGCGAGCGGAAGTCGCCGTGCGAGCGGCTGCCGACCCCTGTCCCGCGAATGCCAGGCCGCGTGAACGCCGCGCCTGTTACGGCCTCTCCTCCACCTTCACCACCTGTTCCGCCGTCACGCCTTCCGCCTCTGCCTGGAAGTTCAACACCACCCGGTGTTCCAGAACCCTCATCGCAATGGCGTTCACGTCTTCCAGGTCCGGCATGGGCCGCCCGTCCATCGCCGCCCGCGCCTTGGCCCCCAACACGAGATACTGGCTCGCCCGCGGACCCGCCCCCCAACTCACGTACTTCTTCACCAACGGCGTGGCGTCGTCACTCTCCGGACGCGTGCTGCGCGCCAGCTTCACCGCGTAATTCACCACGGTGGGCGGCGCCGGCAACCGCCGCACCAGGTGCTGCAGGCCCATCAACTGCTCCGCCGTGAGCAGCGGCGTGATGCGCACTTCCTCATCGCTCGTGGTGGCCGCCACGATCCGCTCCTCCTCCGCCCGCGACGGATACCCCACCCGCAACTGGAACATGAACCGGTCCAACTGCGCCTCGGGCAGGGGATACGTACCCTCCTGCTCGATGGGGTTCTGCGTGGCCAGCACGAAAAAGGGCAGCGGCAAGACGTGCGTCTGCCCCGCCGCCGTCACGGCGTGCTCCTGCATGGCCTGCAACAGCGCCGCCTGCGTCTTGGGCGGCGCCCGGTTGATCTCGTCGGCCAGCACGATGTGCGCGAAAATGGGCCCGTTCGCGAACTTGAAGAACCGGCGGCCCGCCACACGGTCCTCCTCCAACAGCTCGGTGCCGGTGATGTCGCTGGGCATAAGATCGGGCGTGAACTGCACCCGCGAGAACGACAGGTCCAACGCCTGCGCCACGGTCTGCACCAGCAGCGTCTTGGCCAGCCCCGGCACCCCCACCAGCAGCGCATGGCCCCCCGCCAACAGCGCGGTGACCAGATCGTCCACGATGGCCTGCTGGCCCACGATGCGCCGCGCGATCTGCGCCCTCAGATCGCGGTGCGCGGCGGCCAGTTGCGCCAACATCTCGAGATCGCGATCGTCGTCGCGGCCGGCGGACGGAACGGTTGGGGCGGGCAAGGGCGCCACGGAGCGGGGTTTGAAAGGGCCACGGATGCGCGAACGCACAAGCTAACCCCCGGCGCGCACCCGCGAAAAGAAGGGGCGGCCCGCCGCCGCGCCGGCCGCCGGCCGCCGCCCGCCGCCCGCCCCGCGCCGCGCCGCCACACCCGGCCCGCCCCAAGACGCCCGCCGCCCGCCCCCCCTCGTGAGTAGCGGTACGCCCGCCCTCGATCGCCGCACGGCACGCGGCGCGCTACCTGCCCCGTATCGCGGGCCACGCCTGCTGCAGCGTCATCGTGGGATCGCGGGCAATCCACACGGGCACATCGCGCTCCTCGGGCACGGACCAGGGGCTCCGGATGCGCGCCGCGAGCCGGACGCTGCGCCAGATCGAGGCGAGCCCCGCCGAGTCGGTGCCCACGTCGATCAGCACGTTGCCCGCGCGCTCGCCGGGCCCGAAGTACCAGAACGAGCCGCAGCCGCACACCACGGGCGGCAGGCCGTACCGCGGGCCGAAGAATTCCAGGGCGCCGGCCTCGCCGTAGTTGTCCGCGCCGAGCACCGTCTGCGCCTGGTCGGCCGGCGGCAGCGACCGGTACACGCGCGCCACCACCCGCGCCTGCCGTTCCCACCCCAACTGGTCGGCGAAGTCCTGCGGGATGAGATCGGTGCCGCCCCAGTTGGTGCCGAGCGCCGCGTCGTAGCCGGCGCGGACGATGTACTGCGCGGTGGCGGCGGGCGACAGAATGGGCAGCGCGACGGGAAGCCCGATCGCGCCCTCGACGGCCATGAGCGACGGGACCAGCCACCGGATGGGCGCGTGCACGCGCACCGGCAATTCCTGCCCCATGCGTTCGAGCCACACGGCGCCGGCGGCGATCAGCGTGGGGTAGATCGGGCCCACGTAGTACGCCTTGCCGTGCAGGAGGAGCAGCAGGACGAACACGAACACGATGGCCCACCCGGCGGCGCGGTAGGCACGCAGCGGGGCCCACGCCACCAGGGCCACCGCGCCCGCCGCCGCGAGGGCGAGCCCGGCGAAGCCCACCATGAACGGCTGGGCGGCCACGAACGCCGTCCAGCTCACGTGCACGAGTTGCCCCCGCTGCAGCGCCGCCATCTGCGCCACCACGGGGAAGCGGAGCGCGAGCTGGCCGGCAACGCTCGGACTGCCGATGGCGAACGCGATCGCCGCGGCCGCCCATGGCCACGGCGTGGCGAGAGCGCGCCGGAGCCGCGTGGCGGCCAGCGCGCAGAGCACGGCGAAGCCGATGAACAGGATGCTGAACTTGGTCAGCAGGCCGAACCCCATGGCCACGCCGAAGGCCAGCCACCAGCGGCGCGCGGCGCGCGGGTCGGCGTCCGCGTCGGCGCGCCCCACGCGGAGCAGCGCGTACAGGGCCAGCGTCCACCAGAGCTGATCGAGGACGACCGGCTGGAAGAGGGTGCTCGGCCGCAGGAAGATGCCCGCGGTGAGCATGGGGAGCGCGGCGAGCCCCTGGGCGAACCGTCCGCCGCCCAATTCGCGGGCGACGAGCGCGGCGAGGACGAGCAGGGCGGTGCCTTCGAGCGCGGGGAAGACGCGCGCCGCGGCCAGGGTGTGGCCGAAGAGCACCGTCTGCACGTTGCCCATGAGGGCGATGAAGGGGGGAAAGTCCATGCGCCAGAGGCGCAGGTGCCGGCCCATGGCGAAGTACAGGAAGGCGTCGCGCTGCAGCCCGTACGGCGAGATCGCCAGCACGGCCATGTGGAGCGCGAACGTGGCGGCGGCGAGGGCGGCGACGGTGCCCGCGGCGAACCGCGGGCGCGCGGCGGCGGGCGTGCTACCGGACGGTGAACGCCACGCGCTCGCTCACCGGATAGTTGGTGCTGGTGAGCGTGGCGACGGCGGTGTAGCGGCCGGGGGCGGGGGGATGCTTCCAGCTCTCGGCGACTTCGAACTCCTGGCCGCCGCCCACGTACTTGATCTGCGTGGTCTGCGTGAACATGCGCGAGCGGGCCCACTGCCACACCTGGCGGCCGAGCGAGTCGAGGACGACGAAGTCGTAGGCCTGGCCGTCGGGGAAGTCGAACTCGACGTTCTGAGAACCCGTATTGACCACGTGGAGGGCGAAGCGCACGTCGCGGCCGTGGTGCTGGACGTCGAGGAAGGACTTGATTGTTGGGTGTCCGTCCACCGACTGGGCCTGCGCGGGGAGCACGACGTCGGCCGTGTGCGCGCGCGAGCCGCAGGCGATGCCGATCGCGCCGGCGCAGAGCAGAGCAATGACGAGTCGGGAGTTCATCGGGACCGGACGGCGGGCGGGATGTGCAGATTTGTGATGGCGCGTCCCGATCACAAATCGTGGTACAGCCGAACTTATCAACTGGAGGACGAACCGTCAACATGAATCGTCACGGTGCATCCGCTGGCCGTGCCGGCAGTTGGACCCGTTCGCCCTGGTGTCCGAAATGGGGGACGGTCGCGGGCAGAGAGGGGACCGGTCCCGGGGTGGAGAGGGCATGCGGACCCGGGGAGGAAGCGGCACACGCGGGGGTGGCGAAGGGGCCGGAGCGCATAACGGTTCGCGGCTCGGTGCGCGGCCCGGCGCGGGGTCCGGTGCGCGGTCCGATGCCGCGGAATTCGGGCGGCCGATCGACCGCCGGATCGCTTGCGAAAAATTTCACAAAGTCCTAGTTTCCGGGCGGAAATGGACCGCGATCGCGAGGCGAACGAGGGGCCGGACCGGCCCGGGCCCGGGCTCGGTAAGCGCTCGACGCCGTCGGGGCTCGAGTTCGCCGGGATCGGGCTGCAATTGGGCCTGACGATCGTGGCGTTCGTGTTCGGCGGCATCTGGCTGGACGACCGCCTGCACACGTCGCCCTGGTTCGTGCTGGTGTGTACGTTCGCGGGGGCAGCGGGCGGGTTCTACTCGATCTATCGGCGGGTCATGGCCGCGGAGCGACGGAACGAACGGGACGCGCGATGAAGGTGTTCGGGCTCTTCGCGTTGGCCGCGGCAGCGATGATCGGCGCGTCGATGGCGGCGCTGATGCTGCTGTTCCACGGGCCGGGCGACCGGCAGGCGCTGGAGCTGACGGCGGTCGCCGTGTTCGGCGTTCACCTGGCGTCGTTCGTGCTGGCCCGGCTGGTCAAGCGGCGCAGCGTGTGGGTGGCGTGGGGCGTGGGCAGTCTGCTGCGGTTGGCCACGCTGCTGGTGTATGCGGTGCTCGTGGTGAAGGTGTTGGCGTTTCCATTGGTGCCGGCGCTGATAGGGTGTGCGACGTTCCTGTTTCTTCCGACTCTCATCGAACCTCTGTTGCTGCTGAAATGAGATTTCGCTCGTACATTGCGATGATGGCGACGGCGGCGGCGGTGGCGCTTCCCCTGCGCGCCGTGGCCCAGGAGGCGCCCGCGCCGGCGGCGCCGGAGCAGGCGCAGGTGCCGAAGCACGCGCTCGGCCCCGCCGACCTCATCATGCCGCACATCACCGATTCCAAGACCGTTGAGCTGCCCTGCTTCAACGCGGATTGGGCGTGCGAGTGGCACCTGCCGTCGTGGCCGGTCCGCGTGGGCCATACGACGATCGACATGGGGCCCACCAAGTTCGTGGTCTTCATGCTGCTGGCGGCGGCGTTCTGTCTGCTCACACTCGTGGGGGCGGCCCGGTCGCACGCTCGCGCCACCCGGGAGCATGGGCACCCCAAGGGCTTCGCGGCCGGCATGGAGTCGGTGGTGCTCCTGCTGCGCAGCGTGTTCAAGGAGGCGCTCGGCGAGCACGGCGAAGCCTACATCCCCTTCGTGCTCACCCTGTTCTTCTTCGTCCTGTTCATGAACTTGATGGGGCTGGTTCCGTACGGGGCCACGCCGACGGGGAACCTGGGCATCAACGCGACGCTCGCGGCGTGCGCGTTCATCGCCACCGAAACGGCGGGGATGATCGCCCTCGGTCCCGGTGGGTACATGAAGACGGTGGTCTACTGGCCGAGCGATCTCGGGATCGGGATCAAGCTTCCGCTGACGTTCATCATGACGCCGGTGGAGATCATCAGCAAGTTCACCAAACCGTTCGCGCTCACCGTCCGTCTCTTTGCCAACATGATCGCGGGGCATGTGATCGTGCTGACGATGATCGGTCTGGCGCTCCTGTTCGGGAGCTGGGCGATCGCGTTCCTGGGACCCATTCCGATGGCCCTCGGGATCATGCTCCTCGAAGTGCTGGTCAGCTTCATTCAGGCGTTCATCTTCGCGCTGCTCACGGCGGTGTTCATCGGGCAGATCCGGACGGCGCATCACTAGGGGAGTACGAGAGTACGAGAGTATGAGAGCACGGCGTAGACTGCGCACGCTGTTCACCCACGACCCTCGCACTCTCGTACCCTCGTACGGTTGAAAAGCGAAATGCAGTGCGGCGTGCCCACCATGCTCCACGGGCGCGCCGAGTACCCGGTCGAGCGACCGGGAATGCCCGTTGGGACCCGGGTCCCGGTGACGGGCGGCATCCTCGGTGCGAGCCGTCGGTGCGGAGCAATGGAACGGTTCACGACGCACAATGGAGATCCACAATGCACATGTTTCCGCTCTTGCAGGCCGCGGCCGATACGTTCGGCAAGACGTATCAGGGCGCGTGGGCGATGATGGGCGCCGGGATCGGCGCGGGTGTGGCGGCGATCGGCGCCGGCATCGGCATCGGCCGGATCGGCGGCTCGGCCATGGAGGGCATCGCCCGCCAGCCGGCCGAGAAGGGCTCCATCTTCACCTACGCGATGGTTCTTTCGGCGCTCATCGAGGGCGTGGCGTTGTTCGCCGTCGTCGTGGCGGTGCTGATCGTCATGGTGAAGGTCTAACTCGGGCGGCGGCGTCCGCCCCGGGGCGGGCGCCACCAACCACCATATCACACCGGACATTCCATGCGTTTCCTGCGTTCGATCGCCTGTGGCGTCCCCATGATGCTGGCGGCCTCGCCGCTCCTGGCCCAGGAAGGCCAGGGGGCTGGCGGCTCGCTGGTGAGCCTCAAGAACAACTTGATGTTCTGGACGCTGCTGATCTTCCTGTTGCTGTTCTACCTGCTCACCAAGTTCGCGTTCAAGCCGATCACGGCGGCCGTCGAGGCGCGCGAGAAGGCCCTCGAGGACGCGCTGGCGTCAGCCAAGCGCGACCGCGACGAAGCCGCCAAGCTGCTCGCCGAGCACCGCGCGCAGTTGGAGAGTGTGCGCGCCGAAGCGCAGAAGCTGATCGCCGACGCGCGCACCGCGGGCGACAAGATGCGCGGCGACATGCTGGAGAAGGCGCGCGCCGAGCAGCAGGCCACGGTGGAGCGCGCGGTGGCCGAGATCCAGCGCGAGAAGGAGCGGGCGGTGGCCGAACTGCGGCGCGAGGCCGTGGAGATGGCGATCGCCGGCGCCGGCCGCGTGATCGAGGAGAACCTCGACAGCGTCAAGAACCGCACGCTCGTGGAGCGTTTCCTGGCCACGCTCAAGCCGGCCAAGGCCACGCTCTGATGCGCGACGTCACGATCGCCGAGAACTACGCCGAGACGCTGTTCGCGCTGGCCAGGCCGGGCCCACGACCTGGCGGGCTGGGAGGCGCTGATCGGCGGCCTGGCCGACGCCATGGGCCGGGACCGCACGCTGCGGCTGTTCCTGGAGTCGCCGCGCATTGCCGCCGCCGACAAGAACCGCGTGCTGGGCAACGCCTTCAAGGGCGCGCCGCGCCCGTTCGTGCTCTTTCTGCAGGCCGTGGTGCACAACCGCCGGCAGATGCTGATTCCCGCCATCGCGGCGGCCTACATGGACCTCGTGGACCGGGTGGAGGGGCGCCTGCACGCCATGGTGACGGTGGCCCGCGAGACCAGCGACGCCGACCGCGACATGATCGCCGCCCAACTGTCGCGCGCGTTCGGCAAGCAGATCGTTCCGCATCTCACGGTGCAGCCGGCGATCCTCGGCGGCGTGGTGGTGCGCATCGGCGACACGGTGATGGACGGGTCGATGCGCAAACGGCTGGGGCTGCTAAGGGCCGGCCTGCTCAGCGGCTGAGCAGTTCGGCGCGCCCGGCGGCCATGAGCGCGATCAGCGCCAGGCCGAACGCGATGCGGTACCAGGCGAACACGTCGAACGAGCGGTGCGACACGAAGCGGATGAGCCACCGCACCACCACGAGCGCGCTGGCGAACGCCACCACGAACCCGATGGCCAGGATCATCGCGTCGGACGACGACAGCAGGTGGCGATTCTCCCACAGCTCCAGCCCGGTGGCGGCGAACATCACCGGAATGGCGAGCAGGAACGAGAACTCGGCGGCCGCCGGCCGGCCCACCCCCACCAGCAGGGCGCCCATGATCGTCGCCCCCGAGCGCGACACGCCGGGAATGAGCGAGAACACCTGGGCGATGCCGATCCAGAGCGCCGTGGCGTAGCCGATCTGCATCACCGTCTCGATGCGGGGCGCGGGCTTCCACCGCTCGATGGCCAGGATCACGACGCCGCCGACGATGAATGCCCCGATCACCACCGCCGGCACGAACAGATGGTCGGTGATCCAGTGGTGCGTGGGCAGGCCCACGATGGCCGCCGGCAAGAAGGCGACGAACAGGGCGAGGATGAGCCGCCGCGACTCTGGCACGGCGACGCCGTCGTGCGCCGTGCGCAGCAGCAGCACGCGGTACTGCCAGACCACGGCCAGGATGGCGCCGAGTTGGATGATGATCTCGAAGGCGTCGGCCCTGGGCCCGACGAAGCCCAGCGCGTGGCCGGCCAGGATCAGGTGGCCGGTGGACGACACCGGCAGGAACTCGGTGGCGCCTTCGACGAGGCCGAGGATGATGGCGGAGATGACGTCGTGCATGTCGCGGGGTGTGGGGCGATGGGTGCCGGGGGTGCGCGGTCTGCGGTCTGCGGTCGGAAATGAGCCGCGCGTGCGGCGGCGTGCCGAAACATGGCGGGGGCGCGGTCCCGGGGCCATGTTCGGCGCAGCGGAGGGCGTGGGGGCCGCGTACTGTCATCGGCGCCGCTCACCCTCCGCGCCGCTCCTACCCCCTGGCTTCCGTCGAGGTCCCCATGGCCCGGCCCGTTCCCGCCCAGTTCCCGACTCGTTCCCGCGGCGCGCGGCTCGCGTCGCGCGCGCTGGTGGCGCTGCTGTTCGCCGCCCAGGCACTCCACGCCCAGCAGTCCACCGTGGCGCAGCAGATCGCGGCCGACCGCGCGCTGCTGGCCAAGGAGAGCTACGTCACGCCGCCCCCCGAGATCGCCAAGCTGGTGACCGCGCCGCGCTATCTGAACGTGGCGCTCACGGCGCCGAGTCCCGACCGGACGCGGTTCCTGGACCTGGAAGGCGACGGCATGGGCGACCTGAACGCGTTCGGCAAGTTCCACTACTACTTTGGCGGGCTGCAGGTGGACCCGAAGGCGAACCGTGCCCGTCCGCTCACCACGCGGGCCTCGGCGGGGTTGTCGATCGTGGACGGCCACGACGGGCAGGCGGACGGATGTCAGTTGCCCAAGGGCGCCACGGCGAGCGCGCCGGTGTGGTCGCCCGACGGCAAGCAGGTGGCCTACATCGCCAATTTCGACGACGGGTCGTACGTCTACGTGGCCGACGCGGCCACCGGGAAGTCGGTGCAGGCGTCGAAGACGCCGCTGCTCGCCACGCTGGTCACGACCCTCGACTGGACGGACGACGGGAGCGGCGTGGTCGCCGTGTTCGTGCCCGACGCGCGCGGGCGCCGGAGCCGAAGAGGCCGACAATGGCCACGGGGCCGTTGGTGCGCGAGTGGCTGGACGGCGTCAAGTCGCCGCAGCGCAACTTCGCGAGCCTGCTCGACGAGCCGTTCGACGAGGACCTGATGCAGTACTACATGACCGGCCAGCTGGCGGTGGTGAACGTGAAGACGCACGCGGCGCGGAAGATCGGCGCGCCGGCGATGTTCGAGTCGGTGGACGCGTCGAGCGACGGCGCAGTATTTCCGCGTGACCACCATGCAGCGGCCGTTCTCGTACGTGGTGCAGTATTCCAGTTTCGGCGCGAAGGAGGAGCTGTGGGACGCCGACGGGGAAGTCGGTGGCCGAGCTGGCCGACCGTCCGCTGCGCGAGGGCCCCGACTCCACGCAGGGGGGCGCCGGCTTCGGCGGGCGCGGCGGGGCCAACGGCCCGCCGGGCAAGAAGTTCCTGGACTGGATGCCGGCCGGCGCGGGCATGTACTACGTGGAGCCGGTGGGCGGCGCGGCGGAGCGTGACACCGCCGCGGCGGGCGCGGGCGGTGGTGGTGGTGGCGGTGGCGGTGGCGGGGGTCGCGGCGCGGGGCGCGGCGGGCGCGGCGCGGGCGGGCCCGGCGGGGGCGCGGCCAACCGGCCGGAGCGCGTGGTGGAGTGGATGCCGCCGTTCGGGCGCCAAGGACACGAAGGTGCTCTACGCCAACGACGGGGCGATCAGCCAGTTGGCGTGGAGCGACGACGCCAAGACGCTGTTCATCGGCCAGACGGTGAGCGGCCAGGGGGAGATCTTCGCCGTGGACCTGGCCGCGCCGGGGGAGAAGCACGTGATCATTCGGCAGCGCGATTTCACGCCGAGCTTCACGGCGGGCGGGCGCGGGCGCGGGTTCGGCGGTGGGGGTGGCGGCCGAGGGGGGGCGGACGACGCCGCGTTCTACAACAACCCGGGGGCCATGCTGTTGCGGCGGGGCGCGCGGGGGGGCGACGTGGCGATGGTGTCACCCGACGGCGGGGTGTACCTGCAGGGGACGCAGTACTCCAAGGACTATCTGCAGAACGCGCCGCGCACCTTCGTGGACCGGTACCCGATCGCGGGCGGCGAGAAGTCGCGCGTGTTCGAGGGGCCGGTCGACGCCTGGGAGACCGTGGTGGCGCCGCTCGACGACGAGTTCGCGCGGGCCGTGGTGATGCGCGAGACGCGCACCGAGGTGGCGGACGACTATCTGTGGACTCGGCAGGGCGGGCAGCTCACCAAGCTCACCGACAACAAGGATTACGAGCCGGAGTTCACGAACGCGGTGCGCAAGCGCATGGTGGTGACGCGGGCCGACGGCTTCCATTTCGTGGTCAACCTGACGCTGCCCGGCGACTACAAGGCGGGCACGCGGCTGCCGGGGATGTTCTGGTTCTATCCGTACGAGTACACCACGCAGGCCGACTACGACCGCACGCTGCGCACGGAGAACGTGAATCAGTTCCCGGCGGCGGCGCCGCGGACGATCGAGTATCTGATCACGCAGGGGTACGCGGTGGCGGATTTCGATCCGCCGATCGTGGGGCCCGAGGGGCGGATGAACGACAACTACGTATCGGACCTGGTCATGGACCTGTCGGCGGTGATCGACGAGCTGGACCGGGACGGGTACATCGACCGCACGCGGCTGGGGATCGGCGGGCACAGCTACGGCGCGTTCAGCACGATGAACGCGCTGGCGCACACGCCGTACTTCAAGGCGGGGATCGCGGGCGACGGCATGTACAACCGCACGCTCACGCCCAACGACTTCCAGAACGAGCGGCGCAGCTTCTGGGAGGCGCAGAAGACGTACGAGGAGATGTCGCCGTTCTTCTACGCCGACAAGGTCCAGGGCGCGGTGCTGATGTACCATTCGCTCGAGGACCAGAACGTGGGCACCGATCCGATCAGTTCGATCCGCATGATGCAGGCGTTCCGCGCGCTCGGCAAGACGGCGGCGCTATATATGTATCCATATGAGGACCACGGGCCGCTGATCCGCGAGACCGTGCTCGACCAGTGGGCGCGGTGGACGGCGTGGCTGGATCTGTACGTCAAGCACGCCGGCGAGTGGAAGGCGGGCAAGGACGACCAGATCACGATGGTGGCGGCGCCGGCGCCCGACCGGCGGTAGGCCCGCTACCCCTCCGACGGGCGCAGCCGCCGGAGGGCGTCGAAGCCGCTCGGGGGGAGCAGGTCGTCGGCGATCGCCGCGATCTGCTCCGCCTCGCGCCAGGCGTCGGCCAGCAGCTCGAGTTCGCCCTCGAGCGCCCGCCGCTCGGACTCCTCGTGCATCGCCATCTCGAGCGCCAGGCGCTCGGTGGGCGTGAGGTGGAGGGCGCCGAACCCGCGCATGCCGTTGAGCACCGACAGCACGCGCCCCTCGCGCCACTCCACGGCCCGCGACGCCTCGCGGAGGTAGCCCGTGGCGTCGCCCGCGCGCTCGATGCGGGCCACGGCGTCGCCCACGCGACCGGCGGAGCCGCCGAACCGGTTGGCGCCGGCCAGCAGCACGGTGGCCACGTGCAGCGCCTCGCCCCCGTCGAGGTAGCTCCACCCGCTCTCGTGCGGCAGGCGCAGCGTGGGATGGTCGCCGGCCACGTGGAACTCGGCGTCGCGCGCGTGCCGGGCGCGCACGGTGAGCAGGCGCCGCCCCCGGCGGACGCGGGCCACCACGCGGTCGTCGAGCAGGTAGTCGCGCGCGGCGAGCGCCCCGATCACGGGCACCGCGCCGGCAATGGTCGTGAACCCCGGAAAGGCGACGATCGAGATCGTGCTCGTGACCAGCGCCGGCACGAGCACCGGGGCCAGCGCGATGCCGGCCACGCTGGCCGCCGCGGCGCCGACGCTGGTCAGCATCTGCACGTTGAGCCGCCGCCGCGCGAACCGCGTGCCGTACCGCCAAGCGGCGAACTCGGGGCGCAGCGGCCGGCCGATGCGCACGAGCTGCACCCCGCTCGCCAGCCGCGCCAGGCCGATCTGGTCCGTGGTCACGCGCGTGCGCGTGGCGCGGAACACGCCCTCGGCGTCCTCGATCGCCTCCCACCGCTCCTCGAACGGCGTGAGATTCCACCGGGCGCACGCGCCGCAGATCACCCACAGGCGCCCCTTGTCGGCGTCGAACGCCAGCCGGCGGCCCACCGGAAAGTGCTCGATGGCGTCGTTCTCGCCCAGCGGCGCGCGACAGAACAGGCAGGTGGAGTACATTGCTGGTGCCTACCATTGCACGGAATCCGCGACTCGTCCAGCGCCTTTCGATTAAAGAATCATGACGACCACCGCCCTCTTCGCCTTCCTCCTCGCCTTCCAGCAGGGCGCCGGCACCACCCCCGCCTCGGGCGACACGGTGGGCTACTGGCAACAGCACGTGCACTACCGGATCGTGGCCACGCTGGACGAGCCGGCCCACGCGGTGCACGGCGTGGCCGACCTGACGTACGTGAACCATTCGCCCGACACGCTGCGCGAGATGTACTTCCAGCAGTATCTCAACGCGTTCCGCCCGGGCTCGCGCTGGAGCGCGGTGGACGCGCGCGAGGGGCATGTGCGGTTCCAGAATTTGCGCGATCCCGATTACGGCTACGAGCGGTTCACCGCCCAGCCGACCTTCGACGGCTCGCCGGCGGCGCCGGACTATCCGAACGCGCCCGACAGCACCGTGGTGCGCTTCGCCCTGCCCCGCCCGCTGGCGCCCGGCGACTCGGTGCGCGTGCACCTGCAGTGGGACGCGCGGCCGTCCACCGTGCCGCGGCGGCAGGGGCGCCGCGGCCGGTCGTACGACTTCGCGCAGTGGTATCCCAAGGTGGCCGTGTACGACCGCGGCGGGTGGGAGGACAACCCGTTCGTGCCGTCGGGCGAGCTGTACGGCGAGTTCGGCACGTACGACGTGACGCTGGTGGTGCCGGCGGACCAGGTGATCGGGGCCACGGGCGTGCCGATCGCCGGCGACCCGGGCTGGGCGGCGGCCAAGCGATGGGGGGTGCTGTACGTGCCGCGCGACGCGTACGCCGACGTGCCGCCGGCCCCCGCGGCGGCGGTGCCGGCGGGCGACAAGGCGGTGCGCTTCTTCGCGCGCGACGTGCACCACTTCGCCTGGTCCGTGTCGCCCGACTATCGCTACGAGGGCGGGATCTTCGTGCGCCAACTGCCGGCCACGCACTTCCAGACGTGGGACACCGTGGCGGTGAACGTGCTCTACCGCCCGGGGGACGACAGCACGTGGGGCGGGGGGGTGGCCGTCGAGCGGTCGATCCAGGCGCTCGCCTGGCTGGAGAGCATCTGGGGGCCGTACGCCTGGCCCACGTTCACCAACCTGCACCGGCTGGAGGGGGGCGGCACCGAGTTCCCGATGATGATCATGGACGGGAGCGCGTCGCTGCCGCTCATCCTGCACGAGACGGGGCACCAGTTCACGTACGGCATTCTGGCCAACAACGAATGGCGCTCGGGGTGGATGGACGAGGGGCTCACGTCGTACCAGACCTCGTGGGCGCTGGGGCAGACGCCGCAGCAGTTGGCGCGGCAGGGGCCGCCCCTGCTGCCCCTGCTCGGCGTGGGGTACCGCGCCTACGCCACCACGATGTCGCCGGAGCAGGCGCGCGGGCTGGACATGGTGCGGCTGGACATCGAGGGGCACACGCAGCCGATCGGGACGCCGGCCTACGACTTCCGCGACTTCGGCACCTACAACGCCATGATCTACGCGCGCGGCGAACTGATGTACGCGCAGCTGCGCGACGTGCTGGGCGACAGCCTGTTCCGGGCCTTCTTCCACGATTACTACAACCGGTGGGCGCTCAAGCACGTGGACGAGCGGGCCATGGAGGCGTCCGCCGAACGGATATCGGGGCGCCAGCTCGGCTGGTTCTTCGACGAGTGGGTGCATCGGGTGGGGCTCGTGGATTACGCGCTTACGGGGGCCGTGACGTCGCGGCAGAGCGACGGCCGGTGGCTGACGCGGGCCACGGTGGCGCGGCGCGGGGCGTACCGGCACCCGATGCCGGTGGGCGTGCGCACCGACAGCGGGTGGACGATCGCGCGGGCCGACGAGGCGCCGGACGAGCAGACCGTGACCGTCACGACGGCGGACCGGCCGTTGGAGGTGCGCCTCGACCCGTGGCACACGACGTACGACTGGGACCGCCGGAACGACGTGGTGGGCCCGGCGCCGTTCGGGCTGAGCGGCGCCCAGCCGGTGTTCGACTGGCCGTTCCTCGATCAGGAGAACCGGGACCACGCGCTGGTGGCGATCTCGCCGCTCGTCTGGTACTCCGATCCGGGCGCGCTGACGGTGGGGATGCGGGCGCGGTCGAGCTACCTCGATGTGGTGGACCGGTACGACTTCGGCCTCGCCGTGACCAGCGCGTCGCGGGCCGTGGCCGGGGCGCCGGCGCCGGCGCCGGCGCCGAGCGGCGTGAGCCGCGTGCAGGGGTGGTGGCGATTTGAGAATCCATATATCGCGGCCACGCCGGCCCCGCTGACGGGCCTGTCGGGGGGCGTGGCGATGCTGGACGGCGTGGCCAAGGCGGACCTCGACCGGTGCTGGGACCTGAGCGCGCTGTGGACGGCCCCGGGGCCGCGGATGTCGGCGAGCGTGGGCGCCACCGGCGCGTACGTGTACGACCGGGGGATGCTGCCCGCCGGTTGGGCGCCGCGCGCGCTCACCGAGGCGCACGGCGCGTTCCGCGCGCGGATGCCGGCGGCGCTGGTGGGCGACAGCGGCACCGTGTCGGTGGACGCCGACGCGGCGGCGGGGCTGCCGGCGTACGGCCGCGCCGAGCTGGCGCTGGGGAGCGTGAGCACGTGGAGCGGGGGCGCCGACCGGCTGGCGCTGCGGCTCTACGGCGGCCTGAGCAGCGATCCGCCGGCGCAGCGGGCGCTGCACCTGTCGGCCGGCGATCCGCTGTCGAACTTCGAGAACGACTGGTACCGGCCCGACGGGTCGATCCTCACGCGGCCGGGGGTGAACTACCTGCCGCTGGGCGGCGCCGGCCTGCGCGGCTACGCCCCGACGATCACCGCCCGGCGGATCGTGGCGGCCAATGGGGAGCTGTCGCGGCGGCTGGCGGGGGACGTGTTCAGTGGGCTCTCGCTCTGGGGCTCGCTGTTCGCCGACGCGGGGTTCGCGGCGTCGGACACGTACCAACTGCACGGCGCGTTCCTGGCCGACGCGGGGGCGGGGCTGGCGCTCCGCGGCCGGCTCTACGACCGCGCCGTGACGGTGCGGCTCGACGCGCCGCTGGTGGTGCAGCAGCCGGCGCTGGCCGGCGGCGGCGGGCTGACGGGCAGCCGGGCGACGGTGGCCGCGCGGTGGACGTTCAGCTTCGGCGATCTGTGGTAGGGATGGGCTCGCGCGGGCGCCGTGGCGGCGGGGTCAGCGGTCGCCCGTGGCCGCGGCCGGCGGGTGCTGCGCCATGTAGTCCCAGAAGGTGGAGTCCATGGCGACGGTCTTGCTGCCCAGATAGGGAAAGTGGCCGTAGCGCAGCGAGAGCTGCCGGTCGGCTTCGGCCGCGGGCTTGCCCGCGATGACCGCTTCGTAGAGCGCCGAGACGAGTCCCGACCGGTCGGCGCCGCCCTGGCAGTGCACGAGGATGGGCCTGGGCGCGGAGCGGAGGATGTGCAGCAGGTCGGCGATCTGGTCGGGGGTCACCCGGCGTTCGGCGGATATTCCATAATCATAATGCATGACGCCGTACTGTTTGGACACGGCGCGTTCGCCTTCGTACCAGGCGTCCAATATGTGCGGGCCGCGCAGGTTGATGATCGTCTTGATGCCGTCCTGCTGGATGACGCGGGCGAACTGGGCGCTGCTGAGCTGGCCGGCGCGGTACAGTTGGCCCGCCTCCACGGTGTGGACGTTGCCGGTGAGCTGCAACGCCCCCAGATAGCCGCCGAAGGCGAGGATCGCCACGAGCGCGGCGAATCCAACGCGCCTGGCCACGCGCCACCGGCGCGGCCTGGCCGCCGGCGTCTGCCTGTCGGAGTCGGTCACGGGATGCCCCTCGAAGGTCGGTGGACTCCGCCGGGCCGGCGGTTGGGGCGCGGGCCGGGCGGTGCGCCAAAGATACCCCGGGCCGGCCGAAAGGTGCGAGTGCCGGCGAGCGCCGCGGCGCGGGAGATGCCATATTGAAGCGACTCTCACCCCGACTCCGCATGTCCGGACGCGCCCCCGTCACCCGCGTGCCCAAGCCGTGGGGCCACGAAACCATCTGGGCCAGCACCGACCGCTACGTCGGGAAGATCCTGCACATCCAGGCGGGCCAGGCGCTGTCGGTGCAGTATCACGAGGTGAAGGACGAGACCGTGTACCTGCTCTCGGGCGAGTTGATCTACCGGGTGTGGGACCTGCCGGCGGCCGGCGGCGCGCTCGCGCCCGGCGCGCGGCCGGTGGAGGTGTCGCTCGCGCTGGGCCAGGCGTACCGCGTCACGCCGTTCACCGTGCACCAGATGGAAGCGGTGACCGATTGCGACGTGCTCGAGGCGTCCACCGCGGATCTCGACGACGTGGTGCGGCTGCGGGACCGCTACGGTCGCGAGGGGACGCGCGCGCCGTGAAGGTGATCATTCCCCTGGCCGGCAAGGGCACGCGCCTGCGCCCGCACACCCACGTGACGCCCAAGCCGATGCTGCGGATCGCCGGCAAGCCGGTGATCGATTACTCATGGAGGATCTGGAGCGGCTGGGCGGGGTGGAGCAGGTCATCTACATCACGGGCCATCTCAGGGAGCAGGTGGAGGCGTACGCGCGCGGCAAGTATCCCTTCGATTCGGTGTTCGTGGAGCAGCGGGTGCAGGACGGCACGGCGGGCGCGGTGGCGCTGGCCGCGCCGTACGTGGATCAGCCGGTGCTGATCGTGTTCGTGGACACGATCTTCGACGCCGATCTGTCGGTCATCCGCACGACGGACGCCGACGGGATCATCTGGACGAAGGAGGTGGAGGATTACCAGCGGTTCGGCGTGGTGGTCACCGACGCCGCCGGCCACATGACGCGAGATCGTGGAGAAGCCGTCGACGCCGATCTCCAAGCGGGCCAACATCGGGCTCTATTACATCCGCAACTGGAAGCTGCTGTACGAGGGGATCGAGCACGTGCTGCGCGCGCCGAAGAACCAGGGCGAGTACTACCTGACCGACGCCTTCCAGTACATGATCGATCACGGCGCCACGCATCCGCGTGCTGGACGTGGCGGGGTGGTACGACGCGGGCACGCTCGACACGCTGCTCGAGACGAACCGCACGATCCTGGAGACGCGCGGCGTGGCGCGACACCCGACGGCGGGGGCGGACGTGGTGTTCGTGGAGCCGGTGTACGTGGAGGACGGGGTGACGCTGCGCCGCGCGACGATCGGGCCCAACGTCTCGATCGGCGCCGGCACGACGGTGGACGGGTCCTCGCTGCGCGACACGATCGTGGGCACGGGCGCCCGGATCGTGGGCAGCACGGTGCACGACTCGATGATCGGCGACGGGGCGGTGGTCGAGGGGCTGTCGGGCCGGCTCACGATCGGCGATCACTCCGAGATCCGGGCCGAGTAGCGGCGCCGGTCGCGCCGGCGGGGCGCGGCCGCTATCGTGTTGGCACTTCCCATACCCCCCTCCTCATGATCGCGGTTCGCGGGCTGACCAAACTCTACGGCGGCTTCACGGCGGTGTCCGGGCTGAGCTTCGACGTCGGGCCGGGCGAGGTGCTCGGGCTGGTGGGCCCCAACGGCGCCGGCAAGACCACCACCCTGCGCTGCCTCGTCGGGATCATCGCCCCGTCGCAGGGCACGGTGGCGATCGCCGGCCACGACATGGCGCGCGACCCGGTGGAGGCCAAGCGGTCGCTGGCCTTCATACCCGACGAGCCATACCTGTTCGAATATCTCACGGTGGCCGAGCATCTGACGTTCGTCGCCCGCGTGTACGGCGTGGCCGACGCCGCGGCGCGGGCGCCGGCGCTGCTCCGCGAGCTGGAACTGGCCGACAAGGCCGACGTGCTGCCGGGCGAGCTGTCGCGCGGCATGCGGCAGAAGCTGGCGATCGCCTGCGGGCTGCTGCACGACCCCGCGGGGCTGATCCTCGACGAGCCGCTCACCGGGCTCGACCCGGGCGGCATGCGGCGCATGAGGCACACGATCGCCGCGCGCGCCCGCGAGGGGGCCGCGGTGGTGCTCAGCTCGCACCTGCTGCACCTGGTGGAGGAGCTGTGTACGAAGTTGCTCGTGATTGCCAAGGGGCGGGCGGTGGCGTACGGCACGCTGGCCGAGATCGTGGGAGCGCGGCCGGAACTGGCCGGGCGCACGCTCAAGGAGGTGTTCCTGATGCTCACCGGCGACGGCGCCGGACCGGGCGGCGCGCCCGGCGCGGCGAGCTGAGGGATGGTCGTCGGCGCGTTCGTCTATCTCACCTGGACGAGTTTCCGCAACCGGCTCGTCCACCGGATCCGCCAGTCGAGGAATCCGCGCTACGCGCTGGCCGTGATCCTGGGCGCGGGGTACTTCTACCTGGTGTTCTGGCGGAATCCGCGCCAGGCGCACGGCCAGGCGTTGCCGCTGCTCGCCGGCGGCGGCCACCTGCTGGCGCTCGGCGGCCTGCTGCTCGGCGCCGTGTCGATGTGGCTGCTCGGCGGCGACAGCACGGCATTAGCGTTCACGCAAGCCGAAGCGTCGATGCTGTTCCCGGCGCCGGTGTCGCGGCGGCAGCTCGTGGCCTACAAGCTCGTCCGCGGCCAGCTGCCGCTGCTGCTCAACACCGCGATCTGGCTGCTGATCCTGGACGCCGGACGCGCGACGCTCCCCATCTGGGCGCGCGGCATCGGGCTCTGGCTGCTGTTCTGCACGGTGTTCCTGCACCGGCTGGGCGCGTCGCTGGTGCGCACGTCGTGGGCCGAGCACGGGCGCCAGGGGGTGCGGCGCCACGCGCTGTCGCTGGCGGCGTTCGCGGCGATCGTGGCGGGCGTGGCGGTGAATGTGGCGCCGGCCGTGGCTCCGGTGCGCGGGGCGGCCGACCTGAGCGGCGCCCTGGCGGTGCTCGGCGCCGCGCTGGCGCAGGCCCCGGCGCGCTATGTGCTCTGGCCGTTCGCGGCCGTACTCGGCCCGGTGTTCGCCGCCTCCACGCCGGCCTGGCTGGCGGCCATGCCGGCGGCGCTGCTCGTGCTGCTCGGGCACGTCTGGTGGGTCATGCACACCGATACGGCGTTCGAGGAAGCGGCGCTGGCGGCCACGGCCGAGCGGGCGCGCCGGATCGAGGCGCTGCGCGGGCGACGCGCGGGGGTCGCGGGAGGCGGTGGCGCGGGTGCGGCCGCCGGCGCCCCGGGCGCGCGGGCTCGCGGCCGCGGCCGCGCGGGCATCGCGCTCGCCCCCACGGGGCACCCGGCGGCGGCCATCGTATGGAAGAACCTCGTCTGCCTGCGCCGCACGTCGCAGCAGCGGCAGCTGCTCTCGCCGCTGCTGTTGGCCGGCGTACTCGGAGCCGTGTCCGGGGCGCAGCTCGGCGCGGCCGCCGGCGTGGCCGTCGGGCTGGTGGCGTTCGCCTCGGTGATGGTGCTGATGGGCCCGCTGATGCTGCGCGGCGACCTGCGGCAGGATCTGCAGCATCTCGCCGAGCTGAAGACGCTCCCGTTCCGAGGCGCGACCGTGGTGGCCGCCGAGGTGCTGAGCGTCTCGGTGCCGCTGGCCGCGGCGCAGGCGGTGGCGCTGGCGCTCGCCGCCGGGGTGGCGGAAGCGGCGGGGCTGCGCTGGGCGCCTCCGGCGATGCGGCTCGCCGTGGCGGTCGGCATCGTGCCCGTGCTGGTGGCGTTCAACGCGTGCAGCGTGACCATCCAGAACGGGATGCCGATTCTCTTTCCTGGATGGTCGCGGCTGGGGGCCGTGGTGCCGGGCGGCGTGGAGATGATGGGGCAGATGATCCTGGTGGTGGGGTTCTATTCCCTGCTGCTGGCGGCGCTGCTGCTGGTGCCCGCGGCGATGGCGTTCGTGGCGATCGGCGCGCTCCATCTCACCGGGGCGCTGGCGGTGGCGGGCACGATGGTGGCGGGCAGCGCCGCCCTGGCGTTCGAGCTGCAGGGGGTGATGCAGTGGCTGGGGCGCGCGTTCGAGCGGCTGGAACCGAACGCCACGGGGGGGTAGCTACGCCGCGGCGTGCGACGCCGCGAGCACGATCGCCAGGGCGCGCGACACGCCGCGCGTGCCGTCCGCGTTCTCGAACCACTCGGCGGCGGAGTGGGCGTCGCCGCCCAGACCGCCGCCGCCGATCGCGATCGCGGGAATGCCCAGGCCGATCGGCACGTTGGCGTCGGTGGACGCGATGGCCAGCTCCGGGTCGCGGCCGGCGAGCTGCGTGATGGCGCGGGCCGCCTCGACCAGCGGATGGTCGGCCGGCGTCTCGCCGCCCGGACGGTCGCCGATGCGCGTGATGCTGGTGGTGAGCGCCCCGGTGCGGTCGGCGCGGCGCGCGTTCTCATCGGCCGCGGCGGCGGCCACCGCGCGGTACACCTCGAGTTCCAGGCGGTCGAGCACGCGCGGGCCGGCCGATCGCACGTCGATCTCGATCCAGGCGTGGTCGGGAATGGCGTTCACGGCGATGCCGCCGCCGATGCGGCCCACGCTCAGCGTGGTGCGCGGCTTGGCGGCGAGGGGCAGGGCGGCCAGGCGCGCCGTGGCGGCGGCGGCGGCGTGGATGGCGTTCGGCGCGCCGAAGGCCGCCCAGCTGTGTCCGCCCGGACCGTGGAAGGTGACGCGGTAGCGCCGCGTGCCCAGCGCGCGATGGATGATGCGCTCGTCGCCCGCGCCGTCGATGGCGATGGCGGCGGCCGGCCGCTCCGGCGCGTGGGCAAAGTAGTGCTTGGCGCCGCGCAGATCGCCGTTGCCCTCCTCGCCCGTGGTGCCCACGAACTCCACCGGCCGTTCGAGCGCGAGGCCACGGCCGTCGAGCGCCTCGGCGAGGGCGAGCATCACCGCCAGCCCGCGCCCGTTGTCGGTGATGCCGGGGCCGGCCAGGCGGCGGCCGTCGCGGCGCACGGTGAGCGGCGTGCCGCGGGGAAACACCGTATCGAGATGCGCGCACACGACCACCGGCTCGGCGGGGTGGCGGCCGGCCCGGCGCCCGATCACGTTGCCCGCCTCGTCGATGCGCACGCCGTCCAATCCCAGGGCGGCGAACCGGTCGCGCACCCAGGCGGCGCGCTCGCCCTCCTCGCCGGTGGGCGCGGCCAGTTCGGCCACGGCGACCTGCGCGCGCAGCAACTGCCTCGTCTTGCGAGGCGAGATGGGCGCGCGCGCGGGGCGAGGGCCGCGAACGCATCGGCGTAACGTCGGGTCGGGCTGGCGCATACGCTCCAATAGAACGGGGGTCCGCGGCCCTTTGGCAAGCGGTACATTGGCCGAACACCCATGCGCCCGCCCCCCTCCGCCATTCCGTCCGCGAGCGTCTCCATCGGGCGGCCGTCCGCGTCTCGGCCGCAACGTCGCGGCGCTCGGGCTGGTGAGCTTCTTCACCGACATGTCGAGCGAGATGATCTATCCGCTCCTGCCGGCGTTCCTCACGGCCACGCTGGGCGCGAGCGCGGCGTTCGTGGGCGCCATCGAGGGCAGCGCCGAATCAGTGTCGGCGCTGCTGAAGCTGGCCAGCGGGTGGTGGTCCGACCGCGTGCGGCGGCGCAAGCCGCTGGTGCTCGCCGGGTACGCGTTGGCGTCCGTCGCGCGGCCGCTCGTGGCGATAGCGCAGTCGGCGGGCCAGGTGCTGGCCATCCGCGTCACCGACCGGGTGGGAAAGGGGCTGCGCAATTCGCCGCGCGATGCGCTCATCGCCGACTCGGTGGATGCCACGCATTCGCGGGCGCGCGTTCGGATTCCAGCGGGCGTGGGACAATGCGGGTGCGGTGGCGGGTCCGCTCGATCGCGTTCGCGCTGTTGCAGTGGGAAGGGTTGACGCTGCGCCACGTGTTCTGGCTGGCGCTGGTGCCGGGTGCGTTGGCCGTAGCGATGGTGATCTGGGGCGTGCGCGAGGTGCCGGAAGTCGACGCGCGGTCGGGTGCGCCGCTCGACCTGTCGCAGCCAATGGGCGGACGGTTCTGGACGTACATGGCGGTGATGTTCGTGTTCACGCTGGGCAATTCCACCGATGCGTTCCTGCTCCTGCGGGCCCACCAACTCGGCGTGCCGCTGGCGCTGGCGCCGATCATCTGGGCGCTGCTGAACGCGGTGAAGTCGCTCACCAACACGGCCGGCGGCGCGCTCAGCGACCGCATCGGGCGCCGGCCGACGCTGATCGTCGGCTGGCTGTGCTACGCCGCGGTGTATCTGGCGTTCGCGCACGCGTGGCGGGCGTGGCACGCCTGGGCGCTGTTCGCGGTATACGGGATCTACTTTGGGTTCACCGAGGGCGCGGAGCGGGCGCTGGTGTCGGACCTCGTGCCGGCGGAGCGGCGGGGCGCCGCGTTCGGCTGGTTCAACCTGGCGGTCGGGCTGGGCGCCCTGCCGGCGTCGCTGCTCTTCGGCGTGATCTGGGATCGGGCGGGCGCGGGCGCGGCGTTCACGGTGGGGGCGAGCCTGGCGCTCGCGGCGGCGGTGGGCCTCGCGGTGGTGGGGCGCCGCTCACCCGCGGCCGGCTAACAGCACCGCGCGCCGGGCCTGGCGTACTTCTCTTCCAACCGCCGCTGCGTGAACTCCCGGCGCGACAGCGACCGCTCGCCCGGATGGCACTGCCGCAGGTGGGCCAGGTAGCGCTCGTAGTCGGGCGCGCCGATGATGCGGCGCGTGGCGGCGCCGACGGCGCGGACGTTCGTGCGGAGGCGTGACCAGGATCGCATGCGGTCCTCGCGTGGGGCGGGGCGCCGACCGGCGTGCGCCGGCGCCCCCGGTTGCGGCGGCTATTTCGCGGTGCGGATGGTGCGTTCGAAGAGCTCGAAGATGTGCGTGTACTCGTCGGTCCACGAGTCGGGGCGCACGAAGCCGTGGTTCTCCACCGGATAGGGGCGGAGCTCCCACCCGGTCTTGCCCAGCTCGATGAGGCGCTGCTCGAGCCGCACGATGTCCTCGAACTCGACGTTGGTGTCGACCATGCCGTGGAACATGACGAGCGGCCGCTTGAGGCCGTCGGCGAAGAAGATCGGCGACGACCGGCGGTAGGCGATCGAATCGTCCTGCGGGAAGTTGAGGATCTCGGCCGTGTAGCCGTGGTTGTAGTGCGCCCAGTCGGTGACGCTGCGCAGCGCGGCGCCGGCACCGAAGTCGTCGGGCGCGGTGAACATCGCCATCAGCGTCATGAAGCCGCCGTAGCTCCCGCCATAGATGCCGATTCTGGTGGCCGGAATACCGTAGGTCCTGGTGAGCCAGCGCGACCCGTCCACCTGGTCCTTCAGGTCGCGCCCGCCCATCCAGCGGTAGATCGCGGTGCGCCAGTCGCGGCCGTAGCCGGCCGACGCACGGTAGTCGAGGTCCAGCACCACGTAGCCGTGCGCCGCCAGGTATTGATTGAACATGAATTCCCGCGGATACGGCCCCCAGGCGTTCACCACTTCCTGCAGGTAGCCCGCGCCGTGCACGAAGATCACCGCCGCGCCGTTCGGCTTGGCGCCGACGGCCTGCGGCTCCCAGAGGCGCGCCGGCACCTCGGCGCCGTCGTCGGCGCGCACGTGGATGATCTTCGGGTTGATCCAGGTGAAGGCCAGCCAGTCGGCGGTGGGCGAAACGGTGAGCGGCGATTCGGGGGCGCCGGGCCGGTTGTCCATGAGGAACAGCTCGGGCGGACGGTTCTGCGCCGTGGAGTACAGGTCGGCGATCTTCGACCCGTCGGGCGAGAAGTGCGCGTCGTGCGACCCGTGCCCGGGCGTGACGATCGTGCGCGCGCCGCCGCTGGCCGGCATCGCGTACAGCTGCTGCTCGGCGGGCGACCGCTCGCTCGTGGTCAGATGGAACGTCGTGCCGTCGCGGGAGAGCTCGACGTCGCGCACCTCCCAGTTGCCGCCCGTGAGAGCCCGCCGGTCGGTGCCGTCGGCGGCGGCGGAATACAGGTGCGCGTAGCCCGTGGCCTCGGAGACGAAGTAGAGCCGCTTGCCGCCGTCGAGCCAGCCGGCGCAGTAGCTGCACGGGCCGTCCACCCACGCCGAGTCGTGCAGCGCGTCCACCTGTTTGGCCGCGCCCGCGTCGGACACGGTATAGTAGTAGCGGTATTTGAAGTGCGCGGTCTCGGTGCGCACGAGGGCGAGCGAGCCGTCGTCGTTCCAGCCCACGACGTAGGCGCTGGACCCGGGGCCGGTGGTGTCGTCGGGCGTCAGGCGCAGCGCCTGCGCGCGCCCGTCCGGCAGCGCGACGAACAGGATGCGACCGCCGCTCTGCACGTCGCCCACCAGGGTGCGCCCGCGCTGGGTCTCGACGTAGCCGCTCGCCGTGACCCATTCGGGCACCACCGTCGGCCGCGCCGACGTGTCGGCGATGACGGTGGTGAGCACCGCGGCGCGTCCGTTCGGCGAGACGTCGATGGCCACCACCCGTTCGTTCGGCAGGAGCAGGAGCGTCCGCGGCCGCCCCGCCGTGTCGGGACTGCCGGCCGCGGCGCGATCGACACTGTCCATCCAGGCGCGGTCGCGGAGCACCTCGAACAGGGACTTCTCCTGGCGCTCCAGGGCGGCGCGCTGCGGATTGGCGTTGGTGCTGTCGGTCGCGCCGCGGCCGCCGCGCCCGCCTCCCCCGAAGCCCCCGCCGCGTCCGCCGCGCGCGCCGCCGAAGCCGCTCGGCGCGGCCCCGCCCGCGCCCGCCGCGCGAATGTCGGTGAGCTGGCGCAGGAAGCCGTCGTCCACGCCGAGCGCGTACACGTTGTCGGCGCGGATGAAGTAGATCGTGCGGCCGTCGGCGCCGTACCCGGCGCCGGACTCCACGTCGGTGGTCTGCGTGAGCCGGCGCACGGCGCCGGTGGCGACGGTGCGCTCGTAGAGGTCGCCGGCGTACGAGATCAGCTCGCGCGCGCGATCGGGGGACCGGATGCCGGCGGTGAGCGCCAGATCGATCGAGTCGGCCAGCGGCCGCGGCACCTGTTCCGGCTTCGCGCCCGGTTCGGCGCGCACGCGGTACTGCTCGAGCGGGGCGCGCCAATCGGTGCCGGGCTCGTTCCACAGGAAGTAGATCCACCGCCCGTCGGCGGTCCACCGGATGTTCGCGGGCGCGCGGCCGTACACCTCGGGGCCGCGCATGATGTTCCGAATCGTGAACGCGAACGGCGCCGGCCGCTGCGCGCTCAGCGTGGACGCGGCGGCAACGGACGAAACGAGGAGGGCGGCGAGCAGGCGGGAGCGGGACATGGGCAGGTAGGGAGAGAATGGAACGGAGGAATCGAAGGACGCGGGACACGGGGCATGCACGGGCAGCGGTCAGCCCTCGACGACGGGCTCGCAGGGCACTTCCGACGACACGGCCGCGAGGCGCCCGCTCATCACACCGTACCAGATGCGCAGCGAATCGGCCAGGATCACGATCACCGACCCCATGAAGAACGCGGTCACGGCGGCGTCCAGATAATCGTTGAACACCATGCGGCCGCCGGCCGCGGCGGTGGCCACGCCCGCGGGCAGCGTGCCGGCGCCGAGGGCCGCGCCGAGGAACCGGGCATGCGCGAGGAACCCGAGGTGCGGATCGGGGGAGAACAGCTTCTCCCAGCCCGCCGACATGGTCACGATCGACGAGCCAGGCGAGCGGCAGCAGCGTGACCCAGGCGTAGCGGGCCTTGCCCATCTTGATGATGACGGTGGTGCCGACGCAAAGCGCCACGGCGGCGAGCAGCTGGTTGGAGATGCCGAACAGCGGCCAGAGCGAATTGATGCCGCCCAGCGGATCGACGACGCCCTGATACAGGAACTAGCCCCACATCGCGACGAACAGGGCGCTCGAGAGGAGCACCGCCGGATACCACGACACGCGGCCGAACGGCTCCCAGACGCGGCGGCCCAGGTCCTGGAGCATGAAGCGTCCCACCCGCGTGCCGGCGTCGACGGTGGTGAGAATGAACAGGGCCTCGAACATGATGGCGAAGTGATACCAGAGCGCCATGGCGCCGCCGCCCGACAGGGCGCGCGAGAACAGTTGTGCCATGCCCACCGCCAGGCTGGGCGCGCCGCCGGTGCGCGAGAGCAGGGTCGCCTCGCCCATCTGATGGGCCAGCCCGGTCAGCTCGGCGGGCGTGACGGTGAACCCCCACTGGGCCACGGCCGCCGACGCGCTCTGCACCGTGCCGCCGAGCGCGCTCGCCGGCGCGTTGATCGCGAAGAACACGCCCGGAGTGAGCGCGCAGGCGGCGATCAGCGCCATGATCGCCACGAACGACTCCATGAGCATCGCGCCGTAGCCGATGAACCGCGCGTCGGGCTCGCGCTCCAGCAGCTTGGGCGTCGTGCCCGAGGCGATGAGCGCGTGGAATCCCGAGATCGCGCCGCAGGCGATCGTGATGAAGGCGAACGGGAACACCTTGCCGGCGAAGATCGGGCCGGTGCCATCGGTGAACCGGGTGAGGGCCGGCATGTGGAGCGGCGGCAGCACGATCAGGATGCCCACGGCCAGCGTCAGCGACGACGCCGATCTTCACGAACGCCGACAGGTAGTCGCGCGGCGCGAGCAGGAGCCACACCGGCAGCACCGACGCCGCGAAGCCGTAGACCATCACGATCACGGCCAGCGTCGTGCCGCTGAGCGTGAACGCCGCGGCCAGCGCCGGGTCCGCGGCGACCCAGCGGCCGGCGTACAGCGCCGCGACGAGCAGCGCGAGCCCGATGGCGCTGGCCTCGAGCACGCGGCCGGGACGCACCCACCGCAGGTACACGCCCATGAGCAGGGCGATGGGAATGGTGAGCCCGATCGTCACCGTGCCCCACGGGCTGGCCTTGAGCGCGTTGACGACGACCAGCGCGAGCACGGCGATGAGCACGACCATGATGCCGAGCACGGCGACGAGCGCCGTGTAGCCGGCCACGGGCCCGATCTCCTCCTTGGCCATCTGCGCCGAGCGACTTGCCGTCGCGCCGCACCGACGCGCAGAGGATGACGAAGTCCTGCACGGCGCCGCCCAGCACCACGCCGACGATGATCCAGAGCGCGCCCGGGAGGTAGCCGAACTGGGCGGCGAGCGTGGGGCCGACGAGCGGGCCCGGGCCGGCGATGGCGGCGAAGTGGTGGCCGAACACGATCCACCGGTTGGTCGGCACGTAGTCGCGGCCGTCGTCGAGGCGCTCCGCCGGCGTGCGGCGGTTGGCGTCGAGCGCGAACACGCGGCCGGCGATGAAGCGGGCGTAGAAGCGGTACGCCACCAGGTAGGTGCAGACGGCGGCGGTGAGCAGCCACACCGCGTTGATCGACTCGCCGCGCGCGAGCGCGATCCAGGCGAGGGAACCGGCGCCGAGCAGGGCAACCCCCGTCCAGAGGACGGGACGCGACAGCTTCGACATGGCCAGAGGACTCCGGGGGCTGGGGCCGGGGCAAAAATGGAGCGAGGGGGGCGAGGTGGGGAAGGGTGCGAGAGTGGGATCGTACGAGGGTACGAGAGTACGAGGGTACGAGGGTACGAGGGGAAGCGGCGGGCGGGCAGGCCGGCGGGAATTGGATTACCTTTCCACGCATGCCACGCCAACTGAGCATCGCCGCCGCGCTGGCTCTCGTGGCCTGCGTCTCGCCGGCCTCGCGCGCGCAGCAGCCGCCCACGCCCCCGGCGCCGGCGACGGGGGCGGTGCGTGGTGCGTCCGCTGGCGAACCTCGCCGGGCAACGGATCATCGTGCCGCCGGCGTTCGCCATCGTGCCAGGGCGACCCGCTCGGGTGGGCGGCGGGCATCGCCCGGCCGCGCTCCGCGCTGCGCGGGCTCGACTCGGCGATCGTGGCCGAGTTCGACGCGCGCGGGCTGGGCGACACGTGGTTCTTCGCGCCCGACCTCGAGAAGTCGTACCGCGGTGAATTCCACGTACGCCGCCAATCCGTACCTGCTGGCCGAGACGCCGCTGCTGCACGGCCGGCTCGGAGATCGGCAGTTCTACAGCGATCCGCTCGCCAGCCAACTGCGCACGATGATCGCCATGCAGGACGAGGCGCGGTACGTCATGCTGCCGCGTGGACGTGCGGTTCGAGAAAGTGGCGGACGGGTCGCTGGGGCGGGCCGTGCTGCGCCTGGTGCTGGTGGACGCGCGCACCACCGAGTTCGCGCTGGGTGCACGAAGTGGCGAGCGATCCGGAGCCGGCGTTCGGGCCGGCCGTGTGGACCAGCCTCGCCGCGCACTTCGCCGATCTCGTCGTCTCGCCGTAGCGGCGCGCCGCCATACCGATATAATAATGGTCATTCCGGTCACGCTGATTCCCGGCGACGGCATCGGGCCGTCGATCACGAGCGCCACGGTGCGCGTGCTCGAGGCGGCGGGCGCCGACATCGCGTGGGACCCGCAGCTGGCCGGGATGGCCGCCGTGTCGCGATTCAACGATCCGCTGCCCGACGCCACGCTCGATTCGATCAAGCGCACGCGGCTGGCCCTCAAGGGGCCGCTCGAGACGCCGGTGGGCGAGGGGTTCCGCTCGGTCAACGTCGCGCTGCGCAAGACCTTCGACCTGTTCGCCAACGTGCGGCCGGCCTACTCGATCGTGCACGGCGGCCGGTTCGACGACCTCGACCTCGTGCTCATCCGCGAGAACACCGAGGGGCTGTACGTGGGGGTGGAGCACTACATCAAGGTGGGCGAAGACCCCAGGGCGGTGGCCGAGAGCACGGCGATCGTCACCCGCCCGGGCTGCGAACGGATCGTGCGCTACGCGTTCGAGTACGCGATGACGCACGGCCGCCGCACGGTCACGCTCGTCCACAAGGCGAACATCCTCAAGCACACGTCGGGGCTGTTCCTCGACGTGGGACGGCAGATCGCACGCGAGTACGACCACATCCGGTGCGACGACGTGATCGTGGACGCGATGGCGATGAACCTCGTGATGCAGCCCGAGCAGTACGACGTGATCGTGACCACCAACCTGTTCGGCGACATCCTGTCCGACGAGATCTCGGGGCTGGTGGGCGGGCTGGGACTGGCGCCGGGGGCGAACATCGGGCTCCAGGGCGCGATCTTCGAGGCCGTGCACGGCACGGCGCCCGACATCGCCGGCAAGGGCATCGCCAATCCGAGTTCCGTGATCCTCGCGGCCTGCATGCTGCTCGAGCATGTCGGCGACGGCGCGCGCGCCCGGCGGGTGCGCACCGCCCTCGAGGAGACGATCCGCGGCGGGCGGACGGTGACGCGCGATCTGGGCGGCTCGGCGAGCACGGACGCATTCACCGACGCGATCATCGCCCGCCTGTGACCCCGCTGACGCTGCTCCACTGCTCCGACCTGCACTTCGGCCATCCCGCGGTGCCGGCGCAGTTCGAGGCGCTCGAGGCGCTGATCCGCGAGCGCCGCCCCGAAGTGGTCGCCATCTCCGGCGACCTGTCCCAGCGCGCGCGCGCCGGCGAGTTCCAGCGGGCGCGGGTCTTCATCCAGCGCGCTGAACGGGTGAGTCGCGTGCTCGTCGTGCCGGGCAACCACGACGTGGCCTGGTGGTTCGCGCCCCTCGGCCTGGGCGACGCCGGCGCCGTGCTTGCCAAGTACCGCCGCTACATCGCCGACGACGTGGAGCCGGTGCTGCGCCTGCCCGGCGCCGTCATCGCCGGGTGCAACACGGCGCACGGCGTGCGCTGGAGCACCCTCACCTGGAATCCGCGCGACATCTCGATCATCGGCCGCCTGGACCGCGCGCAGGTGGCCCGCCTGGCCGCCATCTTCGCCGACGCGCCGGCCGGCGCCCTGCGCGCGGTCGTGATGCACCACAATCCGGTCAAGGGCGAACTGTCGCGGCGCTACGGACTCAAGGGCTCGCACCGCCTGCTCGCCGAGTTCGCCGACCTGGGCGTGGACCTCGTGCTGTGCGGACACGACCACCAGGAGGCGGTGGAGTTCGTGGAGCACGCTCCCGGGGGCGTCGTCGTGGCCACCGCGGGCACGATCTCCAACCGTTCGCGCGGCGCGCGGCCGTCGTCGGTCAACGGCGTTGCGGTCACCAACGACGCGATCGCCGTGGATGCCCTCATCTGGTCGGACGCCGACGGCGCCTTCCGGCCCGGACCGTCCCGACGCTTCGCCCGCTGATGCGCCTGCTGCGCCGCCGGACGGACCCCGCGCAGTTGGAACTGCCGGTCGCGCCCGCCGCGCCCCCGCCCCGAACCGCGGAGGAACTGCTGGGCCGCATGCGCGACTTGGGGCTGCGACGCGTCGACCGCTGCACGCTCACCCGCAACCGCACGGTCATGGTGAGCGTCGGGGGCGTCGAGCTCCGCGTGCACGAAGGGTATCTCGACGCGCCCGAGCCGGTGCTGCGCGCGATCGTCGCCTTCGTCCAGGGCCGCACCCGCGCCGATCGGCGCGCGGCGCAGCGCACGATCATCGCCGCGGCGGCGGTGGCCCACGTCCGGCCGCGGCCGCCCGAGCGCACGCATCCCGACGACGAGGCGATGGTGGCGCGGCTCCGCGCGTTGCACGCGCGGCTCAACGCCGGGCGGTTCGGTGGCGCGCTGCGCGACATCCCGGTGCGCGTGTCGCGACGCATGCGGTCGCGGCTCGGCCACTACGTGCCGGCCGGCGACCACGCCACCGTGGAGATCGTGATCAGCCGCCGGCACATCCGCCGCGACGGCTGGGACGACGCGATCGACACGCTGCTGCACGAGATGGTGCACCAGTGGCAGGACGAGTCCGCGTTGCACGTGGATCACGGCGCCGCGTTCCGCCGCAAGGCGCGCCAGGTCGGCGCGACGCCGGCGGCCAAGGGCGTGGTGGACAGCCCGGGGCCCCCGCCCCCGCCCCCGCGGCGCCTCGCTGGCTGATCCCGGGGTGCGCCCGGTAGGTTTGAGGCCATGATCCCTCGCATCCTTCGCGCGCTGGCGGGTCTCGTGGTGCTCGGCGCGGCGCTGTGGGTGGGCGCCCGCGGCGCCGGCCCGGTGCCCCCGCTCGGCCCGCTGCTCGATCCCGTGAACGGCGCCTGGGGCGCCGCCACCAATGCCGTGCATCCGCGGCAGGCGGCCGCCCGGATTCCCGGGCTCCAGGGCGCGGTGGACGTGCGCTACGACGACCGCGGCGTGCCGCACGTCTTCGCCACCACCGAGACCGACGCCTATCGCGCGCTCGGGTACGTCGTGGCCCGCGACCGGCTGTTCCAACTCGACCTGCAGACCCACGCCGCGTCGGGGCGCCTCACCGAGTGGGCGGGGGCCGTGGCGCTGTCGCTCGACCGGCAAACGCGGGACCTCGGCATGC
Organism: uncultured Gemmatimonadaceae bacterium; assembly: GCA_963729495.1. Classification (GTDB taxonomy): domain Bacteria; phylum Gemmatimonadota; class Gemmatimonadetes; order Gemmatimonadales; family Gemmatimonadaceae; genus JAGWRI01. The sequence goes on from CAVSOM010000020.1 coordinate 166,909, forward strand.
CGCGCGCCGCCGAACGGAAGCTGGCCGCCATCGACACCGCGTCCATGGCGTGGCGCGTGATGACGGCGTTCTCCGACGGCGTGAATGCCTACATCGACGGCATGCGGCCGTCGCAGGTGCCGGTGGAATACCGGCTGCTCGGCGTGCGCCCCGAGCGCTGGAAGCCGATCAACTCCATCCACCTGTTCAATCGCATGGGGTGGACGCTGTCGTACCTGCACGACGAGACGGCCCGCCTGGCCGTGGCCGCCAAGGTGGGAGATGCCGCCGCCGCCGCGTTGTTCCCCGTGAATTCCCCGATCGAGGAGCCGATCCAGCCGTCGGGGGCGCGCGGCCCGCGGTTCGTCTTCGCGCCCATCCCGCCCCCGGGGCGGCCCGACACCGCGGCGGCGCGCGTGGCGGCGCTACTGCGCGCCGTCGAGCCGCCGGGGTTCGCGCCCGACGCCGATCCTCGGCACTTCGCGAGCAACAACTGGGCCGTGGCGCCGTCGCGCAGCGCCGACGGGCACGCCCTGCTCGCCAACGATCCGCACCTCGATCTCACGCTGCCCAGCATCTGGTACGAAACGCAGCTCGTCGTGCCCGGCACGCTCGACGTGTACGGCGTGACGATTCCCGGGGCGCCGGGCATCGTGCTCGGCTTCAATCGCGACGTGGCGTGGGGGTTCACCAACACCGGCGCCGACGTGCTCGACTTCTACCGCGAGACCGTGGACGACACCCTGCACCCGACGACGTACGAAGTGGACGGTGTCTGGAAGCCGCTCGAACCCCGGGTGGAGGTGTACCGCGGCAAGCACGGCGAGACGCTGGCCACCGACACCGTGCGGTACACGAGCCGCGGACCGCTGATGCACCGGTTCGGCGCCTGGGTGTCCATGCGGTGGACGCTGCTCGAACCGTCGCACGAGATCAGCGCGTTCTACGACGCGGGACACGCCACGTCCGCCCGCGCGTTCCTGGACGCCATGGCGGCGGGGTACTTCGTGCCGGCGCAGAACATGCTCGTGGCCGACCGTCAGGGCACGATCGCCATCCGGTCCACCGGCCATTTCCCGATCCGGCCCAAGGGCCGCACCGGACTCGACCTCTTCGACGGCTCCACGAGCGCCAGCGACTGGACCGGCTACTGGCCGGTGGACCGGTATCCGCAGTCGTTCGATCCGGCGCAGGGGTATCTGGCGTCGGCCAACCAGCAGCCCGAGGATCCGCGGCAGGCGTTCGCCTATCTGGGCGACGCGCACGCGTGGGATCCCTGGCGGGCGCTGGACATCAACCAGCTCCTGCGCGCCGATTCGAGCGTGACCGTGGACGACATGCGGCGCTTCCAGACGAGCCCGCTCAGCGTGCGCGAGCAGTTGTTCCTGCCGTATTTCCTCCAGGCGGAAGCCGGCGCGGTGCGCATGCCGTCGCTCGTGGCGGCGGCGATGGTGCTCCGGAAGTGGAACGGGCTCTACACGCGGGACAACGGCGGCGCGGTGCTGTTCGAGGAGGCGATGCGGAAGTTGCGCGACTTCACGTGGGACGAACTCGAGGATTCCACGCGGCACCGGGTGGCGACGCCGAGCGACGACATCATGCTCGAGTTGCTGCAGCAACCGAACAACCCGTGGTGGGACCAGAAGATCACGCCGCGCGTGGTGGAGACGCGCGACATGATTCTCGTGCGGGCGCTCCACGCGGCGTACGACTCGCTCGTGGCGCGACTCGGCCCGCCGGAGACCGCGCGCTGGCGATGGGACAGCACGGCCAAGGTGGACATCGACCACCTGCTGCGGATCAGGCCGTTCTCGGCGGAGGGGCTGCTCGTGGACGGCGGGCGGGGCACGCTCAATCCGGCGCCCGGAGGGAGCTTCGGGCCGAGTTGGCGCATGGTCGTGGACCTGGGACCGGAGCTGAAGGCGTGGGCCACGTATCCCGGTGGCCAGAGCGGCGATCCGGCGAGCCCGTCGTACGCCGATCGCATTCCGCAGTGGCTGGCCGGCCAGTTGAGTCCGGTCCTCGCGCCAAAGGACGTGGCGGGGTTGGGCGCCGGCCACACCGCGGCCACGCTCACGCTCACGCCGGGGAACTCGCGATGAGACGGGGCGCCGTGCGACTGGTCTTCGCGGCCGCGGCGTTCGCGCTCGGCACGTACGCGTTTGGGTGGTGGGCGGTGGCGGCGATCGCGGTGGGGTGGGGCGCGATGTTGGGGGGCGGTTGGCTCGCCGCGCTGCGCGCCGCGTGCGCGGCCGCGATCGCGTGGGCCGTGCTGCTGGCGGTGCCGGCCGCGGCGGGCGCGCCGATCGTCCCGTGGGCGCACACGCTCGCCGACGTGATGCAGACGCGGGCGCGGGTCCTCCTCGGCATCGAGCTGGCGTTTCCGTTCGCGCTCGCGTGGGGCGGCGCCATGCTCGGCGCGGCGGCGCGCGGCCGGTCCGCGGCGCTCCCGCCGGCGCCGCCGCGCTAGATTCCGGAGCATGACCACCGACTTCTTCGATATCGACAGCGCGCTCTCCGAAGAGGAACGCGCCGTGCGCGACAGCGTGCGCCGGTTCGTGGACGAGCGCGTGCTGCCGATCATCGCGCAGCACTACCTCGACGGGCGCTTTCCGCTCGACCTGGTGCCCGAGATGGGCGCGTTGGGGGTGTTCGGGGCCAACTTGCCCGAGGAATACGGCTGCGCCGGGCTCAACAACGTGGCGTACGGGCTGATCATGCAGGAGCTGGAGCGCGGCGACTCGGGAGTGCGATCGTTCGCCTCCGTGCAGGGCGCGCTGGTCATGTATCCCATCTTCGCCTTCGGCAGCGAGGCGCAGAAGCGGCAATACCTGCCGAAGATGGCCGCCGGCGAGATCATCGGCTGCTTCGGGCTCACCGAGCCCGACTACGGCTCGAATCCCGAGCGGCATGATCACGATGGCGCGCGAGCAGAAGGACGGCACGTGGGTGCTGAACGGCGCCAAGATGTGGATCACCAACGGCTCCACCGCCCGGATCGCCGTGGTGTGGGCCAAGGCCAACGGCGACGCGCGCGATGCGTCGATCCGCGGGTTCATCGTGCCCAAAGGCGCGAAGGGGTTCACGGCCAAGGACCAGAAGGGCAAGCTGTCGCTGCGGGCCAGCGACACGAGCGAACTCGTCTTCCAGGACGTGCAATTGCCGGCCGACGCCGTCCTGCCCGGCACGGACGGGGCGGGCTGAAGAGCCCGCTCATGTGCCTGACCCAGGCGCGCTACGGCATCTCGTGGGGCGCGGTGGGCGCCGCCATGGCCTGCTACGAGGAGGCGCTGAGCTACGCCAAGAACCGCGTGATGTTCGACCGTCCGATCGCCGGTTTCCAGATCCAGCAGCAGCGGCTGGCCGACATGCTCACCGAGATCGTGAAGGGGCAGCTCGTCTCGCTCCACCTGGGCCGGCTCAAGGACGCCGGCACGTACACGCCGCAGCAGGTGTCGCTCGCCAAGCGCAACAACGTGAACATGGCCACCGACATGGCGCGCGAGGCGCGCCGGCTGCTCGGCGCCAACGGCATCCTGGCCGAGTACGCGTCCATGCGGCACATGGCCAACCTGGAGAGCGTGTACACGTACGAGGGCACGCACGATGTGCACTCGCTGATCCTGGGGCAGGCGGTCACGGGGCTGAACGCGTTCAAGTAGGGCGGTAGGACGGTAGGACGGTAGGACGGTCAGACAGTCAGACAGTCAGACAGTCGGACAGCTGGACCGTCGCACGGCGACGACCGTTGGCGCACCCTTTCCCACGGAGCGGGTACTGCATCGCATGACCATTCCCTATCCGCCGATCCGTCCGGACCTGTTCCGCATCGGCCCGTTCCAGGTGCGTTGGTACGCCGTCATGTACGTGGTGGGGTACGTGGTGGGGGCCCGGATCGCCGCCCGCCGGGCGGCCCGTGGCTTGGTGCGGCTCTCGGCGGCCGACATCGACGTCTATATTAGTTATATGATGATCGGCATGCTGCTCGGCGCGCGCCTCCTGTACGCCGCCGTGTACGAGCCGGGGCACTACCTCGCCCGCCCGCTGGAGTTCTTCGCCGTCTGGCACGGGGGGCTCTCGTTCCACGGCGCGGTGATCGGCATGGTGGCCGCCACCTGGCTGTTCGCCCGCCGCCGCGGCATCCCGTTCGCGGCCGTGGCCGACACGTTGGCGCTGGCGGGCACCCCCGGGCTCTTCTTCGGGCGCCTGGGCAACTTCTTCAACGCGGAGCTGTACGGCCGCCCGACGTCCGTGCCGTGGGCCATGATCTTTCCCACCGATCCGCTGCATCTGCCGCGGCATCCGTCGCAATTATATGAAGCGATTGGCGAGGGGCTGATCCTGGCGGCGTTCCTGTTCTGGCTCGAGCGCCGATCGCTCGCGCGCGGCTGGTACCGGCCGGGCGTGCTCTCGGCGGCGTTCCTCATCGGCTACGGCGTCATCCGGTTCCTCATCGAATTCACCAGGCAGCCCGATCCGCAGCTGGGGTTCGTGCTCGGCCCGTTCAGCGCGGGGCAGCTGCTGTGCGCGGCGATGATCGTGTTGGGCTTGGCGGTCGCGCTCCGCGTGCGCCGAGGGGCGCCGCCTACCGACTTCCAGGTTCCCCCCCTATCTTCCATGTGAATCTTTTCACATACGGGGACGGGTCGTGAAAATCGCCGTCTGCATCAAACGCGTGCCCGACATGGAGTCGCGCTTCAGGGTCGCCGCCAGCGGCACCGCGATCGACGAAACCGGGCTCAAGTTCGACGTCAGCGACTTCGATGGCTACGCCGTGGAGGTCGCCCTCCAGATCAACGAGAAGGCGGGCGCGGGCGAGACGACCGTGATCTGCCTCGGGCCCGACGTGGTCCAGGAGACCATCCGCAAGGCGCTGAGCATGGGCGCCGAGCGCGGCGTGCAGCTCAGGGCCGACGCCGTGCCCGCCGATTCGCTGGCGATCGCCACGGCGCTCGCCGCCGAGCTCAAGGACGGCGGCTACGACCTCATCCTGTTCGGCAAGCACTCGCTGGACGCGATGACGGGCGGGGCGGGCACGATGGTGGCCGAGCTCCTCGGCCTGCCCTGCCTGACGGCGGCGTCGAAACTCGAATTCGCCGGCGGCAAGGCGGTGGCGCGCCGCGAGCTGGAAGGCGGTGCCGAACTGCTGGAGTTCCCGCTCCCGGCCGTGGTCACGATCGACGAGGGCATCGCCCGGCCGCGCTACCCGTCGCTCAAGGGCATCATGGCGGCCAAGAAGAAACCGCTCGACGTGAGGCCCGCGCAGTTGGGCGCCGTCCGCGTGACCGTCGAGAAGGTCGCCCTCCCCCCGACCGGCCGGCCGGCCGGATCATCGGCACGGGCCCCGACGCGGTGCCGGAGCTGGTGCGGCTCCTCCAGACCGAAGCGAAGGTGCTCTGATGCCGAACATTCTCGTGGTGGCGGAGACGCGCGGCGGCGAGCTGCGCAAGGTGGCGATCGAGGCGGTCACGGCGGCCCGCGGGCTGGCCGACGCGTCGGGCGGCGGCGAGGTGCACGCGGTGGTGTTCGGGCCCCCGGGCACGAACGCCAAGGTGGAGCCGTTGGCCCGGCACGGCGCCGACCGGGTGCTGGTGTGCGAGCACCCGGCGTACGACCGGGCCGACCCGGAGTCGATGAGCGCCACGATCGCCGCGCGCGCCGCGGGCTTTCCCGTGGTGCTGCTGAGCGCGTCGGCGCAGGGCAAGGATCTCGCCCCGCGCGTCGCCGCCACGTTGCGCGCGCCGTTGCTGTCCGACTGCCTGACCGTCCGGCTCTCCGCTGCATCGGTCACCGTGACCCACCCCATCTATACCGGTAAACTTATTGCCACGCTCACGGCCGGTCCCGTGCCGGTGGTGGTGAGCGTGCGCCCCAACGCGGTCACGCCGGCGGCCGCCGCGAGGCCGCTCGCCGCCGAGTCCATCGCGCCGGCCGCCGATCCGGCGGCGTCGCGGGTGCGGGTGACCGAGGTGGTGATGGGCGGCGGCGCCAAGCTGGACCTGGGCGAGGCGCCGGTGATCGTGTCGGGCGGCCGGGGGCTCAAGGACGCCGCCAACTTCCAGCTGGTGGAGGAGCTGGCCGCCGCGTTCGGCAACGCGGCGGTGGGCGCCACCCGCGCCGTGACCGACGACGGCTGGCGTCCCCACAGCGACCAGATCGGGCAGACGGGGCGGCTGGTGAGCCCAGACCTGTACGTCGCGGTCGGCATCTCGGGCGCCATCCAGCATCTGGCCGGCATGCGCACCTCCAAGACCATCGTCGCGATCAACAAGGACGCCGAGGCGCCGATATTCAAAATCGCCGACTACGGCATCGTGGGCGACGCGCTGGAGATCGTGCCGGTGCTCACCGCGGCGGTGCGCGCGGCCAAGCAGTCGCACTGACCGCCGCGGCCGTTCCTGTTCTCGGAGCCCGCGGGGGACTAGCTTCTCCGCGGGCTCTCGTCTTGCCACGCTTGTCGGAGTGACGGCCATGTCGGCGGAACGCATGCTGTTCGTGTTCATTCTGGTGCTGGCGGCGGGGTTCTTCTCGCTCAACGTGCAGCGGCTCGTCCAGTTTCTGCGCATCGGCAAGCGCGAGAACCGGCTGGACCATCCGTGGCAGCGCGCCCGGAACGTGCTGCGCATTGCGATCTTCCAGGAGAAGATCTTCCGCGACCCGGTGGCCGGCCCGATGCATGCCGGGATCTTCTGGGGCTTTCTCGTGCTCACCGCGGGCACGGTGGAGCTGATCGCGCAGGGGATCGTGCCCGGGTTCTCGTACGAGCGGTGGCTGCCGCGCCCCGTGTACCTGGGCTACGCGTTCTCGCAGGACGCGTTCGCGCTGGTCGTGCTCGCCGCCGTGGCGTTCGCCTTCTTCCGCCGGCTGGTGCTGCATCCGCGCCGGCTGGACGGCGACCGCACCCACCACGGCGACGCGTACTTCATTCTCGGAATGATCGGCGCGCTGATGGTGACGCTGCTGGCCATGAACGCGTTCCTTGCCGTGGGCGATCCGACGGCGCTGGGGCGCGAGAAGGTGGTCTCGTGGGCGCTGGCCGGGCTGCTCGGCGGCGTGCCGCCCGCCACGGCGCTCGCCGTGTCGCACGTCAACTGGTGGGCGCACGTGCTGCTGGTGCTGTTCTTCCTCAACTACCTGCCGTACTCCAAGCATCTGCACGTGGTGACGTCGCTGTTCAACGTGTTCTTCTCGAACACCAGCGGCCCCGGGCAGAAGGGCGTGATGCGGCCGATGGATCTCGAGGCCGAGGTGGAGCAGTTCGGAGCCAACGACGTGGCGCAGCTCACCTGGAAGAACCTGCTGGACGGCTACTCCTGCACGGAGTGCGGGCGGTGCACGGCGGCCTGTCCGGCGAACATCACGGGCAAGCCGCTGAGCCCGCGCAAGGTGGTGATCAACACGCGCCAGCGCCTGATGGAGGCAGTGGGCGGGCTGGCGGTGCTCGGCGACGACGGGGCGGGGGCGTCGGGATCGGGGGACCGGCATCTGCTCGGCGACTTCATCACCGACGACGAGCTGTGGGCGTGCACGAGCTGCCGCGCCTGCGTGCAGGAGTGCCCGGTGTCGATCGACCAACTCGACATCATCAACGAGCTGCGGCGGTATCTCGTGCTGTCGGAGTCGCGGTTCCCCGAAGAACTGCAGCCGGCGTTCGAGTCGATGGAGCGCAACGGCTCGCCGTGGGCGTTCCGCCCCGCCGATCGGGCGCAGTGGGCCGAAGGGCTGGACGTGCCGACGATGGCCGAGGCGTTCGCCCAGGGGCGGCGTCCGGAGGTGCTGTTCTGGGTGGGGTGCATGGGGTCGTACGACGACCGGGCCAAGAAGACGACGGTGGCGTTCGCGCGCATCCTCCAGGCGTGTGGCATCGACTTCGCGATCCTCGGGCAGGAGGAGAGCTGCCACGGCGATCCGGCGCGCCGCCTGGGCAACGAGTACCTGTATCAGATGCTGGCCCGGCACGCCATCGAAACGCTGGACCGCTACCGGGTGCGCACGATCGTCACCAGCTGCCCGCACTGCTTCCACCAGATCGGCAACGAGTTCCCGCAGCTCGGGGGGATGTACGAGGTGATCCATCATTCGACGTTCATCGCGCGGCTGCTCGAGGAGCACCGGGTGCCCCTCCAGACCGACGACGGCCGGGCGCTGACCGTGGCCTACCACGATTCCTGCTACCTGGGCCGCTACAACGGCGTCTACGACGCGCCTCGGGAGACGCTCACGCGAGCCCTGCCGATCGTGAAGCTGGTGGAGCCGGAACGCCACCGGGACCGCGGGTTGTGCTGCGGGGCCGGGGGCGGGCGCATGTGGATGGAGGAACGCACGGGCAAGCGGATCAACGCCGAGCGCACCGAGGAGCTGCTGGCCACGGGAGCCGACACGATCGCCGTGGCGTGTCCGTTCTGCATGACGATGATGAACGACAGCGTGAAGTCGCGCGACTCGGCCGTGGACGTGGTGGACATCGCCGAAGTGGTCGCCGGCCGGTTGCAGACGTCGTGAGCGGCCGGGGGCCCGGGGCGGCCGCGGCCGGAGGTCATCCTTCGATCGGGAACGCAGGCATGCCGAAACGCGCGGGCGGTTTTACGCTGGTGGAGATCCTCGTCGTGATCATCATCATCGGGATCCTGGCGGCGATCGCCGTTCAGCGGTTCGGCAGCACGAAGGACCGCGCCTACCTGGCGGCCATGCAATCCGATCTGCGCAATCTGGTCACGGCGGAGGCCGCGTACTACGCGGACTCGTCCCGGTTCAGCGCCGACGTCTCGGTGCTCTCGTTCAATCAGACGACGGGCGTGAACACGCCCGCGATCGTCACCGGAACCGGGTACTGGTCGGCGACGGTCACCGACGTGCAGCTCCCCGGCACGGTCTGCGCGGTGGCCGTCAGCACGGCGAATCCGCTCTTGGCGTCGGCGGGCGACGGCGCGCCGGCGTGCCAGTGACCGCGCGAAGAATTCTCGCGCCGCGGGCGCCGGCGCGAAGATTCCTTGCCGTTGGAGCCGGTTGAGCCCGAGGCGGCGCATGAAGGTTTCTCGCGGCGTGCGCAGACTCGCACGTGAAGATTTCTTTCGCTCGGCGCGTTAACCGCAATTCGCGATGGGTTCTCGCACAACACCCTGGCACGCGTGTTTGTACTGTCTTTACAATTTGCATAAATCATTGTCGCTGGCCGAAGTGGAGCGGTGGGGCGGGCTGGCACCAACCGTGCATCGGGGGAGTCTACGAGCCCGGCGACCCCCGCCAGCAGCCACCACCCACCACGAGGACGGCCCCATGTTGAGAAAGCGCGAAGGCTTCACCCTGATCGAGCTGTTGATCGTCGTCGTGATCATCGGCATCCTAGCCGCGATCGCGATCCCGAAGTTCGCGAACACCAAGGACAAGGCGTACATCACGGCCATGAAGTCGGACCTCCGCAACATGGTCACCGCGGAAGAGGCCTTCTTCTCCGATTCGTCGGCCTACACGACCAACGAGACCGAGATGAACTTCCAGCAGTCCACCGGCGTGAATCCGCCCACGATCACCACGGGCGCCGGCTACTGGAGCGCCACGATCACGCATAGCATGCTGACGGGTCACACCTGCGCGATCGCCATCAACACCACGAACCCGCTCATCACGACGGCGGGCGAGGGCGAGCCGGTCTGTAACTGAACGGGCACCGGCCGGCGGACGACGACGGGGGAGCGGCGCAGCGCCGCTCCCCCGTCGTGCATCGGCCCAAGGGGTCGGGCCGCTCTCCCCGGGGCCCCGCCGCCTCCGCCACCGGCCCATCCAGCCGGCCGGAAATCCCGCAGATCGCCACGCATCATGCACATCACAAGGATTTCGATATTTGTACGTTCTTAACGTCCTTTGTAAGTCGTTACGGCAACGTCGGCTGTGCTTTGTGGAATCTTTGGCACCGACCCTGCACCAGGAGGAGGCGTATCGCAGCAGCCCGCGAGTTCCCACCCCTCTCCTGGACGGCACCATGTTAAGAAAGCGCGAAGGCTTCACCCTGATCGAGCTGTTGATCGTCGTCGTGATCATCGGCATCCTGGCCGCGATCGCGATCCCGAAGTTCGCGAACACCAAGGACAAGGCGTACATCACGGCCATGAAGTCGGACCTCCGCAACATGGTCACGGCCGAAGAGGCCTTCTTCTCGGATTCGTCCGCCTACTCGACCAACCTGACGGCGATCAACTTCAAGCAGTCCACGGGCGTGAACACGCCGACGATCGCCATCGGCGCCGGCTACTGGAGCGCCACGATCACGCACAGCCAGCTCGCGGGCCACACCTGCGCGATCGCCATCAACACCACGAACCCGCTCATCACGACGGCGGGCGAGGGCGAGCCGGTCTGCAACTGACCCTCGCCGCAGGCATGCAGGACGCGGGGCCGGGCGCACTGCCCGGCCCCGCGTTGCATGCGCCCCGCGCGGTCTAGAACGCCGGCGTCTCCCCGAGCAGCGCGTCGTCGCCGAGCAGCAGCGCGCCGAGCGCGGCGCCCGGCTCCACCACGTCGCGATCCTCGGGCACGACGAGGAGCGCGTTGGCCCGCGCCATGCTCGTCAGCAGTCCAGAGCCCTGCGGCCCGGTGAGCCGGGCCTCCCACACGCCGTCGGCGCCCGGCCGCACCACGGCGCGCAGAAAGTGCGTGAGCCCGGCACCTGCCGCGATCCGGTCGGCCACCCGCACCGGCACCGGCCGCGCGAACACGCGCGCCATGCCCTGCAGGCGGCGCAGCGCGGGGCGCACGAACACCTCGAACGTCACCATGGTCGACACCGGATTGCCCGGTAGCCCGATCCACGGCGCGCCGCGCCACGCGCCGAACGCCAGCGGCGCGCCGGGCCGCATCCGGACGCGCCAGAAGCGAAGCTCGCCGCCGAGCTCGGCGAGCACGCGCCGCGTGTGGTCGTATTCGCCCACCGAGATGCCGCCCGACGTGAGCAGCAGGTCGTGCGGCGGCGCGGCCGCCAGGCAGGCCCGCAACTCGGCGGGGTCGTCGCGCACGAGCCCGAGCGGCACGGGTTCCCCGCCCGCGGCGCGCACCTGCGCCTCCAGCGTGTAGCTGTTCGACGTGACGATGCGCGTTCCGCGGCGGACCTCGTCGAAGCGGTCAAGATCCACCAGTTCGTCGCCGGTGGCGAGAATGAGCACGCGCGGGCGGCGCGCCACGCGCACCGTGGCGCTCCCCACCGACGCGAGCACGCCCAGGTGCGCCGGCCCCAACCGCGTGCCGCGCGCCACGGCCAGCGCGCCCGCCGTCAGGTCCTCGCCGCGCGCCCGCACGTTGTGCCCCGCGTCCCGATCGTCGCGAACGGCCACCCGCTCAAGGCCGGCGTCGGTGTCCTCCACGCGCACCACGCCGTCCGCGCCGGGGGGCAGGGGCGCGCCGGTCATGATCCGGTAGGCCTGGCCGGCCTCCAGCGCGCGGTCGGCGCGCGCGCCGGCGGCGACGGTGTCGATCACGGCGAGCGTCACCGGCCGCTCGGCCGACGCCCCCCGCACGTCGGCGGCGCGCACCGCGTAGCCGTCCATCGACGCGTTGTCCCACGGCGGCAGATCCACCGGCGACGCCACGTCGGTGGCGAGCACGCGGTCCAGCGCCAGCGCCAACGCCACCTCCTCGGCGTCCACCGCGCGCATCGCGGCCACGATCTCGGCGGCGGCCCGGGCGACCGTGTGGGCCACGTCAGCGCCCCCCGTCCCGCAACGACGCGAGGAGCGCGGCGATGGAGTCTTCCACGGCCAGGACCTGCGACGGCGCGGCAGTGAAATTGTTGCAGACGATGCTGAACGCCAGGCGCCGCCCGCCGGCAGTGGACGCGTAGCCCGACAACGACCGCACGTTGTCCAGCGAGCCCGTCTTGGCGCGCACGTTGCCGGCCGCCGCCGTGCCCCGCATCCGCCGCTCCAACGTGCCATCCACCCCCGCCACCGGCAGCGCCGCGTACCAGGCGTCGAACCCCGGCGCCGCGCGCATCGCGGCCAGCACCCGGACGATCGTTTCGGGCGACAGGTAGTCGTACCGCGAGAGCCCGCTCCCGTCGCGCAGCACGAATCCGTCGCGCGGGGCGCCCCACGCCGCGAGCTGGTCGCCCTCCACGCGCGCACCGCTGTCGGCCGTGCCCACCCCGGTCTCGACGAGCGCCAGGGTGCGCAGCAGCATCTCGGCCATCTGGTTCTGCGATGGCTTGAGGATCGCGGGCAGCATCGCGGCCAGTGGCATCGAGCGCACGCGGACGAGCGTGTCCGCCGGCGCCGTGGAATCCGTGGCGCCGCCGGCCACGGCGATGCCGCGATCCTCGAGCGCTTCGCGCAGCGCCGCCAGGTACGCCGCGGCCGGTCGGACGAGCGGAACGGCCACCGACGCCGAGTCGCCCGCCGCGATCGTGCCGAGCAGGGTGACCGCGCCGCTCGCCGTGTCGGCCGCGGTGCGCAGCCGGTCGCCGCGGAGCCGCACCGTATCGCTCGGGTCCACCGTGCGAACCGCGACGTCCAACGGGGGATACCGGCGGGCGGGCGCCGTGGACGCCGTGGCCCGGTCGCCCGGCGCTGCGCCCGCGCGCACGCGCACCACCGCGAACCCGTCGTTGAACAGCAGCGCGCCCACCGGCGCGCCGTACGCCGCGTCGAGATCGTCCCACGACCAGCCGAAGCCGAGGTGCGGTCCCGGGAAGGCATCGCTCGCGGCCACGAGGCGGCCGGCGATGCCGCGCACCCCCGCCGCGGCGAGCGAATCGGCCATCGCGTCGAGCGGCGCCATCGCGTTGCCGCTCGTCGAGTCGCTCACCGTCGGGTCGCCGCGACCGACCACCAGCAGGTCGCCCTCCAGCACGCCGTCGCGCAGCGGGCCGCGCGCGGCGAGCGTGGTCGCGTACCGATAGTCCGGCCCCAGCCGCGCAAGCGCCACCGCCGTGGTGACGAGCTTCATGTTCGACGCCGGCAGGAAGAGCTTGCCCGCATTCCGCGAGTAGAGCGTGTCGCCGCGCTCGGGATCGACCACCAGCACACCCCACTGCGCGTTTCGGAATTCCGGCCGGGCGAGCAGCGCGTCCACCGCCTGCCGCATGGCGGCCGGCGTGTCGCGTTGCGGCGCCGGCGCTCCGGAGCGGGGCGCGGAGGCGCAGCCCACGATCGCGGCGAGCGCGGCGGCGCGGATCCACGGGGGGAGCGGAGGGGCGGCGTGCATCACGGTAGGCAGCAAACTACACCTCGCCGGCGGCCATCGCCTCGGCGCGGGCGAGGTCGCCGGGCGTGTTCACGCTCAGCAGCAACCGTGCGGGATCGCCGAGCGCGGCCACGCACGCGGCGGGCAGCCACGCCGCGCGCGGCAGGGACCGCGCGAATTGCGCGCCGCCCACTCCTCCCGCCCGCAGCGCCGTTTCGAGGGCCGGAATGCAGGCGGGCCCGTAGCAGGCGCAGAACGGTTCCATGCCCACCGGCGACGCGCTCTCGGGAAAGCACGCCTCGGCGGCCGCGTCGACGTAGCGGCGCCAGAGCGCGCGGAGCAGGGCCGCGGTGACGAAGGGCATGTCCCACGCCACGACGAGCGCCGGGCGCCGGGCGTGGACGAGCGCGGCGTGCACGCCGCTCAGTCCGCCGCCGCCGGGAATCCGGTCGGGAATGGACGGCACGCCGGGCAGCCACGACCCGGCGGCGGGGTCGTTGGCCACGAACAGCAGCTCGCCGGCCACCTGGCGGAGGGCATGCGCCACGCGGTCTATGATGCGCGTTCCGCCCACGCGGGCCAATCCCTTGGGCGCCCCGAATCGCGCGCTCGCCCCGCCGGCGAGGATCACGCCCACGGGCCGGTCGGCGGGTGGCGAGTCGGCGGTCAGCGGGGCGGCGGGAAGCGTCACCACGGCGGTGGTCGCGGCGCTATTCGCCGCGGTAGGTCGCGCTCAGCGTGGCGTCCTCGGCCACGCACACCTCGTGCACGTCCGCCACGCCGGCGAGCGCGCGTCCCACCGTCTCGAACACCAGCCGCGCCAGGTTCTCGCCGGTGGGCATGAGCCGGCCCTCGGCAAACTCGGGAATGTCGAGATTCAGATTCGTATGGTCGAACCGCGTGCGCACGTCGCGCTCCAGCACGCGGTCCACCGTGCCCAAGTCCACGATCATGCCGGTGCGTTCGTCGATCGTGCCGCGCACCGTGACCTCGCAGAGATAGGTGTGGCCGTGGTAGTTGGCGCGCGCGCACAGCCCGAATCGCTGCTCGTTTTCGGCGTCGCTCAGCTCGGGCAGGCGATACCGGTGGGCGGCGGCGAAGCGGACGCGGCGGGTGAGGTAGGCGATCGCCACGGGCGATCAGCGGTGCGAGAAGAGGTAGGAGATGCCGATCGTCAGCGACGGGTTGTTCCGCCAGAACGATTTGGCCAGCGTGGCCGGCACGATCGTCGTGCTGTCGGCATTGGTGGAGTAGTACGTCTGCGGATAGCCCATCGAGTACATGCGATTCTCGAAATCGGCCCGCAGCGCCCACCGGCTCGACGCGACGTAGCGCAGGCTGAATCCCCAGATGAACTCGAACCGCGTCCCGAACTGATAGCTGCCCACGTCGCTCTGCGTGTGGCGATCGGAGATGAAGCCCATGCCGAGGTCGGCGAGCGGCATGAACCCGTGGAACGTCTTGTCGCCGGTGAGCGACAGCGCCATCGTGCCGTCGACCGCGTACAGCGGCCAGTAGAAGAGCCCGAGGTCAGAGTTCACCTGCGTGGGATCGACAACGCGCCGCACCGAGCTGGTGCGGGAGAACGACGCATTGAGGAACAGCGGGCCCGTGGCGTGCCACCCATACAGAAATTGCCACATCATGCCGCCCTGCGGCGCGACGCCGGCGGGATCGGGGGCGGCGGAGAAGTGGCCCGTGAGCAGCGCGATCTCCATCGTCTGATCCACGTCCTGGTACGGGCTCCTCGACGGCGCGTAGCCCACCTGCTGCTGCGCGCCGGCGGAGACGGCCGAGACGGCCAGGAGAATGGCAGGCAACAATCGCTTCACGAGTCTGCTCCCATCGTTCGGAGGTCCTTCCCCGTCATCTCGGCCGGCGTTTCCAGCCCGAGCATGCGGAGGAGGGTGGGCCCAACATCGCACAAAGCGCCCCCGGAGCGAAGGGGGGGCGCCCCGCCGCCGTGCGCCGGCGAGGCGGCGCCGGCGTCTACCGCCAGGATCGGCACCGGGTTGGTGGTGTGCGCCGTGTGCGGGCCGCCCGTTTGCGGATCGACCATCTGTTCGCAGTTTCCGTGGTCGGCGGTGATCAGCAGCCGCGCGCCGGCGCGCTCGGCCGACGTCATCAGGCGCGCGAGGCAGGCGTCCACCGTCTCGACCGCCCGGATCGTGGCCGGTAGCGAGCCCGTGTGCCCCACCATGTCGCTGTTGGCGTAGTTGCAGAGGATGAAGTCGTGCGCGCCGGCCTCGACCGCGCCGCACAGCGCATCGGTCACGCCGGCCGCGCTCATCTCCGGCGCCAGGTCGTAGGTGGCCACCTTCTGGCTGGGCACGAGCAGGCGGTCCTCGCCCGCGAACGGCGTCTCGCGGCCGCCGTTGAAGAAGTAGGTCACGTGCGCGTACTTCTCGGTTTCCGCGGTGCGGAGCTGCGTCATCCCGGCGTCGGCGATCACCTCGCCCACGATGTTGACCAGGCTGCGCGGGGCGAAGGCGATGGGGGACGAGAAGGTCTGGTCGTACTGCGTCATGGTCACCGCATACACCGACGGCCGTGGGCGCGGTGGCAAATCCGCCGAATCCGGCGGTCGGTCGAGCGCCCGCACGATCTGCCGCATGCGGTCGGCGCGGTAGTTGAAGCAGATCAGCGCGTCGCCGTCGCGCATCGGCGCCACGGGCCGGCCGCCGTCGACGATCGTGACCGGCGTGATGAATTCGTCGGTCTCGTCGCGTTCGTAGGCGGCGCGGATGACGGCCAGCGGATCGGTGGCGGCCGGCCCGGTGCCCTGCACGGCGGCGCGGTACCACTTTTCCGTGCGGTCCCAGCGCTTGTCGCGGTCCATGCCGAAGTAGCGGCCCCCGAGGCTCGCCACGCGGGCCCGGCCCGCGGCCCTCTCCAGCGTTTCGCGCATGAAGCCGAGACCGGAGCGAGGCATCGTGTCGCGCCCGTCCATCAGGGCGTGGATGGTCACGCGGGGCAGCCGCTCGCGCTCGGCGAGGTCGAGGAGCGCGAACAGGTGCTGGTCCAGCGCGTGCACGCCGCCGCTGCCGAGCAGCCCCATCAGGTGCAGCGTGCCGCCGGAGCCGCGCACCCGGCGGCACGCCTCCACGAACGCCTCGTTGCGAAAGAACGACCCGTCCCTGATGCCCTGCGAGATGCGGACGATGTCCTGCATCACCACGCGGCCGGCGCCGAGGTTGAGGTGGCCCACCTCGCTGTTCCCCATCTGGCCTTCGGGCAGACCCACGGCCAGGCCCGACGCCGCGAGCAGCGTGCGCGGGTAGCGCGCCACGAGCCGGTCCCACGTCGGGCGTGTCGGCCAGCGCGATCGCATTGCCGTCGCGTTCGGCTCGATATCCCCAGCCGTCGAGTACGACCAGGACGACCGGCTGTTTGGTGTGAGGCGGCATCGATCTCCGTTCGGGCGCTTGCCCTGCCGCGCCCGACCTTTCATACTCGAACGTGACGCGCGGCGGTCACGAAATGTACCCGTCGACCTACCCCCAACCAAGCGATGCGACTCCCAACTCTCTCCGTCGTGATGCTGCTCGCCGCCGCGCCCAGCGTGACCGCCGAGCCCGCCGCGGGCGCGCAGGCCACCACGGGTCCGACGGCGTTCTACTCCGATCTGGGCACCCACAAACTGGCCACCGTGGCACAGGGCACGGTGCTCGCGCCCGCGGGGCGATCGGGGGAGTACGTGCGCGTGACCCTGCGCGGCTATCTCGCCACGAACCTGCTCGGCGCGCGCGCGCGACTCGTTCGCGGTGACCGTCAACGCCACCGACGCGCGGCTCCGAGCCGGACCGTCGACGTCGGCGCAGGTGTCGGCGGCGATCGAGCGGGGGATGGGGTTCCACGTGTTGAAGCACGGCGCGGACTGGACGCAGGTGGAGCGCGCAGGGTGGATTCGCCGCTCGGCGCTCGCGGCCACCGTGGCCGCCGATCCCGCTCCGGCGCCGGCACGCCCCACGCGTCCGACGGCCGCACCGTCCTCGGCACAGCCCGCACCCCCGCGGGCTGCACAGCCGGCTCCTCAGACGGTCGCGGCGCCCCATAACGCGGCGGCTCAACAGAAGGTCGCGGAGCCTCAGAAAACGGCGGCCCCTCAGACCGCCGCGGCACCGCCACGGTCCGCCGGCGTCGATACCGCGTTGTCGGCGGCAGATCAGGGAGCGGTCACGCCCATGGCCTCGGCGGGCCTCTCCCCCGCGCCCGGCGTGGCTCCGGTGGCCACGCTGCAGCATGGGGCAGTGCTGACCCCACTGGCGCGGGAGCGCGGGTGGGTGCGCGTGCAGCTCGAAGGTTGGGTACGCGAAGCCGACGTGGTGGCGGTGGACAGCTCCCTGGCGCGGTTGAGCGCGGCCGATCTGCGGGCCAGCCCCGCCGAGTACGTGGGGCGCACCGTACGCTGGACGGTGACTGCGCTGGCCTTTCAGACCGCCGATCCGCTGCGTCAGGATATGAAGCCCGACGAGCCGTACCTGCTGGCGCGCGGGCCCGGGGCAGAGGCGTCGCTGCTCTACCTGACGCTGCCTCCTGACCTTGTGATCAGGGGAAAGGCGTTGCCCCCGATGACGCAGATCATAGTCACGGCAAGGGTGCGAACGGGGCGATCCGACCCGGCGGGGGTTCCGATTCTCGACGTGTTGGCCATGACCACGAAGTAGACTGACCATTAGGTCAGTCGTGGTCGGTGGGCGTCCTTTGGCTGGCGTCGGGTGGCACCGGCGGCCGCAGCGGGGAGGCGGCCGGCGCGTAGATTTCGAAGGATCCGAGGGCGGTCGGTCAAGACACGCGGAGCCCGCACGAGCGGTTCGCACGGAATGCCACGCGAGGAGCGGAGGGCCCATGAACGAACATCTGCGGGATCGCATACTGCGGAAGCTCGACACGCTGAGCGACGAGCGTGGCTACCAAGTGCTGGACTTCGTGGAGTTTCTGGAGTCCAAGTACGCCGAGCGCCAGTCGCCGGGGGCCAATGTGTTCACGCGGCTCACGGAGTCGGTGGAGGACAAGCTCCGGGCGGGGCGGGTATCGGCATCGGTGATCGCCGAGACGATGGGGTTCTTGAATCGGGCGCAGGGGGTACTGAACAGCGCGATGGCGGCGGGGAAGTCGGTGGCGGATGACGTGGTGAAAGTGGCGACAGGAACTTCCGAAAAGGCGCCGGCAAAGACGGCGCACCCGCAACCGGCGCCGGCAAACACGGCGCAGACAAGAACTGCGCCTGCAACCGAAGCGCCGGCAAGTACGGCGCAGGGCCAAGACGGCGTGGAAACGGAGGACGGCAAACAGCGGATGGGGTAGGAGCCACCGGGTCCGCCGTTTGAAGGGCCGCAAGGCCCCATCGAATTCCGCGCTCCATTTGGCGGCGCGGTATTTGTCGGCGCTGGTGTTGTTCGCGCGGTGTTTGTTGGCGCAGTTCTTGTTCGCGCTGTATTTGTTGGCGCGTTTGTTGTTTGCGCCGTGTTTGTCGACGCTGGTTTCCGTTGCGCCGTACTTGCTTGCGCCCCCTCACCGTCCCACGTATTTTCCGCTATGGCAACCTCGACTCGCCCAGCCTCCAGGCCCGCTCCGTCCGGCTCCCCGGACAGCGGGCCTTCGCGTCTCGCGGAGCCGCGCGGCGCCGAGCGCGTGCGCGAGCCCGTTGCCTTGACCTTCGACGACGTTCTGCTGGTGCCGGCCCATGCCCTCACCCACCCCAAGGATGTCGCCCTCACCTCGCGGTTCAGCCGCGGCATCGTGCTCAACGTGCCGCTCGTGTCGGCCGCCATGGACACCGTCACCGAGAGCGACATGGCGATCGCCATGGCCCGCGCCGGCGGCATCGGCGTGCTCCACAAGAACATGTCCATCGACCGGCAGGCCGCCGAAGTGGACCGCGTGAAGCGCAGCGAGAGCGGGATGATCCTCAATCCGATCACGCTGCGCTCCGACCGACACGGTGCGCGAGGCGACGGCGCTGATGCGCGCGGTTCAGCATCTCCGGCGTGCCGATCGTGGACGAGCGACGGCCGCCTGGTGGGCATCATCACCAACCGCGACCTGCAGTTCGAGAAGGAGCTCGACCGGCCGCTCCGCGACGCGATGACCAAGGAAGGCCTGGTGACGGCGCCGGTGGGCACGACGCTGGAGGAAGCCGAGCGCATCCTGGCCAAGCACCGCATCGAGAAGCTGCCGGTGGTGGACGAGCAGGGGAAGCTCGAGGGGCCTGATCACCGTCAAGGACATCCACAAGCGGCGCGCAGTATCCCGGGCGCCAACAAGGACGAGCACGGGCGCCTGCGGGTGGCGGCGGCGATCGGCGCCGGCGGGGACTTCCTGCGCGCGCGCGCGGGCGCTGGTCGAGGCCGGCGTGGACGTGCTGGTGATCGACACGGCGCACGGCCACAGCCGACGGCGTGCTGCAGCGCGACGGCCGAGGTGCGCGAGGCGTTCCCGCGAGGTGCAGCTCGTGGCCGGCAACGTGGCCACGCCGCGAGGGCGCGCGCGCGCTGGTCGAGCGCGGCGTGGACGCGGTCAAGGTGGGCGTGGGCCCGGGCTCCATCTGCACCACGCGCGTGGTGACCGGCGTGGGCGTGCCGCAGCTCACGGCGATCCTGGACGCCGTGGAGGGCGCCGGCGACGTGCCGGTGATCGCCGACGGCGGCATCAAGTACTCGGGCGACGCCGTCAAGGCGCTGGCCGCCGGCGCGTCGAGCGTGATGATGGGCTCGATGCTCGCCGGCACCGAGGAGAGCCCGGGCGAGGCGTTCCTGCTCGAGGGGCGCCGGTTCAAGATGATCCGCGGCATGGGCTCGCTGTCGGCCATGCAGGACGGCAGCGCCGACCGGTATTTCCAGGAAGGCGAGCTCTCGCCCAAGAAGCTGGTGCCCGAAGGCATCGAGGGCCGGGTGCCGTACAAGGGCCCGGTGGGCGACGTGCTGTACCAGATGGTGGGCGGGCTGCGCAGCGGAATGGGCTACTGGGGTGCGCCACCATCGAGGAACTGCGCACGCGGCCGGCGTTCGTGCGGATCACCGCGGCGGGGCTGCGCGAGTCGCATCCGCACGACGTGACGATCACGCGCGAAGCGCCGAACTACTCGTGTGACGGGGCGGGTGGGCCCCTGCGGGGCGCCCGCGTCGTATCGGCCCGAGCCCATTGACAACCCCGGCGCCCGGCGACAAGTTCTGATTTGCATACAATCCGGGCTCTCCCGACGGATTGCATGTCCCCCGCCGCCCGGCGGCGCGACAGCCGCCGCCTTCGTATCTACACCATCGGAGAATTCCGACATGGGCCTCTGGTCTACGCAAGAGCCTCGATGTACTGCAAGCCGAAGCAACGCCGAAGGTGTCGACAGCGCTCAAGCGCGTGCTCGGCGCGCTGGAACCTGACTTCGCTCGGCATCGGCGCGATCATCGGCGCCGGCATCTTCGTGCTCACCGGCAAGGCCGCCGCGCAGTACGCCGGGCCGGCCATCGTGCTCTCGTTCATCGTCGCCGGGCTCGCGTGCCTGTTCGCCGGCCTGTGCTACGCCGAGTTCGCGGCGCTGATCCCGATCGCGGGCAGCGCCTACACGTACGCGTACGCCACGCTGGGCGAGTTCGTCGCCTGGATCATCGGGTGGGACCTGATCCTCGAGTATCTGTTCGGCGCCGCCACGGTGGCCGTGGGCTGGTCCGGCTACTTCATGGCGTTCATGAACGAACTCGGATTCCATCTCCCGCTCGCCTGGACCCAGGCGCCGCTGGACGTCATCGGCACGCACACCCTGGTGCGCAGCACCCTGTGCATCGATCCCGCCACCAACCAGGCCGTGACGCTGGTCGCCGGCCAGGCCTGCGACACCACGAAGTACCTGCTCACGCACGGCATGCTCAACCTGCCGGCCATGATCCTCATCGGCCTGATGACCGCGCTGCTCGTGATCGGCATCAAGGAATCGGCCAATTTCAACAACCTGATCGTGATCCTGAAGGTCGCGATCGTGCTGCTCGTTATCGGCTTCGGGTTCATGTACGTCAAGCCGGCGAACTGGCATCCCTTCATCCCGGCGAACACCGGCCACTTCGGCGACTTCGGCTGGAGCGGCGTCGTCCGCGCGGCGCGCGCGTGGTGTTCTTCGCGTACATCGGGTTCGACGCCGTCTCGCACGGCGGCCCAGGAGGCCAAGAACCCGCAGCGGGACATGCCGATCGGCATCCTCGGCTCGCTGGGCATCTGCACGGTGCTGTACATCCTGGTGGCGCCTGGTCATGACCGGACTGGCGCACTACACGACGCTCGACGTGCCGCACCCGGTGTTCGTCGCGATCCACGCGGCGGGCGAACCGCTCGCGTGGCTCGGCTACTTCGTGAACGTCGGCGCCATTGCTCGGGCTGGCGTCGGTGGTGCTCGTGATGCTCATGGGCCAGCCGCGCATCTTCTTCTCGATGGCGCGCGACGGGCTGCTGCCGGCGGTGTTCGGCAAGGTCCACCCCGCTTCCAGACGCCGTACATCACCACGATCCTCACCGGCACGGTGGCCGGCGTCGTGGCGGGGCTGTTCCCGATCGCCCTGCTCGGCGAGCTGGTGTCGATCGGCACGCTGATGGCGTTCGTGATCGTCTGCGGCGGCGTGATCGCGCTCCGGATCAAGCGCGCCCGAACTCCACCGCCCTTTCCGCACGCCCTGGGTGCCGGTGGTGCCGATCCTCGGCATTTTCACCTGTTCGTTCATGATGCTCTTCCTGCCCGTCGACACCTGGATCCGGCTCGACCGTCTGGATGGCGATCGGCCTGGTCATCTACTTCCTGTACAGCAAGTCGCACTCGCGCATCCGCGGCGCTGGCCGAAGCGAGCGATTGACCCCCTCGCCCGTTACCTTTGAAACGGCGCCCGGTCCCGGGCGCCGTTTCGATTTTCCCGATACCCCGTGACCGCTCAGGACCACCTCGCCCTTCCCCCCGCGCGACGCGACGCGATCCTCCGCCTGGCCGAGGACTGGCGGCCGGGCCGCACGGTCGCGCTCTCCACCCACATCAACGCCGACGGCGACGGGTGCGGCTCCGAAGCCGCCCTCGCCCGTCTGCTCGCGCAGCGCGGGCTCAGGGTGCGCATCGTGAACCCCACCCCGTGGCCCGACCTGTTCCGCTTCCTGCTCGGCGACGACGTGCGCGACGCCACGGCGGAGGGCGCCGAGGCACTGGCCGGCATCGACGCGCTGGTGGTGGTGGACATCAACGACGTCTCGCGGCTGGGCACGCTGGCCGACACGGTGCGCGCGCTCGCCGTGCCGCGGGTGGTGATCGACCACCACGTGCCCTCGGCCGATCCGGCCGGCGCGGTGGCGTGAGCGACACCCGCGTCTGCGCCACCGGCGAGCTGATCTACGACGTGGCCTGCGTGCTCGGCATCGACATCACGCCCGCCGATGGCACAGGCCCTCTACATGGCGATCCTCACCGACACCGGCGGCTTCCGGTTCAGCAACACCACGGCGCGCGCCCACGCGATCGCCGCCGAGCTGATGGCGCGCGGCGTGGACCCCGAGGCGATGTACCGCCGCGTGTACGCGTCGGCGCCGGTGGGCCGCGTGCGGCTGCTCGCCGAAGTGCTCCAGTCGCTGGGCGTGGACGAGACGCTCGGACTGTCGTGGCTCTCCATGCGAGCCGGCGCGCTGAGCGAGTACGGCGTGAAGCAGGAGGATCTGGACGGGATCGTCGAGCACGCCCGCTCGATTGCCGGCACCAAGCTGGCGATCTTCTTCCGCGACCTGGGCAACCAGAAGGTCAAGGCGAGCTTCCGCAGCACCGCCGCGTTCGACGCCAACGTCTTCGCGCGGCGCTACGGCGGGGGCGGCCACGCCCGGGCGGCCGGCGCGCTCATCCCGGGCGCGCTGGATGCCGTGCGCGACCGCGTGCTGGCCGACGCGCGCGCCGATCTGGCGTCGCTTGGAAAGGGGTCGGCGGGGGCGTAGTTTCCCCCACATGCCCGAGACCCTGCAGCAGCGCATCGCCACGGCGCTCTCCAAGCTTCGCAACCCGCGCACCGGCCACGACATCGTGACCGACGACATGGTGCGCGACGTCGCCACGACCACCGGCGGCAAGGTGCGCCTCTCGCTCCTGCTCGCGGCCGACGATCCGGCCACCCTCGTGCGCGACGTACGCCTGGCGCTCGAGCGCGTGGACGGCGTGACCGAAGTCCGCGTGGACGTGAAGGACGCGGCCGCCGCCGCCGCCCAGGCGGCCCCCAAACCGGCCGCGTCGCGCGCGCTGCCGGTGATGGACGACCGCCCCGCGGCGCCGCGCCCGCACGCCCCGACCCCGGTGGCCTACCCGAACCTGGGCAGCATCATCGCCGTGTCGAGCGGCAAGGGCGGCGTCGGCAAGTCCACCGTGGCCACCAACCTCGCCGTGGCGCTCGCCCGGACCGGCGCCCGCGTGGGCCTCATGGACGCCGACATCTACGGCCCCAACGTGCCCCGCATGATGGGCGTGGACGCGCCCCCCGGCGTGGTCAACGAGAAGATCGTACCGCTCGAGGCGTTCGGCGTGAAGATCATGTCGCTCGGCTTCATGATCGATCGCGACCAGCCGGCGATCTGGCGCGGCCCGATCGTGATGAAGATCATCACCCAGTTCCTGCGCGACGTGGCGTGGGGCGAACTCGACTACTTCATCGTGGACATGCCGCCGGGCACCGGCGACGCGCAACTGTCCCTCGTGCAGGCCACGATGCTGCGCGGCGCGATCATCGTCACGACGCCGCAGGAGATGGCCACCGGCGACGCGCTCCGCGGTGTGCGCATGTTCCAGCGCGTGGGCGTGCCGGTGCTGGGCATCGTGGAGAACATGAGTTGGTTCGAATGCCCGCACTGCGGCAAGCCGACGCCGATCTTCGGCGCGGGCGGGGGCGAGCGGCTGGCCAAGGAAACGGAACTGCCGCTGCTTGGCCAGATCCCGCTGCATCCGCAGGTGCTCGAGAACGCCGAAGTGGGGCAGCCGATCGTGGCGGCCGACGCGACGTCGGCCGCCGCCCGCGCGCTCACGGCGCTCGCCGAACGGGTGACGCAGGCCGTGCAGGATCTGGCGGCCGCCACGTGACCTGACCCGACTCGACATGCCGCGCGCCCTGGTCACGCTGCTCACCGACTTCGGCACCGCCGACGGGTACGTCGCGGAGATGAAGGGCGTGCTGCTGACGGGGGCGCGCGACGCCGCGATTGTGGACGTGTCGCACGACATCGCGCCGCAGGACGTGGAGGCCGGACGCCTTGCGCTGGCCCGCTACTGGAAGCGCTTTCCCGAGGGCACGATCCACATCGCGGTGGTCGATCCCGGCGTGGGCACGGCGCGCGGCGCCCTGGCGGTCGAGAGCCAGCGCCGCTTTCTCGTCGGGCCCGACAACGGCCTGCTCTCGCCGGCGCTGCTCGCGCCGGGAGCGCGCGTGGTGCGACTGGGGGTGCCGGCCTCGGCGTCGCCCACCTTCCACGGGCGCGACGTGTTCGCGCCGGCCGCGGTGCACCTGGCCAACGGGCAGTCGTTCGACGCGCTGGGCGCTCCGGAGGCGGACCCCGTGATCCGCCGCACGGCGGAGCCGCACCGCGCGGCCGATGGATCGATCGAGGGGCAGGTGGTGACGGTGGACCGGTTCGGCAACCTGATCACCAATCTGATCGGCGTGCGCGGCGGCGCGATCGCCGTCGCCGGCCGCCACGTGCCGGTGCGGCACAGCTACGCCGATGTGCGACCGGGCGAGCTGGTGGCTCTCGTGGGATCGTCGGGGCTGCTCGAGATCGCCGTGCGCAACGGCAGCGCGGCGGCGATGCTCGGCGCGGCGCGCGGCGCCGTGGTGACGCTGCGCGGCGGCTGACCATCCGGTCAGCGCCGCCCACCAACGACCGGATACCGTTCGACGATGCTCCTGGCCCTTGAGTTCTTCGCCCTCGCGTTCAGCGCCTTGCTCCCCGTGATAAATCCGCTGGGATCGGCGCTCGTATTTCTCGGGCTCGTTTCGGGGGCGCCGGACGACGTGCTGCGCCAACTCTGCCGCAAAATTGCGATCAACACCGCGCTCTTCCTCGTCGCCATCGAACTTCTCGGCGCGGCCATCCTCGCCTTCTTCGGGATCTCGCTGGGCGTGGTGCAGGTGGCGGGCGGGCTGGTCCTGGCGGCCATGGGCTGGCGTCTGCTCAACGAAGACGCGCCGCCGCCCGCGGAAGACCGGGCGCCGGGGGTTCCGGTCCCCGACGCCTCGCTGGAGGGCAAGGCGTTCTTTCCGTTTACGTTTCCGCTCACGGCGGGCCCTGGATCGCTGGTGATCATGTTGACGCTGAGCGCCAATGCCTCGAGATACAGCGGCGCGAATTACCTGTTCACCCACGTCGGCATCGTGATCGCGGTCGTGGCGCTCAGTTTCCTCGTGCTGCTGAGCTATCGGTACGCGCCCAGGATCACCGAGCGGATCGCCCCTCAGACCGTGCACGGCATTCTGCGTGTCATCGCCTTCGTGCTGCTGTGCATCGGCGTCCAGATCGGGTGGAACGGCCTCGCGGCGCTGATCAAGACGCTCCAGTGATCGCGCGGCGCCGTGGTGACGCTGCGCGGCGGCGGCGGCTCGCTCAGGGCGAAGCGGACGCCGCGAACCGGTCCACCACGATACCGCCCAGCGCCGTCTGGACGTGCAGGCGCAGATGGTATCGGGCCGTATCCCAGTTGTCGGAGTAGTAGGCCCCGTTGCGCTTCACCAGCCCGCCGTTGTCGAACGAGGCGAGGAAGCGCTGCACGATGAGTTCCACGCCCACGTCGCGCGGCACGTGGAGCGTGACCTTGCCCAGCGTCACCTGCACGCTGGCGTCGAGATCGCCCGACCACGCGCCGCCGAAGCCGAGATCCACCGACCCCACGCCGCCCTTGACGATGAGCGACGCCGCGTTCGCGTTGGCGAGATTGCGCGCCGTGAAGTCGGCCGCGCCCACGTCGATCGTCGCCGTGCCGATCCGGCCCGGGTTGGGCGCGCTGAAGTCCACCGTGGCCGCGGCCGCCCCCGACTCCATGTGCAGCCCCCGCAGCGTGAGGCCGCCGAGGTCGACGTCGGCATCGGTGGCGCCCAGCGACAGCGAGAGGTCGATGGGCACCGCGGGCGCCAGCGCCAGCGTCATCTGGGCCTTGTTGTCGTCGTTCGTATGCCGGTCGCTCCAGCGCACCGAGGCATCCTGAACCCCGATGTCGAGCGTGCCGTTGGCCGCGTCGAACGCGTGCAACGGCGTGGTGCGGTCCTCGTCGTAGCGCAGGTGCATGGCATACAGCACGGGCTGGGTGGCGGCGCGGAGCGCGAACCGGCCGGCGCCGTACTGCACGTGCACGCGCAGCGCGGCGGAGTCGCGGAGTTGCCGCGAGACGTCCAGCGTCCGCCAGCTCTGGGCGCCGGCCAGCGCCGGCACGCCCAGCGCGGCGATTGCCGCCGGGATGAGCAGCGCGCGCTTCATGGGCGCCTCCCGCCCCCGGTCCCGCTCGCGCCCCCGCCGCCAATCGGCGCGGCGGGCGCGGCGGGCGCGGCCGGCCGCCGGGCGGCCGCGACGCCGGCCACGGGCGTGGGCGTTTGCCAGGCCAGCGCTTCCGATCCCCCGCCGCCGGCCGGCGCGGCCGTGGCGGCATGTTCGTGCTGCGTGCCGGCCCGCGACAGCACCGTGGCGCCGAGTCCGGCGGTGAGCGCCACCCAGGTGACCGCCACCGCCACGGCGCGCAGCACGGGCTGCGCCGCGGGCATCCAGGTGAGCGCGGCGACCACGAACCAGAGCCCGAGGTAGACCACCAGTCCGGTGAACATGGCGCGCACGGTCACCTCGCGTTCGCTGGCGTCCGGATCGGCGCGGAACAGCCCGCGCCCGGTGAACCGGGCGACGGCCAGGAAGCCGAGGGCGAGGAGGCCGGCCGTGGCGATCACGTAGGCGACGATGGCGAAGGGAATGAGCAGGATGCCGATCACGGTGATCGCGAGGGCGGCACGACCAGCAGCAGGAGCAGCGGAACCATGCCCAATTCGGCGAGCAGCCCCACCCAGAAGGCGCGGGGCAGTTGGCGTTCGAGGACGGCGACCACCCCGTCGAGGTTGTGTTCGGCGAACAGCAGCACGCCGATGCCGATGACGGCCAGCACGGCGAACCAGGCGACCACCAGCTTCATGGCGCCGGCGGTGGTGAGCGGGGGCGGCGGTGCGGCGCTGGTCCCGGCGGCGGCGGTGGGGCCGGCGAGGTCGCTGAGCGAGCGCATCTCGCCGTACACGGTGCCGCCTTGGAGCCGCACGTGTCCGCCGATCGCCACCGCGTCGCCGGTCACCACGCCACCGGCGAGGACGATCACGTCGCCGTGCAGGGCGATGGCGTCGCCGTTTACGCGTCCGCTAATCGCCAGTGGGCCGTTGGCGGCGCCCACCGCGCCGGCCACCGTGGTGCCGGCGGCGATCGTGCGGCCGCCCAGGGCGAAGCTGTCGGCCGGCGGGACGTGGAGCAGCCCCGTGGACTGCGCGATGCGGCCGATCTCGGTGCGCAGTCCGGCGTCCATCTGCGGTGGGGCGGCGCTCGGCGCCGCCGGAGCAGCGTTGCGGGCCTGCGCCCCGGCGGGCGCGGCGGCCGCCAGGGCGGCCAGCGCGAGGCACGTCGAGAGGACCCGCATGGCTAGGCCCTCCGGCGGGCGGCGGAGGCGATGGCGCGGAGTCCCCACGCGGACACTGCGGCGGCGGCCAGGAACCCTGCGGCGATGGCCCCGAGCCCGAGCAACCCGCCCTTCTGAAGGGCGTCCATGGCCGCCGGTCCGAACAGCGTGACCATGCCGCCCTCCACGCCCTGGACGACGGCGCCCCGCAGCCGGTCGCCGGCCACGTCGGCGGCCAGGGTGACCAGGTCGCCGCGCGAGGCCAGCCAGAGGGCGGCGCCGGTCAGGGAGGCGCCCACGGCGGCGAGGAGGCCGGCCATCGCGAGGCGGCTGGGGCGCGACCGGGGCAGGAGGCGGGCCGCCGTTTCCACCGCCGACACGTGCCAGGGGACGAACACGGGCACCCGGCTCATCACCCGGTCGGCGAGCGCGTAGGAGGGGGCGAACAGGGGAAGCTCCTCGAGCGCGGCGGCGATGAGTCGCGCGTCTTCGAGCTGGGCACGGCACTGCTCGCACCCCCGCGCGTGTTCGCGCAGCGGGGCGACGCCGAACCCGACTTCGTCGTCGAGCAGCAGGTCGAATTCTTCCGGGAGCAGGTGCCGGTGGTTCACAAGGCCTCCAGGGTGTTCTACGGCCGGCGGGGAGCGCCGGTTTCAGGGGAATCGAAGGCGGACCGGGTGCGCGGGGTCACTGTTTGAGGTGCTCCAGGAGCCCCCGCAGTTCGTGGCGGGCGCGGTGGATGTAGGTCTTGACGGTACCGAGGGGGAGGTCGAGCGTGGCGGCGATCTCCTCGTAGGACTTGTCCTCGACGTGGCGGAGCAGGATGCAGGACCGATACTCGGGGCGGAGCTGGGCGATGGCGGCTTCGATGGCCGAACCCAGCTCCCGCGCCTCGAGCTGGTCGAGCGCCGATTCGTCGTGCGCCGAGACGTCGAACGACGTGGCTTCCACGGCGTCGCTGGTGAGCGCGTGGGGGGAGCCGTCCATGCTCACCGTGTCGAGCTGCCGGCGACGCAGGTGATCGATGGCGACGTTGTTGGCGATCTTGAACAGCCAGCTCGAGAACTTAAATTCCGGCCGGTAGCGATCCACGTGCTGGAGGACCTTGATGAACGTGTCCTGGGTCAGGTCCTCGGCCAGCTCGCGGTTGCGCACCATGCGGAAGACGAGCGAGAAGACGGGCCGCTCGTAGCGCTTGATGAGTTCGCGGTACGCGGCTTCGCGCCCTCGCTGGGCGAGCGCGACGACGTCGGCGTCCGGGAGGTTGGCGAGGTCGAGAGCTGGGGGCATCGAGCGGGTGCGCGGGCCGAGCGAAACACGCGGCGCGCGGCGTCCCGGGGGAAGCTACGCGGGCGGGTGCGCCCGAGCCAGCGGTTCGCTTGCCGCGGCTGGGGCGGCCGGCGAAGTTTCCGGGATGCCCGTGAACCATCTGGAAGCGGCGGAGGCGGAGTCGGCCGCCGCGTGGGGCGACGAGAAGCGCGCCTACGTGCGGCGCATCTTCTCGGAGATCGCGCCGCGCTACGATCTGCTCAACCGCGTGCTGAGCTTCAACGTCGACCGGAGCTGGCGGCGGCGGGCGATCGCCGCGCTCGAGTGGACGCGGCGGCCGGACGGCCGCTACCTCGATCTGTGCGCCGGCACGCTGGACGTGGCCGCGCAGTTGGTGCGCGCGCCCGGATTTCGCGGCACCGTGGTGGGCGCCGATTTCGCCGAGCCGATGCTGCGCGAGGGCGCCGGCAAGTCGCCGGCCGATCGCGTGCGGCCGGTGGCCGCCGACGCGCTCGCGCTGCCGTTCGCGGCCGGCGCCATGGCGGGCGCGATCGTGGCGTTCGGGATCCGCAACCTGGCCGATCTCAACGCCGGACTGCGCGAGGTGCTGCGCGTGCTGGAGCCCGGCGGCCGGTTCGTGATCCTGGAGTTCTCCACTCCGCCGTCGGCGGTCGTGCGCGCCGGGTACCACGCCTACTTCCACCACGTGCTGCCCTTGGTGGGCCGGGTGGTGAGCGGCCACCGGACGGCGTACCGCTATCTGCCGCAGTCCGTGGCCCACTTTCCCTCGGGGCGGGCGTTGGCCGAGCGGATGGAGGGGGCCGGGTTCGCGGGCGTGCGCTGGCGGCCGTTGACGTTGGGCGTCGCGGCGCTGCACGTGGGCGAGAAGGCCGGATCGCGGCCGGCGGCCGCATGACGCTCGACTCGCTGGCCGGCTTCGTGGAGGCGCTGGACCGGGCCGGCGAGCTGGTGCGCGTGGCGCCGCCGGTGTCGGTGGAGCTCGAGTTGAGCGAGCTCGCCGACCGGGCGATGAAGCTGCCCGGTGGCGGGCCGGCGCTGCTGTTCGAGCATCCGGTGCTGCGCGACGGCACGCCATCGGCGTATCCGGTGGGGATCAACCTGTTCGGGTCGGCGCGCCGCATGGCGATGGCGCTGGGCGTAACCGATCTCGACGCGATCGGCGCGCGGATCACCGAGCTGCTGGCGATGAAGGTGCCCGAGGGGCTGGTGGCCAAGCTGTCGCTCGTGCCGCGGCTGCTCGAGCTGGCCAAGTTCCCGCCGCGTACGCGGGGCGGCGGCGCGCCGTGCCACGAGGTGGTGTGGCGCGGCGGCGAGGTGGATCTCGACCGGCTGCCGCTGCTCAAGTGCTGGCCCGAGGACGGCGGGGCCTATATTACGTTTCCAATGGTGATCACGCGCGACCCCGCGCGCGGCATCCGCAACGTGGGCATGTACCGCGTGATGCAGACGGGCCGGGCCACGCTGGCCATGCACTGGCAGCGGCACAAGGTGGGCGCGGCCCACTGGCGGGCGATGGCCGCGCGCGGGGAGCGGATGCCGGTGTGCATCGCGCTCGGGGGCGATCCGGCCTCGATGTACTCGGCGAGCGCGCCGCTGCCGCCGACGGTGGACGAGTTCCTGTTCGCCGGGTTCCTGCGGCGGGCGCACGTCGAGCTCGTGCAGGCGCTGACCTGCGACCTCGAAGTGCCGGCGGAGGCCGACTTCGTGATCGAGGGGTACATCGACCCGGGCGAACCGCTGGTCACCGAGGGGCCGTTCGGCGACCACACGGGGTTCTACTCGCTGGCCGATCTGTACCCGCAGGTGCACGTGACGGCGGTGACGATGCGGCGGCACCCGATCTGTCCGGCCACGATCGTCGGCCGCCCGCCGATGGAGGATTACTACCTGGGCCACGCCACCGAGCGCATCTTCCTGCCGCTGCTCAAGCTCACCGTGCCGGAACTCGTGGACTACCACATGCCGGCCGAGGGCATCTTTCATAATCTCGTCTTCGTCTCGATCGACAAGCAGTATCCCGGCCAGGCGCAGAAGGTGATGAACGCGCTGTGGGGGCAGGGGCTGATGTCGCTGGCCAAGGTGCTGGTGGTGGTGGACAAGTGGGTGAACGTGCGCGACCCGAAGGAGGCCTGGTGGGTGGCGCTCAACCATCTCGATCCCGAGCGCGACGCGCGGTTCACGATGGGGCCGGTGGACGTGCTCGACCACGCCAGCCGCACCTTCACCTACGGATCCAAGATGGGGCTGGACGGCACGCGCAAGCTGCCCGAGGAGGGGTGCACGCGCGACTGGCCCCGGGTGATCGCGATGGACGCCGGGACGAAGCGCGCGGTGGACGCCCGCTGGGCCGCGCTCGGGCTGCCGCGCCGATGAGCGCGCGCGAGGGGCAGACGTTCGCCGACCGCGGGTCGCGGTGGCTGGCCTACGTGAACCTGGTGAAGCTGCCGCACACCGTGTTCGCGCTGCCGTTCGCCATGGTGGGCGTGATCCTGGCCTCGTACCGGCGCTCGCTCACGCTGGCGCCGGTGCTGTGGGTGGTGGTGGCGTTCACGGCGGCGCGGTTCGCCGCGATGGCGTTCAACCGCATCGCCGACCGCGACATCGACGCCCGCAATCCGCGCACGGCGATGCGCGAGATTCCGCAGGGGCGGCTGAGCGTGGCCGAGGCGTGGGGGTCGGTGGCCGTCGCGTCGGCGCTGTTCGTGTTCGCCGCCTCGCGGCTCAACCCGCTGTGCCTGGCGCTGTCGCCGGTGGCGCTGGCCTGGGTGTTCTTCTACAGCCACACCAAGCGGTTCACGCAGTGGGCGCATCTGGTGCTGGGGGCCGGCACGGCGATCGCGCCGGTGGGCGGCTACCTGGCGGTGAGCGGCCAGTGGAGCCGGCCCTGGTGGATGCTCGTGGCGCTGGCCGTGGCGGTGATGACGTGGGTGGGCGGGTTCGACGTGTTCTACTCGCTGGCCGACGCCGACTTCGACCGGGCCAACGCGCTCCACTCGTTGCCGGCGCGGATGGGCGAGCGGCGGGCGATCGAGATCGCGCACGTGCTGCACGTGGTGACGATCGGCGCCCTGGCCGCGGTGGGGCTGGCCACGCACGCCGGCGGGTTCTACTGGGCGGGGGTGGCGCTGGCGGCGGCCATCCTGGCGTACGAACACTCGCTGGTGCGGCCGGGCGACCTGTCCAAGCTCGACGCGGCCTTCTTCTCCATGAACGGGATGTTGAGCCTGGCGTTCTGCTTCTTCGTGCTCGTGGAGCGCATGCGGCCGATGCTGGAGATGGCCGCGGGCCGTGGCGGGGGGCGCTGACCGTGCCGGCCGCGCGTCCGATCGTGTTCGCCATCACCGGCGCGTCGGGGGCGCCGTACGCCGTGCGGCTGCTGGAGCGGCTGGTGGCGGCGCGCCGGCCGGTGCAGCTCATCGTGTCGAGCCACGGGCTGCGGCTGCTGCGCACCGAGACGGACCTGGGGAGCGTGGACGACCTGCGCGGGGCGATCGGCGCCAAGGGGTGGGATCGCTGGGTGACGCTGTACGACGACGCCGATCGCGGGGCGGCGCCGGCGTCGGGCTCGGCGCTCAACGCCGGGATGGTGATCTGCCCCTGTTCCATGGGCACGCTGTCGGCGGTGAGCGTGGGCGCGTCGCGGTCGCTGGTGGAGCGATCGGCGGACGTGGCGCTCAAGGAGCGGCGGCCGCTGGTGCTCGTCACCCGCGAGACGCCGCTCAGCGCCATCCATCTGGAGAACATGCTGCGGCTTACGCGCGCCGGCGCGGTGGTGCTGCCGGCGGCGCCCGGGTTTTACCACCGGCCGCGCTCGGTGGACGACCTGGTGGACTTCGTCGTGGCGCGGGTGCTCGACCATCTCGGCGTGCCGCACGATCTGGTCGCCCGGTGGCGGGGCGAGGCGCCGCCCGGGCGATCGCGGCGCACGCGGTGACGGGGGGCGAGCGGTTCATCGGGCTGATCGCCGACACGCACGGCCTGGTGCGCCCCGAGCTGTGCCGCGCGCTGGACGGCGTGGCGGTGATCCTGCACGCGGGCGACGTGGGCGAGGGGGTGCTCGAGGCACTGGCGGCGATCGCGCCCGTGCGCGCCGTATATGGAAATACGGATCGGACGGACGACCCGCGGCTGCCGGCCGAGCGCACCGAGGTGTTCGACGGCGTGCGGGTGCACGTGAGCCACGGGCACGAGCTGGGCAGCCCCACGCCCGAGGCGCTGCTGGCCGCCTACGACGCCGACGTGATCGTGTACGGACACACGCACCGCCCGCTGCTCGTGCGAGCTGACGGGCGGTGGGTGGTGAATCCAGGGTCTGCCGGGCCGCGGAGGTTCGAGCTCGCGCCGAGCGTCGCCCGCATGCGACTCTCAGGTCACGCCGTCAGCATCGACCACGTCCCCCTCACCACCTGAATTCGACCACCGTCACTTGGCCGCGATGGCGATCTTCTTGCCCGTGACCTTGGCTTCCTTGGTCTTCGGCATGACGACCGTCAGCACGCCGTTCTCGAACGACGCCTTGATCTTGTCCTGATCCACCGACGTCGGGAACGAGAAGGTGCGCTCGAACGAGCCGTAGCTCCGCTCCCAGACGTAGTACTTCTTGTCCTTCTCGGTCTTCGTCTCGGCCTTCTCGCCCTTGATCGTGAGCACGCCGTCCTCGAACTCGGCGCTCACGTCCTTGGCGGCCAGCCCGGGCAGCTCCGCGGCGACCGAGAACTCGTCCGGCGTCTCGGAGATCTCGACCGCGGGGTTCCAGCCCAGCGGCTGGACGAACGACGGCACGAGCGGCTCGTACGAGGGCAGGTTGAACGCCCGGCGGAGCCGGTTCTGCATGTCGTCCAGATCGCGGGTGATCGTCGACACGAAGGGCAGCCGCGAGGGCGCGGTACGGGTGACTTGAATGTCCGGCATGGATACCTCCTGCCTGCTACTGCGTGGGGTGAGCAGGCCGGGTCGCGATCGGCGGCCCGGCCGGCCGACGCCCGCGGGTCATGGGCGCCCCGGCGCGAACGACCCGGAGTGCGGCGCGAACACGTACGTGCGCCTGGTGAGGCGGTGATCGGCCACCGCCGCCGCGATGTCCAGCGCGCTGACGATCCCGACCAGGCGGCCGGCGTCGAGCACCAGCAGGCGGTGAATCTCGCCGCGCGCCATGAACTCGGCCGCCGACTCCACGGTCGCATCGGGAGGAATCGAGAACACGACGTGCGTCATCGCCTCGTTCACCGTGTGCTCGGAGAGCACGTCCCAGTCGCGCCGATCCACGTTGCGCATCCGCTCCACGATGTCGGCCATGTCGCCGGCCACGGCATCGGAGTAGAACGCGGCGGTGGCTTCCGAGCCGTCGTCGTCGCCCTCGATGTCGCGCGCCTCCTCGTCGGCCGGCACGCCCGGAGTGTTCGCCATGAACTCCACGATGTCCGACAGCGAGAGCACGCCGAGCACGGCGTCGCCACTCACCACCGGCGCTCCGGAAATGTGCGGACCGGCCAGGCGCTCGGCGGCCTCTCGCAGGGTCAGATCGGGCCCCAGTGTGATCGGGTCGGCGGTCATGATCTCGCGGACCTTGAGCATCCCTTCCTCCTCGGTGCGCAAAAAATAGAAGAGGGGGGTCGGGCCGTCTGTCGGCGTTCGGGGGTGGCCCTGTCCGGAAGCTCCCCCGCACCCTGTGCGGGAATGTCCGCCGCTGTCGGGCGACTACGGACGCCGCGCCCGCGCCAGCTCGTCGGGGTGCGCGCGGAACCAGCTCGACAGCAGCATGAGCTCGTCGATCTCGTGCGTCGGCACCCGCGCCCCCGCCGGGTCGGCGGCGCCGAACACCTCCGCCGCGTGCGCCGCGAGCGCGCGGCGCTCGGCGCGCGTGCGGGGCGCCGGCCGCTCCCCGCGCACGCGCCCGCGCCGAATGAGGTACACGCGATCGTCCCCGTCGAACCCGGGCACCGGGTACGCGAACGACAGCGATTCGACCGCGAACCGCAGCCGCGCGAACTGTTCGCGCAACGCCTCGAGCCGGCCGAGCTTGTCGCGCAGCGACGCGGCCCGTTCGAACTCCAGACGCTCCGCGCTGCCCTCCATGTCGGCGCGCAACGCGGCCAGCGGGCCGTCGCTCTCGCCGTCGAGGAAAGCCCGCGCCATGCGCACGCGCTCCCCGTACGCCGACGCGGTGCAGGCGCCGGCGCACGGACCCAGGCAGCGGCCGATCTCGAGGCGGATGCACCCCGGCGTACGCGAAAGCGCCCCGAACAGCTCCTCTTGGTCGGCGTACACCACGCGCTGCGTAAGCCGGCAGTCGCGCAGGCCGAGCGCGTCGCTCAGTTCGCGCAGCGACTCCTGGAGCTGGCGCGCGCCGTGGAAGGGGCCGTAGTAGATGGCGCTGTCGTCGCCGCTGGGTCCGCGCACGGCGAGCAGCTTGGGCGCCGCCCCGCCGGTGAGCTTGATGAACGCGAAGTGCCGCGCGTCGCGCTTCATGGCCACGTTCAACCGCGGCCGGTGGCGCTTGATGGCCCGCATCTCGGCCAGCAGCGCGGCGAACTCGCTCGGCACGTATTCCCACTCGATCGCCGACGCCTCGCGCACGATCCGCGCCCCCTTCTCGGCGGGGAACGACGCCCGGAAGTAGCTCAGCAGCCGCGTGCGCAGCCGCTTGGACTTGCCCACGTACACCACCTCGCCGTCGGCCGCGATCATGCGGTAGATGCCGGGCCGGTCGGCGGCGCCGGCGCGCACGTGGTCGCGCATGGCGCGCAACTGGGCGGGCGGGGTGCGCCGCGGGACGAGGGCTAGTGCTGGCAGCGCGCACATAGCACCGTGCTCCGTCCGTCGATTGCGTGCGTGCCGGCCAGGCGGGCGCCGCAGCGGGGGCAGGGTTGGCCGGCCCGTCCGTACACGGCCAACTGCGCGGCGAACGCGCCGGCCTCGCCCTGGGCGTCGCGATAGTCGCGGAAGCTGGTGCCGCGCGCGGCGATCGACTCGCGCAGCACGGCGGTGAGCGCGCCATGGAGCGCGCGCGCCTCGGCGGGCGTGACCGCGCGCGCGGCGCGCGACGGGTCGAGCCCGGCGCGCCAGAGCGCCTCGTTCGCGTAGATGTTGCCGACACCGGCGATCCGCCGCTGGTCCATGAGCACCTTCTTCACCGCCTGGCCACTGCCCCGAAGAATTCCCGATAGTTCACCCGCGCCGAACGCCGGGTCAAGGGGCTCCGCGCCGAGGCCGGCCGAATACCGCGCGAACCGGTCCGGCGCCATGAGCGCCACTGTGCCCAGGCGGCGGATGTCCCGGTAGAGCAGCGTGCGGCCGTCGGCGAGGGCGAGGCGCACGGTGGCGTACGCGCGCTCGCGCTCGTCGAGTTGGCCGGTGTCGAGCAGCAGGGCGCCGGTGAACCGCGGCTGCACCACCAGGCGGTCGCCGGTGGAGAGGTCGAGCACGACCAGCTTGGCGCGGCGCCAGCAGTGGACGATCGTGGCGCCGGTGATCCGGCGCCGCAGGGCGATGGCCCCCACGTCGCGCAGGACGTCGGGCTTGGGCACGGCCACCTGCACGATTCGGGCGCCGGCCACCCGGCGCTCGAGGTCGCGCGCGATCGTTTCGGTTTCGGGGAGTTCAGGCACCGCGGGCGCGCTCGCGCCATCCGATGTCGTCGCGATACTGCTTGCCGGCGAAGGCCACCTGCGCGGCCGCCGCGGCGCTCGCGCGCCGGGCCGCGTCGAAGGTGGCGCCCAGTCCCGTCACGGCCAGCACGCGCCCGCCGTCGGTGACCAGGCGGCCCTGGTCGTCGCGGGCCGTACCCGCGTGGAAGACGATGGCGTCGGGGCGCGGGGCGGGGAGCGCGATCGCGTCGCCGCGCCGGGGATGGTCGGGGTATCCGGCGGCGGCGAGCACGGTGGTCACGGCGTGGCCCGTGGGGCGGCAGCGGGCGCCGGCGGGCAGGCCGTCGCCGCGGGCCACCGCGCGCATGACGTCGAACAGCGACGGGGTGAGCTGGGCGATGGGGAGCACGGCCTGGGTCTCGGGGTCGCCGAAGCGGCAGTTGAACTCCACCACCCGGGGGCCGTCGTCGGTGATCATGAGCCCGGCGTAGAGCAGGCCCGTGAACGGCCGCCCGCGTTCGCGCATCGCGGCGAGCGTGGGGCGCAGGATCCGCGCTTCCACGTCCATTAGCATTATACTATAATCCCCGCCCGGGGCGCCGAGCGTGGCCGGCGCGTAGGCGCCCATGCCGCCGGTGTTGGGGCCGCGGTCGCCGGCCAGCAGGCGCTTGTGGTCCTGGGCGGGCACCAGGGAGAGCACGCGCTCGCCGTCGGTGAGGGCGAACACGCTCAGCTCCTCGCCCGCCATGAATTCCTCCACCAGCACCTGGCGGCCGCTCGCGCCGAACGCGTGGCCGACGAGCATCGATTCGATGGCGGCGTCGGCCTCGGCGATCGTCGTGCACACGACCACGCCCTTGCCGGCGGCCAGGCCCGAGGCCTTGATCACCACCGGGGCGCCGTACGCGCGCGCGCACTCCTTGGCTTCGAGCGCCGTCTCGAACACGCGGGCGCGGGCCGTGGGCACGCCGGCGTCGAGCATCAGCTGCTTGGCGAACGCCTTGGACGTCTCGATCTCGGCGGCGGCCCGCGTGGGGCCGAACGCGGGCACGCCCGCTTCGCGGAACCGGTCCACGATGCCCTCGGCGAGCGGCGCTTCGGGGCCGATCACGGCGAGGTCCACGCGCCGTTCGAGCGCCAGTTCGAGCAGGCGTTCGACGTCGGTGGCGGCCACGCGCACGCACTCGGCGAGCTGGGCGATGCCCGGGTTGCCGGGCGCCGCGATGATGGCCAGTGACGGGTCGTCCTGGTTGAGCTTCCAGGCGAGCGCGTGTTCGCGCCCCCCGCCCCCGACCAGCAGCACCGTCATTTTGGAGAACCGCGCCAGGCCTCTTCGAACGCCGACTTGGCGCGGTTCACCAGATCGCCCACCTGCTGGAACGTGGACCGCGTCTGGTCGCCGTAGTAGCCGGCGGCGTCCGCGTAGTCGTCGCTCAGCGGGCGGTCGCCGTCGCCGCGGCGCTGGTAGGTGCCGGCGACGATTGCGTCGTACTGGCCGCTCCGGTGCCACTTGAGCAGCTCCGAGGCGCGCACGGTGTTGAATGGATGGTCGCGGAAGGCCGTGTTGAGCACCTTGAACACGGTGTCCCAGGCATTGCCGCCGGTCTCGTACTCCTCGGCCTGGCGCATGAACTCCTCCAGGCTGGCCTCGTCGCCCGCGGGCGCGCTGCCGCCGGCCAGCTTCATGAAGCCGCCCATCACCACGTTCAGGTCCTGCGTGCCGAGCAGCCCCGCGCGGTCGGACGACAGTTCGCTCTTGCGGTACCACTCCAGCAGCGCGAGCTGGAAGGGGAGCAGGGCCACGCCCGCCAGGAAGGGCAGATTGCTGATGCCCACCGTGAGAATGATGATGGCGATCGTGCGGTAGGTGGTATGCCCGCTCATGATGTGGCCCAGCTCGTGGGCGAGGATGAACCGCTGCTCCTCTTCATCGAGCATGGCGAGCGTGGCCGAGTTCATGACGATGAACGGATCGTCGAAGCCCACGGCGCCGGCGTTGACGAACGGCGTCTGGGTCACGTAGAGCTGCGGCCGCGTGGGCCAGTCGAGCGTTTCGAGCACCTCGGCGTACAGCGCGTTGAGTTTGGGCCGCTGGTGTTCGGACACCCGGACGGCGTTGGCCAGGAAGAGCTGGCGGACGCCGCGTTCGCCGAAGAATGCGGCGACCTTGCGCACCACTTCGTCGAATCCGGGGATGGCGCGCAGCGTGTTGAGCGCCGCGCGGTCGGCCGGGTGTTCCCAGGAGCGCGAGGAGATCTGCGTGAGCGTGATGCGTGGCATAGGAGGGCGCGGAAGAAGGGATGCCGAGGGAGGGGGCGAGCCGGCCGCCCCCTCGTGAGCAACGTCTCGGGTCCCTACGGAGGCGGGGTCACGCCGGTGTCGCCGCCGCGGCCTTGGCGGTGCGGGCGCCGCCGCCGCCGTCGCGCCGTGCCAGCTCGGGCATGCCCGCGAACGCCCGGTCGAGGTCGGCGAGCAGGTCGCCGATGTCTTCCACGCCGCACGAGAGGCGCACCAGGCCGTCGGTGATGCCGAGCGCGGCCCGCCGGTCGGGCTCCACGGAGGCGTGGGTCATCGTCGCGGGGTGGCTGATGAGCGATTCCACGCCGCCCAGCGACTCGGCCAGGGAGAACACGCGGACGCGGCCGAGCAGGTGGGCGGCGCGCTGCCGGGTGCCCAGTTCCACGCTCATCATGCCGCCGAAGCCGGTCATCTGGCGCTTGGCCAGTTCGTGTTGCGGGTGCGTGGAGAGGCCGATGTAGTTGACCTGCTCGGGGCCCAGGCGTTCCGCGAGCCAGTTGGCGACGGCGCGCCCGTTGGCGTCGTGGCGCGGCATGCGCAGGTGCAGCGTCTTGGTGCCGCGCAGGGCGAGCCAGGAGTCGAACGGACCCGGCACGGCGCCGGCGGCGTTCTGGATGAAGGTGAGCCGGTCGGCCAGCCCGTCGTCGTTCACGAGGGCGATACCGCCTACCATGTCGCTGTGGCCGTTGAGGTACTTGGTGGTGGAGTGGAACACGATGTCGGCGCCGTACTGGAAGGGCTGCTGGAAGAACGGCGACGCGAAGGTATTGTCCACGATGAGCAGGGCGCCGCCCTTGCGGGCCACCGCCGACACGGCCGCCAGGTCGGTGAGGCGCATGAGCGGATTGGTGGGCGTCTCGATCACGATCGCGCGGGTGGCCGGCGTGAGGGCGTCGGCCACGCGCTGCGGATCGCGCGTGTCGACGTAGCTGAACCGCAGGCCCATGTGCTGGAGGATCTTGTCGAACAGGCGGAAGGTGCCGCCGTAGACGTTCTCGCCGCAGATAATATGGTCGCCGGCGCGGAACAGTTTCATGATGGAATCGACGCATCCCATGCCGCTGGCGAACGCGAACCCGTGCCGGGCGCCTTCGAGCGCGGCCACGTTGCGCTCCAGGGCCTCGCGGGTGGGGTTCTTGCCACGCGCGTACTCGTAGCCCTTATTCTCCCCCAGGGCGTCCTGCACGTACGTGGAGGTCAGGTAGACGGGCGTCATGATGGCGCCCGCCAGGGGTTCCGGGCGCTGGCCCGCGTGGACCGCGCGGGTCGCGAAGCCGGCGCCGAGGTCGTCGTCGTAAACGCGCGTCATGCCGTATCTCGGTGGGTGGGAGACAGTGGAAACATAACCGTCGCACGGGGGCCCGGCGAGCACGGGCACCGGCGGCCGGAGCGGGCATGGAGAAGATCGGACAGGCCTCGTGCCTGATCGTGGACGACGAAGCGCCCCTGCGGCAGGTGCTGCTGCACCTGATGCGCGGCGACGGGTTCGCGTGCCATGAAGCGGCGAACGGGCGCGACGCCCTGGCCTTTCTCGAGAACCACCGCGTCACGCTGGTGATCTCCGATCTGCGTATGCCGCAGGTGGACGGCATCGAGCTGCTGCGCGAGATCCGCTCGCGGTACCCCGACACGGCGGTGATCATGCTCACCGCCGTGGCCGACGTGGAAGTGGCGGTGAAGTGCCTGGCGATCGGGGCCATGGACTACCTCACCAAGCCGTTCCATCTGGAGGAGGTCCGGGCGCGGGTGACGCAGGCGCTGGAGCGCCGCCGGCTGATTCTCGAGAACCGCGACTATCAGGAGCGGCTGGAGGAGCGCGTGCAGGCGCAGGCGCGGCGGCTGGAGGAGCTGTTCCTCCGCGGCATCCAGTCGCTGGCCGAAGCGCTGGAGGTGAAGGACCCGTACACGCGGGGCCATTCCATCCGGGTGAGCCGCTACGCGAGCGTCATCGCGCGCGCGCTCAAGCTCGACGACGAGATGATCTGGCAGATCGAGCTGGGCGGGCACGTGCACGACCTGGGCAAGATCGGCGTGCGCGAAGAGGTGCTCAACAAGCCGGGCAAGCTGACCCCGGAGGAATACGACCACATCATGATCCACCCCGTGGTGGGGTGGCGGATCCTGGCGCCGCTGCTCGGCGACGCGCCGATCGCGCTGAACATCGTGCGCTCCCACCACGAGCGCATGGACGGGCGGGGCATCCCCGACCAGCTCCAGGGACGGGCGATTCCGTTGGAAGCCCGCATCGCCGCGGCGGCCGATGCCATCGACGCGATGACCAGCGGCCGGCCGTACCGCGGCGCCGAGCTGACGCTCGACGGGGCCGTGGTCGAACTGAAACGGCACGCGGGCGACCAGTTCGATCCCGAGATCGTCGAAGCCGTGGTGCGCGCCGTGGACGCCGGGGAGCTGGCGCTGGTGCCCAAGTCGCCCACGCCGACGCCGGCGTCGGCCCCCATCGCGCGGTAGGCGGCGTGTGCGCCGGCGCGGCCCTCAGGGGCCGGTGACGGTCACCGACACCGGCTGCTTGTAGGCGCTGAGCCGCGTCTCGCACCAGCGGCGGACGTCATCGGCGCCGACGGTGCCGGCGACCTCGAGCGCGATGTCGAACTCGCGCGACGGCTCGGGCACGGCGCGCACGGCAACCGCGCGCACGCCGTCCAGCTCCAGCACGGCCCGCCGGATCTCCTCGGGATAGATGTTGAAGCCGTTGCGCGTGAACATCGGCTTGCGCACGCCGTCGAACGTCACCGTGCCGTCGGCGCTCATCGTGCCGCGGTCGCCGGTGTACAGCCAGCCGTCGCGCACCTGCAGCCCGGCCTCGCCGCCGCTCACGTAGCCGGCGAACACGTTGGCGCCGCACACGCAGATCTCGCCCGACGCGCCGCGCTCCAGCGCCGGCGTGAGGGCCGCGCCGTTGTCGTCGAGCGGCCGGCGCACCGACACCTCCACCCCCGGGAAGGCCGTGCCGAGCGTGCCGCGCGCGTTGGGGCGGTCCATCGGGTTGAACAGGCACACCGGCGCCGCCTCGGTGAGCCCGTAGCCCTGGCGCAGTTCCACGCCCGTGGCGTCGAACCACCGGTCCTGCAGATCGGGGCTCAGCGGGGCGCCGCCGCAGATGCAGACGCGGAGGTCGCCCACGCCAGCCCCGCGGCGCTCGATGGCGGCGAGCAGGGCCTGGAACACGGCCGGCACGCCCACCACCTCGGTGACGGCGGCCGTGGCCAGCAGCTCGGCGGCCCGCGCCGGATGGAACCGCTCCATCGGCGTGACGCGGGCGCCGGCGAACAGCGGCCCCGTGCCGGTGACGGTGAGCCCGAAGAGATGAGAGAATGGTAATAGGGCGAGCACGTGGTCGCCGGCGCTCTGCCGCACGGCCTCCACGGTGCTCCAGGCGTTGGCGATCAGGTTGCGGTGGGAGAGCACGGCCCCCAGCGCCCGGCCGGCCATGCCCGAGGTGTAGACCACGGCCGCCTCCTCGTCGCGCCCGGCCGCCCCGCGCTCCCCCGCCAGCGCCAGCCCGTGGTGCGACCCCAGGTCCACGTCGCGGGTGACGCCGCCGCCCACGAACCGCGCCGCGCGCGGCGCGTCGTCGAGCAGCACGAGCGGCACGCCGTCGGGCACGCGGGGCGCCAGCGCGGCCACGGTGAACACCGCGCCCACGCCCGCGTCGCGGCACTGCAGGGCAATCTCGGCCGGCGCCGCCAGCGGATTGATCAGCACCGCGCCGCGCCCGTCGCTGGCCGCCAGCGCCGTGAGATACGCCGGGCAGGCCGGCAGCAAAATGGCGGAACGGCGGCCGGACAGGGCGCGCACCAGCGGCGCGCACCGCTGCAGGAGCGTGAGGCCGGCCGCCACCAACTGCGGCGCCGGATACGCGCCGAGCCGGCCATCGCCCGCGGCGGCGGCCAGCGGCAGCAGGGACAGCGGATCGCTCACAGGTTGAAACGCGCCATGGACTGCTTGAGCCGGTCGGCGATCGACGCCAGATGCTGGCTCGATTCCACCACGGCGTTCATCGACTCCGTCTGCTGCTCCACCACGCCGCTCACCTGTTCGGCGGTGGCCGCGTTCTGCTCGGCCGCCTCCTGCAGCGCCTCGATCTCGCGGGCCAGCGCGGCGGCGTCGTCGCGCTGGGCCTCGGCGGACGCGACGATCAGATCGACCGCGCTCCGGCTGGCTTCGATCTCCTTGCCGATCTGCGCCAGCGCGCCCGACGACGCCCGGATCACGCCCTCGCCCACCGCCACGCGGTCGGTCACCTGCGCGATCTGCTCCTCGGTGCGGATGGCCGCGCTGCGGATCTCGGCGGCCAGCGTGCGGATGTTGTCGAGCGCGTGCGCCGTCTGGTTGGCGAGCTTGCGCACCTCGTCGGCTACGACGGCGAATCCCTTGCCGTGCTCGCCCGCCCGCGCCGCCTCGATCGCCGCGTTCAGCGCCAGCAGGTTGGTCTGCTTGGCGATGGCGGCGATGGTGTCGGTGATCTTGCCGATGCGCTGCGACTTCTCTCCCAGCTCCACCACCGCCGGCACGGCGTCGTGGGTGACGGCGGCAATGGCCGTCATGCTCTCCAGCGCCTGGCCGGCCGCGGTGACGCCGCGCGCCGCCGATCGGGCCACGATGTCCGACGCGTTCTGCGCGTTGCGCGCGTGGCCGGCCACCGTGAACGCGCGGTCGGCCACCCGCGTGGAACCGGCGGTGGCCGCCTTGACGTTGCTGGTCTGGGTGGCCGTAGCCCGCGCGATAGCCCGGGCAGCCCCCGAAACCTGGTCGGTGGTGGCCGTCATCTCCTCGGCGCTCGCGGCCAGTTCCTCGGCCGTGGCCGCGACCTCGCTGGCGCCCATGTCGAGTTC
The DNA here is from genome assembly GCA_963729495.1 of uncultured Gemmatimonadaceae bacterium. Lineage (GTDB taxonomy): Bacteria > Gemmatimonadota > Gemmatimonadetes > Gemmatimonadales > Gemmatimonadaceae > JAGWRI01. The sequence goes on from CAVSOM010000020.1 coordinate 210,708, forward strand.
GAGCAGCAGCGTGCGCAGCCCCACCGTCATGCGCCGCACCGACTCGGCCATCGCGCCGATCTCGTCCGACGCGATGTAATCGAGTTCGTGGCGCAGCTGGCCGGTGGCCACGGCGTCGGTGTGGCGCGTGACCTCGTCGAGCCCGCGGGTGAGCCGCGCCGCGCCCCAGTACGACAGGCCGAGGGCGAGGAGCAGCGCCACCAGCGGGAACGGCGTGAACCGCAGGAGCTGCCAGCGCAGCTCGCTCAGGAACTGGTCGGCCCGCAGCGTGGCCACGATGAAGCCGGCGATCGACCCGTCGGGGCGCTGCACCGGCACTTCGGCCGAGAGCAGCGACCCCTCGTCGGACACGTACACGCCGGTGTAGCCGAGGTGGCCGATCTCCATGCTGTCGGCGAGCCCCGGCGGCGAGATCCAGGGGTGCGCGTACTGCGGCTGGCCGGGCTGCCACGACGCGTGCACGAGCACGCGCCACCCGCCGCGGCCGTCGGCGCGCACGATGGCGAGGCCGTTCACCAGGTCGCTCTCGCTGGCGCCGTTCGCGATCCAGGCGTGGAGCAGCGCCGACCGCGTGTCGCGGAAGGCCGGCGTCTCCTGCCCCCTGGCCGCGACGGCGTCCAGCGAGTCCGCCGAGACGACGAGCGTGGCGCCGCGGGCGATGCCGAGCAGCCGGTCGCCGTGCACCTTGGCCAACTGGCTCCGCGTGCTCACGTAGACGGGCGCCATGATCACCCCCAGCGTCAGCACGACGGCCGCGGCACTGATCGCGGCCATCTTGAGCCGGAAGGGGAACCGGATCGTGCCGCGTTTGTCCGGCGGCTGAGCGTTGGGTCCGTTGTCCATGGCGGGCGGCGTCAAGTTAGGCCCCGGCGGAGAGGGTGTAAAGCACTGGCGGCCGCTCGCTTGGCGCGTTTCGCCCGTGGGACTAGCTTTCTCTCCGGCAGACGGAGGGTGCATGGGCCACGACGGCCTGATGGTGAGCGTGTCGGGAATTCGCGGCCGGGTGGGCGAGGCGCTCACCCCGGAGGTCGTGGCGCGCTACGCGGCGGCGTTCGGCGCCTGGGCGGCGGGCGCCGGCCGGTCGCGCACCGTCGTGGTGGGGCGCGACAGTCGCGTGTCGGGGCCGATGTTCCACCGCGTGGCCGTGGGGGCCCTGCAGTCGGTGGGCTGCACGGTGATGGACGTCGGGCTCACCACCACGCCCACCTGTCAACTGGCGGTGGAGCACCATCATGCGGCGGGCGGGCTCATGCTCTCGGCCAGCCACAATCCCATCGAGTGGAACGCGCTCAAGTTCATCGGACCCACGGGGCTGTTTCTCGAAGCCGCCGAGGGCGCCGAGATGCGGCGGATCGCGGACGACGGCGTGCCGTACGTGACGTGGGACGAGCTAGGCGCGGTGGAGCGCGACGACCGTGCCGTTCTGCGACACATCGAGTGTGTCCTTTCGCTTCCATACGTGGACGTGGAAGCGCTGCGGCGGCGCCGGTTCAAGGTGGCGTTGGACTGCTGCCGGGGCGCGGGGTCGGTGATCATGCCGGCGCTGCTCGACCGGCTGGGGTGCGTGGTGAGCGTGATCGACGGCGAGCCCGACGGCCGCTTTCCGCGCTCGCCCGAGCCCGTGCCCGAGAACCTCGGCCAGTTGGAACGATTCGTGCAGGAGACCGGTGCCGACGTGGGGTTCGCGGTGGACCCCGACGTGGACCGGTTGGCGCTCGTGTCCAATGAAGGGCGGGCGATCGGCGAGGACTATACCCTGGCGCTGGCCACGCGGCTGGTGTTGCGGCACCGGAAGGGTCCGGTGGTCACGAATCTCTCCACCAGTCGCGTGGTGGAGGATGCCGCGACGGCCGGCGGGTCGACGCTGTTGCGCGCGCCGGTGGGCGAGGTGAACGTGGCCGTGGCCATGCGCGACGCGAAGGCGGTGGTGGGCGGGGAGGGGAATGGCGGGGTGATTCTGAGCGAGGTACATCTGGGGCGGGACGCGCCCGTCGGGGCGGCGCTGGTGCTGCAGCTCATGCTCGAGGACGCCGCGCCGCTGTCGGCGATCGTGGCCGGGCTGCCGCGGTACGTGATCGTGAAGGACAAGCTGGACCGGCCGCGGGCCGGCCTGGAGGCGGTGTACGCGGCCATGCGTTCGGCGTTTCCGGACGCCGAGGTGGACACGCAGGACGGGTTGCGGCTGTCGTGGTCGAACCGGTGGGTGCACGTGCGTCCGTCGGGCACGGAGCCGGTCGTGCGGGTCATCGCGGAGGCGCCCACGGAGACGTCGGCGCGGGAGCTGATCAGGCAATCGCGGGCGCCGTTGGAGGCGCTCGGCGGGTAATACGGAGCGGGGTGAACGATATGTGTGGAATCGTGGGGTACGTGGGGCCGCGGGTGGCGACGCCGATGCTGATCGACGGGCTCAAGCGCATGGAGTATCGCGGCTACGACTCGGCGGGGGTGGCGCTGCTCGGCGACGACGGCGTGGACATGCGCCGGGCCAAGGGGAAGATCGCGGCGCTGGAGAGCACCGTGGCCACGCGGCCCATCGGCGGCACCACCGGCATCGGGCACACGCGGTGGGCCACGCACGGGGCGCCGAGCGAGAAGAACGCGCATCCGCAGCGCGACTGCACCGGTACCATCGCCGTGGTGCACAACGGGATCATCGAGAACTACAGCGTGCTGCGCAGGCGGCTGATCGAGGCCGGGCACGTGTTCAAGTCCGACACCGACACCGAGGTGTTGGCGCATCTGATCGAGGCGGCGTTCACCGGCAACCTCGAGGCGGCGGTGATGGAGGCGCTGGACGTGGTCGAGGGCACGTACGGATGGCGGTGATCTCGAGCCGCGATCCGGACAAGATCGTGGCGGCGCGCAACGGCAGTCCGCTGCTGATCGGGCTGGGCGAGGGGGAGCATTACGTGGCGAGCGACGTGGCGGCCATTCTGCAGCACACGCGCCAGGTCGTGTATCTGGACGACGGGGAGATGGCGGTGCTGACGCGCGACGGGTATCGCGTGTTCGATCTGGACGCCAACGACGTGGCGAAGGACGTGAACCGGATCGACTGGGATCTGGACCAGATCGAGAAGGGCGGGTTCGAGCACTTCATGCTGAAGGAGATCTTCGAGCAGCCGCAGACCATCGAGAACACGCATGCGCGGGCGGCTGGTGACCGAGGAGGGGTTCTCCAAGCTGGGCGGGTTGAACCTGACGAAGACCGAGATGCTGGAGCTGGAGCACCTCATCATCACGGCGTGCGGCACGAGCTGGCACGCGGCGCTGATCGGCAAGCTGATGATCGAGGATCTGGCCCGGATTCCGGTGGACGTGGAGTACGCATCTGAGTTCCGGTATCGAAATCCGATCGTGGACGACCGGACGCTGTGCGTGGTGATCTCGCAGTCGGGGGAGACGGCCGACACGCTGGCGGCGATGCGCGAGGCCAAGCGGCGCGGGGCGAAGACGCTGGGGCTGGTGAACGTGGTGGGGTCGACCATCGCGCGGGAGGACGACGGGGGCATCTACCTGCACGCCGGGTCCGGAGATCGGCGTGGCGAGCACCAAGGCGTTCACGAGCCAGGTGATCGCGCTGGCGCTGTTGACGCTCAAGCTGGCGCGGCTGCGCAACCTGTCGGTGGAGACGGGGCGGGGGATCGCGCAGGCCATGGAGGCGCTGCCGGCGCAGGTGCAGTCCATTCTGGAGCGGGCGGGGGAGATCGAGCGGATCGCCGAGCGGTTCCGCGACGCGACGAATTTTCTGTACCTGGGGCGCGGCTACAACTTCCCGGTGGCGCTGGAGGGCGCGCTCAAGCTGAAGGAGATCAGCTACATCCACGCCGAGGGGTATCCGGCGGCGGAGATGAAGCACGGGCCGATCGCGCTGATCGACGAGAACATGCCGGTGGTGTTCATCGCGCCGCACGACAGCGTGTTCGAGAAGGTGGTGTCGAACATCAGCGAGGTGAAGGCGCGGGGCGGGCGGGTGATCGTGATCACGAGCCGGGACGAGCCGAGTCTGGAGGGGAAGATCGACTTCGAGATCCGGATTCCCGAGACGATCGACATGTTGTACCCGGTGCTGGCGGTGGTGCCGCTGCAGCTCCTGGCGTACTACATCGCGGAGAAGCGGGGGCTGAACGTGGATCAGCCGCGGAATCTGGCGAAGAGCGTGACGGTGGAGTGAGGGGGGCGCCGCGGTAGCTCGCGGACTCCAGAGCGACAAGGGTGGAGACTGACGTGAGCGGTCAGCGCGACCCCGGCGCCCCCACCTGCACCACCACGAGGGCAATGCGATTCGCCATGGGCAGCGTGACCGTCGTGGAGGCCTGCGGGGCGCGTTCGTGTCCCACCACGATGCCCACCGGTTCGCCCCGCGGCGGGTCGCAGATCGCCGCCCGGCCGTCGTCGTCGGTCAGCCCTTCGGATCGTCCCTCGTGCGGGAACGACATGCCGAGCAGCGCGGACGACGGTTTGTTCCAGGTGGCGACCACGCTGTCCCGCGCGACGTTCCACCCGTCGCCGTCCACCACACGCACCAGCAGCACCGTCTCGGGCATCCGCCTGCTGGGATCGCCGCACAGCTCGCGCAGCGCGGTGGTCGCCGGATGCAGGCGGACCACTGCCGGCGCCGTGTCGGGGAGCGTCGCGACCGCGGAGTCGGTGGCGGGGTTCTGCGAGATGGCCGCGGCGGCGAGCGGCGGTTCGGCGGCCTCGATGGCATAGGTTCCGGGCAGCAACCCGGCGAATCGAAAGCGACCGAGGGAGTCGGTGGTGGTCGTGTCGCTCGTGCCGCCGAGCCACACGCGAACGCCCGCCACGGCCACGTCGGGGACCGCTTCGACGTAGCCATGCACGGATGCGGTGGGCACCTCCCAGTGGCTGCCGTCGGGCCACCGCGCTGCGGTCACCACGCCGCCGGCAACCTCCAGGCGGGTCTGCGGCGCCATCCGTGGACGCCACCCCGGCCCCACGGCCGCCGGCGCCGATTCGGCCGACGTGATCGACCACGAGTCGATGAAGACGACCCCGTTGGGCATCGCGACGAACGAGATCGTGCCGCCCGCGCCGGCGCTGGCCTGCCACCGGGCGAGGCCGGTGTATCGGAATTCGAGCGTCCGAACCGCGGGCATCGCGCGGTCGATCCACAGCACGCCGCGCACGTCCACCAGGGCGTCGCGTCCCGGCGCCGGTTCGAAGGCGAGGCCGATCTCGCCGGCATGGGCGGCGTCGGCTTTGGAGATGGAGAAGCAGTGCGTGGCGGCGAAGCTGTCGTCGAGCAGCACGTCGACGTCCGGAGCCCCGAGTTCCGAAACGCCGCCGGCTTCCAATCGGTAGCCATGTTCCGCGAAGTAGGCGGCCGTCGCGATCGGGATGTACGGGCGCGACGTTCGCGCCGACTCCGCGCGAAATTGCTGCCAGATCGGGGACGACCGGTCGGCGGCGTACACCCGCCGGGAGGAGAGCGTCGCCATGTCGCCGGGCCGGGTGTCGCGCGCCGCCACCGACGCCAGCAGCCCGTCGCGCGCCTGTTCCCACAGCCCCAGCGCCTGGTCGCGATCGCCGCGGCCCGGGCACTCCTTTCCCTCGTTCGCGGTCACCGTTTCCAGGAGCGAGGGCAGCGGGTCGAGCGTGAAGTTCAATTCGTGCATCGACGCGGTGTCGGCCGGTGCAGGGGCATTGACGGGGTGGAATCCGATGCGGACCACGCGCAGGCGGGCGGTCCCCGGTGGCAGCGGCAACGAGTAGGCGCCGGCCTCGTTGGAGAGCGCGCGGGCCAGCGTCGCCCCGTCGGCCTGGAGCGCGGATACGACGGCGCCCGGTATCGGCTGACGGCTCAGGGAGTCCCGGACGATCCCGTGCGCCTGCTGCGCGAATGCCAGGCGCGCGCAGGCGACGAACGATACGGCAACCCAGCCACGACAACGCATGACGGTCGAATATGAAGGTTGGTCGAGGGCGCGCAACGGAATGTTACTACACGCCAATGCCCGCGGGGCTCCGGATGAGTAGGGCGGGGCGGGCGCGTCCCGGAGCGGGGGACGGCGTTTCGGCTCCCCGTGCTTGACACGAATCAGGCGGGGCCGATTGTATAGCCGGGGCTCCAGCGGCGGCGCGAGTGGCCGTTACCGGCGCGCATGGAAACATCGGGAATACAACTCACGAGCCGGCCCTGGCGGAGGACGAACGGCTGATGGGAACTGCGCGGAATAGTCGTGGCGCCGGCCGGCGGCGCCTTCTGCTTGCCGGCACGGTTGGCGCGCTCCTGGGTGGCGCCGCCCGGCACGCCACGGGTCAACGCGTGGCGGGCATTACGGCGATCCGCGTGCTCGTGATCGGCGACGACTCGCTGCCGCTCGTGGGCGCACGGATCGACCTTCGCGACAACCGTGGCGCGATCGTTGCCTCCGCCCTCACGGATAGTGCGGGCACGCACACGTTTCGCGTGCAGATGGGCGACACCGCGGCGCTGGCCGTCACGGAGCACCTGCTCGGATTCATGCCGGGGGCGCAGGACGTCACCATCGGCCCTGACGGCGATGTCACGACGGTCGCGCGACTCACGCGCGCCCCACTCGATATGGCCGCCGTCGTCGCTTCCGCGCCGCGCAACACCTACCTGCTGACGGCGCAGGACATCACACGCAGTACGCGCGTCATCGACAATGCGATGGACGCGATCGACAAGCTGCGCCCGGACATGAGAGGGGATCGTGGCCGGGACTGCCCCGTGGTGAAGAATGTCTGGATCAACGGCCGGCGGGTGTGGACGTATGTACCGCCACTCGCCCACCGGACTCCGGGAAGCCCGATCATCCAACTCGAGCGGATGGGACGCTCGCTGCCCGACCTTCTGAAGTCCGTAGATGCGAGAGACATCGCTTCCATTCAATACGTGAATTGTTGGGACGTCAGCGATCCGCGAATGGGGAGCTACAATGCGCTCTACGTCCAGCTGAAGCCCGGGGTGAGTTGGAACTGGAATCAGGGAACGGTCCGGGATTCGAATCCACCGCCACCGGAATAGGCGCGCTGCGGGGGGCGGCCGGGCGTCCGCATTGGCGCCGCCCTGGGCGTCAGCTCCTCGCCGGTTGGACCACGTCCACCGGCATGCGGCTCAACTTCGTGTAGATACGGCCCCGGCGCCGCACCGGCCACCAGTCGTAGAGATAGATCTGCATGGGCCGCCACATGGCGACCCATCCCGCGATCGTCAGGCTCTCGCGCACGACGCCGGCCCAGGTGCCGGCCGCGCTCGATCGCAGTTCGTTGATCGCGACGAGGCAGGTGATCAGGAACAGCACGCCGATCGTGAGGCTCGTCCGGCCCTGCTTCATCAAGCGGTGGAACTCCAACTGCGTGGATTGGGCGCGCTGGGCGAAGTAGTTGTGCACGGCCTGCCGGATCATCTCCGTGGGATCCTGGGCCGGCCACTGCTCCAGATGGACGCGCAGCCGCACCGGCGCGTCGGGCGGAAACTCCTGGGCCCAACTCACGATGAACTCCTCGGCGTCGTCGTCCAGGTCCTTCTCGATGAAGGGAGAAGGGTCCATCGAGTTGAAGAATTGGCTCACGTCGCGCAACTTCAACTCGATGTCGTGCGCGTGTGCCGAGTGTACCCGAGCCTTGCGGCGGGTCGCAGAACGCATGGGTCAGCTCCGCCCGATACCGGGCCTGCCGGCGCCGGTGGACGCCTGGGAGAAGCTTACCCGCGCGCGCGCCGGCCTGCCACCCGGTCGCGCCGGGCGGATTCCGTGCTCCTCCCCGCGTCCGAGGCCCGGGTGCCCACCCCCAAGGAACGTCCACCGCTCCCCGGGGTCCCATAATTGGCCCTCTCATTTGCGAGATTGCTCATGGCGCGAACTCTCGTCGCCCTCTCCCTCGCCCTCGCCCTCGCCGCCGCGATCGCCGCCGCGCCCCATTCGGCCGCGGCCCAGGCCGCACGCCCCGAGTTCAACCTCGGCGGCGGCCCGACCCTGCCCATCGGCGATCTCGCCAGCCACAATCCGATCGGGTACAACCTGACGGCCGGCATCGGGTACACCCCGAATGGATCGTCGCTCGGCTACCGCGTCGAGGGGTTGTACGACGCCTTCAGCGGCAAGAACAACTACGTGGTGTTCTGCAGCACGGGCACCGACTGCGGGCGCCAGGCGACGATTTCCGGCGTGACGTTCAACCTCACCTACGCCGGCCTGCTTCCCCGGCACGGGGGGCGCAGCCGCGCGGCCAGCATGCTGTACGCCATCGGCGGATTCGGGTTCTACACGGTCCGGCAGCCGGGCACTCCAGTGGTCACGCCGGGCGGCACCACCGGGCTCCAGGTCCAGAATCAGGCGCAGACGGGGTGGAACGCCGGGGGCGGCATCCGGTTCCCGCTCGCCGGCGTTTCGGCATACGTGGAGGCCCGGATCTATACGATGTCACAGATGGGCTCGCGGTTCCTGCCGCTGAGCGTCGGGCTCATCTTCTGAGGCGTGCCTATTCGCCGCGCAGCGCCACCGTCGGATCGGCGCGCGCGGCGCGGACGGCTTCCGGAATCGCCGGGGCCGCGGTAGGATAGCCGATCTGACCTTCCGGGACGGGACCATGTTCGCACCTCGCACGCTCCGCTCGGCGGCGATCGCCGCCGCCCTCGCCGCGCTCTCCGCCTGCACGCTCCAGCACCGGCCGCCCAACGCGGCGGCGCCGCTCCAGTCGGCGTCGTCGATGGCGGGCGACGACCACATGGCGATGATGTCGGCCTCCGAGATGGCGGCGCCGGCCGTGAACTCCGCCGCCGCCGCGCGCGCCGGGCAGGGCCATGCGGGTCTTCCGGCGAGCGCCGACGCCGCCGCGGCGCGCATCGCCGCCAGCCCGCGCCACGCCGAGTGGGTGAAGATCGCCTGGGAGCCGGGCTCCCAGGATTCGCTCATGGCGTGGGTGGTGTACCCGGTGACCGACCGCGCGCACTCGCCGGTGGTGGTGATTGTGCACGAGATCTACGGGCTCTCCACCTGGGTGCGCGCGGTGGCCGACCAGGTGGCGGCCGAGGGGTTCATCGCGATCGCGCCCGACCTGCTCTCGCGCGTGCGCGGAGGCCCGTCGGCGGACGAACTCAAGTCGGACTCGGCCACGAAGCTCATTCGCGGCGTGACCGTGGCCGAGAAGAACGCGGGCGTGACCGCGGCGGCGCGGTACGCCATGTCGCTGCCGTCGGCCGAGCACCGGTACGCGGTGATCGGATTTTGCTGGGGCGGCTCGACCAGTTGGGGGTACGCGATCAACGGCGGCATCGCCGGCTACGCGGGCGGCGTGGCGTTCTACGGGCTGCCGTACCTGAACGGCGCGGTGCCGAACGGCGATTCGCTGGCCAGGATTCACGTGCCGATGATGCTGCTCAGCGGCGCCAAGGACGCGCGCATCGGGGCCGCGATGCCGGCGGTGGACTCGGCGATGCACACACTGGGCAAGGACTACTATGGGCACAATTATCCGGGCGCGATCCACGGATTCATGCGGGCGCAGGACGATCCGGTGCAGCCGCAGCGGAACCCGGATCAGGAGCAGGCCAACCTGGAGGCGGCCCAGGACGCGTGGCCGCGCACCGTGGCGTTCCTCAAGCAGCACCTCGGCATTCAATAGGAAGGCGGGCTGGGGTGGGGCGCCGGCGGCAGCCCGCCGAGGGCGTTACGGCAGGCCGGCGATTCGCCTGATGCCGGCCAGCGAGAATTCCGCGATGTGCTCCGCGGCGGCGGCCAGTTCGGCGCCGCTGGGCGGCCATCCCGGGAAGGCCGCGTCGCGGAACCGGTCGGGGGCGTAGAACAGGCACTGCGCCTGGATGCTGATCACGCACCGGCGCACGCGCGGGTCGTCCGGCCGGCAGGCGAGGAGTTCGGCGACCACGCGGCTCAGATATTCCACGCGCGGCATGATGGCCTGCTCCGCGATCCAGGGCGCGAGGGGGGTGGGCTCGGAACTCTCGTGCCGCATGAGCTTGTGGATCCACGCCACGCGCGCGGCGCCGGCGTTGGCGTCGCGCCCCGCGATCCGGGGCAGATAGGCGCGCACGTACCGGCGGATGCGTTCCTCGGGGGGCGTGTCGTCGGGCGCCGTCACCGCCGAGCCGCCCGCCGCGGTCATCGCGGCGACGGCTTCGCTCACGACCTCGCGATAGAGGCCGAGCTTGTCGCCGAAGTGGTAGTTGACGGCGGCCACGTTGGCGCCGGCGTCGCGGCAGATGTCGCGCACGCTGACGCGGTTGAACCCGTGTTCGGCGAACCGCGCGGCCGCCGCCTGCACCAGCCGCTCGCGCGTGGCGAGATCGCGGACGTTCGGCGGCCGTTTCATCAAAGGGTTCGCTTGAACAGCAGCGTCGCGGCGGTCATCGTGACCGCCGAAAAGGCGAGCAGGACCACGAGATCGGGCCAGATGGCGGCAAAGCCGGTGTTCTTGAGGACCAGGCTCTGCAGCGCGTTCACGGCGTAGGTGAACGGGTCGACGACGGCGATGGCGCGCATCCACCCCGGGAACGCCGCGGTCGGATAGATGGCGCCGCTCGGGAACCAGAGCAGCGTGTTGAGCACGCCGAAGAGGGCCCGCGGCAGCAGCGGATCCTCCATGCGCACCATGAACAGGAACATCAGGCTCACGAGCGTGACGGCCGAGACCGCGATGACGACGAACAGGCGCATCAGCCGCATCGGGTCGAGCGGGTTCGGGATGCCGGCGATCACGGAGCCGATGAGCATGAGCACCGTGCCCGAGAGCATCGCCTTGATGGCGCCCGACACGTTGAATCCGATGATGAGTTCGAGGCGCGTGATCGGGGTGACGAGGTACCCTTCGTGCAGTCCTCGCGCCTTGTCGTCGATGAAGATGATGCCGCCGCCGATCATGACCATCATGAAGATCGACATGACGATCGTGCCGGGTAGCAGGTACTGCATGTACGGGACGTACGGATACAACTCCACGGCTTCGAGGGTGGCGTGGTGGGAGATCCGGTCGCTGGTGGCCGGCGGCGCGTTGTAGGCGCCCAGCAGACTGGAGAATTCTCCGGCCAGCGTGGCGCTGGTGATCTCGTCGGTGTTGTCCTCGATCAGGGCGACGCGCGGATCGTCGCCCGACAGCACGCGCCGCGAGAAGCCGGGCGGGATGGTCAGCACGCCGTCCACGCGGCCGTTGCGCAGTGCGGTCACCGCCAGCCCGCGGTCGGTGTACGGGATCATGGTGAACACGGCGGCGTTCGCCGTGACCGCGTTGGCCATCGCGTGGAGGCGCACCGCCGGCACGCCGCCGTCCTCGTCCACGAGGGCGACCTTGAGGTGCTTGACGTTGCCGCCGATGGCGTGCCCGAGCACCACGAGCTGCACCACCGGCATGAACAGGGACATGACGATGAGCATCGGGCTCCGGCGGAACCGGCGCAGGTCGCGTTCGATGATCGCCCAGGCGCGCTGCATGCCGCTACCTCCGCTGCCGGACCATGCTGCGGCGCTCGCTCATCGGCTGTTCCTGGAGCGCGTCCCGCAGCTGGTGGCCGGTGTAGTGCACGAACACGTCGTCCAGCGACGTGCTCTCCACGGCGAGCGACTTCACCTCCACGCCGGACGCGGTGGCCGCCGCGAGGAGGGCGGTGGTGGTGGCCGGGCCGGCGTTGGAGGTGAGGCGGAACACCGGCGGCTTGGCGTCCACGTGGTCCACGCCCGGCAGGGCCCGGAGCCGGTCGCCCCAGTCTGGGGGCGCGCCGGCGAAGCTCACCTCGAGCGTGTTCTCGCCGGGGATGGCGGCCTTGAGCTTCATCGGCGAATCGAGCGCCATGAGTTTTCCATGATCGACGATCGCCACGCGCTCGCACAGCTTGTCGGCCTCGTCCATGTAGTGGGTGGTGAGCAGCACCGTCAGGTCGCGCTCGCCCTTGATCTTGCGCAACATCTCCCACACCGACACGCGGGACACGGGATCGAGCCCGGTGGTGGGCTCGTCGAGGAACAGGATGGTCGGCTCGTGCACCAGGCCGCGCGCGATCTCCACCCGGCGGCGCATGCCACCCGACAGGTTCTTCACCGGGGCGTCGGCCCACTGCGTGAGTTCCACCGCGGCCAGCAGGTCGGCGATCAGCCGCTTGCGCTTGTCGCGCGGCACCCCGTAGAGCTTGGCGAAGATCAGCAGATTCTCGGCGGCGCTGAGTTCGAGATCGCTGGTCATCGCCTGCGGGATGACGCCGATCGAGCGCCGCACCTCGTCCTGCTGCGTGGCGATGTCGTACCCGGCCACGAACGCGGAGCCCGACGTGGGCAGGAGCAGCGTGGTCAGCATGCGGATGAGCGTGGACTTGCCGGCGCCGTTGGGGCCGAGCAGCCCGAACACCTCGCCCTCGTCGACCGCGAAGGAAATGCGATCGACGGCGGTGAAGTCCCCGAACCGCTTGGTGATGTCGCGGACGTCGATCGCGACTTTCATTTGACGCGGGCGAGCGGGAGCGTGACGTAGGCCGTCATGCCGTCGGCCAGCCGGCGGTCGTGGTTGTCCACCCGCAGCCGGATCTCGAACGTCTTGATGTCGCGCTTGGTCTGGCTCACGTCGCGCTGCGTGGCGTAGTCGGCGTCCACGGCGCGGTAGAATACCACGCCCGGCCGCTCCCGGCCCGAGGGCAGGCGCACGGTGAGCGTGTCGCCCAGGCGCACCCGGTCGATGTAGGTCTCCTCCACGTCGGCGCGCACCCAGAGGCTGTCGGGGTCGATCAGCGTGACGATGGCCTGCCCGGCGTTGATGAACTCGCCCACGCGGGCGGCGCGCACGTCGATGATGCCCGCCATCGGCGCGCGGATCTCGGCGTAGCCGAGTCGCACGTCGGCCTTGCGCGTCTGCGCGGCCGCCGCGGCCTGCTGCTGGCGCGTGGCCTCGAGGCCGCTGCGCTGGGCGGCCACCTGATCTTCCGCCGCCTGGGCCACGGCCACCGACGCCTGCTGCGCGTCCACCTGCTTGGCGGACGCGTCGTAGCGCGACGCCGCCACGGTGTAGGAGGTGCGGGCCGAGTCGAGCTGCTGCGGCGCCACGCCGCCCGTGGCGTAGAGCGCTTCGTAGCGGTCGAGCACGCGCTTGACGTTGATCATCGTGGCCGAGTCGGAGCTGGCCTGGGCGCGGGCGGCGGCGAGGTTGGCGCGCGCCTGGCGCAGCTGCTCGCGGGCCTGCGTCTCTTCGAAGCGGAGGTCTGCTTCGCCCGCCTGCACCTGCGACGTCATGGCCTGCGCGCTCTTCGTATAGAAGGCGCGATCGGCCTGCAGCTCGCTGGGTGAGAGCACGGCCAGCAGCGCGTTCGCCTGAACCGAGTCGCCTTCGGTGACGAGCAGGCGGGTGACCAGGCCGGCGATCTGCGGGCTGACGACGACGTCGTTGGTGGTGACGATGCCGGTGAGCGTGAGCGACGTGGGCGGGCGCAGCGCGAAGTAGGCGGCGACCGCGCCGGCCGCGACGACGATGCCGGCGCCGAAGAACAGGGGCTTACGATTCATGCGAGCGACTCCGAGGCGGTGGCCGGGTGTGGGCGCGCCGGCGTCCAGCGTTCAAACACATGTATAAAACGATCGTTTGAATCCGTCAACCCCCTCTGGCGGCGTCCGCAGCGGCGCGCTGTGGCGTTCGGGCGGCGCGCGCGCGCGCGGTTCCGTCGATCCGGAACCCGGCGCATCTTTCGGCATGCCGATTCTCTACTTCGCCAACGTGACCGTCCACGTGCTCGCCGCCATGTTCTGGCTGGGCGGCATGTTCTTTCTGGCTGTCGTCGGGGCGCCGGCGCTGCGGGCCGTGGAGCCGCCGGCGCTCCGCCAGCAGCTGTTCCAGGAACTCGGGGTTCGGTTCCGCACCGCGGGGTGGTGGGCGATCGCGGTGCTGCTGGTGACGGGCGCAATCAACCTGCACTACCGCCACTGGCTGCAGTGGGACGGCCTGTTGGGCAACCCCGATTTCTGGCGCACGGGGCAGGGGCACACGTTGGCGGTGAAGCTCGTGGCCGTGGCGGCGATGGTTGGGGTGAGCGCCGTTCACGATTTCGTGACGGGGCCGCGGGCGGGCCGAGCGAGGCCCGGATCGCCGGAGGCGCTGCGGTTGAGGCGCCGGGCGGCGCTACTGGCGCGGGCGAACGCCATACTGGGGCTCGTCGTGGTGATCGCGGCCGTGCGGCTGGCCCGCGGGAGCTGAGCGGGGCCGGGCGGCTACGAGTTGGCGTGCGCGTTCGGGGTCCGCTGCATCATCAAATAATGCTCAAACCAGCCGCGGGCGAGCCGGGTGACCTCTTCCAGCGTGCCGGGTTCCTCGAACAGGTGCGTGGCGCGCGGCACGATCACCAGCTGCTTCACGCACCACAACCGCTCGTACGCGTCCTGATTGAGGTCGATCACCACGCGGTCCTGCTCGCCCACGATGAGCAGCGTCGGCGCCTGTACCTCGGCGAGCGCGCTCCCCGCCAGGTCGGGGCGCCCGCCGCGCGACACCACGGCCTGCACGCCGTCGTGGCGGCGCGAGGCGGCGATCAGCGCGGCCGCGGCGCCCGTGCTCGCCCCGAAATACCCCAGCCGCCAGGTGCGTCCGCCGAACCCGTCGAGCAGCAGATCGGTGACGCCGAGCAGCCGCTGCGCGAGCAGGTCGACGTCGAACCGGAGATGGCCCGTGAACGCATCCTCGGCGCCCTCGTCCGCGGTGAGCAGGTCGAACAGCAGGGTGGCCAGGCCGGCATCCTGCAGGCCGCGCGCCACCTGGATGTTGCGTGGGCTGAGCCGGCTGCTGCCGCTGCCGTGCGCGAACAGCACGAGGCCGGTGGCGCCGTCGGGACTGCACAGGTCGCCGTCGAGGATGACGGGGCCGAGGGGAAGGCGGACCCGGCTGTCGCGGACCACGGTGGAGTATTCGGTGTTCATAGGGTCTCCTCTGCCCGCCAACGGGCGGGCACCGCTGCGTACGCGGAGAGCTGAGAGCCCGAAGCGGTCGGCTCGCTGCGTTCGGTTTCGAACGGCCCAACTCAGAGCGCCGTGGGATAGGTCTCCGGTATCTCCCCGCGCTCCCACATGGCGCTGCGCTCCAGCGGCTCCACGGCGCGGGTATGATCGTAGTGCAGCACGGCGTCGAACTGCCGTGGCAGGTGCGTGTGGAAGTAGTGGCTCTGCCGTTCGCTCAGCGGGCGGTAGATCACGCCGATGGCGCGCTGCAGCCGCGCGTGGTCGAGCGCGTTGCGCAGCTCGGCGGTGCGCGACGGCAGGAGCAGGAAGTTGGGCAGCTCCGTGTCGTGGAAGGTCTCCTCGTAACTGCCCCGCATTCCCGGCCGGACGATCTTGCGCTCGGCGGGGGCGTCCCAATCGGTGGCGGCGGTGACGGTGCCGGCGTAGGTGCTGAAGCCGACCAGCACGGCGTCGTGCGCGTGCCGGTGCCGGGCGAGCTGTCCGACATTCAGTTCGCCCGAGCGTCCGAGTTCAGTGGCCCGCGCGTCGCCCACGTGCGAATTGTGCGCCCAGACGACGATCTTGGGGGCTGCGGACGCGCGGCCGCAGGAACGTCACGAGCGCGTCGAGCGTGTCGGCCATGTGGAGGTCGCGCAGGTTCCAGCTCGACGTGCGGCTGCCGAACATGGCGCGGTAGTACTGCTCGGCGTTGGCGACGAGGCGGGCGTTCTGCTCGGCGTAGAACAGGTCGTCGGCCGCCGGGCGCCCGTCGCGGCGCGCGTATTCGCCCGCCGAGCGGCGCAGGGCGACGAGTTGCGCGACGACCTCGGCCTCGCACGACGGCGCGAGGCCGGCGGAGGTGGCGTAGCCGTAGGTCTGCGGGTCGGAGCCGAACTGGTCGAAGCACGCGTATCGCTCGCGCGCCAACTCGGCGGCCTCGGGGTCCACCGTGCGCAGGTAGCGCAGCACGGCGTCGATCGACGCGTGGAGACTGTACAGGTCGAGCCCGTAGAAGCCCGCGCGGCGGTCGGGATCGGGGCGGGCGGCGTTGAAGTCGCGCAGCCAGCCGACGAAATCGAGCACGTCGGCGTTGCGCCACATCCACTGCGGGAAGCGGACGAACCCGCTCAGGGCTTCGATCGCATCGGCGTCGTCGCCGGCGCCCCGCACATAGCGATTCACACGGTAGGCGTCGGGCCAGTCGGCCTCGACCGCCACTGCCGAGAAGCCGCGTTCGGCGATCAGCCGCTTGGTGATCTCGGCGCGGATGCGGTAGAACTCGTGCGTGCCGTGCGACGCTTCGCCGATCAGCACGAAAGGGGCGTCGCCGATGCGGGCGAGCAACGGATCGAAGTTGTCGGGCCCGCCGGCGAGGGGGTACGCCGCGTCGGCGACGAGTTGCGGCAGGGTGGCGCGTGCGACGGTGGGCATGGCCCGGTCCTCGCTGCTCGATCAGTGGCGGGCGGCGACGGGATCGGCCACAGCGCGGGCGGCGAGCAGCCGCCGCACCTCGTCGTCCGTCGTCTGCTCGAAATGACGATACCAGAGCCCGACGCCGTAGAACGGGTCGGGGGTGGCCGCGCACACGCACGCATCGGCCTGCCGCCGCACCGCCGCGCACGCTTCCACGGAGGCGACCGGCACGGCGACGACGATCTGCTTCGGATGCTGCGTGCGCACGGCCGCGATGGCGGCCAGCATCGTCGAGCCGGTGGCCAGGCCGTCGTCCACGAGGACGACGGACCGGTCGCGGAGCACGGGGGCCGGCCGGCCATCGCGATATGCCTGCTCGCGCCGTGCCAGCTCGGCGCGCTCGGGGCGCTCCACCGCCTCGACGGCGGTGAGCGGAATGTGCAGCTCCCGGATCACGTCGTGGTTGAGAATCCGGATGCCGCCGCTGGCGATCGCGCCCATGGCATACTCTTCATGGCCGGGCACCCCGAGTTTGCGCACGACGAACACGTCGAGCGGGGCATCGAGGGCGGCGGCGACTTCGGACGCCACGGGCACGCCGCCGCGCGGCAGGCCGAGCACGATCGGGTCGGGCTCGAGCGCGTACGGCTGCATCAATTCGGCCAGATGCTGTCCGGCCTCGTGGCGGTCCCGGAATCGCGGTGCCATGGGTTGCCTCTCCCGTTCAGAAAGCGACGGCGATCTCGTCGTCGACCTCGGTCACGCCCGGCGCGGCCCAGGCGGCGCGCTCGGCGTCCTCGCGCTCGGACCACGAGCGTACGGTGCCGCGCAAGACGACCTTTCCGTCCGTGGCTTCGATGGAGATCTTGTCGGCGTCCACCGCGGCGCTGCGCTTGAGCGCGTCCTGGATGCGCTGGTTCACCTCGTACGCCGACACTTTGGGCTGCTGGACGGTGATCCGGTTGATCACGCCCTTGACGCCGGACAGGTGCCGCACGGCCCGCTCGGCCGCCAGCCGCTGGAACTGCCAGTCCACGGCGCCGTCGAGCGAGACCCATCCGTCGTCCACCAGCGCCTTGATCCGCTCGTCGGGAACCTCGACGTCCCACGTGAGCGCCGCCACGGCGGCGTGGGCGACGTCAGTGTCGGAGCGCATCAGCGCCTGGGGCAGCCGCACCTTGAGGTCGTCGGCCACGGCGTGCACGCCGCGCACCTTCTCGGCGGCCCGGACCGCCGCGTACTTCTGGGCATACGTGTTGACGAATCCGGACAGCGTGACCACGCCGTTCCGGGCGCCGACGCCGATCTCGGCGTCGCTGACGTTGGGCTGCCAGGCCATCTCTTCGATCACGTCGCGCTGCAGCTGCATGTCGGTCTTCATGGTGTTCTCCCGGCCGCCCGCCGGCGGCCTGTGGTTCGGAGTCGCGTCGCCGGACGCCGCCGCTCAGTGGACGAGCGCGCCGGGGCTCGAGATGCGTTCGATCAGTTCCTCCACCATCGCCGGGTTCTCGCGGCCCACGCGGCGCGCGAGGTCGGCCTGCGTCACGATGCCGACCACGCGCTCGTCGGCGTCCACCACGGGCAGCCGGCGCACCTGATAGCGTTCCATCGCGGCCACGATGTCCGACAGCCCCGTCGTCTCGCGGACGGATACCAGCGGGTCGCCGGTCATGTGACGGCGCACCTGGCATTCGGTGAGACTGCGATCGGCGAGGCACCGCACGACGATGTCGCGATCGGTGATCACGCCGATGAGGCGGCGGCTCGTGAGATCGTCGACCACGGGCAACATGCCCACGTCCAGATTGCGCATCACCTCGGCGGCTTTCGGAATGGAGTCGTCGGCGGTAATGACGGTCGGGGTCGGGGTCATCAGATCGCGGGCTCGCATGGAATCCTCGGTACGGGGCTGGGGGTACTCGGGTGCGGCGACACTTGAAGGTGGCGGGAATCCGTTCGGGCTTCAGTCCGTGGAACCCCCAATGGCGGTGCGGAGGGGCAGCGCGGCCTGTGCGGAGCTTCCCTACGTCCCGCCCCTGCAATCCCCGGCTGCGGCGATCGGCTGGCGGTCGAAGTTGCAAACAGACGTCGCGGCGCGTGGATCGAGGCGCGCGCGCGGAACGTCCGATCGCGGAGGCGGGGCCATGGTATTCAAACGTGCGTTGCAGTTCGTGTTCGCGCTGAGCCTGCTCGGCACGGCGTTCTCCGGCACGCTGAGCTATGCCGAACTGTCCGGCAAGACGGGGGGGCTGACCTGTCCGTCGCCCGGCGCGCCCGGCACGCTGCTCGGCTACCCGGCGTGCGTATACGGGTTCTTTATGTTCCTGATCCTGCTGCTGATCTCGGGTGGCGGACTGTACTTCGGCGCGAAGGAAACGCGCGAGGGCGCGTAGGCGCCGGCCATGCGGTTCTTCGATCCGGCGCGGAATCCCCCGGCAACGGGAATGGTGGACCGGTTCGTCCGCCGGTTCCAGCGCGCGAGCTACGCGCTGGCGGTGATGCGCGATCTACGTCATCGCGGCGGCGGCGCTCGGCCTCGCCGCGGTGCCGTCGCTCTGGATCATGAGCCGGCTGGGGCCGGCGCTCTGGGGCCGGCCGGAGTGGGCGCGGTGGCCGCTGCTCGGCGTCGCGAGCGGCGCGTCGTTCTTCCTGTGGGGGTTCGCCCTGCTCGCGGTCGTGCCGCTGTTCAATTTCGTGCTGCCGACTCGGCTCCGGCGGTTCGACGGCGGCTATTTCACGGCCGCCGCGGTGCCGTGGTACCTGCACAACGGGCTGTTCTACCTGGTGCGGTCTCACCTTCCTGCCGTTCGTGACGCTGACGCCGTTCGGCGTCTGGTTCCTGCGCGCGATGGGGATGCGGATGGGAAAGCGGCCCCGCATCACCACCGAATACCTCACCGACGTGTCGATGATCACGTTGGGCGACGACGTGTCGATCGGCGGCAGCGCGCAGATCTTCTGCCATTACGGGGGCGCGGGGCGGCTCGTGATCGCGCCGGTGACGATCGCCAGCCGAGCGACCATCGGCGAGAAGGCCACGGTGATGGGCGACGTGGAAGTGGGCGAGGGCGCGACGGTGCTGGCGCACTCGGTGCTGCTGCCCGGCACGCGCGTGGGGCCGCGCGAGCGGTGGGGCGGCGTGCCGGCGCGGCGGATCGAGCCCGGCGAGTGGGAACGCTACCGCCGGGAGGTGGGGGCGGCCACGCTGGGAGGCGCGTCGCCGGCGTGACTGCCGCGCGCTACTGCAGCACCGCGTTGAGCAGCGCCGCCAACCGGTAGCCGGCCAGCGCGATGCGCGCCTGGGAGGCGTCGAAGGCGGCGGCGCGGTACGCATCGGACGGCGCCGCGCCCGGCGTGACCCCGGTATACGCGACGCGCTGCGCTATCAGCAAACTCTCATACTCCCAGACGGCCACGTTCAGCGAATCGGCCCGCGCGCGGAGGGCCGACAGCGGATCGTGCTGCTCGATCATCGCCGCCAGGCGCGACGCGTAGGCGATGGAATCCTCGCCCGGCGCGCGGGCGACGGACTCGTCGAGGATGTCGTCCCAGAAGGCGTGCAGCCGGTGGCGCGTGTCGCCGAGCACGAAGTCGTTGCCCCCCTTGTCGCCGGACGGCAGTGGACTCGCGGCCGTGACCCTGGAGCTGGCGTGCAGCGGCTGGTGGATGTCGCCCACGAGGTGGAGCACCCACGCCAGGTCCACGGCCTTGGTCGTGTCCGGCACGTTCGGATCGGCGAGCGCGGCGCGGAACGCGACGATGCGCTCACCGGCGTTTGACGAATCGGGGCCGGTGCCCGGGATGTCGTGCGGCTGGCCGTTCTCGACGTCCCAGTAGAAGTCGGCGTAGTGCCACGTGGGATGGTTGTACGCGTACCAGGGCAGGTTGCGGTCGCGGATGAGGTCGGGCCAGGTGGACGCGTTCATGAACAGCGCGCGGTCGCGCTCGGCGTCGCTGCCGGTGGCGGGCCGGAGCGAGGCGAGATTGGCGAGCGGCGGCCCGTGCATGAGCAGCTCCACGGCGCGCGCGCGGGCGACGGGGGTCATGTGCTGCCAGGCGATGTCGGCCACGGTGCGGTGGCCGGTGGCGTTCCAGGCGGAGAGCAGGCGCGGCGCGAGGAGCACGGCGCCGGCGACGAGGGCGAGGGCGAGGGCGGTGAGGATTCGGCGCATGGGAGGCGTACGAGGGTACGAGGGTACGAGAGTACGAGAGAGAACGGCGAACGTCGTGTTGTCAGACTGTCAGGCTGTCAGACTGTCCCACGGGGTTGGGTGGCGGGGGAGGGTAAAACCCGCGTCCCCGCGCCGCCACCGGCCAGTGGGTCTCGATCGTGTAACCTCGCGCGCCGTACACCAGGTCGTGCAGGTGCGTGACGATGCACACGTGGTTGGGGATGACGCGCACCATGTCGCCCACCTCGGGCCGCCAGTCGGTGGCGCCGAGGTCGAGGATGCCGTGCTCCTCCGACATGGATTTCACGATCACCGAGGGGTGTTCGAGCAGGGCGCCGAATCCCTCGCCCTCCGGGCCGCGCAGGGGTTCGCGGCCCAGCGCCTTGCTGCCGGCGTCGATCACGGCCTGGCCGGCCACGGCGGTGCTGACCACGGTGGCGAGCACGGTCAGCGCGCAGTCGTGCAGCGCGCAGGCGCTGATGGCCGCGGTGGTGCGGTCGTTGTAGACGTACGTGCCGGGCCGGATTTCGGTCACGCCGTGGAGTTCGTGGGTGCGCCAGAGCGTGGGGGTCGACCCGCCGCTGACGACGGCCGGCTCGAACCCGGCGGTGCGGAACAACGCGAGGGCGAGCCCGAGGGCGTCGTCCAGTTCGGCGAGCGCGGCGTCCTGGTCGGCCAGCGGCTGGCGGACGTGCCCGGGGTAGAAGGCGATGCCCGTCCAGCGCAGCGGCGGGCGCGCGGCGACGGCCCGCGCCAGTTCCACGGCCTCGGCCACGTCGGGCAATCCCACGCGGCGCATGCCGAGGTCGAGTTCCACGAGCACGTCGATCGGGCGGTCGGCGTCGCGCGCGGCGGCGTGCAAATCGTCGAGGGCGCGCACCGAATCGAGGGCGACCGTGAGCCGCACGTTCGGCGGGAGCGCGGCGATGCGGCGGGCGCGCGGCGCGCCCACCGGCGGGTAGGCGAGCAGGAGGTCGTCGCACACCGTGGCCATGACCTCGGCTTCGAGCACCGTGGCGCAGGTGAGGCCCACCGCGCCGCGCCCGAGCTGCTCGGCGGCAATGCAGGGGGCCTTGTGGGTCTTGACGTGCGGCCGCAGGGCGAGCCCGCGGTCGCGCGCGTAGTCGGCGGCGCGGTCGAGGTTGCGGGCCAGCCGATCGAGGTCGACCAGCGGCACGGGCGTTTCGAGAGCGGAGAAGGGCATGCGGGGCGCGGGTGGCGGCCCATCAATCTACGGCGGTGGCCGCCGGGCCGCCTACGCCCCGGCGGCGGGCGCGCCGCGCCGGGCCGCGCCCCAGCCCACCAGGCGACGCGCGTCCTCGTCCCAGAGGGTGAGCCGTACGCTCTTGCGGCTTTCGAGAATGCCAATGGTCGTGGCTTCGTGCAACCGCGCGTTGGCGTCGTGGCAGGCGTGCAGCCGGTAGTTCGGAATGCGTGGGCTCAGATGGTGCACGTGGTGCAGCCCGATGTTGCAGGTGAACCAGTTGAGGATGGCCGGGAGCTTGTAGTACGAGCTGCCGCGAATGGACGCGGTGACGTAGTCCCACTCGTCGTGATCGGCCCAGTACGTGTCCTCGAACTGATGCTGCACGTAGAACAGCCAGATCCCGGCGGCGCCGGCGATCATGAACACGGGCACGTAGATCGCGACCACGGCCAGCGGCCCGATCAGCGCCGAAAAGCCGAGGGCGAGCGCGACGAGCGCGAGGTCCGTCTCGCGAACGCTGGCCTGCTCCTTGGCGCCGGTGGCCGTGCTGCGCGAGCGCCAGCGCTGGCCGAGCGCGAGCTGCAGCGGCCCGAGCCCGAACAGCACCAGCGGGTGGCGGAACAGGCGATAGCGCAGCTTGCCGAGGCGGGGGAGCGCCTGGTATTCGCGCACGGTGAGCGTCCAGACGTCGCCGTGGCCGCGCCGGTCGAGGTCGCCCGACGAGGCGTGATGGAGCACGTGGTCGCGGCGCCACTGCACGTACGGGGTGAGCGCGACCACGCCGGTGAACCAGCCGACGAGGTCGTTGGCCCATCGCTGTTCGAACAGCGAGCCGTGGGCGCAGTCGTGCATGATGGTAAACGTGCGCACCGTGAGCCCGGCGGCGGGCAGGGCCAGCAGGAGCGTGACCCAGTAGGGGAGGGCCAGGCTGAGGTACATCACGTACAGCGCGGCGGCGAGCGCGACGAGCGTGCTCGCCACCTGCCAGATGCTGCGGGCGAGCGAGGGCGCCTCGTAGGGCGTCACCATCTGGCGCCAGGCGAGATTGGCGCGCGGGTCGGACGCCGGCGCGGGCGCGATGCCGGAAATGGGGGCGGCCGTCATGGCGGGATCCTTCGCATGGGGATCGAGATCTTCCGGCGGCGGGCTGCCCCAGGATGAGGCGTATCCGGATCCTGCAATCTACCGGATGCGCCGCGGCTTCGCGATGACGTTCCTCCGCGCGGAATCAGACGTTTGGGTACAAATCGCGCCGCGTGAGCGGTAATTCCACCGTTCCGGTCGAATCGGGCTTGCCGAAGAGCACCTGATCGATCCCGATC
Source organism: uncultured Gemmatimonadaceae bacterium (assembly GCA_963729495.1). Taxonomy (GTDB): domain Bacteria; phylum Gemmatimonadota; class Gemmatimonadetes; order Gemmatimonadales; family Gemmatimonadaceae; genus JAGWRI01. Next base: position 233,725 of record CAVSOM010000020.1, read on the forward strand.
TCGCCCGTGGCGAAGGCGTGGGCCGACGCCGCCATGAACAGGCGCCACGTGCGCGCCGTCGCCTCGCTCGTGAGGCGGACGGCATCGTCGTAGCGCGCGTCGAGGCGGCGCCCCCACCTACGCAGCGTGGCCGCGTAGTGCGGGCGCAACGACTCGACGTCGCGCGTTTCGAATCCCGCGGCTTCCGCCGCTTCGATTTCGAGCGCCAGCGTCACGAGGTCCCCGTCGGGAAAGACGTCGCGGTCGATGAACCCGCCCGGCCGCCAGAGTATGCGGCGCAGGGCGGCGAGCCATCCGCGCCCGTGGCGCGCGGGGGCTTCGATGATCGCATGGTTCAGGAACAGCCCGCCCGGCGCGAGCAGGCGGTGCAGGGCGTGGAAGTACGCCGCCATCCGGTTGCGCCCCACGTGTTCGAACATCCCCACGCTCACGATCTTGTCGTACGGCTCGTCCGGGGACAGTTCGCGGTAGTCGCGCACCTCCACGCGCACGCGGTCGGCCAGCCCCGCGTCGCGCGCGCGCTGCTCGGCGAGCGAGGCCTGTGGCGCGCTGAGCGTGACGCCGGTGGCGCGCACGCCGTAGTGGGCGGCGGCGTGGATCGCGAGCGCGCCCCATCCGCACCCCACGTCGAGCAGCCGTTCGCCGGGGCGCAGCCGGAGCTTGCGGCACACGTGGTCCAGCTTGGCGCGCTGGGCGTCGTCGAGCGTCGTCTCGGGGGTCGCGAAATAGGCGCACGAATACACCATTCGCTCGTCGAGCCACAGGCGGTAGAAGTCGTTGCCCACGTCGTAGTGCGATCGGACGGCCGCGCGATCGCGCGCCGGCGAATGGCGCGGCGCGGCGCGCGCGTCGGTCGGCAGCCGCGCTGGCGTATCGTGGCGCCGCGGCGGCGCGGGCAGGGCGCGCACGTGGGCGAGCAGGCGCACGACCATGCGTGGATCGCCCAGGCGATCGCGCAACGGGCCGGCGAGGGCCGTGGCGGCCTCGAGGTCTCCCTCGACGTCGAACGCGCCGCGGACGTACCCCTCGGCGAGGCGGGCTTCGGTGGGCGGGGAGAACATCGCGCGCAGCGACCAGGGGTGCGCGAGGACGACCGTGAACCGGGAACGGCCGAGCGCGGGCTCGACCGATCCGTCCCAGTACTTGACCGCGAAGTGGCGGGCGGCGGGTGGGCCGAACGCGAGCGCGACGGCGGCGCGCTCGTGCGCAGCGTGAACGATCGGTCGGGCCGGGCGGCTCGGCGGCGGCTCCAGCGTGCGTGCGTCACGTAGCTGCGGGTCACCGGCGAGCCCGTGCACGGATGGCATGGACATGGGCGGGCGGGTGAAGGAATCCAGCGATCGATTGAGGTGTAATTCGGGGGCGCGCCGCGTCAAGGGGTGTGGTGCGTGCGGGATTCCCCGGCATTACATTCGGTCGATGCGTCGCCGCCGGCTGTTCCGACTGATCGCGCTTCCGCTGGGCCTCTGGTTCGTGGCGTTGTCCACGGACCTCGGGGACCTCGACGCGTGCCCGATGCACGCGGCGATGCAGGCCGGCATGGGCATGTCGATGGACATGCCGGCGGGCGGCGCCGGGATGTCGGGCATGGCCATGGCGTCGGCGCCGACGGCCGAAGCGGCGCCGGCGCCGGCCGATACGCCTGTGCCGGTGCCGCACGGGCCGTTGCATTGCACGTGCATTGGCATGTGCTGCGGGTGCGCGATGGCTTCGCTGCCGTCGAACGCGGCGCGCGTGCCGCCGGCCGCCGTCGTCGCGGCGCGCCCGGCGGCGCCCGTACGCGCGGTCACCGCGGTTCCCGCGCCGCCGCGGTACCTGCGGCCTCCCGCAATCGGACCGCCGGCGCTTCACACCGCCTGAACAACCGACGCCGCCCATCGGCGTCGCCGCGCCCGGATTGGCCGGGCGTGGCTTCCGTTCATCTCGTGTGGAGACGGCCATGCGCCGATTCGTCGTGTGTCTGCTCGCCCTGGGTGCGAGCCCCGCAGTATTGATGGCCCAACAGTCCAGAACGCGCGCCGATTCGGCCCGGGCCGACTCCAGTCGCCGGGCCGCGCAGAGCCTGAGCGCCGTGAACATCGTCGCGGCCCCGGTCGATCGGAGCCAGCCGAGCAGCACGGTCGAGATCACGCCGGCGGTGATCAGCGCGACGCCGGCCAACAGCACCTGGGACCTGCTGCGCCAGGCGGCGGGGGTGGAAGTGCACGAACAGGGCCAGGGGCCCGGCTTCGCGTCCGACGCGTCGCTGCGCGGGTTCAGCTCCGACCACTCCACCGACATCGCGCTGTGGATTGACGGCGTGCCCGTGAACGAGCCGGTGAACGGCCATGCCGAGGGATACGACGATTTCAGCGAGATCTTCACCGACGCCGTGCAGAACATCGACGTGACCAAGGGTCCGACCAACCCGCTCTTCGGCAATTTCGCGATGGGTGGTGCGGTGAACGTCCGCACGCTGGACCGGATGCAGGGGAGCGAAGCCGACGTGTCCGCCGGCTCCTACGGCAACGCCCAGGCGACGGTGATGACCGGGTTCGATCATGGGGACCAGGGGGGCGGCGTGTTCGGTGTGCACTACGAGCACGACGACGGCTTCCGGCCGAACGCCGGCTACGATTTGGGGCAGGGCCACGCGCGTGTGGTGCGCCAGCTCTCACACGGGTTCTCGCTCGATCTGGGGGCCGAGCTGTACGGCACCAATTGGAAGGCGCCGGGCTTTCTCAGCAGCGACGAGTTCGCGCAGCGCGAGTACGGTATCGTGTCGAATCCGTCCGACGGCGGGTACAAGCGGCACGCGCAGGAGCGGGCCAGCCTGCGGTGGATGAACCAGTCGATGTTCTGGCGGACGACCGTGTACGCCACGGAGGGGCGGTGGCAGAACTTCCTCACCATCCCGCCCGCCGGCGGCCAGTTCGAGGGGAGCGGAAGCCAGACGGAGGAGGAGGACGCGCGGTTCGGCACGGGGATCACCAGCGCGCTCACCTTCGAACTCCCGCGCGGAGCATTGACGATCGGCGGCGAGGGGCGGTGGGATCACGCGCATTATGAGAACTATTTCACGACGGACCGAACGCGGGATTCCCTGAACGCGGAGGCGATCGGCGTGCAGTCGTCGGGGGCGGTGTTCGTGCAGTCGTACACCAACGTCACCGACCGGCTGCGCGTGGACGTCGGGGGGCGCGCCGACCTGCTCGGCACGCAGTCGATCCAGGAGATGGTCGGGGATTCCTATGGAAGCACCGGCGTGCTTTCGCCCAAGGTCGGGGCGACCTACCGGCTCGCCGATTCGCTGTCGGCGTACGTGGCCTGGGCGCGCGGGTTCCGGTCCACCGACGGCGTGCTGTTCGATCCCACGCTGCCGGTGATCACCGAATGGGACTCCGAGGGCGGGTTGAAGTTCGACCGGCAGGGGGTGTTCGCGTCGGCGACGCTGTTCCGCATGAACGTGAGCAACGAGCAGACGACCAATCCGCTCACCGGCGCGGCCAACAACGGCGGGTCGAGCGTGCGGCAGGGGCTGGAACTCGGGTGGGCCCTGCCGGTGGCGCCCACGCTGCAGGTAACCGGGGACGTGACGTTCAACGACGCGCGGTACACCCATCTCACGATCGAGTCGGAGGAGGACGGGAGTCTGGAGACCGTGGACGGCATGCGCGTGTACAACACGGCCAAGTACGTCGGGTCGGGCGCCGTGCGGTACACCCCGCCGGGCGGGCCGTGGAGCCTTCGGCTGAGCGGCAACTGGGTGGGGCCCTACTCGCCGTTCGACGAGCCGGGCACGGTGCTCGGCGCGTACGGCCTGATGCACGCCGACCTGTCAACCGCCGTGGCCGGCTCGCGAGTGTACGTGGGGGTGCGGAATCTGCTCGACCGGGCGTATCCTGAACTGGTGGCCGGCGGGCTCGTGTCACCGGGCCAGCCGCGGTCGGTGTTCGTGCAGGTCAAGCGTGCGTTCTGACGGGAGGTGGGGATGACCGGTTGGTGCAGCCGGGCCGTGGCGGCGGCGATCGCCGCCATGGCGCTGACGGGGTGTGCGCGCGCGCGCGACGCGCTCGACCGGATGGAGGGGCGGCCGCTGATACGCGGGGCGGTGATCGACCCGGCCGTGCCGCGGCCGGACGTGACGATGATCGGCACGGCCGGCACGCCGTTCGCGTTCGCGACCGCCACGCGGGGCCGCGTCACGCTCGTCACGTTCGGGTACACGCACTGTCCCGACGTGTGCCCGGTGCACATGGCGAACATCGCGGCGGCGCTGAAGCGGTTGCCGGCGGGCGACCGCGGCCGGGTGATGGTGGTGTTCGTGACCACCGACCCCGCGCGCGATTCGCTCCCGCAACTGCGGCGGTGGCTGGCGTCGTTCGATCCGGCGTTCATCGGGCTGCGGGGCACCGACGGCCAGTTGGCGGCGATGGAGCGGGCGTTCGGCATTCCGCCGGCGCAGCGCGAGGGCCTGCCGGGCGGCGGGTACGGGGTGAGCCACTCGGCGCAGGTGTTCGCGTTCACGCCCGACGACCGCGCGCACGTGATCTATCTTCCGGGCATGACCAGCGACGACTATGCCCACGACCTTCCTCGACTGCTGCGGAATGTATATTAAAAACATAATAATCGCGCGCACGGCGGCGGGCCTGCTGGCCGCCGCGGCGGGGTGCCGGGTGGTGCCGGTGGACGAGACCGGCCCGGTGGGGTGGACGCGGGCGTACCTGGTGTCGCCGGCGCCGGGGTCGCCCGCCGTGCTCTATCTGTGGGTCACCAACCCGACGTCGCACGCCGACACGGTGACCGGCGCGCGGGTGGCGGACGCCGACAGCGCGCAGCTGCACGGCACGATGTCGATGGGCAACGGCATGGAGCACATGGTGCCCCTGCCGGCCGTGGCGCTGCCGGCCCGCGACACGGTGCGGTTCGCGCCCGGCGGGCGGCACGTCATGGTGTTCGGGCTGGGCGCCAAGGTGGCGCCGGGCGACTCGACGGCCGTGACGCTGACGTTCCGCCGGGCGGGCGAGGTGCAGGGGTGGGCGCGCGTGATCACGTACGCCCAGGTGGATTCGCTGGCTGGGGCGCTCGCCCTGAAACCTCCGGGCGATCGCACGACGGGGCCGACGCCCGGCTGCGGCGCCCTTGCCTCGCCGAGGCGACCGTCGCTACCGTTCGTCATGGGTGATGGAGCTCACCCGCAACCGCCGGCAGGATCGGCTGATGGCTCCTACGCAATCGTTGCGCGGGAGCCATACTCATGTCCATGACCGAATCGCATCCGGTGCTCAACGAGCACCAGCGGCGCCACTTCGCGGTAATGCTGGTGGGGCTCGACGAAGCGCTGGCCCGCATCGAACAGCTGGCCGACCGGGACCGCTCGGCGTGGGGCCCCCTCACCGAATATGCCGACGACCTGCCGGCGCGGTTCACGGCCGACGCGCAGCCCCTGATCGCGGACCTGCGATCGCGGATCCTGGCGCTGGGCGCACTGCTCGGCACCCAGCCCCGCCGGATGTCGCGGGCCCGGAGCATCCGCGCGATGGTGACGTCGGCCACGATCCGGCTGGAGGACAGCCGGGCGCGCGGCCTGCGCGGGTACGGCGCCGTGGACCCCAGCGTGCCCGAGCAGCTCGACCCCGTGATGGACGACCTCATCGAGCGGTACCGGGCGATCGGCCGCTTGGCCGCGTGGGAGGAGGCGGGGGCGAACTCCCCGGCGCGGTCATGAGATTTTTCATAAACCTGGGATACGTGGCGGTGGGCGCGGCGATCGGCGGGGCGCTGCGGTACGCCGGGACGGTCATCGTGCAGGGCCGGGCCGGGCCCGGGTTCCCCGTCGCCACCCTGCTCATCAACGTCACGGGCTCCCTGCTGCTCGGCTTCCTCGTGGCGTATCTGGCCGAGACGTCCGCCGTGCGCCCCGAGCTGGGGCTGCTGCTGACGTCGGGCCTGTGCGGGGGGTACACCACCTTTTCCACCTTCAGCTACGAAACGTTCGCGCTGCTCCGCGACGGCGAGTACGGTCGAGCGGGCGTTTACGTGCTCTTGAGCGTCGGCCTGTCCCTGGGGGCGATGATCGCGGGGTTCGCGGCGGCCCGCGGCGCCATCCACCTGCAGCGCGGAGGAGCGTAACGATGGCGGACCACCAACCGGGCAGCATCACCCACGGGTTCAAGGGCGAGCGCGTGCTGATGCGCGTGCACATCGGCGAGAGCGACAAGTTCGAGGGCAAACCGCTGTACCAGGTCATCGTGGAACGGCTGCGCAAGCGACACTACGCCGGCTGCACCGTCTTTCGCGGCATCATGGGATTCGGCGCCACCGCGCACCTGCACACCGACCGGTTCCTGGAACTCTCCAGCGACCTGCCGATCATCGTCGAATGCGTCGACACCCCGGAGCGGATCGAGGAGATCCTGCCGGAGTTGGACGAGATGATCGGGGGCGGGCTGATCACCCTGGAGCGCGCCCGCGTGATCATGTACCGGGCCGACCTGCCCGCCGAGCGGCGTACCGGGAGCTGGTCCATCGACGTCACGGGAGAGCGGGGCGGCGGCGGCCCATCGGGCGCGGGCTGACCGGACCGGGGCCTGCGCGCCCGCCATCCGGATCGGCTCGCGGTTGCGGGCGCCGGGGAACCTTTCGCGGCGCCGGCGGCTCTCTGGAGTATCAGGCCCCGCCACCGGGAGCGCCAACATGACGACCGCGACGACCGCCGAACGATTCGTTTCCACCCGGGGGTACGCCCACCCCGAATCGCTGGTCAGCACCGCCTGGCTGGCCGAGCACGCGGGCGACCCGACGCTGCGCGTGATCGAGAGCGACGAGGACGTGCTGCTCTACGACACCGGGCACATTCCCGGCGCCCAGAAGGTGGATTGGCACGCCGATCTGAACGACCCGCTGGTGCGCGACTACATCGACCGCGCGCGCTTCCAGGCCCTGGTGCGCCGGCTCGGCATCGACGAGACGACGCCGGTGGTGTTCTACGGTGACAAGTCCAACTGGTGGGCCTGCTACGCGCTGTGGGTGTTCCGGCTATATGGTTTCACAAATAGCCGGATCCTGGACGGCGGCCGGATGAAGTGGGAGCTGGAGGGGCGGCCGCTCGTGACCGACGTTCCCGCCCACGCCCCCACGGCGTACCGGGCGCCGGCCCGCGACGACGCCCCGATCCGCGCCTTCATGGACGACGTGAAGCGCCACCTGGCGGCGCGCGCGCCGCTGGTGGACGTGCGATCGCCCGACGAGTTCACGGGCAAAAAGCTCCACATGCCCGAGTACCCGCAGGAGGGCGCGCTGCGCGGCGGACACATTCCCGGTGCCAGGAGCGTGCCCTGGGCTCGCGCGGCGAACCCCGACGGCACGTTCAAGACGGCCGACGAACTGCGCGCGATCTACGAACGCGAGCAGGGGCTCGCCCCCTCCGACGACGTGATCGCCTACTGCCGCATCGGCGAACGGTCGGCGCACACCTGGTTCGTGCTCACGCACCTTCTGGGCTTCGAGCGGGTGCGGAACTACGACGGCAGTTGGACGGAGTGGGGCAACGCCGTGCGGGCGCCGATCGAGCGGTAGGAGAGTACGAGAGTACGAGGGTAGGGGGTCGACGGCGTAACGGTGTTTACTACCGACTCTCGTACCCTCGTACTCTCGTACCCCCCCGGCGCCATCAGTCTTTTTCCCCGCGCCGTCTAGCCGAGCGCGGGCGCGCGGCGCATCTTGTCCCGGCGGTGGTTTCGCGGGCCGCCCGGCGGCCGGCCCGACCCCGGGGATTCCCCAACCCTCTCACCCGCCCGAATATGGCCGAACTCAGACTGCGGGAACGCTCGGTGTCCGAGATCGTGGATGCCGCCATCCAACTCTACCGGCGCGACGCCCTGCAGTACATCGTGATCGCGGCGCTCGCCTACGCGCCGTGGCTGATCATCCAACTGCTCCTGCTGCCCATGCTCTCGGGGCCGGTGACAACCGGCGGCCCGATGCCCGGCGGCGAAGCGGCCCAGGCCGCGGCGACGCTGAACGGCATCCTCGTGACGATCGGCGTGGGGCTGGGAACCTGGGTCACCGCCGCGCTGATGAGCGCGGTGATCGTGCGGCTCGGCTCGCGCGCCTACCTCGGAGAACCGGGGGCGAACGACATCGGCGCGGCGGTGCGCGACGTGCTGCCGCGGGTGCCGGCCGTGCTGCTCGGCGGCTTTCTGAAATACCTGCTCATGATGGTCGGGCTGCTCTGCTTTCTCGTGGGCATCCTGTACGTCTTCGCGCGCTACTTCGCCGTGGCCACGAGCATCGTGCTCGAAGGGCGGGGCGCCGTGGGCGCGCTGGCGCGGTCGTCGGAGCTGTCCAGGGGGCGCAAGCGGCACATCCTGAACACCCTCTTGCTCGTGGCCATCATGTACTTCTTTCTCAGCCTGGGGGCCACGGCGGTCGCCCGCCTGACGGGCAGCAGCGTGGTGATCCTCGTGGTCTCCACCGCATTCACGATCGTGGCCTATCCGGTGGTGGGGCTGACGGAGATGGTGCTGTACTATGACGCGCGCATTCGCGCCGAGGGATTCGACATCGAGATGATGGCTCGCGGGCTGGAGCCGGCGGCGCCGGGGGTGTGACGACGCGGGCGCTCGTGCTGCTGGTCCAGGCGGCGGACACCGCGCGGTGGCCGGCGTCGGCCGTGCGCGATACGGTGGCGGCGATTGCGGCGCAGCGGGCGTTCAGCCGCTCGTTCACGACCTCGCTGTTCGAGCGGTGGCTCTCCTGGCTGGGGGATAGCAATGCGT
>CAVSOM010000021.1:0-7446 GCA_963729495.1 uncultured Gemmatimonadaceae bacterium
GATTCACCTTCCCGCTGGGCTCCGCATATGCCCACATCGTGCCGTCCATCAGGATCTGCTTGGGGCACACGGACACCTGCGGGGCGCACGCGCCGGCGTCCGTGAACCCCGAGTCGGCCGGCACCCAACGCCAGCGCAGGGCAGGCCCCGCCATTCCATCGTACTTGGCCGTGAAGCGCACGGTGTCCCCAGCATCCACAACCGTCCGGTCTGCGTCCAGGCTGAACTGCGTGTACACGGTCACGTGCGCCCGCGCATGCTTGAACACGCCGCCGTAGGTCACCGTGGCCCGCATCGTTCCAGATTCCCTGATCGCTACGGTACATGCCGTGAGCCAGATGGGGCACGCCTGCGTCTGCCCCGACCCGGCGTCCGGCGTCCACGACCAGGCGCGCAGATTGACCGGCGTGGCATCGCTCATCGTCAACGCGAAGTGGACCGAGTCACCGGCATGCACCCGCGTCGCGCTCGGCGTGAGGATCGGAAAGGCGTCCCGGATCCCCACGTGCCGCGAGGCCGTGAACCGCTTGCCATTCACATGGGCCACCACGCCGAAGGTGCCCGCCCCGATGATGCGCTTGGTACACGTGCGCGGATACCCGGAAAACGTGCACGCATAGACCGCCGTCGAATCGAGGTAGTCCCCGCCGCTCTGGTCGGGATCCGGCGTCCACGAAGTCGAATCGTCCCCGATCGGCATCTGGTACCCATCCACGGCATCCGGACTCGCCCGCATCGTAAAGCGAACCGTGGACCCCGAACTGACGACCGTAGAATCCACGCTCAGCGAGAGCGCGGCGCTCAGGCGGGTGATCGTCAGCGATCCCACGTCCCCCGAGTAGGCGTAGCACCACTGCGCGTATTCGCGCCCGCACCACAGCGTGCCGCCGTGCCCGTCATCGGCGCCGTTGATCGACGCATTCCCGGCGCCGGTTCGACCGGCCCCGGTGATCGAGCCGTGCATCGTGAGGTACATCGTGGCCGATGCGGCCGAATCCGGCCCGGGGAACGTGTAGTTGGCGAAGCCGCGGTTGTTCACGCTCACCACGGTGTGGCCCGCGGGCCCGTACGTGTAGTTGGTGAGTGGCGGCGAAACGTTCGCCCCCTTGGTCACCATGCCCGACGCCGTGACCTTGACCACCGTCGTGAAGCCATATATGGATGGACTCCGCGGGGTCGGAATGCCCGCCGCCGAACTTGACGAAGTCGGTGTCCGGCGTGAGGTGGAGCTCGTACGAGTCCGGGGAATCGCCGGGGGCCGCATCGCCCAGCGCAGGCGGCACCGGTGCGGCCTCGACGGGAGCGAGGGGAGGGGCCGTCACATCGCGGTGACACCCGATGACGACGGCAACGGCCATGCCGGCACACACGGCAAGACGATGCCGCGAGCCTTGCGAAGGCAGACGAGGCCAGATCTGGCGCATTTCAGCACGCGACCTGTAGGGGGACAGGTAGTGAGCGACGCCAGGGACCACGCATCGCCGGCGCCAGCGTCGGCCGTTGTTAGAGTATCAACATAGCGTCCAGAACGCAAGGGCAAGCGCTGAGCCGGCCGGATGCGATCGCCCGTGCATCGGTGGAAGTGATCCGCGCGCGCGCCGGTGCCCGAGATCCGGAACGTGTTCGCTTTCAATAAGTCGCGATTCCGGAGCTTGACCGCAATCCCGCGGCGCGTCGCCTCCGCAGCCGCTGGCGATGCTTCACCACGCCGGGCCGCAAACCGGCGAACGAGGCCGTTCCGCGGCGTCGCGCTCGGACGCGGTTGCCGCCAATGAGGCGGGTCCGCGGATAACCGCCCGTACGTTCGGGAGTTGAACGGATGTACTCAGCACCGCGGCAGAGATCTCTCCACCACGACCGTGAGACTGTCCGACTGTCCGACTGTCGTTTCACATCGGCCGTCGCACCGCGTGCTGCACCACGCCGGCGAACTGCGACCAATCCACCGGACTGCCCGGCTCCGGCGTCGCGGCGTGCCCGTTGGTGGGGCCACCCAGCGGCTGGTCGGCCACGGCGTCGATCGGCGGCGCGCCCTGCCCGCTGGATGAGGGCAGCAGTTCCTGGCGCCGCGGCGCGGCGAGCTGCAGCATCGAGGCCTCGCTCACCACGAACGAGAACTCCACCCCCTCGTGCATCAGTTGGGCCGCGGTGTCGGCGTCGGCGGCCTCCGCCACGCGGAACCCGCCGCCCTCGAGCAGCGCGCGCGCCATCCGCCGCCACGCCGGATCCGCATTGAGGATCAGGATGCCCGGCGTTCCGGTGGCCGCCGTCTCGTCCTCGAGCTGGTCGCCCAGCACCCGCTCGATCTCCTGCAGCGTGGTCTCGCCGCGCCGCACGCGCGCCACGGCCACGTCGCGCAGCGGCGCCATGCCGGCCGTGATCGCCGCCCGCTGCAGCTGTTGCGCGGTGCCGCCGGTGGCGACCATGTCGGCGATGCTCGGCGTGACGATCGCCACCTCGATCAGCGGCAGGCGACCGCGATACCCGGTGTTCCCGCACCGCTTGCAGCCGGCGGCGCGCGACAGCGGGAGCACGCCGAATTGCGCCGACAAGCGCTCCTCTTCTTCGGTCAGCGAGCCGAGCAGCGGCTGGGCGCAGTCGGGGCAGACGCGGCGCACGAGGCGCTGCGCCAGACAGCCGCGCAAGCAGGTGGCGATGGTCTGCCGGTCGAGGCCCAAGTCCGCCAGACGCGCCACGGCGCTCATCGAGTCGTTCGTGTGCAGCGTGGCCAGCACGAGGTGGCCCGTCAACGCCGCCTGGGCGGCCACCTCGGCCGTCTCCAGATCGCGGATCTCGCCCACGAAGATCACGTCCGGGTCCTGCCGCAGGATGGCCCGCAGCGAACTGGCGAACGTCACCCCCCGCTTGGTCTCCACCTGGATCTGCGTGATGCCCGGCAGCTCGTACTCGATCGGATCCTCCACCGTCATGATGTTGACGTGACCCGTCGCGATCTCCTTGATCGCGGAGTAGAGCGTGGTCGTCTTGCCGGAACCCGTGGGCCCGGTCACGATCACGATGCCGTCGCGGCATGCGAGCAGCTGGCGCAGGCGGGCCAGCTCGCGGGGCGTGATGCCGACCTCTTCCAGGCGCCGCGCGTTCTCCGGGCGCAGCACGCGGATCACCGCCTTCTCGGCGTCGCGGGTGGGCACCGTGGAGATACGCAAATCGTAATTGCGCCCCTCGATCGCCACCTTGGCGCGACCGTCTTGGGCCACCAGGCGGTTCGCGATGTCCATCCGCGCCAGCACCTTGATGCGCGACACGACGCGATTGAGCGCGGCCATCGGCAGGTGCATGTGCTGCCGCATCACGCCGTCGATGCGGAACCGCACGCTGCCGCCCTTGGGCCCCGGCTCGATGTGCACGTCGCTCACCCCGTGCATCACGGCGTCGCGCAGGATCAGATTGGTGAGCTTGACGACCGGCCCTGTCTCGACCTCGCTCAGGTCCACCGCTTCGGGCTCCAGCTCGTCGACGACCTTCACGGCGTCGGCAATCTGCGAGTCCACGGTGGTCAGCAGGTTCTCCACCATGCGATCGGCGGAATAGCCCGACAGGAGCGCGTCCTCAATCTGGTTCGGCGGCGCGAGTTCGAACACCGGACGGCGCCCCGACGCGAACCCGATCGCGTGCTCCACCTCGATGTCGGTGGGATCGGCCGTCGCCACATAGATGTTGCGGTCGTTCTCGCGCAGCGGGAACACGTGATACCGGCGGGCCAGCCGCTCGGGCAGCAGCGCCAGCGCGCGCGGATCGGTGCGCTCGAACTCCGCCACCCTCAGCCCGAACTGCGACGCGATGCGCGACGCCAGCTCGACGGGCGCCAGCCCCAGGGTGCGCGCCGCGATGTCCCACGCCTCCACGTTCCCGACGTCTCCGGGAATCGAGAGCGACGAGGCCCCTGCCAGTCCTGCCCGCGCGACGGCGCCTTCAAGCCAATGCATTCGTGAATTACTCCCTATGCGCGAAATCGGCTTCGACTCCGCCCGAGAACCGCTGGATCCTGCGCGGGCCGTCGCCGGCTCACGCAGCAATCATGTCCACTATTGATTAATCCCGCAACGAGGACCATCAAGTGACCCACGTTACAGACGCATAACCCATTCTAATGCAACGCGATAGCCACTTTGAGAGGCTGTGAAGTGGCGCCGATCAGCCCCCCGTACCCCAGCTGCCCGGACTGGGCCAGCCCCCAACAGTAGATGTTCGTGTCGGTGGTGACCCCGCACACGTGGTTGCCCAGGCCCGTACTGATGCTCGTGAACTGCCGCCACCCGATCACGCGCACCGGCGTCTCGGCGCACGGCAGCGACTGCGTGCCGCACCGCGCCGAGAGCGTGCCGGAGGACACGCCGAGCTGCCCGAACGTGTCGTTTCCCCAGCAGTACGCCGCGCCGTCCACGGTGATGCCGCAGGTCTGGATGATGCCGGCGGACACCGCCGCGAACGACAGCCCGCCGCTCACCGGCACGGGGGTGAGACTGCCGTCGGTGGTGCCGTCACCCATCTCGCCGTACGGATTGGCTTCCCAGCAGTACGCCGCCTGGCCGCTCACGCCGCAGGTGGTGAACGTGCCCACGCTCAGCGACTGAAGCGCGGGAGCGGCCGGCACCGTCTGGGGCAGGAGCTGCTCGCGGCTGTATTCCAGTCCGTTGCTCCGGTACGTCCAGATGTTGCCCCAGCAGAGCACGGCGTTGGCAGCCGTCACGCCGCACGTCCGCTGCTGGCCCGCCGAGACCGACAGGAACGGCTGGCCCCCGGCCACGGCGGTGGGCACGGCGCGAGGGATGGTGTCGCCCGTCCCGAGCTGGCCGCGGTCGTTGGCGCCCCAGCAGTACGCGGCGCCGCCGGCGGCCACGGCGCAGGTGTGCGAGTAGCCCGCCGAGATCGACACGAAGGTGAGCCCGCCCGACACCGGTGCCGGCACCGGCGCGTCGGGCGCCGCGACGCCGAGCGCGCCGTCGACGTTGCTACCCCAGCAATACGCCGTCTGGTCCTGCGCCAGGGCGCAAGTGTGCACGGCGCCCGCACTGATCGCGCGGAAGGCGAGCGGAGTGGACACCGGCTCGGCGGACAGCGCGCAGCCCCCCGCCGGCGTGGTGTCGCACGTTGCCGTGGGCGGATGCCCGAGTTGATCGTAGGTGTCGGATCCCCAGCAATAGGCGCGTCCGGCCCCGTCGAGGGCGCAGCTGTGGTCGCGCCCCACGCTCACCGCGGCAAATCCGGCGGCGCCGCTCTCGTCGAGCGTGGGCACGGTGGGCAAGAGGCTCGTGTCGGCGGCGGCGCATGCCGCCAGCACGAGCGCCAGCGCGGCGGAGGACAGCCGACGCACGTCAGTCCACCGGTCGGGAGCGGATCTGGCGGAGTACGCCGCGCAGCACGCGCGCCAGATCGGCGCCCAGCGCCGCCCCCTTGGCCAGCACCGTGATCGTATCGCGCTCCAGCACCCGCTGCTCGGCGTCGGACAGCGACTTGGCGGTGATCACCACCACCGGCGTCTCGCGAAAGCGCTCGATCCGCCGGATCCGCCGCAGGAACTCCAGTCCGTCCACGCCCGGGAGCACGACGTCGAGCAGGATGAGATCGGCCGCGAACGACTGGAGCCGGGCGAGGGCGTCGACCGCCGTGGGCGCCGAGACGACCTCGAGGCCCGGAAAGCCCGCCAGATGCGCCTCGATCAGCCGGCGGGCGTCGTCGGAATCCTCCACGACCAGCACGCGCGCCGGGCTCGCGTGGAGCGCGCGATCGATGGCGTCGGCCAGCGTGTCGCGGGCGATGGGCTTGTTCAGCACGTCCACCGCGCCGGCCAGGCGGCCCAGGTAATCCGACGCCACCACGCTCACCACGATCACCGGCGTCGCGGCGATCGACGGATGCGCCTTGATGCGGTGCAGCGTCTCGACGCCGTCCATCTCGGGCATCAGCAGGTCGAGCACGATCAGGTCCGGCCGACGGTCGAGCGCCACCGAGATGCCGGCTTCGCCGGATGCCGCGGTGAGCACGCGGCTGCCCGACTCCTCGATGATCTGCGCGAGCAACACGCGCGAATCGTCGCTGTCGTCGATCACCAGCACCAGCGGCGCGTCCAGCGCTGGAGGAGCCGCCGCCGGACGCGGCGCGGCGCGGCGGCCGGCGGACTCGGCGGCCGGTCCGGGCGGCACGTGGCGAGCGAGCGCCGGCGCGTCGGTGGCGAGGAAGACGCTGAACGTCGAGCCCACGCCCACGTCGCTCGCCACGCCCAGCCGGTACCCCAGCCGTTCGCACATCGAGCGGGCGATGGCGAGGCCGAGCCCGGTGCCGCCGAACCGGCGCTGGATGGAACTGTCGGCCTGCTCGAACGCCTCGAAGATCCGGACGAGCCGGTCGGCGGGGATGCCGACACCGTTGTCGACGACGTCGATCCGCTGCAGAGCATCCGACGCCGGGTCGGTGGCGGCGCGGACCACGACCCGGCCGCCCTGGGCGAATTTCACCGCGTTCGAGATCAGGTTGAGCAGAATCTGCCGCAGCTTGTCGGGATCGGTGCGCAGCGGAGCGATCCGGTCCGGGCGCTCGACGTCGATCGGCGGCGCCGCGGCATCGCGCCCCGAGAACTGGCCCACCGTCTCGTCGAGCAGGCGGCCGGCGTCGAGCGTCTGGAGCGCCACGTCCATGCGGCCCGATTCCACCTTGGACAGATCGAGGATGTCGTTGATGATCTCCAGCAAGTGCGTGCCGTTGGCGCGAATCCGCTCCACGTACGACCGCGCGGCCCCGTCCACGGCGCCCTGCCCCGGTCTGAGGAGCACGTTCGAGAACCCGATCACCGAGTTGAGCGGCGTGCGGAGTTCGTGGCTCATCCGGGCCAGGAAATCGCTCTTCGCGGCGCTTGCGGCGTGGGCCTCGTTCAGCGCCCGCACCAGTTCCGCGTCCAGCCGCTCCCGCTCCCGGATGTCGCGCCCGATCGTGATCACCGCCAGCGCGGCCACGACGCAGGCCACCAGGAACCCGAACAGCACGATGGCCATGGCCACCTGTTCCTGCGCCCGCTCGTCCTCGAGGCGGCGGTCGAGCAAGTCGCGCTCGGCGCGCGTCATTCGCGACACCTGTTGGCGGATGGACGCGGAGAGCCGCGCGTCGCCGTCATCGGCGATGGTATCGCGCGCCGCGGCGGCGCGGCCCGCGTCGTACAGCGCCAACACGCGCGCGATGAACGCCATCTTGTGGGCCACCGAGTCGGCGAGAATGCGCTTGCGCGCCCCCTGCACCGTGTTGTCGGGCTCGAGGCGCGAGAGGCCGGACAGGTCGAGGTCCACCCGATGCGCGGCGTCCCGGTGCGGACCGCGGAACTCCGGCCGACCGGTGAGCAGCAGGCCGCGCACGGCCGACTCGGCATCGAGCACGTCGCCCTGCAGCTCGCCAAGGGTCTAGCAATACGATGGTTCGAAGCGGCGGCAGCGGCAG
>CAVSOM010000022.1:0-50392 GCA_963729495.1 uncultured Gemmatimonadaceae bacterium
TTCAGCGTTGTGGAAGACGGCAAATGGGGCTTTCTTTAATTCTTTCGGTTTAGAAGTATTAGGATCTTCCATAGCAGCATCTTTATGAATTTCACCTGCTTGCTGGGTTACGTCAGTACGCTCTTTCTCTTCACGCCCAATACCTTGCATAGATTCTAAATGCTGTTTGTCTGTCTCAACATAATCTTTCTCTTTACCGCCCTTGGACAAATCATCATTAACATCCTTAAGTTTTGGCTGGTATAATTCTTTCTCAGTAGCTTCGGCTGGCTTCTCGTCTTTCTTATAATCAGCAAATGCTTTAAATGTATCAAGCTGTGCACTAAGACCAGTAGCTTCTAACAATTCTTTCTCTACTGCTGCGCGATTTGATTTAACATCACGCTTCGCCTTATCAAAATATTCGGTTGCATTCTCAGGAAAATCTTGTTTCTTATGTCCCCTAATCTCCGCTACCATGCTTGCAAGCGTAAAATCACTCAAGATAGAAACATCGCGTTTCATATCCTGTTTAAGGACTTCTTCAGTATCCTGAAATGCTTCGTATGCAGCTTCCTTTCTCACGGCAAGCTCTGCCTCAATTTTAGCATCAGCTTCTTTAGCCACAGAAGATTCATCGATACCCATTGCCCCAGAAATCCAAGGAGAATTCTTCACCTTTTTAGTAAATTCTTCTTGAGCATTTGAGGCTTCTTTATTAATACCTTTTTCAAACATTTCCGAAATCCAGTTCATGATAATTCTCCTAGTTTAATAATCAAAATCAATATCTTGATTGTCAGCTTCTTCTTCCTCAAGCTGCTTTCTTAAATCAAATTTTTCTTGGGCGCGACTATAGGGACCATTCTTCAAAGGTTCTTCAATTTTTTCGGAAGGGTTCCTACATAAAATTTCTTTCTGATTTTAATGTCAGAAAGTTTTATTTTAAATTCATCTTTAGCCATGTGCCTCTGATAATACCACTTTTTATTATATTTTTAAAGGGGTTTCCGTCACTGTGGCGGGTTACTCTTAACCTGCGCTCCGAGATGTTTGGCTTCCGCCACCAATTCTATGAAATCAAGATTGTCTAATTCACTTTCTTTTATTTTATAACTTTGAGTAATATCTCGTTTAGGATCTCCACCAAATAATTCTTGATCCATTGCTTTTGCACATTGTAACCATCTATCTAAATGTTCTTTAGTGGAGAATATTTTAATAATTCTTTCAGATAAAGAGTTGGGCATCAAATAGTGTAACTACATATAATTTCATAAAATTACCACTTTAATTTTAATATTGATTTCATGTCAGGTTTCTTACCTGAACTCACTACATGATGTACAATACCTAGTTTTAGAGCTTCCTCTGGGAAGTAATATTTATTTAAAGACCCATTCAAGCAACGAGAGCCATTCTTTTTCAGACACAGTAGTTCTGGCTGCATAAAATTTTGCCCATCTTTTAAACAGGTCACGATGCAAATCTGCTTCAACATTAATAGCTGAAAGCGTTTGAAGTCCTAAAGAAGAACTTCCGCTGTGACACATAAATACCGTATTGGGATAAGAGATTCTATAATCACCTGCCAAAAAGATATCAAACGCCGCCCTCATTGCTTTACCAAATCCCATCGTTATAACTGGATTATCAATTGTAGTGAATAATATCTACAATAGCTTGACTGTCATTAATACTTCCACCATAGCTATTTACATAAATTTGAATTGGGCCTTTTTCTTGTGCCATCTGCATTAACGGGATAGCTGCTTTCTCAATGACCGATCGGTAATATCCCCGTTTAAAAGAATAATGCTTTCTTCAATAAGATCTTCATACGTATTAAAACTATGTTCGGAAAATGGATGTACTGGCAAAACTAAATTATTATCTTCCTCTTCGGAGTACTTATTTTTAACATATTGATGTCCCCTTACCATTTTGAAATTTAAGAACTGCCTGAATCATTATTTTAGTCTCTTCTACGGTCCACCAATCCCCACGAGATGGACATCAATACCAAGGATATCTCCAAGGAAGAAGCCAAGCAGAAACTACGGGTTGCTGCAAACGAGATCATGCAGGATTTCGGGCTCAAGCTGACCCCCATCCAGCGGGAAGAAGATCCACTACAACATGCACAAGGATTTCCTCGGCGACGGCCTGATCGACCCGATCATGCACGACAAGTATATCGAGGATATCTCGTGCGATGGTGTCCATACGCCGCTCTTTGCGTTCCATGCCAGTTACGAATCGATGAAGACGACGCTCGCGTACCACAACGCAGAAGAACTCGATTCGTTCGTCACCAAACTCGCCCAGCGGTCAGGCAAATACATCTCGATTGCCGAGCCGATCCTCGATGCGACCATGCAGGACGGTTCCCGTATCCAGATGACGCTCGGGCAGGAAGTCACCGCCCACGGTTCGACCTTCACCATCCGTAAGTTCAAGGACGAACCGATCACGCCGACCGATCTCATCGAATGGCACACCTTTGCCCCGCTCTCGATCGCCTACATCTGGCTCTGCTGTCGAGAACGGCAAGTCCGCGATCTTTGCCGGCGGGACTGCTTCCGGGAAGACCACGGCCCTCAACGCCATCTCGCTGTTCATCCCGCCGATGGCAAAGATCGTCTCGCTCGAAGATACCCGTGAAGTGAAGCTCCCGCACCCGAACTGGATCCCGAGCGTGACCCGGGACTCGTTCGATACGGCCGGCAGGGGGAGATCAACATGTACGAACTCCTCCGTGCTGCGATGCGACAGCGTCCTGAATACATCATCGTGGGTGAGGTCCGTGGCAAGGAATGCCAGACCCTCTTCCAGGCGATGAGCACCGGCCACGTCACCTACTCCACAACGCACGCGGATTCGGTGGCCAGTGTCGTGCACCGTATCGAGAACCCGCCCATGGATGTCCCGCGGAACATGCTCTCGGCCCTCGACTTCATCTGTATCCAGGTGCAGGCCCGGGTCGGCGGCAAACGTATCCGGCGGAACAAGCAGATCGTCGAGATCCTCGATATCGACCCGAGGACCAACGAACTGATCACGAACGAGGTCTTCAAGTGGCGGTCGGCGACCGATGAGCACACCTATTCCGGGAAATCCTACCTCCTCGAAGAGATCATGGAGGCAAAAGGCTGGAGCGAGAACCGGATGCGGGAGGAACTCAAACGCCGGCAGGAAGTGCTCGAATGGATGCGGATCAAGAAGATCCGGCACTACAAGGATGTGGCAAAGATCCTCATCTCCTACCACCGCGACCCGGAAGCGGTCATCGAAAAAGTGAGGAAGGACCTCTATGAATAGTTACGAGCGGTTCTGTTTCAACCTCCTCGGCAAACGGATGAAAGGCAAGCGCGACGAGTATGCCCAGCTCAGGAACGATCTCATCTCCGCCCGGTTCAAGACGCCCTTTGAGGTTTATCTCTCCACGGCATTCATCAGTTCAATCATCGTCGGGCTATCGGCGGCAGTCGTCATCGGGCTCATCACCTGGGTCCTCAAGCTCCCGACCCTGATCAAGTACCAGGGGGCCGTCCCGGCCCGCTGGTGGCGCTCTCCGCCTACAGCCTCCAGTCATCGGGACCATCGTCATCACGATCTTCTCCCTGCTGGTCTTTGGCGGGCTCACCTATGTGGCATTCATCATGTACCCGAGCATCGAGGCCGGGAACCGGCGCAGGAACATCGATGCCAGCCTTCCCTATGCAATCAACTATGTCACCTCGATGTCGACTGCAGGGATCACTCCGGCAGAAGTGTTCCGCCTCCTCGGCGACAGCCCCATCTACGGCGAGAGTTCGGTGGAGGCCCGGTACATTGCCCGGGAGATCGATATCTTCGGCAGGGACCTGATCGATGCCCTGCGCCTGGTATCGTCGAGCACCCCGAGCAAGCGGATGAAGGAGTTCCTGCAGGGGGCGATGGCAAGCATCTCCAGCGGCGGCAACCTGACCGATTATTTCCGGACAAAGGCCGACCAGTATGCCCTGGAAAACCGGCAGACGCAGAAACTGTTCCTCGATACCCTCGGGCTGATCGCCGAATCGTATGTAACGGCGATGGTTGCAGGGACACTTTTCCTGATCATCCTGCAGTCGATCATGTCGGTCCTCTCCGGGGACAACAAGCCGATGTTCCTCTATGCGATCATGTACATCATGATCCCCCTCGGCAGCATCGCATTTGTGATCATGATCAGTTCCATGACGCCGGAGGCCTGATATGGGATTCACGGATATCTTCAGCAACCTGCTCAACAAGGGTGCGAACAACCCCGACGCAGATCAGAACTCGCCGAACTGGCATCCGATGGAAGGACGAATCCACGGAGATCACGGCCAAACTGGAGCAGGAGCGCCAGAGCCGGGAAGGCATAGGGAAGTTTCTCAAACATCCCCTCCAGGTGCTGACCGAACGCCCGGAGAATATCCTTATCGTCTGCATCCCGCTCGCCCTCCTCGTTCTTTATCGGGGGTTTCATCTTCCTGGTCAAGATCCACCGGTGGTATCAGGTTCCTCTTCACCACCACCACGCTGGATGATTTTGCCGTCTTTGCCGTGCTGATCGCCATCGTGCCGCTCGCGCTCCTCGATCTCAAGGAACGGTTCCGGGTCAAGAACCTGGAAAATGCACTGCCCAACTTCTTCCGTGACCTTGCCGGTATGAACGATTCCGGTATGACCCTGCCCGACTGCGGTCCACCTCGTGGCCGGGGCGGAATACGGGACGCTTACCCCGCACATCCGGAAACTGGACAACGAGATGTCCTGGGGTGTCGGTTTCGTCGAGGCCCTGTACCGGTTCGGGAAGAGCCTTGGGACGACCCTTGCAGACCGGAGCGTGGACCTGATCGCAAAGGCCAGCAAGGCCGGCGGGGATGTCAGCGAAGTGCTGCGGGCAGCGGCAAAAGATACGTTCGAAGTCGTCAACCTGCAGCAGGAACGGGCCAACAACATGCTGATCTACGTCATCATCGTGCTCGTCTCGTTTGCCGTCTTCCTGTTCGTTATCGCAATCCTCGTCTCGTCGTTCCTGACCACCATGGCGACGGCAGGCGCCGCAGCCGCATCGTCCGGTGCTGCAGCCCACGGGTTCATGGGGAAGATCGATATCTTCATCTACAAGCGGCTCTTCTCCCATGCGGCCATGCTGCAGGGGTTCTTCTCCGGTCTCGTCGCCGGCCAGATGGGTGAAGGACGGTTTGTTGCCGGCCTGAAGTATTCCGCGATCATGCTTCTGGTTGCATGGATCACGTTCCGGTTCTTCATCTGAATCTCTTTTTTTTAAAGGATACACCGTGGACCAGGATTGTTATTCGTATTTTTTTAAGAGACCATCAAAATACAAACACTTTTCACTCTGGTTACCCATCCATACAAAATAAGGGTATCTCTACGGACTCGTCGGTACAGCTCCTCGAACGTGCCCTCGGGCAGGATCGTCGGCTCGTTGGCCTTCACGATCGCGTCCAGGAACCGCTCCAACTCGCCGCGCTTGGCCCGCCGGGCCTCGTTTAGCCGGGCCACCGCCTGGTCGTACATCTCGCTGCCGTTCTCGATCAGATAGTTGGCCCGCTCGCGCTCGAACTGGAGATCGGCCCGCTGCAGCAGGAAGGCGAACCGGTGGCGGATGATGTCCAGATCGGCGCCGTACAGCTTCTTCTCCTTCACCAGCACCTGCTCGCGCACGCCGACCTTGCCGAAGTCGTGCAGCAGCCCGGCGTAGCGGATCTCCCGGAGTCTGCTCGGCATTGAATCGCTGCGTCTTGTAGCGGCCCTCGCCGCCCCGGTTCACCGCTTCGGCCAGCTCCACGGTGAGCGTGGCCACCCGCCCGGAATGGCCCGACGTGGTCGGATCGCGCGACTCGATGGCGGTGACGGCGGCGGTCACGAACCCTTCGAATAGCTTCTCGATGTCCCCGTAGAGCAGGCTGTTCTCGATGGCCACGCCGGCCTGCGCCGCCAACGCGGTCACCAGCTCCAGATCGTGCGGGCTTGTACGGCAGCACTTCGCGCTCGCCCCCCTCGGGCGAGGTGAGCACCGCGTCGAACCGCCGCTTGCGATTGATCAGCTGCAGCACGCCGATCACTTCCTCGCGGTGCGTCTTCATCGGCAGCACCAGCATCGACTTGGTGCGGTAGCCGAACTTGTCGTCGAAGCTGCGGTTCTGCTTGTACGGCACGTCCTCGGGCAGCAGATACACGTCCTCGATCGCCATCACCTCGCCCGTGGCGGCGGCGTAGCCGGCCAGACTGGTGTGGTCGATGGGCACGGTGAACTCGCTGAACGGGATGTCGGGCAGCGAATGGTTCTGCGACAGCTTGAAGCGGAGCGTGGTGCCGGGCGTGCCGTCGGCGTTGCGCTCCACGAGATAGAGCGAGGCCGCGTCGCTCCACGTGATGCGGCGCGCCTGGCTGACGATCATCTCGAGCAGGGTCGTGAGGTTGCGTTCGGTGCTCAGCGCCACGCCGACCCGCGTGAGGTCGGTGAGTTCGCGCCGGCTCCGCTCGTCGCGGTAACGGGCGTGGTCGGCCTCCATGATCGACGCGGCGTGGCGGAACGCGCCGCGGAGCTGGGCCGCCACGAGCGCCGGCGAGGCGCCGGCGGGCAGGACGCCCGTCGCGAGGTCGCTCCCGGGGCCCGCCGCCGGCTCCGGCTCGCCGGGCTCCCCCACTGTCACCAGCGCCGCGCGTGCCGCGATCGCGGGAAGCCCGCCGGCCACCCGCTCGGCGGAGGCGGCGAGCGCCCCGTCGAGCAGCACCACGGTGGGCCGGTTCCGGTCGAGCGTGGCGGCGGCGGGCAGGGCCGACACGCGACGCACCTCGATCGCCCCGTGCGCATCGAGCGGGGCGCCGCCAAGGGTCCGGCCCTCGGACAGGATCAACAGCGGTTTCATGCGGGCCCTTCGGGTGGGGAAACGCCAAGTCGCCGGCGGCCCGCGTCGGTGCGGGCCGCCGGCGACTCTAATATGCCACCCGTACGGTCAGTCGCTAGACTTCGTGACCTTGGCCAGGTTCGTCTTGGCCGGCGTGTAGTCCGGGAACTTGGCGATCACCTGGCGGTACAGCTCCGCTGCCTTGGCCCTGTCGCCGCTGTCCTGCGCGTCGAGCGCCTTCGCATAGAGCATCGCGGTGCGGACGTCCATCTTCTGGTCCTTCGCGCCCATGCGCTCCGCGCCCGGGGTGGTCACCGCGCCCGTGCCGTGATCGAGCGCCGGGAGCTTCATGTCCTTGGCCACCTTGGCCGACAGTTGGCCGATGAGGCCGAGCACGTCGTCGCCCTTCTGCTGGACGCGCTGCGGATTGGCGATCACGCCAGTCTCCATGCTGAACGAACGGCCGGTGAGCACCATGTTCCCGCGTCCGTCGTTCATGAACCCGCCGGTGATCGCGTACTGCGCGCCCACCAGCTTGCCGATGCGCACGGCCGTCGCCGGGTCTATCGCGCCCGACTTGATCAGCCCCTGTTCCTGCAGCACCTGCTGGATGCGCTCACGGTCCACGACCACCACGTTGGGATTGGCCGCCAGATCCGTGATCAGCATGTCCTGGATGGCCTTGCCGATGCCGTTGTAGTCGGCGGCGTCCTTGCCGATCGAGTTGTTGTCGAAGCTCAGCACCGCCACCACCGGCTTGCCGGCGCCCTGGGCCACGGCCACGGCCGGCGCCGCCAGTGCACCCGCCAGGCCCAGGGCCCACGCCATACGAACGAAGTGCTTCATGGTCTCCTCCCGAGACACGTGCATACGTACACTCCTACACGATCAGCGTCATTCCCTCGGCGGCCGCGACGACGTCCAGCCGCGCCCCCCGTTCCTTCACCATCGTCCGGCACTCCGCCACGCGGGCGTCGACCTCTTCGTCGGTG
The DNA here is from genome assembly GCA_963729495.1 of uncultured Gemmatimonadaceae bacterium. GTDB lineage: Bacteria > Gemmatimonadota > Gemmatimonadetes > Gemmatimonadales > Gemmatimonadaceae > JAGWRI01. The sequence goes on from CAVSOM010000022.1 coordinate 7,865, forward strand.
CGCTCCGGCTTGTGATGGAACAGCACCAGCCGCTCCACGCCCGCCTCGAGCGCCAGCCCCACTGCTTCGGTATAGGTCGAATGTCCCCACCCGCGGAACTGGTCGTACTCCTCCGTGGTGTAGGTCGTGTCGTGCACCAACACCTTGGCCCCGCGCGCGAACGCCACCAGTCCCGCCCGCCATCCATCGGGGGTGTCGTACTTGCCCCCGGTGCCCAGCTCGTTGTCCGACACGTACACCAACGCGTGCGCGCCCGGCCGCGATTCGCGAAACCGGTACCCGAGGGCGCCGCCCGGATGCCGCACCGGATACGCCGACACCTCGTACCCGTGCCGCGTCCGTGTGTCCTCGGCCACTTGCGAAAAATCGATCCGCGCGTCCAGCTCCTCGAACGTCACGGGGAACACCACCGGCGACATCTGGTCCCGCACCACTCGATCGATGCTCGACTCCAGCGTCTTCGCGCCCCAGATCGTGAAGTGGTTGCCCCGCTGGAACAGTGGGCCGAAGAACGGAATGCCCTGGATGTGATCCCAGTGTGCGTGCGTGAGGAAAATGTCACCGGTGATCGGCGCCCCATTGGCCCGCGCGATGAGCGATCGCCCCAGTTCGCGCAGACCCGTGCCGGCGTCGAGAATGATCAGCCAACCGTCCGACGTACGCACTTCCACCGAGGGCGTGTTGCCCCCGTACCGCACCGTTTGCGGACCCGGGCTGGGAATCGAACCTCGGGTCCCCCAGAATTGAAGTCGCAAGCTCATGTCCGCAGGTTCCGGCGCGTCAACACAAGAATGGGCGGTGTTTACCGAGCGCGGCTAGGCGGATCGTCACGACCGGTGCGTGACCGCGGTCACACGCGCACGCGGGCGCGGCGTTCCAGGGCCGCCCGGTCGGACACGGCGATGCGCCGCCGCTCCACCGCGATCCACCCGGCGTCCTGGAATTCCTTCATGGCGCGCGACACGGTTTCCCGGCTCGCGCCGATCATCTGGGCAATGGTCTGGTGGGTGAGCGATTTCTCGATCGTGGCGCCGCCGCCCTCCTCGGCCAGGTCGAGCAGCAGCCGGGCGATCCGCCCCGGGACGTCGAGCAGGACCAGGCCGCCGATCTTCTCGTCGGCCCGCCGGAGGCGGCGCGACAGCTCGGTGAGCAGCGACCAGGCCACCGACGGGCTCGACTCCACGCGGGCCCGGAAGTCGTCGCGCCGGAGGACGAGCAGGTCGGAGTCCTCCATCGCGATGACGTGCGCCGAGCGGGGCCGGTCATCGATCAGTGCCAGCTCGCCGAAGTGTTCGCCCACGCCGAGCACGCCGAGGATGACCTCGCGGCCGTCCTCGCCGATGAGCACGACCTTGACCCGCCCGCGGCGGACCACGAACAGCGAGTCGCCCGGATCGTCCTCGAACAGGATCACGCTGCCCCGCGGATAGGATTTCTCGCGCGTCAATTCACAGAACCGCTGTAGCTCCTGGGGGTCCAGGCCGCTGAACAGCGGGACGGTGGCGAGAAAGTCGGCGGTGGTCTGGGTCATGGCGCGGACTGGCCGTGGATGGGGCGGGGCGGCGGCCGCCGTCCCGGGGTATCGGCGCGAAGTTACCCCTCTTGGGAGCCGAAGTCAATTCGGCAACCCGTGGTAATGGCTCACTTTACGACGTTACAGGGAACCATGTACAACGCTGATAATTGGCGCATCGTGCGTTCGGTATGCAGGTTAGTTCGATGCCACGGAACGCAAATGCGGTTCGCCTGTGGGCGAGGCGTCCAGACGTGAACGTCCTTACGGCTGGTCTAGCATCGCTCGCGGTCGCGGTGCCGCTCGTGGGAGCGCTCCCGGACCTCGCCGAGCACCCGCATTGGTGGCAGTTCCAAGCCGCAGTCGCCATTGCCCTTGGCCTGTTCGGACTGGCGTTGCTGTATCGTGGCATCCTTAGCCCGGTACCACTAATTGACGTTGAGGAGCCTTGGAACGTCGCCTATGACCGATTGCGAAATGCGACTCACCAATTCGTCGCCGAGGTGGCGGAGGCCAGTTTCTCGTCTATCCGCGAGAAGGACCCGAACCCCCTGCCGAAGTGGGATGATTACGCGGCGTACGTTCCGCTGCCATTGGCAGAGGTGGGGCCGTTGCATGCGTGCGAACATGATCTGACCGGGCATGAAGACTTGCGCGTCCGGCTGTTCTTCGAGTTGGCACGCGCCTGCGAGGGCATCAGGGCTGGAAGCGAATGGCGACGGCTTGGGGTTCGCACCTATGATGCATTCTTTCGGTCGCGGGAGACGAAGCCTGGGTTCCGAGAATGGATGGAACAAGAGGAGGTTGAATCCGGCGCGGAGTCGCTGGTTGTCTTGCTCGCGTACATGGAGTTCGCTCGCGCATGCACGGTGAAGACCGGGAAGAATCCCCAGCACATGGGGTTCTGGCGGCTGGCCAAAGAGTGGCACCCCAACACGCTGGCACTCCCCAGACCACCCGCGTCTCCTCCGGAGGCGTCCAGTAGTGTGCCAGTATCACCGTAACGAGTCTAGGTGTCCAAATCAGGACAAGCGAACATGCCTCACGTTTAACTGTTAAACGTGAGGGGCGTTATTAGTCCTCATTCTCGCTGGCCATTTCCTCAGCACGTTTTTCCGCGATTTGTCGCACCTGATACCGACGTCCGATAACGAACACCGCCAAGGGGGAGGCTAGAGCTGCGATAATCGCGGCTAATCCGCCTGCGGATTGCCCATGCAGAATCAGCACCGTACCCGCTATGATCGCGGTCATTGCGACGGCCCCGCCGATCCAAACCCCGCGAGTCTGGTTCTTTAGATTACCATCTACAACGCGATTCTCTAGCCCGAATCGATGGTCTTGCTGTCTGGCACCAAGCTCTGTCACGATTTCTGCTTGTCGCATGATCCGTTCCGCAGCGCCCGGCAGGACTGCCTCGTATTGGGCAAATTCTGCCGGAGTGGGCAGCGGGCCGCTTCGGTGCATGAATGCCTGAACGCGCTGAACCCCGACCGCGTGGCCGGGGTTCGCTCGCTCATTCCGTTGCGGCATGAGGCCGCTACGCCGCTGATTCTTGCGGCTCCGTCGCCCCATCGGTCTCCATGGCGGTCCTGAGGTCCCGCCAAACGGCGTTCCAGTCAACCCGGAGCGCTCTGGCATCAGCCTCGGCTGGCGTGCCACTCAATAAATATGAGCCGTTGTCATACGTGGCCCCGATGTCCAACACACGGGCCACGCCTGATACGAATGACGGCATCACGAAGAAGTACGGGTTGTCGGACACGGGCGTCTCGCAAGCAATGGAAAATGCTACTGGATTAAACATAGCATGCCGGTAAGTAGCATGCTCAAAGTATTAGACGCAAGTCGTGTACCGATGTTTCAACCGTTCCCGTTGCGCTCAGCCTTCAGTATCAGTACGTTGCGATCCATGCCTAAGCGCTCACGGAAGAAGAACGAGGACGCGAACGAGATCGCGTTCCGGGTCGTGCGAGAGTCTACCGCCGACCACGACGGGAATGAAAAGGGTAAGGACCCGGCGGCTGTTGCATTGGGGCGGAAGGGCGGCTTGAAAGGTGGCCATGCCCGCGCCGCCAAGATGACCCCGGAAGAACGGGCGGAATCGGCCCGTCATGCGGCGCGCAAGCGATGGGGTCGGGAAACAGGGTAGGTCCCAAGACCTAGCCCCAAGAACCGCTTGACGGTATCGGCATCCCAAGTTAGCTTCCATCGGAGTGAACCCTATTCCGGTGGAGTCTATGCCTGCACGACGCGGTATTCCCCTTGAAGCCCTAGAGCAGCAGGAGCGTGAAATTGACGCGGAGATTGAGCGTCTCACGCAACGGCGCGAGGCGCTCCGCTCGCTCCGGGGGCTCGTCGTTGCCTTCCCTGAAGGCAACGGTTCTGGCCCTCTCGTCCGGCCCAAGACTCTAACGGATCAGGTTGTCCAGTATGTCTATGACCATCCTGGGCTGGACAGTGCGGCGATTGCCACCGCGATTGAGGCGGAGTTCGACGCGAGAGGTGAGAAGGTGGGAGGCGCGGACGCCAGAAAGACGCTCTTAACCACACTCGGCGCTGTCGTCAAAAAGAAGCGAGTGCGCCGAGATGACAACGGCCTGCATTACGCCATGTAGGCCTAAACGCGAGACCGCGACAGCTGACCCTGAGAAAGTGGGCTGTCGCGGTCTCCCTGACTTGGAGGTCATGACAATGCAACCGCCATAACCGATGTACTTCGGCGTGGAGCCTTTGGGCCCTGCGCCATCCTGGCGAGCAACGGGCGGGTTGGCAGAGCGGCTTATTGCAGCGGTCTTAAAAACCGGCCTTCCGTGCTGATACCACGGGACGCGAGTTCGAATCTCGCACCCGCCGTTGTTCACCGGGGATTGTACGAATGCTCCCTCTGCCCGTCAAGGGCTTGGGCCTTGCGTTCTAGAGCAAGCACTGCCAATTGGGTCTTGACAGTGCGTGACCGCTCACGCATATTACTCCCCATGAACGTCCTGTCTCGCGATACCCAATCCGCCATCCTCCGGGCCCTCGTTGAGGGCAATTCCATGCGCTCCGTGGCCCGGATGACCGGTGTCTCTCGCAACACCGTCGCCAGTCTCTTGAAGATCGTTGGCGCTCACTGCAAGAATCACCACGACCGCTTTGTCGTGAACGTGAACGCCAGCCGCATTCAGGCCGACGAGATTTGGAGTTTCGTCGGATCGAAAGAGAAGAACACGACCCCGGAGCGGAAGGCGCAGGGCGACGGCGATTGCTGGACTTGGGTTGCCCTCGACCCGGACTCCAAGCTGGTCGTGTCCTACCGCGTCGGGACCCGCGAGGGCAGCGTGGCCTACGCCTTCATGCAGGACCTGGCCGACCGCCTCACTCAACGGGTACAACTCACGACGGACGCCCTCAACCAGTACCTGGGCGCGGTAGAAAACGCCTTCGGCTGGTCTGGGGTCGATTACGCCCGACTGATCAAGATTTTCGGGGCATCGACGGTCGCCCTTGGCAAGTACAGTCCCGCCAAGTTAGTCCGCACCGAAAAGCATTGGGTGATGGGCACCCCCGACGCGGCGCACGTTTCTACGTCCCTCGTGGAGCGCCAGAACCTCACGATGCGGATGCAGATGCGCCGCTTCACCCGCCTCACCAACGCCTTCTCCAAGAAGGTCGAGTTCCACCTGTACGCCGTCGCGCTCCACTACACCTACTACAACTACTGCCGCCCGCATACCACGCTCAATAAGAGTCACGGCCGTCCGACCACTCCGGCCATGGCCGCTGGACTGGCCGACAAACCGTGGACCATTGACGACCTGCTTAACCTGTTACAAGGAAACTGAGCCATTACCCAACCCGTTGCCCGCTTGTCTTTTACGGCCGGCACGGGCTATATTTCCAAGCTTGCCCGTTCGCCCCTAGAGAGGTTCAGGACCATGAAGACCGACATCCATCCCGAGTACGCCACGGCCACCGTCAAGTGCGCCTGCGGCAACACATTCGAGACCCGCTCCACCCAGGCCGAGATCCACACCGACGTCTGCTCGCAGTGCCACCCGTTCTATACGGGCAAGCAACGCCTGGTCGACACGGCCGGCCGCGTGGAACGGTTCCGTCAGAAGTTCGGGAAGAAGGCCTGAGCCTCCGCGACCGGCTCGCCGAGACGCTGGCCCGTGCCGCCGACGTCGAGCGCGCGTTGTCCGATCCCGGCGTGTTGCGCGATTCGCGCAGACTCGCCGACCTGGGACGCGAACACCGCCGCCTGACCCCGCTGGTCGCGCTGGCCACCCGGCTGCAGAAGGAGGAAGACGAGCTCGTGCAGGCGCGCGAGCTCGTTTCCGTTGACGACCCCGACCTGGCGGCCGAGGCGACGGCCGAGGTCGCGCGCCTGGAGGCGTCGATCGCCGACCTCGAGGCGCGCCTCAAGCCGCTGCTCGCGCCGCACGATCCGCTCGACGACCGCAATGCGATCGTCGAGATCCGGGCCGGCACGGGCGGGGACGAGGCCGCCCTGTTCGCCGCCGAGCTGTACCGCATGTACGCCCGCTACGGCGAACGGCGCGGCTGGAAGTTCGACGTCATGTCGTACTCCGAAGGCACGCTCGGCGGCATTAAAGAAGTAATATTCAAGGTGTCGGGCGACGGCGCCTTCGGCGCCATGCGCTGGGAGTCGGGCGTGCACCGCGTGCAGCGGGTGCCGGCCACCGAGAGCCAGGGCCGCATCCACACCTCGGCGGCCACGGTCGCCGTGCTCCCCGAAGCCGAGGACGTGGATGTCCGCATCGACGACAAGGACCTGCGCGTCGACGTCTTCCGCGCCTCGGGGCCCGGCGGGCAGGGGGTGAACACCACCGACTCCGCCGTGCGCATCACCCACCTGCCCACGGGCATCGTGATCAGCCAGCAGGACCAGCGCTCGCAGATCCAGAACAAGGCCCGCGCCATGGACGTGCTGCGCGCCCGGCTGCTCGACCTGCGCCTGGCCGAGCGCGAGGCGGAACGCGCCCGCCTGCGCAAGACGCAGGTGGGCACCGGCGACCGCTCGGCCAAGATCCGCACCTACAACTTTCCGCAGAGCCGGATCACCGACCACCGCATCGGCTACACCACGCACGATCTGCAGGGCGTGCTCGACGGCGACGTGGGCGGCCTCATGGAAGCGCTGCGCACGGCCGACGTCGAGGAGCGGTTGAGCGGTGGCTGATCGGCCGCCGCCGGACGGCGCGCCTTCGCCGGCGCCGGTGGCTGCCGCGGCCGCCATGGGCGCGCCGACCGTCGGATCCGTGGTGCGGCAGGTCGCCGGCGAGTTCGCCGGGCTCGGGCCGGCCGCGGGCACGGCGCGCGCGCGCGAGATCGTGGCGGCGCTGCTCGACGTGGGACGCCACTGGCCGGCCCTGCACGCCGAGCGCGCCGTGGACGCGACGGTCCTGCCCCGCGCCCTCGAGGCGGCGGGCCGCCTCGCGCGCGGCATGCCGTTCGCCTACGCCGTGCGCCGCGCCGCGTTCCGGTCGCTGGTTCTGGCCATCGACGAGCGGGTGCTGATTCCGCGGCCCGAGACCGAGACGCTGGTGGAGCTGGTGCTCGACGCCACGCGCGATGCCCGCGGCGGGACGGCGATCGACGTCGGCACCGGATCGGGGGCCATCGCGCTCGCGCTCGCCCAGGAGGGCACGTTCGAGCGCGTGATCGGCGTGGACGTGTCGCTCGACGCGCTCGACGTGGCGCGCCTCAACGCCGCGGCGCTGGCCCGCGGGCTCCGCTCGGCGGTGGAGTTCCGCCACGGGTCGCTGCTGCGGCCGGTGGCCGGCGAGCGGGCGCGGGCGATCGTGTCGAATCCGCCGTACATTTCGTACGACGAGGCGGCGGCGCTGCCGGCACTGGTGCGCGACTGGGAGCCGGCGCTGGCGCTGCTCAGCCCCGACGGCGGGCTGGCCGTCACGCGGGCGCTGGTGGCGGGCGCCGCCGCGCGGTTGGAGTCGCTCGGCGTGCTGGCGCTGGAAGTCGACGCGCGGCGCGCCTCGTTGGTGGCGGAGATGGTCTCCGCCGATGCAGCTTTCGCAGACGTCTCGGTGCGGCTCGACCTCGCCGGACGCGAACGGTTCGTCCTCGCACGGCGACGGGAGTGGCGATGATCGAAGAGAAGGCGAAGGAGCTGGGGCGGCTCATCGGGCAGAGCGCGGAATATCAGGCGCTCAAGCGCGCCAACGAGGCGCTGGGCGAAGAAAAGCCCGCGGTGGCGCTGCTGCGCGAGATGGAGCAGCTCCGCATGGACGCGCAGCGGATGATCGCGCGCGGCGAACGCCCCACGCCCGAGATGGAGCAGCAGCTGGACGATCTGCTGGCCAAGGTGCAGGGGCAGCCGGTGTACCAGCGGCTGATCGTCTCGCAGGAGAATTTCGACAAGACGATGGCGAAGGTGAACGATTGGATCCTCGACGGCATCGAGAAGGGCGCGGCGAGTTCGATCATCATGCTGGGGTGACATGGCCCGCGGCCCGCTGATCGTCTTCGAGGGCGCGGAGGGCGTCGGCAAGTCGACGCAGCTCCGCCGGCTCGCCTCCTGGCTGGAGTCGGGCGGGCGCGTGGTGCACGCGCTGCGCGAACCGGGCGGCACGCCGCTCGGCGACCAGATCCGGCACCTGCTGCTCGATCCGGCGTCCGACATCGCACCGCGCGCCGAGGCGCTGCTGTTCATGGCGTCGCGCGCCCAACTGGTGCAGACGCTGGTGCGGCCGGCGCTCGACGCGGGGCACGTGGTGCTGCTCGACCGGTTCTTCCTGTCCACGTACGCGTACCAGGGTGCGGGCCGCGGTCTTCCGGAAGGCGAGGTGAGGCAGGCCAACGGCGTGGCCACGTCGGGCCTCGTGCCCGACCTCACCCTGCTGCTCACGCTGCCGGTGCACGAAGGGCTGGCCCGGGCGGAGCAGCGCGGCGGGGGCACGCGCGACCGCATGGAGCGCAACGCCGACGAGTTCCACCAGCGCGTGTCGGCGGCGTTCGCCCGCTTCGCCGCGCCGGCGTGGCAGGCCGCGCACGCCGAATGCGGGCCGATCGTGACCGTCGAGGCGTCGGGCTCGCCGGACGAGGTGTTCGCCCGGGTCCGGGCGCTGGTCGCGGAGCGGTTGGGGCTCGGCTGAGCGGCGGTCAGCCCCGGCGCGCCGCGGGGTCGCTCAGCACCTCGACCACGAACAGCGCCAGCACCAGCGCGTGGATGGCCGAGCACCACGCGCAGATCCGTCCGATCACTCCCAACTCCTGGTACACCAGCCACAGCACGGTGAGCGTGCCGATCGACGTCCAGGCGAGGGCGGCCCCATGCAGCGCGGGCGACATGCCGCGCGGCGGGGCGCGCAGCGCGAGCAGCGCCAGCGCCAGCGCGACGACGAACCAGACCAGCCCCCATACTGCCACCGGGATGCCGAGCACGACCGACGACGGGCTGGTCAGCACCGTCTCGCAGTTGACCAGCGACCCGACGGTGCACATCAGCGGCACGCTCGTGTCGTAGTGCAGGAGCGTCAGATAGCCCGCGATCGCGAGCCCGCCCAGCGCAAGCGCCAACCGCAGCCGGTCGGAGATGGCGCGCCACATCAGGGCGTTCGGTCGGGCAGGGCCTTCACGGCCTGCCGAATCGCCGCGCTGCCGCAGACCTCGGGCGGCCGGTTGCCGTCCGCGGCGCAGATGGCCGCGCTGATCTGGTTGGCGTTGGCGAGGATGGCGCGCGCGGCGTCGCCCGTGCCCGAGGGCAGCGTGGCGGCTACCGCCGCCTGCGTCTGGTTGGCGAGCACGGCGGGCGAGAATGGCGAGCCGCTCCACATGAACCGCCCGCCGATGAGCATGAAGGGGATGCCGCCGGCGCTCGCCTTGTCGACGTACGGCGGGGCGTCGTATTTGCGCAGCAGCGCCTCCTGCTCCGCCGTGGGCGTCTCCAGCGGCTGGTAGCGGCCGTCGCCGCCCAGCTCGGCGCCCTCCAGCTCCACCGACTGGAAATCGACGTACGGGCTGGCGTAGCGGCCGCCGTGGAACGAGAACGTGGGCGTGCTGGGGTAGACGTCCACCGACGACGACGCCGAGTAGCTGAGGCCGGAGAACGTGCCGAAGCGCGACAGCGCGGTGATCACCGACCACCGGGCGGCGGCGCAGTACGGGCAGTAGAGCGAGCCGATGTAGAGGAAGACGGACTTGGCGCCCGCGGCGTCGGCGCCGCCGACGAACGCTGGGCGCGCGGCGCCAGCCGTGCCCGCGCGCTCCCAGACGGCGGGTGGGATCGAGGCGAGGTCGGCCATCACCGCCGCCGGCACCGGGACGGGCGCGGCGGGCGGCGCGGCCGGCGCGCCCGAGGCCGCGGCGGGGGCGGGGCGAACGGCATTGCGGCGCGACAGGGCGGCGGCGATCGTCGCGACGAGGGCGACGGCGACGACCACGAACACGAGGAAGTGCTTGCGAGCCATGAGCGGGTCTCCCGATGGGGGCGTTCGGTTGGCGCGGCGCGCGGTCAGCGGTCGACCACGCGCACGCCCTTTGGCACGACGAACGTGAAGGCCGCGCCGTCCACGGGCACGTTGACGCGGAGCGAGGTGAGGTGGACGAGCCGCGTGACGCCGTTGGGCTGGACGACCTCGAACTGGCGGATGTGGCCGTCGGCGTCGTCGATCCAGACGGTGGCCTTGGAGAAGTCGCGCGGGCCGCCGGCCCTGGGCGTGAGCGCCACCACGCGGGCGGGCCGGCCGTCGAGGGTGGCGGCGCCGCCGTCGGCCAGGTCGTACTTGGCGAACGGGTCGTCGAGGAAGGCGCCGGTGAGGTCCACCGTGCCGCTGCCGCCGCGGTCGGGGCGCCGGATCACCTGTCCGGGGGCGCCGCTCGGCAGATAGAGCCATAGCCACGCGCCGTCGGCCACGATCCGGTCGCCGTCGGGGTCGCGAAAGCGCACGGCGAGCCGGTCGGGCCGCCGCTGCTGGTACTCGCCGCTGGCGTGGGCCGAGGTGCCGGTGAGCGCGTTGGTCACCGTCTGGTCGAAGGTCGCGCGCACGGTGCGCACGGTGGCCCAGGCGTCGACCGCGTGCTGCACGGCGGCGCGCGCAGCGGGGGCCGCGCCCTGGGCGCGGGCGGGGGCGGCGCCGGCGACGAGCGCGGCGCACAGGGCGGAAGCGGCGTGGGCGGAGCGGCGTGACATTCGTATTCGTAGATGTGACCCGCCGGGCGCGGCGGGGGGCCGGCTACCCGACGGGGAGCGGCGCGGTGCCCGGCGTGGGGAGCACCGCCCGTCCGATCGCGGCCGCGATGACGCGGATCTCGCCCACCAGCCGCGCGAACTGTTCGGGGTAGAGGGACTGGCCGCCGTCGGACAGCGCGCGGTCGGGGTTCGGGTGCACCTCGACGAGAATGCCGTCGGCGCCGGCGGCGATCGCCGCGCGGGCCATCGGCGTGACCTTGTCGCGCAGCCCCGTGCCGTGGCTGGGGTCGGCGATCATCGGCAGGTGCGACAGCTTCTGCACCACCGGCACCGCGGTGAGGTCGAACAGGTTCCGCGTGGTGGTGTCGAAGCTGCGGATGCCGCGCTCGCACAGGATGACCTGGCTGTTGCCCTCGGCCAGGATGTACTCGGCGCTCATGAGTAAATCGGTAATGGTGGCCGCCATGCCGCGCTTGAGCAGCACCGGCTTGCCGATGCGGCCCACCGCGCGCAGCAGCGAGTAGTTCTGCATGTTGCGGGCGCCGACCTGGATGCAGTCGGCGTACTCGGCCACGAGGTGGGCGCCCTCCTCGTCCAGCGCTTCGGTGACGATGGGGAGCCCCGTTTCGCGCTTGGCCACGGCGAGCATAAGGAGCCCCTTCTTGCCCAGCCCCTGGAAGGCGTACGGCGAACTGCGCGGTTTGAACGCGCCGCCCCGCAGCGCCGTGGCGCCGGCCGCCCGCACGGCGCGCGCCGCCGTGACGATCTGATGCTCGCTCTCCACCGAGCACGGGCCGGCGATGATGCCCACGTCGCGCCCGCCGAAGCTCACGCCGGGGGCGAGGGTGACCACGGTGTTCTGCGGCTGCCATTCGCGCGAGACCTGCTTGTATGGCTTGGTGACGTGGATGACTTCGGCCACCCCGGGCAGCGCCTCGATGCGCGACGAGTCGACACGCCCGTCGTTGCCCACGAGCCCCACGGCCGTGCGCTGCTCGCCCGGCATGGACCGGGCCTGATACCCCATGTCCTCGATCGTCTCCACGACGCGCGCGACCTGCTCCGGCGTCGCGCCGTGTTGCATCACCACCAGCATGTCCACTCCTCAGAGTTCGGTCTGCCACCCGTCGCGAGCGACGATGAGCGACCCCGTGTATCGCGCCGCCACGGCGGCCTGGATGTCCGCCCCTTCCACGGGCGGATAGAGGTGCGTGAGCACCAGCCGCCCGGGTCGTGCCTGTTCGGCGAGCGCGCCGCACTGCGGCGGCGTGAGATGCTCCGCGATGGCCATGGCCTCGGGGAGCGAGCACTCGCACAGCAGGACGTCGCATCCGCTGGCCCACTCGGCGAGGGGGGGGAAGTACCCCGTGTCCCCCGTGTAGACGAGTCGGTGCGCGCCGGCCGTAACGGAATATGCCACACTCTCCGGCGTATGGGGAACCTGGAAGGCCTCGAGCAGGACGTCGGGGCCCAGCGGGAGCGGGGCGCCGGGCGCCAATTCGACCACCTGGAGGGGGAAACCGGGGTCGAGCACCCAGGGTCCGTACGCCTCGGCCAGACGCCGGAGCAGGTCGGCCGTGCCGGCCGGTCCGATGACGGTGAGCGGCGCGCTGCGGGGCGGCAGGATGCCGTACTTGCAGGCGAAGATCAGCGTCGGCAGGTCGCCGTGGTGGTCGATGTGAAAGTGCGACAGCGCCACGTGGGTGAGCGCGGCCCAGGGCAGCGCCAGCTCGGCGAGCCGGCGGGCCACGCCGTTGCCGCAGTCGAGGAGCAGGCGGACCTCCGCGGCCTCCACCAGGTAGCCGGCGCAGGCGCGGGTGGGCGCGAGGGCGATGGTGCCGGTGCCCAGCGTGGTCAGGCGCATCACTTGCCCAGGAAGACGATCTTCTTGAGGAAGTCCTTGCCGTTGGCGCGCAGGCGCACGAAGTAGATGCCGGGCGGCACGACGCGGCCGGCGGCGTCGGTGCCGTCCCATTCGAAGCGCGGGTCGCATCCCGACTCGCTCTGGTCCGCGTTGCGCCCGTACTCGCCGGCCGGCAGCGACCCGCCCTGAGTTGGGCCGGGGACGATGGCCTTCACCGTGTTGCCGCGCAGGTCGTAGATGTCGAGGTGGACGAAGTCCGACGCCGCGAGGTCGAACCAAATGCAGGTCACGGCCGACGCCGGCGACGGGAATGGGTTGGGGAAGTTCTGGTAGAGCAGGGTGGTGCGCGCCGTGCCGAGAATGACGAACGTGGCGTTGCTCAGCGCCGCGGCGGAGTCGAGGGGCGAGCCGTTGTTGAGTTGCGCCACGACGCTCCACGAATACGACGTCTGCGCCTGGAGCAGGGGCGCGGGCAGCGTGTACGAGGTGTCGCCCAAGTACGGGGCGAGAAACTCGACGACCCCGGTTTTCGTGTTGGTCACGCCGAGCGTGTAGCGCCAGGGCCCCGGGGGCGTGGTGACGCCGGTGGACTGCCACACGAACGTGGGCGTCAACGTGGCCACCGAGACGTTGTTGAATCCGTTGGGCGACACCAGGGTGAGCCAGGGGCCGACGACGCGCGGCGTGCTCAGCTCCTGCGAGAAGGTCCGTCCGCTGGCCGTGATGCCGAGCAGGCGGAAGTACACGGTGGTGTTCGCCTTGAGCAGGCGCGGCAGGAAGAACGTGGCGGTGTCGCCCTGCCGGGCCACCGTGTAGACCGGGTTGGTGAAGTCCGGGTTGTTGGCGATGTCGAGTTGGAGCGTGATCGGCCGCATCGAGTCGGTGACGCCCGCGGTGTGCGCGCTGAGCGGCGGCGCGGCGGCGATCGTATCGGTGCCGGGCATGGACAGGACGGCGAGCTGGGCGCGGGCCGTCCCGCCCATACCGGCGACCAGGGCGGCGGCGAACGCCGCCCGCACTGCGGCGGCGCGCCTCATGCGGTGGCGGCGGCCTCCGCCGGTTCGTCGGCGGGAGACGCATCCACAGCGGCGCCCTTCATGCGCACGCTGACCAGCGACGACACGCCCGGTTCCTGCATCGTGACGCCGTACACGGCGTCGGCGGCCTCGGTGGTCGTGCGCGGATTGTGCGTGATGACGATGAACTGCGTCTTCTTCTTGAATTCGGTGAGCATGCGCACGAACCGGCCGACGTTGGCGTCGTCGAGCGGGGCGTCGACTTCGTCGAGCAGGCAGAACGGGCTGGGCTTGGTGAGGAAGATGCCGAACAGCAGCGACAGGGCGACGAGCGCCCGCTCGCCGCTCGACAGCAGATGGATGCGCTGCGTGCGCTTGCCGCGCGGCGAGGCGTGGATCTCGATGTCGCAGTCGAGCGGCGTTTCCGGGGTCTCCAGCCGCAGGTCGCACTCGCCCCCGCCGAACAACGTCATGAAGATCTGGCGGAAGTTCTCGCGCACCTGCACGAACGTCTGCAGGAACAGCTCGCGGGCCGTGGCGTCGATTTCCTTGATCGCCTGCTGCAGCGCGTTGCGGGCATCGGTCAGATCGGTGCGCTGGGCGGTGAGGAAGTCGAGCCGCTTTACGGTCTCGTCGTGCTCCTCGATCGCCAGCACGTTCACGGCGCCCAGCTGCTCGAGCTGCGCTCGCAGGTCCTCGGTCTCGGCGCGCAGCGCGTCGTCGTCGAGATCGAGCGGCTCGGCGCCGCGGCGATCATCTGATCGAGCGGCTTGCGCCACTCGGCCTCCAGCCGCTCGCGAATGGCGGTGCGGCGCCCGGACAGCTCGGTGAACCGCAACTCGGCGTGGTGCAGGTCGTCGGCCGTGGCGCTGCCTTCGTGGCGGGCGCGATCGAGGGCGTGCTCGGCCTCGGTGAGCGCGCCATCGGTGGTGCGTCACGGCGCGTTCGGCGGCCAGCAGGCGGGCTTCGCCGTCGGCCAGCGCGGCCTGGCGGGCCTCGAGGTCGCTCCGCCACGCGGCCGTCTGCTCGGCCAGCGAGGCGTCGCTCTTCGGACAGCCCGCCCAACTCGGCGCCCAGCGCGTCGAGGCGGTCGGAGGCGGCGCGCAGTTCCTCGCTCAGCCGGCGCTCGCGGTCGCCGGCCACCTGCGCGCGGGCCTGGGCCTGCGCCTGCTCCACCTGCCAGGCCGCCCGCTCTTCGCGCGCGCGCTTCCTGTTCGGCTTCGGCGGCGGCCAGCGCGGCCCGCGCCTCGGCGATCGCGGTCTCCCGCTCCGCGATGCCGGCGCCGATGGCCGCCGCCTGCTCGTCGAACGCGAGGATCGCGGCGCCGAGTTCGTCGCAGCGCGCGGCCAGTCGCGCCGCCAGGTCGGCGGCATCGCGGAGGTCGCGATCGGCGCGCTGCGCGACGCGCTCCGCGTCGCCGTGGCGCGCGTCGGCGCGGCCGTTCGCGTCCTGCGTGGCAGCGGCGGCCTGCGTGGCGGCGGTGAGCCGCTGCTCGGCCTGGGCCAGGGCGGCCGCGGCGGCGGCGACCGCGGCGGCGGCCTCGCCGCGCGACGCCTGCGCAGCGGCGAATTCGGCGCGCAGGGCGAACAGTTCGGCGCGCCGGCGCAGCGGACCGGGCCCTCCGCCGGATCCCGGCAGCCACACGGCGCCGCGTCCGTCCACGAACGCGGTGCCGTCGGCGTCGGCGCGGACCTGGCCGAGGAGCGCGAGCACCCAGGCCCGGGCGGGGGCGGCGGCCTGGACCGCGGCGGCGAGCTCGTCGCCGGCCGGCGCACCGCGCGCGGACGCCGGGCCGGGCGTGGGCGTGGCGTCGGCGGGGAGCAGGAGCAGGGGGCCGGGATCGGCCTGCCGGTGCCACTGGCGCACGGCGTCGGCCACCTGGCGGTCGCGGACGAGCACGGCGTGGACGGTGGCGCCGAGGAAGCGTTCGACGAGCGGGGCCGAGCCCTGGTCGGCCGATACGAAATCGCTCAACGGGCCGAGCACCGCGCCGGCGCCGAACCGATCGCGCTCCTTGAGCAGGCGGGCGGCGGCGGGGGCGAGGCCCACGCGCTCGCGCTCCAGCCCTTCGAGCGCGTGCACCTTGCCTTCGAGGGCGGTGATCGCCTGTTCGAGGCGCGCGAGCCCGGCCCGGGTCTCGGCGTCGCGTTCGCGGGCGGTGCGCGCGGCGTCGCGCCCCTCCTGCAGCTCGGCGTCGGCGGCGGCGGCGCGGCCGCGGGCGGCCTCGAGTTCGGCGGCGGCGGCGGTCCACGCGCGGGCGGCGTCGGCGCGTGCAGCGGCCAGCGTCTCGCGTTCGACGGCCAGGGCGCCGGCGCGCGCGGCGGCGTCGTCCAGCTCGCGCTGGGCGCGTTCGCGGTCCAGCTCCACTCCGCGGGCGCGATCGCGGACCTCGCGCAGCGCGGCCTCGCCGCGGTCGGCGGCGGCTCGGGCGGCGGCCACCGCGTCGCGGCTGGCGTCCTCGCGCCGCCGGCGTTCGGCCAATTCGGCCTCGAGCGCGCCCAGGGCCGACTCCAGCGCCTGCCGCTCGGCCAGCGCGCGGTCGCGCTCGTCGACCAGCCGGGCGCGGGCCGTCTGGCCGTGCGAGGCCTCGGCCTCGGCGCGCTCGCGGCGCACCTGGGCGTTGCGCCGGCGTTCCTCGGCCACCGCCAGTTCACCGCGCAGCGCCTGGGCGCGTTCGCGCTGTTCGGACACGAGGCGGGCCAGCTCGCCGCGCACCGCTTCGGCGCCGGCGCGCGCGCCGTGCGCGGCGTCGCGCGCCCGTTCGGCGGCTCCGATACGCGTTTCCATATTCGGCAGGCGATCGCGCAGGTCGGCCACGCGCGCTTCGAGGCGGGCCAGCTCGTCGCGCCAGGCCCGCATCTCGCGGGCGGCGAGGGCGATCTCCACGGTGTACCGGCGGGCGCTGAGCTCGGCGTGGCGCTCGGCGCGCCGGCGCTGGCGGGCGAGGGACCGCACCTGCGTCGTGACCTCCGCGATCAGGTCGTCGAGCCGCTGCAGGTCGACCGTGGTCTCCTCCAGGCGCCGCTCGGTGGTGCGCCGGCGGTCGCGATAGAGGCCCACGCCGGCCGCCTCCTCGAACAGCTCGCGGCGGTCGTCGGGGCGGTCGGAGAGCAGGGCGTCGATCATCTTGCTCTCGATCACCACGCCCGTGTCGGCGCCCAGCCCCGTGCCGCGCAGCAGATCGTGGATGTCGCGCAGGCGGCAGGGCGCGCCGTTGAGCAGGTAGTCGCTCTCGCCCGAGCGCGAGAGCCGGCGCGTGATCACCACCTCGCGGAACGCCACCGGGCAGCCCGCCGTCCTCGTTGTCGAAGTGCAGCGACACCTCGGCCACGTTCACGGCGCGCCGCGCCGACGACCCCTGGAAGATCACCTCTTCCATCTTGGCGCCGCGCAGCAGGCGCGCCCGCTGCTCGCCCAGCACCCAGCGCACCGCGTCCGACACGTTGGACTTGCCGCAGCCGTTCGGCCCGACGATGGCCGTCACGCCCTGGTCGAACGTGAGCGCCGTGGAATCGGCGAACGACTTGAAGCCGTGCAACTCGAGTCTGGTCAGCCGCACTAGAAGGATCTCCCCGTTCGGTAGGCGAGCGTGGCGCGCACCCCGGCCCGCCGGAGCGCGTCGGCCAGCAACGTCGTATCCGACGCCGCGGCGAACGCGCCGGCGTAGAGCCGCGCCCGGCCGTCGGCCTGGCGCAACGCGTACACCGGCAGCCCGCGCGCGGCGTAGGCCGCGACGCGCGCCGCCGCGGAGTCGGCCGCCACGTCCCGCTCGATCATATATGCCAGCGGAGTCCGCACCACGGATCCGCCCGTTGCCCTGAGTTGGCCGCGGGACCGCAGGCGGGACAGCAACCCGGCGGCCTCCACGGAGTCCTGGTACGCCCCGCCCAGCACCCAATACGCGCCGGTCGCGCCGCCCGGCACGGGTTCGTACGTGCCGGTGGGCACGACCGCCCCCGCTTGATGCAGCCATAAGATAGCACCGGCCGGCGTATTCGCATCCGCCAGATGCACGGCGAACGCCGCCACGCCCACCGAGTCGCCCCACGCGCCTGGTGTGACCGTCGCCGGCAGTCCGACGGCGGCCGGCGCGGGGGCGCCCGCGTCCCGGATTTCGGGTCTGCGCTGGTAGTCGCGGCCGTGGCCCCGGTCCAGGGGCCGCTCCATGAGCCAGGCCGAGAGCGCCGCGACGCAGCCGAACAGGACGACGCCCACCAGGGCCGGCGCGGCGCGCCGTATGCGGGGCAGGGGGGAGTGCACGGCGGGGGTCATCATGGCGTGGCCTCGTAGACCCAGTAGGAGTGTTGCGACGCGCGGCCGATCCGCTCGGCCTCGTCGCGGGTGGGGTAGGGCCCGAGCACCACCCGGTAGATGGACGTGCCGTCGCGCACGGTGACCAGGACGCGGGCCTTCTGGCCCTCGACGAGCACCTGGGCGGCGAGATCCTGGGCGTGGCTCTCCGAGAGGAGGGCGGCGAACGACACGATGTATCCGACCGGGGCGGGGGCCACGGTGTCGCGCACCGCGGCGCGGCCGGCCCGGCGTGCGGTGCTGTCGGCGGCCTGCGCGGCCCGGGCCGCCGAATCGGCGGCGGCGGCGTCGATCGCGGTGCGCACGCTGTCGGCCGAGGCGAGGTTGAAGCTCACCGGCTGATCGAGCGAGGACGCGCGCGGCCGGAATCCGTTCCAATGGAAGGCGAACCAGAAGTCGCCCGCGCCGCCGCTCACGCGTCGTGCCGGCCGCAGCGTCTCGCCGTCCACGAAGGTCACGTCGGGGCCCTGCGCCAGGGCGATCGCGCCGTCGGGTCCCACGAAGGGCAGGTCGCGCCGCCAGGCGGTGGCCACGGCGCCGAGCACGCGGCTCGTGCCGATGGCCACGACCCACGCCGAGTCCTGGCCGGCCTCGCGCGCCAGGAGGTAGCGCCCCAGCGGGTCGACGCGCAGCTCCGCCGGTTGACCGGGCAGCGTGACGCGGTCGGTGACCTCGTTCCGGTATCGGTCCACCACGCGCACCACGGCCGTTCCCTCGGTGGCCACGAACACGCGATCGCCGCTGGGCGACGACGCGGCGGCCACGATCGGCGAGCGGAAGCGCACCGGCGGGTTCCAGTCCATCGTGCGCGCGTCGAGGCTGACGAGTCCCGAGTCGACGATGGCGTAGAGCCGGTCGCCGACCTGTTCGGGGAGCGGCCGCCAGGTTGCCGGGAAGGCCGCCGAGTCGAGCACCTTGGGTTCGGGCGGAAACAGCTTCCAGGCGGTGGTGTGGGCGTCGCGTCCGCCGACCACGATCAACGTCCCGTCGCGCTGCGGGAAGACGGCGCGCGCCGGGCGCGGCGGTTTGAACGTCCAGTCGCCGGACGGCGTGATGCGCTCCACGTCGCCCCTGGCGTCGATGCCGTAGAGCGCGGCCCCGTCGGCGGAGCCGGCGCCGAGCAGGGGCGAGGTGGCGAGCGGATCGGTCTGCCCCAGCCGGAAGTCCGTGCGCAGCGGCCGCTCGCGGTCGTCGGCGAGCGCCACGGCGCCGGCGTCGTCGTCGAAGCCGAGCACGCGGTCCACCGGCGCGGCCGCGTTCGATCCGGTCCACACCACCGAGTCGAGGTGCGAGTAGGCGAAGACGCGCGGCAGCCCGCCGCCTCGCGGCACGCGCAGCACGAGGGCGTCGGGCCCGCTCTGCGATCCGTTGCCGGCGGCGCTCACCGGCACCAAGCCCTTGGGCTCGCCGCCGCAGGCGGCGGCCGCGGCCACCGCCGCGATCAGGGCGCGCCGCATCAGAAGCTGGGCCACAGCGACCAGGTCCAGAAGCCGTGCCGTCCGGGTTGATCGAGCGGCACGGCGTAGTCCCAACTGACGAGCGCGTAGTCGAACAGATTCAAGCGGAAGCCCACTCCGTAGCTGCGCAGCGGATAGCGCTGGTGCGTGAGATCGTAATCGCTGGGGCGCGATCCGTACACGGTCTGCCCGCTCGACCAGGCCAATCCCTCGTCGTAGAACAGCAGGCCGTTCACGGCGGGCAGGGAGAAGGGCAGCCCGCCCAGCTGGAGCGTCTCGATCACGGGGAAGCGCAACTCCACGTTGCCCACCAGCACGCGGCTGCCGAGCAGCTGGAGCGCGCTGCAGTTGGACTGGTTGGCGCCCACCGCCGGGCAATCGGAGAAGAACTGGTTGTTGCGGTCGTACCCGCGCACGAAATCGGGGCGGGCAATGTACTTGGGAAAGGCGGTTTCGTCGCGTCCCACGGAGAGGTCGCCGTAGAGGCGGGTGGCGAGCGTCAGATAGTTGAAGATGATGGGATCGTAGCGCCGGTAGTCGGCCAGGTACTCCATCCACTGGTAGGCGCCGAACACGGGCGTGAGCTGCAGCCGGTAGCGTTGGCCGGCGATCGGCCCCGTCGGGGTGTAGAGCGAGTTGTCGAATACGTACGCCGCCTGCGCGTCGAAGTAGTCCAGGCTCGGTTGGCGCCGCGTGCTGTCGAAGGTGAACGGCGCCACCGAGATGCCGTCGCTCAGGGGCCGGCTGATGTACCATTGTTCGCGGTCGATGTTGTTGAAGCCGCCGCCCAGCTCGACGCGCGCGAAGCGGTTGAACGGGTACGACGTGAGGCCGTACACCTGGCGCGCCACGTAGGTCGTGATCTGCTGGTGCTCGATGCCCTGCGGGTGGCCGTTGGCCGAATCCACGGTGTCGGCCGTGAGGAAGTAGAACGGCGACTGCGCGAACCCCGCGGTGTACTGCCAGCGGTGCCCGAGGTCGGTGAAGGCGGCGTAGGCCTGGGCCTCGCTCGCCCGGCCGTTGATCGCCACGGACAGGGCGACCCGGTGGTCGCCCAGCATGTCGCCGAGGACCATCGTCGCGCCGCCGAACACGTTGCGCCCGTAGTTGTCGGGGGCGTATCCGATGGTGGGGCGCGCCACGTATTCGGGGAGAAAGCGGAGGCCGGCCGGCAGGTCGCGGAACCGGGTGGTATCGGGGAGGCCGAGGGCGGCGCTGTCGAGCATCGCGGCCACCGTGATCACGGCCGAGTCGGGGTGCTGGCGCAGCGAGGTCGAGTCGCGGCGCGCCGGGGCCGGCGGGGGCGCCACGGCGACCACGGCCGGCGGTCGGAACGGCGTGCGGGCAAGGGTGTCGGGGTGGTCGATGGTCCACACCGTGTACTTGCCGTCCTCGTAGTACGTGAGGGCCAGGCGGTCGGCGCGCCGGGCCCACGAGATGGCCGGGCTGTACTCGGTGATGCCGGAGACGGCGCCGGCGAGATTCGTAATTTGATATTGCTGCCCGGTGGCGAACTCGTACAGGAACACATTGGCCGTGCCCGCGCGGTCCGAGACGTAGGCCAGCGCGCGGCCGTCGGGCGACCACTGCGGATTGAGGTTGAGCCCGGCCTGGCCGGGCAGCACGGTGATCGAGCCCGACGCGAGGTGGTAGAGCGCGATGCGCCACTTGGGAAAGAGGAGGAGCGCGAAGCTGGCGTCGGGGCCGCGGTCGGTGACGAACGCGATCGTGGTGCCGTCGGGCGACCAGGCCGGCTGCAGCTCGGCGTAGTCGTCGATCGTGAGGCGCTGGAGATCGTTGCCGTCGGCGCCCACGACGCAGAGGTCGGTGACGCCGCCGTGGGTGCCGCTGAACGCGATGCGCGTGCCGTCGGGCGACCAGGACGGATTGGTGACGCTCTCGAACGGCAACTGGTCGAAGCGCGCGATCGGCTTGCGGGTGGCCACGTCGAGCACGTAGAGCACGTCGCGCCCGGCGTACTGGGCCGTGAACGCGAGCTGGCGGCCGTCGGGCGAGAACGCGCTCTGCGAATACAGCACGCGCAGTTCTTCGTAGTTGGGATTGGTGGTGCTCTCCACCAGCCGTTCCAGGCGCTGGCCGGTCTGCGCGTCGGCCAGCCAGAGATCGATGAACACCTGCCCGCGCAGGCGGCTGCCGTTGGCGAAGAACGCCACGGTCTTGCCGTCGGGGGAGAGCGTGGGCGCGAGAAAGATGTCGCCGCCGCTCCGCGCGGGATCGAGGAGCGGCTGGGCCACGTTCCGAATGCGCTGCAGGTCGGCGATGGCCGGCAGGTAACGGCGCTGGAGGTATTCCTTCCACTCCTCGCCGAGCGCCTGCATCGATTCGCCGGTCGAGCGCGCGATCGCCTTGTCCACGCCCAGGCTGGGCGTGGCGCGCAGGATCTCGCCGATCGCGTCGTCGCCCCAGCGCTGCCCGATGTACGCCCAGAGCGAGTGCCCGTAGCGGTACGGGAAGTACTTGTCGGGATCGTCGGTGAGCTGGGCGATCGTGGGGATGTTGCCGTTCAGCGCGGCGTCGCGCATCCAGGCGTCGGTGAGCGGCGTCGACGGCCCCAGCGACAGGTATTCGGCCATGCCCTCGGCGTACCAGAGCGGCGGGTCCACGCGCGCCAGCGCCTGCAGCCCGTTGCCGGCGTGGCCGCGCGCGAACACGTCGAACTGGAAGGCGTGCACCATCTCGTGCGTGAGCACGCGCTCGAAGCTGCCGAAGTCGCCGGTGAAGTTGAGCAGCATGCGGTGGCGCAGCGCCTCGGTGACGCCGCCCGTGGCTTCGCCCAGGTCGCCGGTCACGTTGTTCTGCGCGAAGTCGGTGCGCGACGCGAACAGGACGATCGGCTTCTTCTCGACGAACTGGTGATCGAGAATGCGCGACAGCCGGGCGTAGTCGCGTTCGGCCAGGCGTGCGGCGACCATCGTGGCGGCGCGCTCCGCCGGGTAGTAGTAGATGAGGAAGTGCTCCGTCTCGAGCAGCCGCCAGTCGAAGGTCGCGTAGTGCACCTGGTTCTGGCCGAAATAGTCCTGGGCCCACACGGTGCGGAGGGGCGCGGCGCCGAGCGCCAGCGCGACCAGCGCCGCGGCGCGCCGGGTCACGCGCCGGCCTGCCGCGCGGCCACCGGCACGACTTCGGCGTCGCCCCACAGCCGCTCCAGCTGGTAGTAGCGGCGCAGCGTCGGGTGGAAGACGTGGACCACGAAGTCCACGTAATCGAGCAGGACCCAGCGCCCCTGGGGCAGGCCTTCGGTGTGCGCCGGCCGCTGGCCGGCGGCGGCCAGCGCCTCGACGACGTGGTCGGCCAGCGCGCGCACGTGCGTGTCGGAGGTGCCGCTGGCGATCACGAAGTAGTCGGTCATGTCGGCCACGCCGGCCAGGTTCAGGACGACGACCTCGTCGGCCTTGAAGTCCACGCAGGTCTGCGCGGCGAGCTGGGCGAGGGGCGCGACGGGGGAGGGGCGGGAAGGCATGTCGTAGCTTAACGCCGGCCGTGGAGCCGCGGGAGCCTGAAACGGCGCGCCGCCGGCCGCGTGCACGGCCGACGGCGCGCGGCGCCAGCGGGAGCGGTGCGCCGGGCGCTACTCCTTGATCACCCACACCCGGATTTCGGGCTTCACGTCGGCGTGCAGGCGCACCGGCACCTTGTACACGCCGAGCGCCTTGATCGGCTCATGGAGATCGATCTGCCGCCGCTCGATCTGGAACCCCTGGGCTTCAAGCTGGTGGTGAATGTCGGCGGCGGTCACCGACCCGAACAGCTTGCCCTCATCGCCGACGCGGGCCGAGAACGTGAGCGACACCTGCTCGAGCCGGCCGGCGACGCCCGTCGCGGCTTCGCGCCGTTCGTTCTCGGCGGCCTCGAGGCGCGACCGCTCCTGGGCGATGCGCTTGAGGTTGCCGGGCGTCGCCTCGTAGGCGAACCCGCGCGGCAGCAGGAAGTTGCGGGCATAGCCCGGCCGGACGGTGACCACGTCTCCCGGCTTGCCGAGATTCTCGATGGCCTGGCGAAGGATGATTTGCATAGGAATACCCGAATACGGTTACGGAGTGGGACGCGCGCGGTTCCGCCAATCGGCCCAGGTATCACCCAGGCCGAGGCCGAACGCCGCGAGCGCCAGCGACAGAAAGCCCAGCACGGCAACGACGTTGAGGATCGGCGCCCAGAGCATGACGAACCCGACGATGGCCGCGACGGCGAGCACCCGGGGCGCGAAGAACCAGGAGAGCACCCCCAGCCCGCGTACGGCGTACAGGGCGCCGAAGAACACGAGCAGATTCTTGCCGAACCAATCGAACGCCGACAGCGTCGGGACGAAGAGAATGGCCAACCCGGCGATCAGCCCCCAGACGAGCTGATCGTTGAAACGAAAATCCCGCAGTGGCGCCAGCGGCGGGCCCAGGCGCGCGCGCCCCAGACGGTGATAGAGCGCCCAGGCGATCGCCAGCGCGGCCAGCGACTCCAGCAACAACAACGACGAATAGAGGCCCGTGCCGACCTCGGCCAACACGTCGAGTTGGTGCTGCGTCTCGGCCGGCAGCGTCTCGAGGCGCGGCAACTTCTGGACGAGCGCCTTCCAGTCGTCGGGGTGCTGGCCGATGAACGCGTTGACCGTCTGCATCGTCTCGGCGTTGCGCCGCACCAACTCGCTACGGAGCGCGGTGTGCACCTGGACCTCGTTCACCGGCCCGAGCTTGCTCATCACGAGCGCCAGCGCGAGCGCGATGACCGCCGCGGCCAACGCCCGCACGAACAACGGACGCCGGACGCCGAACAGGCAGACCAGACCGAACGCGCCGGCCAGCAGCAGGCTCCACCCCCGCTGCAGGTTCTCGAACACCGACGGCACGCCGGGCGGCTGGGTGACGGCGAAGGCCGCCAACGCCACGAACGCGAGCGCCACCGTCAGCCGCCCGCCGGCCCACCATCCGACCACGAAGCACGCGGCCAGCGCCGGCACGAGCAGCGACAGCGTCTGCTCGACGGGCAACACCGCGCGGAACTGCGGAATGGCGGGCACGAGGACGAGCGCCAGCACGGCGAGGATGAGCTTGGCCCACCCGCGCTCGGCCGGCGCCGCGGCGACCGGCTCGGGCATGCTAGCTCTGCAGCCCGCTGGTATACGGGATCAGCGCCAGATAGCGGGCGCGCTTGATCGCCGTGGCCAGTTGCCGCTGATGGCGCGCGCACGTGCCGCTCAGCCGGCTGGGCAGGATCTTGCCGTGATCCGTGATGAAGCGGCCGAGCGTCCGGTCGTCCTTGTAGTCCACCCAGTGGACGCGGCCTTCGCAGAACGGGCAGGTCTTGTTTTGGCGTCGCATGGGTCAATCCTCGTCGTCGTCGTCGTCCTGGCGGCGCGCAGCGGCCGCCAGCTCTTCCTCGCTCATCGGGGGCGCGCCCGTCTCGTGTTCCTTCAGCGAGAGGAGATGGCGCACCACGCCCTCGTCGAGCTTGATCGCGCGCTCGAACTCGGGGAGCGTCAGGGGGTCGGCGGTGAACCGGCTCACCACGTAGTAGCCGGTATCCTTGCGGCCGATCTGGTACGCGAGCTGGCGGCGACCCCAATGGTCGGTCGTGAGGTCCGCCGGGTTCCCGAGGAGTTCCTGGAAACGCGTCAGCTTTTCGGTGATGGCGGTGTCTTCGAGGGTCGAGTCAAAGATGTACACCGCCTCGTATGGGCGAGGCATGTCGCGGCAATCCTCCCTTTGGTCATGGATCCGCCCCCCGCTGGTTGCCTGAGCGGGAGGAGGGTGCGTGTTGTTGTGGTCGCCGGGCTGCCGGCGACGTGACCCCGAAACCTAACCGGTTGCCGCATCGAGGGTAAAGGGGCGTGCGCGGTCTCCAGCCCCGGCCCCCGCCGCGGACCCCGATCAGGCCGCCGCGCCCGCCTCAGCCCCCGCTCCCGCGACCGCGGCAGGAGCCCCGACCACCTCGCCGAACGCCTCGACCAGCGGCCGCCCCTCGTACACCGGCGGCGGCGCCACGCCCAGGGCCCAGAGCACGGTGGCCGGCACGTCCAGAATCGACGCGTCCGCCCGCAACCGCCTTCCGGCCGCCACGGCGCCCCCGGCGACCACGATCGGAATCGTGCGGTCGAGCGGGTGGGCGCTGTTGTGATCGCGCGACGCCGCGCCGCCGCCGCCATGGTCGGCGAGCGCGATGAGCACGGTGCCCGGGTCGGACTCCACGCCGGTCCACTGCGCCAGCCGGCCGAGCGCCGAATCCAAAGCCCGCGCGCCGGCGGCGTAGGCCGGCGACATCCACCCGTCGGCATGTCCGGCGCGATCGGCGTCGGGCCAGTGGAAGAGGATCAGCCCCGAGCGCTGCGAGTCGAGCCACGGGCGCGCCGCGGCCAGAATCTCCGCCGCGCCGGTGCCCGTGAACGACGGGCGCGCCACCCCCAGCCGGCGGGCCAGCGCGCGGGCCACGCGCCGGTACAACAGCGGGACCTCGGCGAGGCAGGCCGTGGTGAGGTAGCCCGCCTCGCCGAGCAGCGAGGGCACGGGCGAGATGGGGCCGCGCGACCGCGGGATGTGGAAGCGGTCGCTGGTGAGGCCGTGGCGCTCCGGCCCGACGCCCGTGAGCAGCGAGCCCATCGCCGCGGCGGTGACGCTCGGCGCCACGGTCCGGGCGGCCAGCGTGTGGGCGCCGCGCGCGGCCAGCCCGCGCAGGGTCGTCAGGTCGCAGGCATCGATCGCATCGCTTCGCAGGCCGTCGAGCACGACCACGATCACGCGGCGCACGAGGTGGTGGCGGTTCATGAGTTCTCCCGGATGGCGGATGGGGCGGTCTCCGGGCATGAACGGTCGCGGCGGCCGGCGACGACGGCCCCACCGATCGGTCGCCATCGTGTCACAAATATGCTGTGCCTCTCCGGGTGGGCCGACGCGGCGCCGTCACCGAGCCGTGACGTGCTCCTCGCCAAAGCGCGACGCGCCGTGGCGAGATTCGCCGCGTGCCCCATCGCCCGCCGACGCCGGATTCCGCGCCCCGCGTGCTCTTCTGCACCGATACCTACCCGCCGCAGGTGAACGGGGTGTCGGTGGTCACGGCCCTCTCGGTGCGGGGGCTCGCCGAGCGGGGGTGGGAGTGCCACGTGGTGGCGCCGCGGTATCCGGCGTCGGCGTACGCGCACGATGGCGGGGCGGCGGGCGTCGACCGCCGCGACCGCATCACGCCGGTGGCCTCGGTGCCGCTGCCCGTCTATCCCGACATCCGGCTGGCGGCGCCGGCGCTGGGGCGCGTGCTGCGGGCGGCGCGCGCCTTCGCGCCGCACCTGGTGCACTGCGAGACGGAGTTCGTGCTCGGGCGCCTGGGGCAGGCGGCGGCGCGGCGGCTCGGGGTGCCGATCGTCACGTCGTACCATACGGATTTTGGAAAGTACGCGGCCGCGTACGGGGCGCCCTGGCTGCGCGCGGCGACCTCGGCCTATCTGGCGCGGTTCCACGCCCGGGCGCGCCGCACGTACACGCCGTCGGCCGTCGCGGCGGGCGAACTGGCGCGGATCGGGATCGCGCATGCCGAGGTGTGGGGGCGCGGCGTGGACGTCGAGGCGTTCGCCCCGCGCCGTCGTTCGCTTGCCCTGCGCGAGACGATCGGCGTGGGGCCCGACGCCTTCACCTTTCTCTACGTGGGGCGGCTGGCCGCCGAGAAGAGCGTGGACCGCGTGATCGGCGCCTACCGGCGCGCCGCCGAACGCCTGCCCGACGGCGCGGTGCGGCTGGTGATCGCCGGCGCGGGACCGCGCGAGGCCGAGCTGCGCGCCGAGGCGCCGGCGTCGGCGGTGTTCCTGGGGCACCTCGACCGCGACACGATGCTCCCCCAGCTCTACGCCAGCGCCGACGCGTTCGTGTTCGCGTCGGAGACCGAGACCCTGGGGTTGGTCGTGCTGGAGGCCATGGCGAGCGGCCTTCCCGTGGTGGCGGTGCCAGCGGGCGGCGTGGCCGAGCACCTGCGCGACGGCGTGAACGGACTTACGGCGCCGTCGGGCGACCTGGACGCGACGGCCCACGCGATGGTGCGGATCGCCACCGACCGGGCGCTGCACCGGCGGCTCTCGGCGGGCGCGCGCGCCACCGCCGAGCCGATGAGTTGGGACGCCGAGCTGGACCGGCTCGACCGCAGCTACCGGGAAGTGCTGGGGCGTGCCGAGCCCGAGCGGGTGTGGGTGGCCGGCTGACGGGCGAGGCGGGCCTCACACGTTGAAGCGGAACAGCATCACGTCGCCGTCCTGCACCACGTATTCCTTGCCCTCGGACCGCACGACGCCCTTCTCCCGCGCGCCCTTCCAGCCGCCGTTGGCCACGAAGTCGTCGTAGCTCACCGTCTCGGCGCGAATGAACCCTCGCTCGAAATCGGTGTGGATCACGCCGGCCGCGGCCGGCGCGGCGTCGCCGCGGTGGATGGTCCAGGCGCGCACCTCCGGTTCGCCGGCCGTGAAATAGGTCTGGAGGCCGAGCAGGTGGTAGCCGGCGCGGATGAGCCGGTCGAGCCCCGCGGACTCGAGGCCGAGCGAGGCCAGGAACTCGGCGCGTTCGCCGGTGGGCAGGTCCGCCAGCTCGGCCTCGATGCGCGCCGAGAAGGGCACGATCTCGGCGTGCTCGCCGCTCGCCTTCACCGCCTCGCGCAGGGCGCGCAGGTACGGGCCCTCATGCCCCGAGAGTTCGGCGTCGGTGACGTTGGCGGCGTAGAGCACCGGCTTGGTGGTGAGCAGCGTGAGCGGCTGCAGCGCGGCCAACTGCTCGGCGTCGAGGCCCGCGTGCCAGAGCGCCTTGCCCTCCTTGAGGAACGCGTAGGCGATCTCGAGCGCCGGCAGCTCGGCCTTGGCATCCTTGTCGCCCGTGCGCGCGGCGCGCTGCGTCTTGTCCAGCCGCTTCTCGACCACCGTGAGGTCGGCCAGGGCGAGTTCGAACTCGATCACGTCCCGGTCGCGCGCGGGGTCGACGGCGTGCATCACGTGGGTGATATCGGGGTCGTCGAAGCAGCGCACGACGTGGACGATGGCGTCCGTTTCGCGAATGTTCGAGAGGAATTTGTTGCCCAACCCCTCGCCTTCGGCGGCGCCCTTCACGAGGCCGGCGATGTCCACGAACTGCACCACGGCGGGCACGGTCTTCTTGGGCTGCACGATCCGAGTGAGGACGTCGAGCCGGGGGTCGGGAACCTCGACCATGCCGACGTTGGGCTCGACGGTGCAGAACGGGTAGTTGGCGGCGTCGGCCTTGGCGGCGGTGAGCGCGTTGAAGAGGGTCGATTTGCCGACGTTTGGGAGGCCGACGATGCCGAGTTTGAGCATGGGATGGGGCGGGACCTGCAACAGAAGGCGGAGAGCCGGACGCTGACAGCTGTGGGCTTACGGCAACGGCGACGGGATGGATCGCGGACGATCCGGGGAAACGGCGAAACGGCGAACCTGCTGAACTGCGACGCTGCGACGGAAAGGTAACTGGAGAAGGACTTCGGTTGAGGCGCGGGGCCGATCGGGCGGAATCCTCTCGGCGACTACGGGAGGCGATGTGCGGGACTGGAAGTTCGTTCTGGGGCGCGACCTGGGGATCATCAGAAAATCCGATTTCCGTTCACTCTCCGATCAAGTTGTCCAGCTCCGCCGCATGCTGGCGGGGTTGCTGAAGCGCGTGGGGGAAGCCGAGGCAGCAGGTCCGGCGGCTCGGCAGGGTCGCAGCGTAGTTGCCGACAGGTGACGGCTGTTTGCGTCCCGCGCTCAGCCTTCTGTCGTGGGCGGGGCGGCCGCGCCGTTGTACTTATTCATCGCCGCTTCCACCCCATCCCGCGCCCAGCACTCCACCGCCTCGCCGATCGTCGGGATGACGGCCTCCACCACCTGCGTATCGTGGCGCCCGAACGTGTCGAGCACGAAGTCGGCCAGATCCCCCCGCAGCCGGCGCTCGTCCTCGGGGCGAATGCCCACCCGCAACCGCGCGTAGTCCATGGTGCCGAGCGTGGCCTGCACGCTCTTGAGGCCGTTGTGGCCGCCGGCCGAGCCCGTGGCGCGCACGCGGAAGGTGCCCACGGGGATCGCCACGTCGTCCACCACGACGAGCAGATCGGCCGCCGGGTGCCACGCGGGTCGCCGCAGATACGGAGCCAGCACGGCCCCGCTCAGATTCATGTACGTCAGCGGTTTGACCAGCCGCACCCGCGTCCCGGCGATGGTGCCGCCGGCGACCATCGCCTGGCCGTCCTTCTTCCACCGGTCGAAACGCCAAACGCCGGCCAGGTGGTCGAGGACCCACCAGCCGACGTTGTGGCGCGTCCGCTCGTACTCGGGGCCCGGATTTCCCAGGCCGACGATGACCTTCATCGGGGCGTCGTCCGACGGGGCGCGTCGCGCGAAGAGCGATCGGATCCGGTCGCGGAGAATTACTTCTCGCCCTCCGCTTCCTCGGGCTTCGGCTTGCGGATGAGTTCGGGCTCGGCCGGCGCCTCGGCGGCCGCTTCGGCGGCCACGGGCGTCTCCTCGACCACCGCCTTGGGCGCGGTGACCACACACACCGTCAAGTCCTCGTCGTCCTGCGCCTCGACGCCCTCGGGCAGCTTGAGGTCGCCCACGTGGATGCCGTGTCCGATGGTCAGGTCGGTGACGTCGACGTCGATGTGGTTCGGAATCGTCGCCGGATCGACGAGGATCGAGACCTCGTGCATCACCTGGTCGAGAATGCCGCCGCTGTTGCGCACGCCGTCGGGCACGCCGAGGAACACGAGTGGCACGCTGACCGTCACCTTCTCGCCGGCCACCAACTCCTGGAAGTCGACGTGGAGAATGGCCTTCTTGAACGGGTGGCGCTGAATCTCGCGGATGAGCGTGAGCGCGGTCTTGCCGGCCACGTCGAGTTCGATGACGGTGCTGGCGTAGGCGATGCGCGACAGCAGCTTCTCGAAGTCGCGGGTGTTGAGGGCCAGGGGCTGCGGGTCGCGCCCGTGCCCGTAGATGACGGCCGGGACCTGGCCGACCTGGCGGAGCTTGCGGGCGTTGCCGGTGCCGACGTCGGCGCGCGGCGTGGCCGAGAATTGTGCGGTTGCCATGTTATACGGTTTCCTGAAAAACGGTCCATCGCTGCAGCGAACCCGGAACGGTTTGCGCTACTCTCGGGAGGCTGCGTCCTCCCTACCATGACACCGGTAGGACTGTATGACGGTAGGACGGTATGACAGAAAATTGCGACACGCCGTTTCCGTCCTACGGTCCTCCTGTCCTCCTGTCCTACCGGTCATCCCGGGGTACCTCAATCGAACAACGAACTCACGCTCTGTTCCGCGTGCGTGAACCGGATGGCCTTCGACAACAGTTCGCCGACCGACAGTATGGCCAGCTTGTCGAACCGCCGGTCCTCCGGCAGCGCGATCGTATCGGTCACCGCGACCTCCTCGATCGGCGCGTCCATCAGCCGCTCGCGGGCCGGGCCCGAGAGCAGCGCGTGCGTGGCGCACGCGTACACCGAATGGGCGCCGAGCGTCTTCAAGGCTCGGGCCGCCTCCGACACCGTACCCGCCGTATCGATCATGTCGTCGGCCAGGATACAATCCTTGCCTTCGACCTCGCCCACCACGTTCACCACTTCGGCCACGTTGGCCGCCGGCCGCCGCTTGTCGATGATGGCCAGCGACGCGTTCAGCCGCTTGGCGAACCCGCGTGCCATCTTGGCCGAGCCCACGTCCGGCGCCACGATCACGATGTCCTTCAGCTGCTTCTTGCGGTAGTGCGCGGTGAACACCGGCATGGCGTACAGGTGGTCCACCGGCACGTCGAAGAACCCCTGCAACTGATGCTGGTGAAAGTCGATGCCCAGCACCCGGTTCGCGCCCGCCGCCATGATCATGTTGGCGAGCAGCTTGGCCCCGATCGCCACCCGCGGCTGGTCCTTGCGGTCCTGCCGCGAATACCCGTAGTAGGGCATCACCACCGTGACCCGCGCCGCCGATGCCCGTTTGGCCGCGTCGATCAGCAACAACAACTCCAGCACGTTCTCGGCCGGCGGGTTCGTCGGCTGGACGATGAACACGTCGTCGCCGCGCACGTTCTCGTCGATCCGCACGAAGATCTCGCCGTCGGCGAACCGCGTCAGCGTGACCTTGCACAGGTCGGTGCCGATATGCCGCGCGATCTCTTCCGCCAATGCCCGGTTGGCCGTTCCGGAGAGCAGCTTGAAGCCGTGGCTGGGTACCGAAAGGCCGTCCATGATGAGCCTTGTAAGCTACTTGAGGGTCGGGAGTTAATCAACGCCGCAGGGCGGCGGCGTGCGTCATTGCCCCCGGTGGATTCGAACCACCATTCTCGGATCCAAAGTCCGATGTCCTGCCATTGGACGAGGGGGCATTTGCGGCCCCCACAACCTACTCGATCACCTGAATCGGAACAACGTGAGCCGCCGTTCGGGTCTCGATCAGCCGCGCGCCTTCCACGTCCCCCGCCGCCACCCCCCGCGCGCCATCCTCGAACACCCCGAGCACGCTCGAACCCGAGCCGGCAAGCATCGCGATGCGAGCACCGGAGCGCTCCAGCGCCTTGCGATAGCGCCCGATCTCGGGATGCCGCTGCTCCACCGGGCCCTCGAAGTCGTTCTCCGCCACCTCCCCGACCTCCGCCCAGGAGAGCAGCGCCGCCGCCGGCAGCAGCGCGCCCGCCAACTCGTACGGCGCGCGCGACTCGGCCAGCCACCGGTAGGCGTCGGCCGCGCGGATCCCGAAGGCCGGCACCACCAATTGCACGCGGCGCCGCGGCAGCGGGTTGAGCCCCAGCATCCGCTCGCCCCGGCCCCAGGCGAAGGCCAGCGGCGCTTCCGTGGCCATGAACGGCACGTCGGCCCCCAGATGCGCCGCCAATTCGAGTACGCGGATGCCCATGGGGCGGGGAGCGAGGGCCTCGAGAATCCGGAGCACGGCGCCCGCGTCGGCGCTTCCGCCGCCGAGGCCGCCCCCCACGGGAATGCGCTTCACGATCTCGATCGCGAAGCCGTCGGGCCAGCCGGCCGCGTCGCGGTACGCCTGCGCCGCGCGGTAGGCCAGGTTGTCTTCGGCCGCCCCGAGCCCCTCGGCGGGAATCGCGTCTCCCGTGCAATCGATCGCACGCCCGGCCACGCCGGTGCGCACGGTCACCTCGTCGGCCAGGTCGAGCCGCTGGAACACGGTCTCGATCTGGTGGTAGCCCGACGACTCGCGGCTCAGCACGCGCAGCCGCAGGTTGATCTTGGCCTGCGCCGCGGCGCGTCCGGCGCGTGCGCCGCTGGCGGCCGGGTTCGACACGGGAGTTCCGGGGGCCGCCGTCACGCGCCGGCCCCGGTGCCGGCCCCGTTGCCGGCCGTGGCCTGCTCGCCGGCGTGCTGGATCTCGCGATAGGTGATGCCGGCGCGGCTCAGGTACCACAGACCGATGAGCGTGATCGGGATGTACGAGACGACGTGGAAGGTGAGGCTCCACGCGGCGGCCGCGCTGGCGGGAACGCCGAAGGCCGCCAGGCCGACGCGTCCGCCCAGCTCGAACACGCCGGCGAATCCCGGGGTGGACGGAACCGACACGAACGCCACGATCACCCCCTGCGCGAACAGCGCCGCCGAAAACGGGGCGTCGATGTGCAGCGCGCGGAAGGCGAGCCAGAACGCGAACCCGTTGAGCAGCCAGTGGAGCACGGCCCACCACAGAACCGCGATGAATCGGCCGGGGCTGCGCAGCACGCTCAACCCGCCGGCGAACGACGACAGCACCGCGCTGCCCCGCGCCTCGATCGCCGGCGCCACGCGGCGCGCGAACCGCTCGTAGAGCGCTACCGCGCGCTGCGGATAGCTGGCCAATACGTAGAGCCCGGCGAACCCGGCCACGATGAGCCCGATGCCGAGCACCGCCGCGTCGCGGATGGACCATCCGTGGATGTCGGCCACTCCCAGGAACCGCGGATCGAGCATCGACACGGCGAGCAGCAGCAGCACCGAGGCGCCGTCGAACAACCGGTCCACGACGAGCGACGCGAACGACGTGCTGAACGGCACCTCGGGGCGTTCGCGGGTGAGCGCGTAGGCGCGCGCCAATTCCCCCGCCCGGGCCGGCACCACGTTGTTCACCATCATGCCGATGGCCACCGATCGCCAGAGCGGTCCGAAGGGCAGCTTCGGCGCGGCGGGGTCGAGAATGATGCGCCAACGGATGGCGCGGAGCGGAAAGATCCCGGTGGCCGCGATGGCGCAGAGCACGAGCAGCGGGAGGCTCGCGTCGCGCAGCCGTTCGGTGACGTCGTGCCAGGGCACGCCGTGCAGGGCCCACCACAGTCCGGCGGCGCTCAGGACGATGCCGAGCGCGCCACGCCAGCGGAGCTTCATCGCTACTCCGCGAGCGCGAGGTCGAGCAGATCGAACAACTCGCCCAGGAGCGCGGGCGAGGGCGGGCTGCCCGAGCGGCGGATCTCGTCGCGGAGCTGGATGGCGCGTTCCACCGCCGAGCGCCCGCGGTACACCAGGGCGTCGATCGGCACCACGGCGTCGCCCACCGCCACCGGCTCGGCGAACGGCGTGGCCGCGAACGCGTCGAGCGCGGTGATGCCCTCGTCGAGCGACGACGCGGCGCCCATGGTCTCCATGGCCACGGCGGCCGCGGCCGGTGTCGGCGTCGCCCGTCTGCGGCGGCGCGGCAGCGGGGGCGGCGGCCGCCGGCGTGGGCCGAATGGCCGGCGCCTGTACGATGGGCGTGGGCGCGGACGGCGAGACGGGCGCGTCGGGGTACGCGATGGTCTGGACGATGCGCTCGATCGTAGCCAGCGACGGGTCTTCGAGCGTGTCGGCCACGTTGGCGTGCGACGCGATCAGGTCCACCACCGATTGTTCGCCGAAGCTCTCGGCGGCCAACCGGATGGCGCGCAGCCCGCGCCGCAGGTCGCGGCGCACGCGCTCGCGCGTCTGCGGGTCGCTCGTGGCGCGTGCCTGGGCCACGAGGGCGCGCAGGTGCTCGGCGAGGCTCACCGCTTCCATGCGGAAACGCTGGGCCGGCGTGGTGGGCGGATTGGCTGCCTGGGTCACGATCGCCGGCTGGCCGTCATCATAGAACAATGCGGCGATCGGCACGATCGCGGCGCCGTCGTCGCCGGTGCGCTCCAGGGCGTCGGCGGCGGCCAGGAACTGCTCGTACTCCTGCGAGGGGGCGCTGGTG
This sequence comes from uncultured Gemmatimonadaceae bacterium, assembly GCA_963729495.1. Taxonomy (GTDB): domain Bacteria; phylum Gemmatimonadota; class Gemmatimonadetes; order Gemmatimonadales; family Gemmatimonadaceae; genus JAGWRI01. The sequence continues at coordinate 42,343 of CAVSOM010000022.1, forward strand.
GGCTTGCCGTCGCGCATCGCGGCCGCGATGCGCCGCAGGAGCGCCGCCGCGGCGCGCAAGACCTCCACCCGTTCCAGCGAAAGCCGCGGTTCGCCGAGTTCGAGCGGCCGCGCCGCCGTCTCGGCGGCCTCGGCCACGTCGGCCAGCGGCGGCAGGTCCTTGATGCCCGCCACGCCGCGCAGGGCGCGCACGCGGCCCAGCACCGCCGCGGCCCCGGACCGGTTGTCGGGGCGCGTGGCGAGCAGTTCCAGCCCGGCGGCGATGTTGTTCGCTTCGCCCACGAGATACGCCGGGGGGGCGGCCACCGCCGCGGTGGCCGTGCTCCGCCGCGGGGCCGGCGCGAATCCGACCAGTTCGCGGGTCCGGTCGCCCGCGCGCTGCGTCTCGCCCGCGCCCCAGCTCCGGGCGCCGCGCACCAGGATCTTGAGGTCGTCGATCGCCGAGATCACGGCGGCCCGCAGGGCGGGGGTCCACTCGATCACGCCGTCGCGCGTGGCGCGTCCGATGCCCTCGAGCGCGGCGGCCAGCTCGGCGAAGGGCGGCAGCTTGGCCATCGTGGCCGCGCCGCGCAGGGCGCGCCCGGTGCGTTGCATCGCCTCGCCGTCCGGGGCGCCTACGGGCGCCTGCTGCAGGAGTCCGTCGAGTTGCTCGACGTACTCCGCTGCTTCCAGCACGAAAAAGTCGATGAAGCCCGCCGGCGAGGTCATGCCTGCTCCGATTGAGTGTGGCGCGTTCCGAAGTTAGGACGACCGACGCGCCGCGTCCATTGCTCTCCGCATCTCGCGCACCGCTTCGGCCAGCCCCACGAACAGGGCCCGGGCCACGATCGAGTGGCCGATGTTGAGTTCTTCCACCGGATCCAGCGCCGCCACCGGCCCCACGTTGGGCACGGTGAGTCCGTGACCGGCGTGGACGGCCAGGCCGAGAGAGGCGCCGAGTTCGGCGGCGTCGGCCAGGGCGGCGAGGGGCGCGGGATCGCCGGAGCGGTTGGCGTAGGTGCCGGTATGCAACTCCACCGCGCGCGCGCCGAGGGCCCGCGACTGGCGCACGGCCACGGGGTCGGGATCGATGAACAGGCTCGACCGGATGCCGGCGCGGTTGAGTCGGGCGATGCCGGCGGCCAGCCGGCGTTCGTCGCGCCGGACGTCGAGGCCCCCCTCCGTGGTAATCTCCTCGCGTTTCTCGGGCACCAGGGTGGCCTGGTGGGGGCGCAGCCGCTCGGCGATGGCGAGCATCTCGTCGGTGCAGGCCATCTCGAGGTTGAACACCGTCGCGATGCCGGCACGCAGCCGTTCGACGTCGGCGTCCTGGATGTGGCGGCGGTCTTCGCGCAGGTGGGCCGTGATGCCGTCGGCGCCGGCCTCCTCGCACAGCCGCGCGGCGGCGAACGGATCGGGTTCGGTGCCGCGGCGCGCCTGGCGCACCGTGGCCACGTGGTCGACGTTGATGTACAGCCGCTGGGCGGGGCCCCCGCCGCCGGCACGATCGGTTGCTCGCATCGTCACGTCCCGTTAGGTTCGCAGCAGTCCCTCGGTGGAGACACGCGTGAGGAAGTTAATCGTCGGCTTGGCGCTCGCCGCCGGGTGCCGGTCGGGCGGAACGATGGCGGCGGGCCCGGGCAATCCCGCGCCCGGGAACGCCACCGGGGCGGCGACCGCGAGCGGCGCCGTGGACCAGTTCATGGCCGCCGTCAAGGCGCAGGATCTCCAGGCGATGGGCGCGATCTGGGGCACCAAGAGCGGGCCGGCCCGCGACCAGATGGACGTGAAGCAGCTCCAGGAGCGCGAGCTGATCATGCTCTGCTACCTGAAGCACGACAGCTTCCGCACGCTGAGTGAAGCGCCGTCGCTCAGCCAGGACCGCGTATTCGCCGTGGAGGTCAAGTCCGGCACGATCACGCACATCGGGCAGCTCGCCGTGACGCGAGCCGACGACGGGCGCTACTACGTGCTGTCGGTGAACAACATTCAGGACTTTCAGGACGTCTGCGGCCGCAAATAGCCGCGCGGAATCAATGCTCGCTCAACTCGATCAGCACGCCGCCGGTGGACGACGGATGAAGGAACGCGATCCGTTTGCCTTCGGCTCCGAAGCGCGGGGCCTGGTCGATGAGGCGGAAGCCGGCTTCGCGGCAACGGGCGAGCGTGGCGTCGAGATCGTCCACGGCGAAGCAGACGTGGTGGATGCCCGGGCCGCGTCTGGCCAGGAACTTCGCGATGGGCGAATCGGGCGTCTCGGCTTGGAGGAGTTCGACCAGGGATTCGCCGGCGGCCACTCCCGCGATGCGGGCGCCGTCGGCGTCGTCGAGCGGCACGACGGGCATGCCGAGCACGTCTCGGTAGAGCGGAAGGATCGCGTCGAGCGCGGGCACGGCGATTCCGATGTGGGCGATGCGGGTGCCGCGCGGCGGAGATGCGGACATGGAGAGCGCTCCAACTGGGCGAGGGCGCTATAACATAACGATGGGCGCCGGGCCGGGCAGGCTCGCGCCAGGGAGAAGGGGATGCCGAACACCACGGCGGTAACGGACACCACGTTCGAACAGGAAGTCGAGAAGAACCCGGGCCTCACGATCGTGGATTTCTGGGCCACGTGGTGCGGGCCGTGCCGGATGATCGCGCCCGTCCTCGATCAGATCGCCACCGAGTACGCCGGCCAGGTGAAGGTCGCCAAGCTCGACGTGGACACCAACATCAAGACGGCCACCCGGTTCAACGTGCGGTCCATTCCGCTGCTGCTGTTCTTCAAGAACGGCAAGGTCGTGGATCAGATCGTAGGCGCGGCGCCGCGCGCGCAGATCGAGTCGAAGGTCCAGCAGCACGCCGCCTGATCGGTGTTGCGACGGTCGGTCGCGCCAGGCATGTTTCGCCTGGAAGGCAACGCCGGTCTTCCAGGCGTTCGTGTATCAGGCTCGCTCCGCGCCCCCGCTGGATGCCGTCCAACGTAGCCGCCCTTCGTTTCCCGTACGTCGCGCGTCCTGCTTCCGCGCACGCGCCTGGCGTACATCCACGTCCGGAATCTGCTCTCCGACGCCAAGCGCGATCGGTCGGCGCGGGTTTCGGCGTACGTGGCGGTGTGGCTGCCCGAGGAGTTCGTGGTGTTCTACCTCCTGCGGGGCGAGGTGGTGAACGCCACGATCATGCAGGGCGGCGGCGCCCGCGCGGTGGGGATCGCCACGGCGCTCGATCGCATTCCCTCGGAGCCCGAGTACGGCGAGATCTGCTTTCACGAGGCGGACGAGCAGCAGCTGGCCTGCATGTTCGCCTCGCAGTCGCTGCCCGACGAGCCCTGGTCGCCGGGCATGCAGGTGACCGACCCGGCCGTGCTCTTTCCCTACCTCAACGCGATGGCGTTCGACGGATTCATGGAAATCGTGGCCGAGGATACAGTCAATTACCTGGTCTTCAACAACGGGGCGGTGCAGCGCGCCTTCTTGTCCACGACCCACCATGGCACACCGGCCGACCGCGTGGCCAAGCTGTTCGCGCGCGAGGGCAGGGCGGAGGGCACGAAGGTACGCCGGTGGCCGGGTCCCGAGACGCTGCCCACGCAGGCGCCGCCCGCGCTCGTGCTGGCCTATCGCGAGTTGGCCGCGGGGATGGTGGGACGCCTCACCGCCGACGGCCGGGAGAGCGCGGCGACGCTGGCCGAATCGGCGCGGCAGCACCTCTTGGCCCAGCACCCGGTGCTCGACGGCTTCGCCTTCGACGGGCGCGACGCACACGACGTGATCGTCGACAGCGAGACGCTCACCTCGGCGGTGGGCGCGTGGGTGAAGGAATTCCTGTTCGCCAGCCACCGATCACGAAACGGCGTCGCCCGAAACGGTGCTCCACGACGCCACGTGGGCGCGGCGCCACATGTTCCGATCGGCCGGCCTGTACGAGCTGGTGCCGTGGAAAGTCGTGTGACGGCGCCCGACGGCGAAGGCGGGGTAGCGAGGGGGCGAGCCGGCACGAGGGCCCGGGCGGCTGTTCGTGGTGAGCACCCCCATCGGCAACATGGGGGACTTTTCGTTTCGGGGGGTGGAGACGCTCCGGGCCGCGGCGGTGGTGCTGGCCGAGGACACCCGCCACTCGCGCCATCTGCTCGACCGGTACGGCATCGCCACGCCGATGCTGCCTTACCACGAGCACAATGAAGCCAAGGTCACGCCACGCGTCGTCGAGCGGCTGCGGCACGGCGACGACGTGGCGCTGGTTACCGATGCCGGCACGCCGCTCGTCTCGGATCCGGGGGCGCGGCTGGTGGGGGCGGCGATCGACGCCGGCATCGCGGTCGTGCCGGTTCCGGGGGCCTCGGCGCTGCTCGCCGCGCTGGTCGCGGCGGGGCTGCCCGCCGAGCCGTTCACGTACTTCGGGTTCCTGCCGCGCGGCGGCGCCGAGCGCTCGCGTCGGCTGGTCGAAGTGGCGCAGGCGCCGCACACCGTGGTGTTGTACGAGGCGCCGGGCCGCGTGCTCGACACGCTCACCGCGCTGGCCGACCGGGCGGGCCCGTCGCGGCCGGCGCGGCCGTGGGGCGCGAGCTGACCAAGGTGCACGAGGAGGTGCGGCGGGGAACGCTGGCCGAGTTGGCGGCGTACTATTCGGAGACGCCGCCCAAGGGGGAAGTCGTGATCGTGGTCGCCGGCGCGCCCGTCCCGACGCTCGACGAGGACGCGCTGCGGGCGCGGGCCCGCGAGTTGCGCGCCCAGGGCTACTCGGCGCGCGACACCGCCGCCGAACTGTCGCGCGAATTCGACGCGCCGCGCAACCTGGCCTACCGCCTAGCCCGGGACGCGGGGTGAGACGTCTCGGGCGCCTGGCGGCCGCCGCGGTGCTGCTGCTGCCGCTGGGCGGCGCGCGGCCGGCGGCCGGGGTGCCGGCGCGGGCCGCGGCCGGGCGCGCCGCCGCGCCCCGGCTGACCATCGCGCGGCTCCAGTACGAGGGCGGGGGCGACTGGTACGCCAATCCGTCGAGCCTGCCCAACCTGCTCGAGGCAATCGCGCGAGCGCACCACGCTCCACGTGGCCCGCACGGAGGCCGCGTGACGCTCGATGACGACCGCATCTTCGACTACCCGTTCGTGCACGCCACCGGGCACGGCAACATCCATTTCAGCGACGCCGAGATCGTGCGGCTGCGCGCGTACCTGGAGCGGGGCGGCTTCCTGCACGTGGACGACAACTACGGGCTGGACCCGTATTTCCGGCGCGAGATCCGGCGCGTGTTTCCCGGACCGGCCGCTCGTCGACGTGCCGTTGTCGCACCCCATCTATCACATAGTATATGATTTTCCGAACGGGCTGCCCAAGATCCACGTGCACGACGGGCTCCCGGCGCGCGGCTTCGGCATCTTCCTCGGCGACCGGCTGGCCGTGTATTACTCGTTCTCCAGCGACCTCGGCAACGGCTGGGAGGACTACGAGGTGTACCACGATCCGCCGGCCCTCCACGAAGCGGCGCTCCGCATGGGCGTGAACCTGTTCGTCTACGCCGTGACCAGCCGCCCCACGCCGTGACGATCGTCGAGTTGGTGGAGCGGGAACGGGCGCGCGCCCGGCGGCTGGAACTCCTGGCCGGCGCCGCCCTCGGCGCGGCCGTGTGCTGCGGGGTGGCCGCCGCGGCGGTGCTGGCGCTCGGACACGCCCGCTGGCTGGCCCTGCCGCGTGCCCTCCCCCTCGCCGCGTGGGCGCTGCTCGCCGCCGGCGTCGCCGCCGTAGCGCACGTCACCTACTGCCGCCTGCGCGACCGCACCTCGCGCGCGCGCATCGCCGCCGACATCGAACGCGAGCGGTCGCTGCGCGCCGGCTCCCTGCGCGGCGCGCTCGAAGTGGCGGAGGCGGGCGCCCTGGGGCGGCGCGCCGCCGCGCTGCTCGGCGCCGCCTTGAGCGACCACGGCGAGCCGCTGGCGCCGCTCCTGCGCGCCCGCGCCCGCCGCCGCGCGCTCCGCGTGGGCGCTGCGGCCGCGTTCGCCACGCTGCTGCTCGGCGTCGTGGCGCCGCGGCGGACCGACGGCCTGATGGCCCTGCTGCGCCCGGTGAGCGCGTGGCGCGGCACCCTGCTCGCGCCGCTCGCCTTCGAGGGGTTGCCGCGCACCGTCCTGCGCGGCGATACGGTCCGCGTCACCGTGGGCGCCGCCGGCCGGACGGCGGTGGAGCTGCGCGACCGCGCCACGGGCGAAGGGTGGACGGCGCGTACGCTCGACGTGGCGGCGGCCACCGGCCGCGCCACCGTCGTGCTCGGGCCGTTGCACGGCGACCTGCGCCTCGTCGCCACCGACGGGCGCACGCGCAGCGACACCGCCGTGGTGCGGGTCACCGACCGGCCGTTCGTGGGCGGCGTCACGATGCGCGCCGTGTATCTGCCCTACCTGGACCGGCCGGCCGAGACGCTGCCCGTGGGCGAGGCGGTGGTGATTCCGCGCGGGACGACGATCGAACTGACCGGGCGCGCGTCCACGCCGCTTGCCGCGGTGGGGCTGGCGCGGGCGCGCGACACGGTGGCGCTGCGCGCCGACGGCCGCGCCTTCGGCGGGCGCTTCACGCCCCCGTCCACCGGCAGTTGGAGCTGGTACGCGCGGGGCACGGAGACGGCGGTGCCCGACGTACCCGCGGCGCTGGACGTCACCGTCGTGCCCGATTCGGCGCCGCGCGTGGACATTCTGGCGCCGATGGCCGACACGCTCGACGCCGCGTTCGACACGGTGAGCGTGCAGGGCGCGGCGGCCGACGACCACGGGCTCCGGCTGATCGAGTTGAACCTCTGGCGGGGCGGCGCGCTCGGGCGGCGCACGGAGTCCACCCGCCGACTGGCCGCCGACCAGGGACCGGCGTGGGGCGGCACCGTGCTGATCGACCTGGCCGGCCAGCATCTGCCACCGGGCGACGCGCTCCACGTGACGCTGTCGGCGGTGGACAATTCGCCCTGGGCGCAGCGCGGCACCAGTCGCGAACTGGTGCTCCGGGTGCCCGGCCTGGACGAACGCCGCGAGATGGCGCGGGCCGCAGCCGACTCGACGGTGGCCGCCGTGCAGCGCGCCGCGACGGCCGAGCAGAGCCTGCAGGAGCGCACCAGCCAGGCGGCGCGCGAGGGGATGAACCGGGCGGTGGAGAATACGCCACGCGCCGACGCCGCGGCGTCCGGCCGGCGAAGGACGATGAGCTACGAGTCGGCCGAGAAGGCCAAGGCGCTGGCCAGGGAGCAGCAGGACCTCGCCGACCGCGTACAGCAACTGCAGAAGTCGGCCGCCCAGCTGCAGGCGCAACTCGCTCAGGCCGGGCGCGCTGGACAGCGCGCTGGCGCGGCAGCTGCGCGAGGCACAGCAGATGCTGCAGGGACGCGCTTACCCCGGATCTGATGGCCGAGATGCAGAAACTCCAGGGCGCAGCGAAGCAGCTGAACGCGCAGGACGCGCAGCAGTCGTTGGCCAGTCTGGCGGAAATGCAGAAGCGGCTGCGCGAGCAGCTGGAGAAGAGCGCCCAGATGCTCCAGCGTGCGGCGTTCGAGGGCGCCATGCAGACGCTTCACGACGAGGCGCGCGACATCGCGGGGCGCGAGCAGGCGCTGGCCGATTCGCGCGCCGCGCCCGGCCGCGGCCGACCGCCGGCCGGTCCGCGTTCAATTACAAAACGCAAATAGCTCGCCGAGGCGGGCACGCGCGACCCGGGTCGGCGAGCTGGCGGACCGATCCGACCGGCTGGCCGACGCCATCCGCCAGCTGCAACAGAAGCTTGCCGATCAGAACGCCGCGGCCGGCGCCAAACATGCCGACGACGCGCAGACCATGGCCCGCGCGTCCGAACAGTCCATGCGGCAGCGGGCCGACGCACGTTCGGCCGCCGACGAGATGCAGCACGCCGCCCAGGCCATGCAGCAGGCCCGCGACGCGCAGGTGGCCGAGTGGAAGGACGAACTCACGCAGGAACTGGACCGCGCCGTCCAGGAACTGCTCCAGATGGCACGGCAGGAGTCGCGCCTCGAAGGACCAGGCACGCGACGGGCGGGCGGACCCGGCGCAATTGCGCGGCGATCAGAGCGCCGTGCAGCAGGGAGCAATACGGTCGCCGCCG
>CAVSOM010000023.1:0-80453 GCA_963729495.1 uncultured Gemmatimonadaceae bacterium
AGCACCACGACCTTGATCGGTTTGCCCGAGGCGAGCAGGCGCGACAGGTTCTGGAATCCGATATCGAGCATGGCCCCGTCGCCGCCCATCGAGACGATCGGAGGGCAGAGGGCGAACTCGTCGTCGGTGAATTGCTGCCAGGTGAGCGACCGGAGCGCCGGTTCGTGGGTGGGCGCCTCGTACGCGCCGCCCTCGAGTAGTTCGGCGCGGCGCACCGTGGCCACGTCGTCGGCCATCTTGCGCATCTGCGCCTCGAACAGGCCGATGGCGATGGACGGCGAGTCCTGGAACAGGTGGTTCACCCACGGGAACGGGTACGGATTGTACGGATAGGTGCTGGCCCACACCGAGGAGCAGCCGGTGCTGTTGGCCATGCCCATGGACGAGCGGCCGTTGCCGGTGGGTCCCTCCACGTACCGCCAGCGCAGGTCGCGGAGGGCGCGGAGCGAATCGGTGATGCGCTTGAGACGCTCCTGCTTGGCGGCGTCCACGGGCACGTGCACGCCGCCCTTGGCCGCGGCCGCCGCGTCGAGGTCGGCGCCCGAGGCGAGCAGCTCACGCGCCTGGGCGTCCAGGGCGGCGATCAGCCGGTCCAGCTTCTCCACCTGCCGGGCCACGCGCGGCTGCATGGAGGCGTGGATCGCGCTCACGATCAAGTGCACGGCGGTCTTCTCGCCGCATCCCATGCACGCCCCGTCGCCGCCCACCATGGAGCGGTAGTTGCGCTTGCGAAGGAGCAGCGACGACAGCACGCCGATGCCCTCGTCGACGTCGGACACGTTGACGAAGCGGTCGGCGGTGTCGGGCAGCCGGTCCCACAGCGCCCAGTTGCGGCGCAGCGCATCGAGCACCGGCTCGTCCTGGCGCACGGTGACCAGCGCGCCGTCGGGGCAGGCCGCGACGCAGAGGTTGCAGCCCTTGCACGCTTCGGGATTCACCGTGATCGAGAGGAGTCCGCCCCCGCCCTTCTCGCGCGCCTCGACGGCGTCGAAGAACGGCTTCGTGCGGGCCAGGGGGAAGCCCGCCAGCCGCTCCCGGACGATCGCGAACTCGTGCATCGGTGGCGGCGCGCCGCTCGGCGTCCCATCCCATCCGGTCGGCCACCACGCCATATGCCGCGCAAATGCCACCGGGACGCCGAGGCCGGCGTCCCTGGCCAGCAGTCTGCTGCGTCCTCGCGGGCCCAGTGCTTGACCACCGGGCGCAGGCGGTCGAAGGGGGCGCCGTTGGCCGAGACGTCGAGGGCCGTGGAGAGCAGGTCCTCCTCGCTGTTGACGAGGCCCGGAATGGCCGAGTCGGGGCACTGCGTCCAGCACTGGCCGCAGCCCGTGCACTTGTCGGCGATGAACGTCGGGACTTCGAGGCGCACGCCGCTCATGTCGCGCACGGCGCCGGTGGCGGCGGGGATCGCGCTGATCGCCGCGAACGGATCGGCGATGCCGTCCTGGCCCGAGGCTGCACACCGAGCACACCTGCTCCCAGAAGCGGCCCGGGTTGCCCACACCGGGTTCGGCGTCGGGCCGATCGAGCAGCGCCGGGAATGTGCGGCACGGTGCCCGGCTCGTCGTGACTCGTCGACCTGGACACGGGGTGACGGCCAGCACCTGGTCGTAGCCGCGGCAGATGACGCGCAGGTTGTCTTCCACCACGGTCTCGCCGCGGTGGCCGAACTTCTTCTGGAACTGCTTGCGCACGCCCTCGAACACCTTGGCTTCGCTGGATCCCTCGGCGGCGATGAGCGACGACGTCTTGAAGAACGCGCCGAGGAATGCCGCCCCCTGCATGCGGAAGCGCATCTCGACGTCCGACGCCTCTTCGCGCGCGATGGCGAACGCGTCGAGCACGAAGAGCCGGATGTTGCGTTCGCGGATGGCGGACCGCACGTGCGACGGCAGCCCGCGCCAGAACGCGTCGGGCGCCACGTCGCTCTGGATCACGAATACGCCGCCGTCGGCGAGGCCGGCGAGCGGGTCGCTGTGGCGGAACACGTTGGGGTCGGGCGAGAGCACCACGTCCACGTGCTTCAGCTCGCAGTTGAGCAGGATCGGCTCGTGGGCGAGCACGGCGTAGAAGGTGGTCGGCTGGCCCTTCTTCTCCGATCCGTATTTCGGGTTGGCCTTGATGTGCAGCCCGAACAGCTCGAAGGCGGTCATCGCGAGGTTCTTGCCCATCGTGATGGCGCCCCACCCGCCCACGGAGTGGATGCGCACCGCCGTGGCGCCCTCGGGCAGCAGGTTGGGCACCGCCGCCGGCGTCAGCGATAGTTCCGTCAGATGCGGGTAGGCGTCGACGAGCTGCTCCTGCCAGATCTGGAGCTTGGGAATCCGCGTGCCCTCGCGCACGAAGTCGATGCCGAGGTAGAACTGGCGGCGCTGCGCACCGCCGGGCAGCATGTTGGCCACCGCCGCCATGAGGTCTCCGGGCTGCAGGTCGCGGCTGCCCAACCCGAAGCAGCCCGAGTAGAAGTCGGGCACCTGCTCGGCGCGCAGCGCGGGGATTCCCGTGTGCGGCGTGGGCGCCGGACGCTGCGCGGCCGTTCTCAACGGCCTGCGACATGGCGGCGCGGATCTCGCGCAGCAGGGGCGGATCGACGGCCAGCGGCTGATCGAGGCGCTCGAGCACCGCGACGCCGCGTTTGCCGGCGAGCAGCCACGCAATGAGGTCCGCCGGGAAGGGGCGGAACATGGTGAGGTTGAGCACGCCCACCTTCAGCCTGCGCGCGCTGCGCAGGTGGTCGGCCACCGCCATGGCATTGGGAATGAGGGAGCCCTGCCCGACGATCACCCATTCGGCGTCCTCGAGCCGGTAGCCCATGGCGCGCGCGTAGCGGCGGCCGGTGAGCTGGGCATACTCGTCGAACGCGCGGTTGGCCAGCGCCGCCACGTGATCGAAGTAGAACGGCCGCTGGGCGGCCACGCCCTGCGCGTAGCTGTCCTGGTTCTGGACCACGCCCAACATGGCCGGGTAGTCGAGATCGAACATCTCCGGAATCCGCCGGCGCGTGTCGCCGAACACCAGGCGCTGGGCCGGCGTGGGCGATTCGATGACGATCGGCGGGATCGCCGAGGAATGCCTTCACGAGCGCCGGCTCGGGAATCCAGACGCTCTCGATGACGTGGCTGGTGAGGAACCCGTCCTGGGCGCAGATGCCCGGATTGAGCGACAGCTCGGCGATCCGGTGCGCGATGAGATTGAGGTCGGCCGCCTCCTGCACGTCCTTGGCGAACAGCTGGAAGAAGCCGGTGTCGTCGATGGCGTGGTAGTCGTCGTGGCCGGCGTGCACGTTGAGCGCGTGTTTGGTCATGGCCCGCGCGGCGACGTTCAGCACGTACGTGAGCCGCTTGCCCACCGCCGCGTAGAGCGACTCGTGCATGTAGGCGATGCCCTGGCCGCTGGAGAAGTTGGTGGCGCGGAGCCCGGCCATCGACATGCCGGCCGTGACCGCGGCCGCCGCGTGTTCACCCTCCGGCTCGAAGAACAGCAGCCGGCGGCCATTCACGTTCTCGCGCCCCTCGGCGACTGCCGCCGCCCAGCCCTCGCCCATCTGCGTGGACGGCGTGATCGGATACGCGCCCGCCGCCTCGCCGGCCGCGGTCTCCATCGCCACCACGGCGCCACTGCCGTCGAGCGCGCGCGAAATTCCAGGATACGGAGGGGCCGCCGGCTCCCCCGGAGCGGATTTGTCCTTGGTCCACAGTCTCATGCGCTCTCGCTCCCGACGAGTTCCGGCACGCGGGCGAACTGCGCGCCGGTCAACCAGACGATCGCGCCCGTCGGGCATCGCTCGACGGCGCGTGCTTCGGCCTGTGTAATTCGGTCATAGTCCACCACGGCCACTCCGCTCGCGACGCTGATCAGGCCGGGCGCCGCATCCTGCACGCACTTGCCGCACGCCGTGCACGCCACGCGGCAGTTGTCGAGGGCATCGTCGCCGCCGATCAGATTGCGGCACTGCACCAGCAGGTGGGCGTCGAGCGGCAGAATGGTGAACAGCCCCTTGGGGCAGGCGTCCACGCAGTCGCCGCAGGCCGTGCACCGGGCCACGTCCACCACCGGCAGCCCGGTGCCGGTCATGCGGATGGCGTCGAACGTGCAGGCCACCTCGCAGTCGGCCAGCCCCAGACAGCCCCAGGCGCATCCCTTGCCGCCGCCGGCCACGGCGGCCGCCGCGGCGCACGTGGGCAAGCCGCGGTACTCGGCCTGCGAGACGGCCACATCCGCGCCGCCCGCGCACAGCACGCGCGCGATTCGGCGCGACGCGTTGCCGGCGTCCACGCCCAGGAAGTCGGCGATCTGCTTCTGCACCGTCTCGCTGGCCACGGTGCACTCCGAGGCCGTGATGTGCCCCGCCACGGCGCCCTCGGCGAAGGCGCGGCACCCGGGGTGGCCGCAGGCGCCGCAGTTCGCATTGGGAAGCATCTGCGACACGATCTCGATGCGCGGATCTTCCCACACCCAGAGCTGCTTGTTGGCCAGGGCGATGAAGATGCCGAACACCAGGCCCACCCCACCGAGGATGAGAATCGCGTGGAGGATCATGGGCGCGGATGCCTCATCGTCACGCCTGCCCGTCGAGGCCGGATTGGCCGATCAGCCACGAGGCGAGGCGATCCACGGCGTCCGCGGCGCCCACCGCCGGCGTGCCGGCGCCGCCGCCCGCCGGAACGGCGAACGGCGTGCGGGCGAGATCCCCGAGCAGACTCAGGTCCTGGGCCATCTGGAAGGCGCTCAGGCCGCGGATGCCGCGCCTGGGCGGTTCGGGCAGCCGCTGCACGACGAGGCGCTGCCACGGCTCGCGTCCGGCCAGCGGGTCGTGCAGGAAGATGGCCGCCTCCTCGGGCACCAGCGCGGCGATCGCCGGGCCGTCGAACGAGGCGACGCGATCGAGACCGGTGCCGTCGGCGGTCTGGAGCACGAGCGTGCCGGGCGTGATGCAGCGAGCGAGGGCCGCGGGTCCGCAGGCGCCGCGCACGACCAGCACGAGCTTCTCGCGCCCGTCGAGGAAGTCGGTGATCGCGCCCGCGTGCAGGTCGGCGCCGTCCACCTCGACGACCAGCGGCGGGGCCACCCGGCGCTCGGCCTTCGTCCAGTTCGGAAATTCCACGTCGTCGAGCAACCGGTCGTGTTCGTCGGGTTCGTAGCGGCCGCCGCGCACGAGCTCGGTGAGCATCACGGCGCCAAAGGCCCGGCCGGCCGCGCTGAGCGCGGCTCCGACCATGGCGCCGAGCCGACCGCCCGGCGGCACGTTCACGACGAACAGGTCGTCGCCGCGGGCGCGAACGGCCGAAGCAAAGCCATGGCGCGCCGCAGGGCCTCGAGGCCCGCTACATCCACACGGCGGGCCATCGGGAAGAGCGCCGCGAACGCCGCCGCGTCGATACGCGAAGCGGCGAAGAGGCCGAGTCGCTTGGCGCGCGCGCGGCGGCCTCGCGTCGTCGGGAGTCGCCGTCTGGGCGGCGAGCAGCGCGTCGGCCTGGGCCAGCGCGGTCTCGACCAGCGTGCGGAACTCGGCGATCGGCTGGGCCAGCGCCGAGAGCGCCTGTGCGGTGCGGGGATCAGACGGCATAACGGTCGAGCTCCGCTTCGATGAGGGCAACGCGCTCGACGGGCGTGCGCGGCGGGACGCGCCGCGTCTCCTCGTAGCGCGGCTTCGTGCCGTCCCGGTAGAACACGCCGAGGTGCAGCCGGTCGGTGGCGCCGGCGATGCCGGCGCGCCGCGTCGAGATCGTGCGGGTCGTGCGGCAACTGGTTGCTTGTAGAGCTTGCCGAGTTCGGGCACCACCACGCCGTCGTCGTGCACGAGCATGGCGATGTTGGCCGGGTCCTGCACCGCGTTCAGGAAGATGGCGCTGGAATACACGGGGCAGCGCTGCAGGATGCGCACGAAGCTGAGCCCGCGGTGCGCGCGCGCGGCGCGCAGCGTGGCGTACAGGTGCGCCGGCACCCACTCGGCGGTCTGGGCGACGAACGACGCGTTCGTGACGCCGAGGGCGACCGAGAGCGGGTTGAGCGCGGGGAGCCAGCTCCCCCGCGGCTGGGTGTTGCTCGGAAAGCCCTGCGGCGTGGTCGGCGACGTTTGCTGCTTCGTCAGCCCGTAGATGCCATTGTCCAGCAGCATGACCACCATGTCGAGGTTGTACCGCAGGGCATGGACCCAATGGCCGGCGCCGATCGACGTGCAATCGCCGTCGCCCATCACCACGAACACCGTCAGATCCGGCCGATGCAGCCGGATGCCCGTGGCGACGGGAAGCGCCCGCCCATGTATGCCGTGAAAGCCGTAAGTCTTGAGGTAATGCGGAAACCGGCTGGAGCATCCGATGCCCGACACGAACACCGTGTTCTCGGGGGTGAGCTGCTCGGCCGCCAGCAGCCGCTGGACCGCGGTGAGGATCGAGTGGTCGCCGCAGCCCGGACACCAGCGGGCGCGCGCTCCTTCGTAGTCGGTTATTTCATATTCATAATCCTCGAGGTGCGGTTCGAGCACCGGGAGGGGTCCATGGGTCAGCGTCATGACTCGCGTCCTCCGCGCGGCGCGTGGCCGCGGATGGCCTCGACGATCGCCCCCGGGCGCAGCGGCTCGCCCGGCACGCGCGTCCAGCAGTCCACGTCCACCAGCGTCGCGTTGCGCAGCAGCAGGGTCAACTGCCCGCGGCGGCGATTCTCCTCGGTGATGAACGGGTCGCCGAGTTCGTCGCTGTAATTGAGCTCCACCGTCATCACCTTCTTGAAGCGGCGGAAGATCTCGCCAAGGCCCGGCTCGAGCGGCGACAGGAAGCGCAGGTGCAGCGACGACACGGCAATCCCCTCTGCGCGCGCGCGGTCCACCGCCTCCTCGATCGCGCCCTTCGTGCTGCCCCACCCGACGATCAGCAGGTCGCCCTCGGCGTCGCCGTACACCGGCGGCGGCCGGAGCAGGCTCTGCAGCACGGCGAGCTTGCGGCTGCGCATGGCCGACGAGCGCTGGTGCACGCCCGAGCTGTACGCCACCTTGCTCCCCTCGTCGTGGGACAGGCCGGTGACCGTGTACATGCCGCCCGCCTGGCCGGGAATCACGCGCCGCGACAGCCCGGTGCGCGGATCCCACTGATACGCCTTCTGCCCCTCGGCCACCGGGGAGAGATCGATCGGCTCGGCCATCCAGCGTTCGTCGGGTTTGGGCCGCGGGAAGGGGGTGACGCCCGTGGCCAGGTTGGCGTCGGAGAGCACCATCACCACCGTGCGGAAGGCCTCGGCGATGCGGCGCGCCGTGATCATGACGTGGAAGCATTCCTCGATCGTGGCCGGCGCGATGATCACGTGGGGGGCGTCGCCCGTCTGCCCGAACAGCGCCGCCAGCAGGTCCGACTGTTCGACCTTGGTGGGCAGGCCCGTGCTCGGCCCGCCGCGCTGCACCTCCACGACGACGAGCGGCATCTCGGTCATCACCGCGAGGCCCAGGAACTCCGTCTTGAGCGCCAGGCCGGGGCCGGAGGTGATCGTGAAGGCCACCTTGCCCGCGTACGACGCGCCGATCGCGACGCCGGCCGCGGCGATCTCGTCCTCCGCCTGGTGCACGATGCCGCCGAAGCGCTCGAACACCTCGCTCAGGTAGTGCGACACCGACGTGGCCGGCGTGATCGGGTACATCGCGCACAGTTCCATGCCGGCGGCGATCGCGCCGAGGCCCAGCGCTTCGTTGCCGTTCATGACCACCAGCGCGTCGTGCGACGGCGCGGGGGCGACCTCGATGCGGAGATCGAGGTGCTCCTCGGCCCACGCGTAGCCCAGCTCCAGCAGGGCGACGTTCGTGGTGTACACCGCCTCGCTCTTCTTGCGGAAGGCGTAGGCGATCTGGTCGCGGATGCGGTCCATGTCGCGATCATAGATGGAGGCGAGCAGGCCGAGCGCGAACATGTTCTTCCCCTTGCGGGGGTTGTCGACGATCGTCAGGCACTGCTCTTCCATCGGCACCGGGACGATCCGGTAGTCGCGGGCGGAGAGTTCCACCATCGCGCGGTCCCAGGCGGCGCGGATTTCGGGGTCGTCGTCGGTGGCCCACTTGTTTTCGACGAGGAGCACGGCGTCGCCGGCCAGCGCGTCGAGCCGGTGGCGGGCGAGGAGCACCTGTTCGTTGAAGGCCACGGCGAGATTCGTGGCGTCGCCCCAGTTGGTGATCGGACCCGACCCGAGGCGGATGCGGTAGCCGCTGGCGCCTTCCGGGACGCGGGCCGGCGGCTGGATCTCGGCGGGGATGATCTCCACCGTCCACACGCCGTTGCCCATCTTGGCGGAAACCGCGCCGAAGATCTGGCCGCACTTCTGGGCCCCTTCGCCGGAGTCGGAGACGATCTCCACGGTGTGCTCGGGCAGGCGGTGCAGCGTCCGCCGGCCGGCGCCGGATGGCCTCGCTTCGGTTTCGGTGATCATGGTGCCGCGTGCGCCTCATGTGTCGTGATCGCGCGGCTGGTGGAACCCCGGATCGGAGCCTGTACGACCGCGCAGCGTGTGACCGATGAGTCCAGACGAAATCGACATTGCGCGCGCGGCGGCCCCGCGCATGGCGTGGGTCGTCCGACGGCCAACCTCGACGGGGCTAATTCAACATCGGCGGGGCGCAAAGTCTGTAGGGCCGGGGGGCGATCCTTGCCTGGGAATCCCTTACAGATTTTCGCGGCGCGCGGATGGCTGCGCGCGACGACCGCGCGGTGCTGGCAGCGCGCGGCACGGATGTTCGCGCACGGGGGCCGGGAACACGAAGGCGGTCAACGGCACGCCGTTGACCGCCTCGCTCGCATAGCAGGGGTGGGACTCGAACCCACGACCCCGGCATTATGAGTGCCGTGCTCTAACCACCTGAGCTACCCTGCCCCATTCCCATCCGGCCGAAAATACTAACCCCGGCCCAGACCAACAGAAACCGGCCGGCCCTTTCGGACCGGCCGGTGCATAGCGGGGGCGGGATTTGAACCCGCGACCTTCGGGTTATGAGCCCGACGAGCTACCAGGCTGCTCCACCCCGCGTCAGTACGTGAAAGGTAGCCGCCGCCGGAAGCCGGTCAAGGGCAGCCGGACAGCCGGACAGCAAACTGCGGCCGGCCTGGCCGCACTACCGCCCGGCTGCCGGACTCTCACACCGTCAGCCCCCACGCGGCTCCGGCGGCACCGCGAACACCGAACACCGCGCGCCGCGAATGAGCTTGGTGGACACGCGTCCGAGAATCGCCCGCGCCACGAGGCTGTGCCCGTGCGTGCCGGTCACGATCAGGTCGGCCTGCGTGCGGTCCGCCTGGGCCAGCAATTCCCGCGCCGGGTCGCCGTACAGGATCAGATCCTCGGCCGCCACCCATGACGGAATCCTAATACGCTTGCGCAGCTCCTGGAAGCTGGCCCGCACGGCGTTCTCGTACGCGTCGTCCCACGCCGGCCAGACCCCCATCGAGATGTCGCGCGGCACCACGTGCGCCATTGCCAGCCGGGTCCCATCGCCGAACAGGGGCATGGCCGCCGCCAGCGCCCGCTCGCTCGTGGCGCTGAAGTCCATGGCCGCCACCACCCGCCGCGGCAGCGTCTCGGCCGACGGCGCGACGGCCAGCACGGGCACGCCGGCCAGCCGCAGCACGCGCAGCGCGGTCTCGCCGCCGAACCAGCGGTCGATCATCCCGTGCTCCCCGAGGCCGAGCACGATCAGGTCGGCCTTCGTTTCCCGCGCCACGCGGGCGATCGTCTCGTCCGGCCGCCCGTCGATCTGCTCCACCGACCACGACCCCGCGTCGCCCGCGCAGCGCGCCAACTGGTCGAGCACGTGCCGCTTGAGTTCCTCGTGCCGAGCAGTTTCGATCTCCGGCACCAACGGCAGGTTGCCCTCGGGGGTCACGAAGGGCATCGGCTCCACGGCGGTGACCACGCGTACCCTGGCCGCGTCCCGCACGCCGAGCAGGTGCGCGATGCGGATGGTCGATTCCATGGCCGGCGACCCGTCGCTGGCCAGGAGCAGGATCGAGAACTTGCGGCGCGGTTGCGAGGCAGTGGTCATGGCATCTCCGGCGTCTTCGGCACCCCGGCGGCCCGGCGGCCCCGTGCGGGTGCGCCAGGCAACGCTCGTGCACCAGACTACCCCTGCGCGCTCCGTCGCGCCGTCCCGCAAACGCGGAATTTCTGTCGGGCAATCCCCGATAGTACGCCCGCGCGGCCGAGGCCGGTCAGTGCGACGCGCTGTCCGGCCCGGCGAACCGGTACAGCACTTCCTTGTTGCCGCGCACCCAGCCGAATTCCTCGCGTCCGATCCGCTCCTGGAGCGCCGGGTCGTGCAACACCCGGTCGCGGTAGCGGCCCAGCGAGTCCACCACCCGCTGCAGCGAGTCGACCTGGGCCTGCAGCGCCGCGGTCTGCCGGCGCTGGCGCAGGAGATCGATCGTGCCGTACTCTCCGCCCTGCACCGCGAACACGAGCGCAACGGCGCCGACGGCGATCCAGATCACGATCGCGGCCATGCGCGGCAGCCGCCGCTTGGGACTCACAAGCCGTAGATGGCCCCGCCGGGAAACTCGGCGGCGCCCCCCAGCTCCTCCTCGATGCGCAGGAGCTGATTGTACTTGGAAATGCGATCGGTGCGGCTGGCCGACCCCGTCTTGATCTGCCCCACGCCGCTGGCCACGGTCAGGTCGGCGATGAACGTGTCTTCGGTCTCGCCGGAGCGATGCGAGATGACGGACAGATACCCGGCGCTGCGCGCCATGTCGATCGTCTCCATCGTCTCGCTGAGCGTGCCGATCTGGTTCAGCTTGATGAGGATGGAATTGGCCACGCCGCGCTCGATGCCCTGCCCCAGGAGTTCCGGATTGGTGCAGAAGATGTCGTCGCCCACGAGCTGGCAGCGATCGCCCAGCGCTTCGGTGAGCTGGCGCCAGCCGTCCCAGTCGTCCTCGGCCAATCCGTCCTCGATCGAGACGATCGGGAATTCCTCGAGCCAGGCGGCGTACAGTGCCACCATCGCCGCGGCGTCCTTCTTCTCGCCGCTGCTCTTCTTGAACGTGTACACGCCGTCCCGGTAGAACTCGCTCGCCGCCGGGTCGAGCGCCAACGCGATGTCCTGCCCCGGCGTGTAGCCGGCCGCCTCGATGGCCTCGATCATCACGCGCAGCGCCTCCTCGTCGTTCTTGAGATCGGGCGCGAACCCGCCCTCGTCGCCCACGCCGGTGGACAGCTTGCGCTTGACCAGCACTTTCTTGAGCGCGTGGAAGATCTCGGCGCCCATGCGCAGCGCCTCGCCAAAGCTCTCGGCGCCCACGGGGACGATCATGAATTCCTGGAAGTCCACGTTGTTGGTGGAATGCACGCCGCCGTTGAGGATGTTCATCATCGGCACCGGCAGCACCCGCGCCAACGGGCCGCCCAGATAGCGGTACAGCGGCAGGTCGACGAGCTGGGACGCAGCGCGGGCGGTGGCCAGCGACACGGCCAGGATCGTGTTGGCGCCCAAGTTCGCCTTGTTCGGCGTGCCGTCCATTTCGAGCATCGCGGCATCGATCTCGAGTTGCCGCGTGGGATCCATGCCGGCCAGCGCCGGCCCGATCGTCTCCTCCACGTGTCGCACCGCGGCGAGCACGCCCTTGCCGCCGTAGCGTTCGGCGTCGCCGTCGCGCAGTTCCACGGCCTCGTGCTCGCCCGTGCTGGCGCCGCTGGGCACGGCCGCGCGGCCCTTGATGCCGTCGGTGAGGAAGACGTCGGCCTCGATGGTTGGATTGCCGCGGCTGTCGAGGATCTCGCGGGCGTGGATATGGGAGATGGTGGTCATGGTCGGTTGGGTGCGGTCAGACGACGCGTTCGTTGGGTTCGGCGATGGCACGATCGGACAACCGCACCCCGTACAGCGTGTGCAACGCGTCGTCCATGCGATGCCAAACGCGCGTCATCACGGCGCCGCGGTCGCGGTACTGCAGCCCCGCGGTGGGGATCGGCTCGAGGAAATGTAAGTGAATCACGCCGGAACGGATGCGGAGCGATCCCTTGCCCATCACCTCGCGGGCGCCGTAGATGACGGTGGGCACGATCGGGGCCTCCGACGCGATGGCCAGCACGAACGGCCCCTTCTTGAACGGGCGCAACGGGTAGTCGTATCCGCGCGTGCCCTCGGGGTAGACCACCACGGAGCGCCCGTCGCGCACCTGCTCCGCGGCGTCCTTGTACGATTCGAAGGCGCGTTTGCGGTTGTCGCGCTCCAGGAACACGATGCCGGCGGCGGCGGCGGCGGGTCCGAACAGCGGGATCTTCTTGAGTTCGCTCTTCGCCACGAAGCTGTACCGGGGGAGCGTAGCGGCCAGCGCGAACACATCGTACCAACTCACGTGGTTGGCGATGTAGACGATGCCGTCCAGCCCGGTCACGCCCGCCTCGTCGTGCACCACCACGCGCGCGCCGGCCGACCAGCATGCGGCCCGCGCCCACTGGTGCATGCACCACTGGTAGATGCCGCCGCGCCTGTCGCGCACGCCGAGCAGGCCGGCCGCCAACACCACCGGGCCCAGGATGCACGTGGCCAGCGCGACGACGACCAACGCGAGAATGGTTCGCATCAGGGGGAAAAGTGGTCGTGCCCGCGGCCCGCGGCAACGCGGCGCCCCGCATCGCGGACCTCCACCGCGCCCGGATGGCCGGCCACGGCGCAACCGACGGCCGTCAACGGCTGCCCGAACCGCGCCGCGAACGCCGCCGCATCGAGTTCCTTCGGCGCGGCCACCAGCAGTTCGTACTCCTCACCGCTCACCAGGGCATCGCGCGGCGCGACGCCCCCTAACAGCGGCAGCGCGCCCAACTCGAGGTCGATCCCCACCCCGCTCGCCGCCGCCAGATGACCGGCATCGGCCACCAGGCCGTCGGAGATGTCGATGGCCGCGCGCGCCCCGCCGGCGGCCAGCCACCGCGCCTCCGCCAGGCGCGCCGCCGGATGCGCGAACCGTTCGCGCTGCTCGGGCAGCGGGGCGCGTCCGGCGAGCAGCGCCGACAGCGCGGCCCCCACGCCGCCGAGCCGCCCGGTCACGTACAGCGTGTCGCCCGAGCGCACGGCGTCGCGACGCAACACGACGCCCGGCGCGGCGTGGCCCAGCACGGTGGTCGTGATGCTGAATTCGGCGCCCGCCGACAGGTTGCCGCCCATGACTCTCGTGTCGGCGCTCGACACGGCCACGCCGATGCCTTCGGCGATCCCGGGCAACTCGTCGCACCAGCTCTTGGGGAGGACGATCGCCGTGAGCACGCCGAGCGGCAGCGCGCCCATGGCCGCGAGATCGCTGAGCGCGGCGGTCACGGCGCGGTACCCGATCTCCGCCGGCGTGATCCAGTCCCGCCGGAAGTGCACGCCCTCGACCGAGGAATCCACGCTCGCCACGAGCCGTTCGCCGGACGGCACGTCGAGCAGGGCGGCGTCGTCGCCGGCCCCGGCGCTGCGCGGCCCCCACTGGTCGAGGAGGCCGCGAATGGCGTCGAACTCCGCGCCCGGTCCCATGCCCGTGTGTTCCGAGCGGCTCACGACCGACCCTCCACGGCGGGGAGTTCCACGAGCACCGGGGGCCGCGGGACGGCGCGGCTCAGGCGCCAGACGTCGGGAAGCGCCGCCACGACGTCGTCGAGCACGAAGCCGCGCGCGTCGCGGCGCGCCGGGACCGTGGGCGCGCCCGTTCGCGCGCCCGAGCGGTCGCGGCCGTCGTCCAGCGGCTCGTCGAGATCGGCGCTGAACGGCGCCTCGACGCCGTCGCCGTTCCGGCCGCCGAACTGCACCAGCTCGGCGGCGCGGCCGTGCACCCAGGCGGCGCAGGCGGCGGCCGACGCGGGTTCCGCCATCTGGGCAAGCAGCGTGACCGCGATGCCGGTGAGCAGATCGCCGCTGCCGCCGGTGGCGAGCACGGGCGTGCCGCGTGGCGCTCACGTAACGCGCGGCGCCGTCGGGCGCGAAAATCACGGTGGGCGTGCCCTTGAGCAGCACGGTAGCGCGCAGCCGCGCCGCCAGGCTGCGCCCGATGTCGAAACGTTGCGCGAGCACCTCGGGCACGGTGGTGCGCGTGAGGCGCGCGAATTCCGCCGGATGCGGCGTGAGCACGGCGGGGCGGCCGGCGAGCAGCTCCGCCAGCGGATCGAGCGTCGCCGGCGAAATCGTTGAGCGCGTCGGCATCGAGCACGACGGGGCCGCGCCAGTGCGCGAGCAAGCGATCCACCAACGCCCGCGACGCGCGGCGTGCGGCCCGAGGCCGGGGCCCACGGCCACGGCGTCGGCCCAGCCGCCGATCTCGCGCGCCGCGTCGTCGGGCGTGGCGGGCCACGCGGCGGTGAGCGCGGCGGGCTCGGCGCGGCGCACGGCGTCGAGCGACGGCGCGTCGGCGATCACCTTCACGAGTCCCGCGCCGGCGCGCAGCGCGGCCCGCGCGGCGAGGATCACAGCGCCCGACATGCCTTCGGCGCCGCCCACGATCGCCACCTTGCGGCGCGTGCCCTTGTGGGCGTCGGCGTGGATCACCGGCACCTGCGCCGCCACCCACGGCTCGTCCACGAGCAGCGGCGCGTCGTCGGCAATCGCCGCGTGAGCGCCAAGGCCGATGTCGAGCACCACCAATTCGCCGCACACGCCGCGCGCCACGAGCTGGCCGCGTTTCACCGTGGCGTACGTGAGCGTGAGGTCGGCGACGACGGCGTGCGTCGCGTCGCCCGAGGTGGCGTCGAGCCCGGTGGGCAAGATCCACCGCGGCCACCCGGGCGCCCCCGTCGCGGTGGAGGGCGGCGATCGCCGCCGCGACGGCGATGGCGCCGCGCGGAGCGCCCGACGATCCCGTGCCGAGCAGCGCATCCACCACGACGTCGTACCGGGCCGCCCGTGCCTCGTCGGGCGGTCACCGGGCGGAGGGTCCGCCCGCCTTCGGCTCGGGCCCGATCGCGGGCGGCCTCGGCATCGCGCGTGACCAGCGGCATCACCTCGCACACGTCCACCGGCGTGCCGCCGGCGGCGAGCACGCGCGCCACGACCCAGCCGTCGCCGCCGTTGTTGCCCGGCCCGCAGAGCACGAGCACGCGGCGCTCCGATGAGGGGGCCAAGGCGGCGGTGGATCTCGTGCGCCGTGGCGGTGCCGGCGCGGTCCATGAGCGTGGCCGACGGCGTGCCGGCGGCGATCGCGGCGGCGTCGCGCGCCGCGGCCTGGGCGGCGGTGACCACGCGGACGAGGAGTCGGAAATCGGTCATGCGGCGGGGCGGCGGCCGGCGGCGCCGCGGGGCGTCACGCGCCTACTTCTGCGACGTGCCGACGCTGCGGCCGTAGCTCAGCTCGCCGTTGTCGATGCGCACGTTGAACCCGCATTCGGGATTGCTGCACGCCCACGCCTTGTACATGATCGGCGCGCCGTCGCGGCCGTAGTCGCTGAGCGGCAGCAGCACGCCGGCTCCGCACTTGCGGCAGGGGGGCCATTCGACCGCGGACGTGGTCATGCGTGGATGGCTCCGCACCACGGATAGCCGCGCTCGAACGCCTCGTCGAAGTCGAACGCGCCGGCGAACTCCTCGCGGGCGTCGCCCGGCTGGCTGAGCAGAAAGCCCAGATCGACGAGCGTGAACACCACGTCGCCGATGTCCGCCGCGGTGCGCACGCCCCAATGTTCGAGCACCGGCCGCGCCATCACGCCGAATCGGTCGAGCGCGAGGTCGCGGCACGACCCGGCCAGCTCGCGCCCCGAGATGTGGCGCCGCTCCGACAGCCGCTGCTGGCAGTACTCCAGCGCGGCGAGCACGAACAGGTACGCGCGCTCGTCGAACCGCCGCTCGTGGAGCAGGATGCGGTCCATGATGCCGTCGCGGAAGATCAGATCAGCCACAGGATCTCATGCCGTCAGGTGAACGCCGGGCCCCATGCCCGACGTGCATCAGTATGCCGCGTCGGCCCCCATTCACAACTGCCCCGGCGCCCTTGACAGCCGGCCGTCCCACGCACGATATGTACATACTTCATCGGGCTAGCCCGCCGCCGGCCCACGGTGCCGTAGTACGCCGGGATGCCGGCCAGCACCACGCCGAGCACGGCCGCCGTGGCCCATCGGCTGGACGGCGACCAGAGCGCGTTGACCAGCAGGTAGGCGGTGGACAGCACGAACAGCGCCGGCACCACCGGATAGCCCGGCACGCGGAAGGGCGGCCGGTAGCCGGCGCGGCGGCGCAGCACGAACACCGACGCCACGCCGAGCGCATAGAACGGCACGATCGCCGTGACGAACGTGTCGGCCAGCTGTTCGAAGCTGCGCAGGAGCACGAAGACGATGCCCAGCGCGCTGCTCAGGCCGATCGCGACGTACGGCGTCTGGTACCGGGGGTGCACCGCCGCCACGCCGCGGAAGAACAACCGGTCTTCGGCCATCGCGAAGAAGATGCGCGGCGCCGTGAGCAGCGAACCGGTGAGGGTGCCGAAGGTGGAGAGCATCACGGTGACTCCCACGAACGCCACGCCCGGCCGGCCCATCAACCGCTCGGCGACGTCGGCCGCCACGAGCGGCGAGTGGCGCACCGCGCTCACCGGCATCACGGCCAGGTAGGCGACGTTGGCCAGCAGGTAGATGCCGATCACGGCCAGGGTGCCGGTGATGAGCGCGCGGGGCACGTTGCGCTGCGGGTCGCGCACTTCGCCGGCCACGAAGCTCAGGTCGGCCCATCCGTCGTACGCCCACAGCGTGCTCACCAGCGCCAGGCCGAACGCCGGCAGGGTGAAACTGCCCGCCGGCGCGGCCGGCGCGTAGTAGCCGCCGGTTCTGCGGCAGCGCGACGGCGAGCGCGAACAGAATGATGAACAAGAGCCCGCCATACTTGGCCAGCGGTGGTCGTATTCAGCACCAGCGCGCTCCACCGCACGCCGCGGATGTTCACCAGGCCGAGGAGCGCGATGCCCGCTGCGGCCACGTAGTGCGCGTAGGCGTCATAGGGGGCCAGCGCCGGGTCGAACCCGGCCACGCGCAGCGCGTATTCGGCAAAGGTGATCGCGATCGCGCCCAACGACGCGGCGCGAATGACCGTCAGCTCCGACCACCCGAACAGAAACGCCGGCAGCCGGCCGAACGCCTCGCGGATGAAGACGTACACGCCGCCCGTTTCTGGGAACGCCGATCCGACTTCGGCCAGCGTGAGCGCGCCGCACAGGGCGAACAGCCCGCCGGTGACCCAGACCGCGGCCAGCGGCAGCGGGCCGGGAAGTTTGTCGGCGATGCCGGCCGGCGAGCGGAAGATGCCGGAGCCGATCGTGGAGCCCACGAGAACCGCGACCGCGCTCCAGAAGCCCAGCCGCCTCGGCAGCGCGCCGCGATCCGCGGGGCCCGTCACGCGGGCACGGGCACGGCCGCCGCCGGATACAGCGGGAACGCGGCGGCCAGCTCGCGCACCTCGGCGCGCACGACGTCGCGCGTGGCCGCGTCGGCCGGCGCGCGCAGCACGCGGTCGATCAGGTCCGGCGATCCGCGCCATCTCCGGCTCCTCTCATGCCGCGGGTGGTCACCGCGCTCGTGCCGATGCGGATGCCGCTGGTCACGAACGGCGACCGCGTTTCGCGCGGCACGGTGTTCTTGTTCACCGTGATGCCGGCGGCGTCGAGCGCCGCCTCGGCGACCTTGCCGGTGAGCGCGTCGCCGCGGTTGCGCAGGTCGACGAGCATGAGGTGGTTGTCGGTGCCGCCGGACACGATCTGGAAGCCGCGGGCGACGAGCGCCGCGGCCAGCGCCTGGGCGTTGCGCACGATCTGCGCGCAGTAGGTCTTGAACGACGGGTCGAGCGCTTCGTTGAACGCCACCGCCTTGGCCGCGATCACGTGCTCCAGCGGGCCGCCCTGCGTGCCCGGGAACACCGCCTTGTCGATGGCCTTGGCGTGCTCGGCGCGGCACAGGATGAGCCCGCCGCGCGGGCCGCGCAGCGTCTTGTGCGTGGTGGTGGTGACGAAGTCGGCGTGCGGCACCGGCGACGGATGCACGCCGGCGGCCACGAGGCCGGCGAAGTGCGCCATGTCGACCATCAGCAGCGCGCCGACCTCGCGCGCGATCGTCGGCGAACGCGGCGAAGTCGACCACGCGCGAGTAGGCGCTGTCGCCGGCGATGATCAGCCTCGGGCTGGTGGGCGCGCGCCTTGGCGCGCATGTCGTCGTAGTCGATCAGCCCCTCGTCGGTCACGCCGTACGGCACGGCGTTGTAGAGCAGCCCGGAGAAGTTGACCGGCGAGCCGTGCGTGAGGTGGCCGCCGTTGGAGAGCGCCATGCCGAGGAAGGTGTCGCCGGGCTTCAGGACGGCGATGTACACCGCCATGTTGGCCTGGGCGCCCGAGTGCGGCTGCACGTTGGCGTGGTCGGCGCCGAACAGCTGCTTGGCGCGGTCGATGGCGAGCTGCTCGACCTGGTCCACGATCTCGCAGCCGCCGTAGTAGCGCTTGCCGGGCAGGCCCTCGGCGTACTTGTTGGTGAGCGGCGAGCCCATGGCCTCGAGCACGGCGGGCGACACGAAGTTTTCGCTGGCGATGAGTTCGAGGCCGTCGTTCTGCCGCGCGATCTCCTCGAGCACGAGGGCGGCGATCTCGGGATCGGCGGCGCGCAGGGCGGCGCCCGGCGGACAGCGGTCCCAGTCAACCCAGTGGTTCATGGCGTATTCCCATCGGCGGGTGATCCCCGGTCGATCTTGACGACGCGCCGGCGGTGGCGTCCGCCTTCGAACGGAGTGTCGAGCCAGGTCTTGAGGATGGCCACCGCGGCATCGTCGTCCACGAACCGCGCCGGCAGGACGAGCACGTTCGCGTCGTTGTGGCGCCGCGCCAGCTCGGCGATTTCGGGCGACCAGCTCACGGCCGCGCGCACGCCGGGGTAGCGATTGGCCACGTAGCTCATGCCGAGCCCGGTGCCGCAGAGCAGCACCCCGCGGGCCACCCGCCCCGCGGCCACCTCCGCCGCCAGCGGGTGCGCGTAGTCGGCGTAGTCGGTGGACGCCGCGGAGTCGGTGCCCAGGTCGTCCACCGCGTAGCCGAGCGCCACGAGCACGGCTTCGAGCTTCTCCTTCAGCTCGAAGCCGGCGTGGTCGGCGGCGATGGCGATGCGCGGGCCGTCGGCCATTATAGTTTACTTATTGGGCCACTGCGGCCACGTGCGGACCATCGCCCCCACCGCCCGGATGCGCAGCTCGGCCAGCCGGTCGGCGGCCTCGTACGTCGGCACCTTGTCGTGCTTGGCGATGTGGAACACCCGCAGCACGGTGTCGTAGATCTCGTCGGCCTTGCGGAACGCCCGCTCGGGGGTCCAGCCGGCCAGTTCGCTGTACACGTTGATCACGCCGCCGGCGTTGGCCACGTAGTCGGGGGCGTACAGAATGCCCTTCTTCTCCAGCGCCGTGCCGTGCGTCTCGGCGTCGAGGAGCTGGTTGTTGGCGGCGCCGGCCACGATCTCCACCTTGAGCAGCGGGATCGTCTTGTCGTTGATCACGGCGCCCAGCGCGCAGGGGGCGAAGATGTCGGCCTCGACCGGCGTAGATCTCGTCGAGCCCCACGGCACGGGCGCCGAACTCCGCGACCACGCGCTTGACGCGCTCGGCGTCGATGTCGGTCACGATCAGGCGCGCCCCCGCCTCGTGCAGCTCCTTGGACACGTAGTACCCCACGTGGCCGCATCCCTGCACCGACGACCGTCTTGCCGGTGAGATCGTCGGAGCCCCACGTCTCCTTGGCCGCGGCCTGGATCGGAGCGGAACACGCCGTGGGCGGTCACCGGGCGACGGATCGCCCGACCGGCCGGCCAGGCCGGTCACGTAATCGGTCTCCATGTGCACGAAGTCCATGTCCGCCGTGCTCGTGCCCACGTCCTCGGCCGTGATGTAGCGGCCGCCCAGCGATTCCACGAACCGGCCGTGGGCGCGGAACAGCATCTCGCGGCTGGCCGTCTTGTTGTCGCCGATGATCACCGACTTGCCGCCGCCCAGATTGAGGCCGGCCACGGCGTTCTTGTACGTCATGCCGCGCGCCAGGCGCAGCGCGTCCACGATGGCGTCTTCGTCCGACGCGTAGCTCCAGAACCGGGTGCCGCCGAGGGCGGGGCCCAGCGTGGTGCTGTGGATGGCGATGATCCCGCGGTATCCGGTGGCGGCGTCCTGGCACAGCACCACCTGCTCGTGGCCCATGCCGGCGATCGTATCGAAGAGTTTCATGGTCTGGCCCGAAATCAGAGGGAAGAGGAACCAAGCTGGGAGTACAACGCGCGCGCGATCACGATGCGCTGGATCTCCGAGGTGCCCTCGTAGATCTCGGTCACCTTGGCGTCGCGGAACAACCGTTCGACGGGATAGTCCTTCACGTACCCGTACCCGCCGAAGATCTGCACCGCCTGGGTGGTCACCCACATGGCGGTCTCACTGGCCATCAACTTGGCCATCGAACTGACCTGTGTCACGTGGGCGCCCGCGATCCTTGGCCGCGGCCGCCGCGTGGAGCAGCGCCCGCGACGCCGACACCCGCGTGGCCATGTCGGCCAGCTTGAACTGGATGGCCTGGAATTCCTTGATCGGCTTGCCGAACTGCCGGCGCTCGGCGGCATAGCGCCGTCGCGTGCTCCAGCGCCGCGCGGGCGATGCCCACGGCCTGGGCCGCGATGCCCATCCGCCCGTTGTCCAGCGACTGCATGGCGTAGATGAAGCCCCGGCCCGGCGTGCGCCCAGCAGGTTGGCGGCCGGCACGCGCAGGTCCTGGAACACGAGCTGCACCGTGGGCGACGCCCGCAGCCCCATCTTGTCTTCCTTCTTGCCCACGCTGAAGCCCGGCATGTCCGGGGTGACGATGAAGGCGCCGATGCCGCGCGCCCCGCGCCGGTCGCCCGGCGCGTCGGTGCGCGCCATGGCCAGCACCACGTCGCCCCGCGTGCCGCTCGACACCCACGCCTTGGTGCCGTTGAGCACCCAGTCGTCGCCGTCGCGCACGGCCTGGGTGCGCAGCGACGCCAGCGTCGGAGCCGGCGTCGGGCTCCGACAGCGCGAACGCGCCGAGCATCTCGCCGCGCGCCATCGGCCGCAGGTAGCGGTCCTTCTGGCCCTCGCTGCCCCAGCGCAGGAGCATCTGCGTGGGCAGCGAGTTGTGCACGCTCATCATCACCGCCACCGACGCGTCGACGGCGGCAATCTCCTCCAGCGCGAGGAGATAGGTGAGCGTGTCGAGCCCCTGGCCGCCGTACGCCTCGGGAATCAACATGCCGAGAAAGCCAAGCGCGCCCATCATCGGCACCAGCGCCGGCTCGAAGTGCGCGTCGCGGTCCCACGCCGCGCTGTGCGGCGCGATCTCGGCGAGCGCGAATTCGCGGGCCATCTGCTGGATGGCCCGCTGTTCCTCGCTCAGGGGAGTGAGAGCCCAGACCATGCGCTCAGTACCGGTAGAAGCCGCGGCCGGACTTGCGCCCCAGCCATCCCGCCGCCACGTACCTGCGCAGCAGCGGGCAGGGACGGTACTTCGGGTCGCCCAGTCCCGCGTATAGCACTTCGAGAATGGCCAGGCAGGTGTCCAGGCCGATGAAGTCGGCCAGCGTCAGCGGGCCCATCGGGTGGTTCATGCCCAGCTTCATCACGGTGTCGATCGCCTCGGCGGTGCCGACGCCCTCCATCAGGCAGTACACCGCCTCGTTGATCATCGGCATCAGGATGCGGTTGGCGATGAAGCCCGGAGAGTCGGCGGCCTGGACGGGCGTCTTGCCCACGGCGTTGGCGAGGTCCACGATCCGGGCCGTCGTGGCGTCGCTGGTGGCCAGCCCGCGGATGATCTCCACCAGCTGCATGACCGGCACCGGGTTCATGAAGTGCATGCCGATCACCGCGTCGGGGCGCTTAGTGCGCCCGGCGATCTCGGTGATCGAGATGGAGCTGGTGTTGGTCGCCAGGATGGCGCCGGCGTCGGCCTTGGCGTCGAGCTCCGCGAAGATCCGGGCTTTGAGTTCGCGGTTCTCGGTCACGGCCTCGATCACCAGCGTGGCGCCGGCCACCGCGTCGAGCGCGTCGTGGTCGGTGATCCGCGCCAGGATCGCGTCCCGGTCCGCCGCCTGGAGCGCGCCCTTCTTGATCTGCCGATCGAGATTGCGGCCGATCGTCTCCACGCCCCTTGGCCAGCGCCGCCTTCGAGACGTCGATCAGGGCCACCGGGAAGCCGGCCTGCGCGAACACGTGCGCGATGCCGTTGCCCATCTGGCCCGCGCCGAGCACCGCAATGCGATCCGTCATGCTATGACTCCTCGCGGCGGCTCCGCCGCGCGTAGAGATACGTGAGGGCCGCCATCATGCCCACGGCCGCCGCGAGTCCCCCTTCGGGGCCCCACGCGCCGCCCGTGAGCCAACGCGGACCCGCGTCGAGCAACCGGTAATCTGGCGTGGCGAGCGGAATTCCGCTCACCGGCGAATGCAGGGGCACGGCCATCACCCAGTTCCAGGCGAAGTGCGTCATCCACGCCGCGTACAGGCTGCCGGTGGCGAGAACGACCGCGCCCAGCAGCACGCCGGCCAGCGTCACCATGGCGATCGTTTCCGGCGTGGCCCCGTGATTCGGCAGGTGCAGGAGCCCGAAGGCCACGCTCGTCATGGCCAGCGCGGCGGGCCACCGCACGCTCTCGCACAGCACCGCGAACGGATACCCGCGCGTGAGCAGCTCCTCCAACAGCGCCGCCGGCAGCAGGAACCAGGTCACGCGCAGCGCGGCGTGGAGCCATGACCCCGGCGCGGCCGGGCCGAACCGCATCGCGCCGAGCGCCACGAGGGCCAGACAGGGGAGCCCGATGGCCAGCGCGCCCAGCGCCCACCCTTCGAGCCACACGGCGGGGCGCGCCGCCGCGCGGCCCAGCCACACGGCCGACCAGGGGCGCTTGTCCACCCAGCGCACGCACGCCAGGTGCGCGACCAGCAGGCCGATCACGCCCACATCGGTGTCGACGGTACCGGGCAGCCCCGCGCGCGCGGTGAGCGTGGTGAGCGCCGGTCCGAACAGCGTCGCGGCCACGCCCCACGCCGCGATCGTCACCGCCAGGAAGATCGCGATGCGCCATGGAGCCCGGAGCGCGCCGCTGGGCGCGTAGAGGAATCGGGAGCGGCTCAATCCGCCCGCGCGGACGCCGGCGAACGCGTCACGGCGGCGGCGATCAGCGACTTCACGGCGTCGAGGGCGACGAACGGCAGGACGCCGATCACGGCGGCGCGGGTCAGGCTGCCCGTGATGAGCGCCAGCTGCGCCAGTCCGCCCACGTACAGCACAAGGATGCCGGCGCCGGCCGCGAGCGCGCGCCCGTTGAACGTGCGCGCGCGCTGCACGAGCATGCCGGCCAGGTACGCCGCCACCGGATAGGCCAGGAGGTATCCCCCGGTGGGGCCGACGAAGCGCGCCATGCCGGGCGCGCCGATGGGCGCGAACACGGGCAGGCCCACGGCGCCCGCCGCGAGATAGAGCAGCATGCTTTCCGCGCCGAACACGGGGCCGAGCATCATTCCCGCGAGTACGACGAGCAGGGGCTGCAGCGTGATCGGCACGGGGGTGCCGGGCAGCGGGATCGCCACCTGCGAGGCGGCGGCCAGGGCCACCGCGAAACCGGCCACGCCGAGCAGCGCGATCCGGCGGTCTTCGACGAGCGCGTGGGTCTTCATGGCGGTCAGTCCCGGGTGACGCTGAGGGCCACGGCGTCGCCCCCGCCCAGACAGAGCGTGGCGAGTCCCGCGTGCACTCCGCGATCCTGCATGGCATACAGCAGCGTGGTCAGCACGCGGGCCCCGCTCGCCCCGATGGGATGGCCGAGCGCGATGGCGCCGCCGTTCACGTTGACGCGATTCCAGTCCCAGCCCAAGCCGGCGCCGTTGGCCAGCGCCTGCGACGCGAACGCCTCGTTGGCCTCGATCAGATCGTAGTCGCCGATCTTCGTGCCGCTCCTCTTCATCAGGTTCTGCACGGCGAGGATCGGGGCGAAGAAGAGTTCCTGCGGCTCCACGGCGCCGGTGGCATAGGCGGCAATCCGCGCCATGATCTTCAATCCGTGCGCCCGGGCGTACGCTTCCGACGTCACGACCAGCGCGGCGCCGCCGTCGTTGAGACTCGACGCGTTGCCCGCCGTGACGCTCAGCTCCTCGCTCTTGCCACCTCCGCCGAACGCCGGACGGAGCTTGCCCAGCGACTCCGCGGTGGTGTCCTTGCGCGGCCCCTCGTCGGCGTCCACGATGGTCGGCCCCTTGCGGCCCGGCACCTCCACCGGCGCGATCTCGCCCTGGAACCGCCCCGCTTCCATGGCCGCTACGGCCTTGCGGTGCGAGTTCGCCGCGAACTCGTCCTGCATCTGGCGCGTGATCCCGGCCTTGTGCGCGGTGTACTCGGCGTGGCCGCCCATGTGGACGTCGCAGGCGGCGCACCAGAGGCCGTCGCGGATCATGCCGTCCACCATCGCCTGGTCGCCCAGCTTCACGCCGCCGCGCATACCATATACATAGTACGGCGCGTTGGACATCGATTCCTGGCCGCCGGCCACGACCACCTCGCGGTCGCCGGCCTTGATGGCCTGCGCGGCGAGCATCACGGCCTTGAGCCCCGAGCCGCACACCTTGTTCACGGTGAGCGCCGACACGCTCGCCGGGATGCCGGCCTTGAGCTGGGCCTGGCGCGCGGGGGCCTGCCCCACGCCGCCCTGAATGACGTTGCCCATGATGACTTCCTGCGACCTCGGACGCCGGGACGCCCGAGCGGGCGAGAGCGGCCCTGATGGCCACGGCGCCGAGGGCGGGGGCGGAGAGCGTCGAGAGGCCGCCGAGGAACTTGCCGATGGGGGTGCGGGCGGCGGAGACGATGACGGGGGTCGTGTTGGGATCTGGCCATGCTTCAAAACTATGCCCGAAGGGGCGCGGGCAAAAACAGCGCAACGGCACAACGGCGCAGGGCTGAGACCACGCAGCCGGTAAAGACGGCGCAGGCAAGAACGGCGCGGACAACACCAGCGCCGGCAAAACCTGCGCAGGGCCAAGACTGCGAGGACACGGTATCAGGCAAACAGCGGGGTCGCACCATCCAACCCGCCGTTTCAGCCGCCTTCCGATTCCCCGCCGTTTTGGCCCTGCGCCCTTCTGCCGGCGCCGTACTTGCTAGCGCGGTATTTGCCGGCGCCGTTGTTGCCGGCGCCCTGTGCAGTTTCGCCGTTCAAACGCGCGTGTTTCCGCCTCTTCCACCACGCGCGCGATGAAGGCCCCTACCCCCACCACGTCCTGCTTCTTCCCTTCTCCTCGCACCCGCACCGCCACGGTGTCCGCCTCCGCCTCCCGCTTTCCGACCACCGCCATGTACGGCACCTTCATCATTTCGCCGTCGCGAATGCGGTAGTTCAGCGTCTCCTTGCGGTCGTCGAGGTGGGCGCGGATACCGGCGTCGAGCATGCGGCGCGCGATCGCCGCGGCCACGTCGGCCACCTCGTCGGTGATCGGCAGCACCCGCACCTGCTCCGGCGCCAGCCACACCGGGAAGGCGCCGGCGAAGTGCTCGATGAGGATGGCGATGAACCGTTCGAAGCTGCCGCTCACCGCGCGGTGGATCACCACCGGCCGGTGCATCGACGTTGTCCTCGCCCACGTACTCCAGGTCGAATCGCTCCGGCGCGTTGTAGTCGAGCTGGATGGTGCCCAACTGCCACAGGCGGCCCGATGCGAGTCGGTGACGTCGAAGTCGATCTTGGGCCCGTAGAACGCGCCGTCGCCCGGCTTGAGTTCGTACGGCATGCCGGTGGCTTCGAGCGCCGACGCGCAGCGCGCCTTCGGCGCGGTCCCAGAGCTGCGTCGTCGCCGATGCGGACCGCTGGGCGCGTGGCGAATCGCACCGTCGCCGTCAGGCCGAACGTCTGGTAGTAGCCCAGGATCAGATCGGCCAGGAACCGCACCTCGTCGGCGATCTGGTCCTCGGTGAGGAAGATGTGGCAGTCGTCCTGGTGGAACTGGCGCACGCGCGTGAGCCCCGAAGCGCGCCGGTGACCTCGTTGCGGTGCAGCACGTCGAAGGTGGCCAGCCGCAGCGGCAGCTCGCGGTACGAGTGCTTCCTGGCCAGGTACAGCAGGTAGTGCGAGGGGCAGTTCATCGGCTTGAGCGAGATGTCGTGCTCCTGCGTCTCGCTGTCGAGCACGAGGAACATGTTCTCCCGGTACTTGCCCCAGTGCCCCGAGATCTCCCACAGCCCCTTGTTGTACAGCAGCGGCGTGCGCACCTCCTGGAACTTCTCGCGCTGCAGCTCGCGCACGTAGCCCACCAGCGCGTTGAAGATCGTGGTGCCGCGCTCGCGTCCAGAACGCCGCGCCGGGGCTGAACGGGTGGAACAGGAACAGGTCGAGCTGCTTGCCGAGCAGCCGGTGGTCGCGCCGCTTGGCCTCCTCGATGCGGTGCAGGTAGCGCGTCGAGGTCCTCCTTCTTGAACCAGGCGGTGCCGTAGATGCGCTGCAGCATCTGCCGGTGTTCGTCGCCGCGCCAATAGGCCCCCGCCGTGTGGAGCAGCTTGAAGTGCTTGAGATGCGACGTGTCGGGCACATGCGGCCCGCGGCAGAGATCGACGAACGGGCCGTCGGTGTAGGTCGAGATCACCTCGTCCGTCGCCCAGTTCGCTCAGGCGCTCCAGCTTGAGCGGATCATCGGCGAACACCCGCTGCGCGTCGCGCCGCGACACCTCGGCCCGCACGAACGGCAGCTTTTCCCTGGCGATCCTGGCCATCTCGGCTTCGAACCGTTCCAGGTCGTCCGGCGTGAACGGGTGGTCCACCTCGAAGTCGTAGTAGAACCCGTCGTCGATGGCCGGCCCGAAGCCGATCTTCGCCTCCGGGCGCACGCGCCGCACGGCCGTCGCCAGCAGGTGCGCCGTCGAATGGCGGAGGACGTCGAGCGCCCTGGCGTCGCGCGCGGTCAGCACGCGGAACGTGCCCCCGTCGCGCAGCGGCGTCATCAGGTCCTGCACCTGGCCGTTGACCTCCACGGCCACCGCCGCCTGCAACAGGCGTTCGCCGATCGTGCGCACCACGTCGCCCGGCAGCGTGCCGCGCGCGACCTCGCGGGTCGCGCCGTCGGGCAGCGTCAGCGTCAGCATGTCCGATGGCCGATCGATCATCGTTCCCTGCGGGTCTAGAGAAGGGGCGTCATGAAGCGTTCGTACCCGAAATACAGCGCCAGGCCGCCGACGATCACCAGTCCCACGAGGGCCCAGATGACGATGCGCCCCACCGGGAACACCTCGGGGGCGACGTCCTCCTCCTTCTTGTACAATCTGGAGACGCGCATGGATCGGGGAACGGGTGAATTTCGGCTGCCGCGCGGTCGCTGAAGGCGCCGCTTCAAGTTATCGTTCACGGGCATCCTTCGCCACGGGCATTCCCTCATGTCAGCGCCTTCCGAACCGCACCACCGATCCGACGCCGCCGCACCGATCGCGAGCATGCTCGTGGGCGGCGTGCTGGGGCTCGCGGTCGGCCTCGTGCTTGCCCACGTGCTGGGCGGCGCGCCGGGCATCGCCGCGCGGCTCTCGCGCCGCGCGCCCGGCGCCCCGGGCCTGGAGCCCGGGTTCGACGCCGATGACACGGACGGCGATCTGGACGGCGGGTGGGATGCCGCCGACGGCGAGCGCGAGGACGAGCCCGACGACACGCTGGGCGAGCGCGTGCTCGAGGCCTTTGCCAACGATCCGATGCTGGCCGGCCGCGCCATCGACATCGAGGCCGCCGCCGATGCGACGATCGAACTCTCGGGGCGCGTGGATACGGAGCGCGAGGTCGGCTACGCCGCCATCCTCGCCGGCGGTGTGCCCGGAGTGCGGCGCGTGGTGAATCGGCTGGGCGTCGAGCGGTAGGGCTCGCGCTGCCGCTCGCCGCGGCAAGGTCCCGCGCCGCCGCGCCTCGTTCGCGTCTGCCCGCCCTTCATGCCCCTCCCCCCGGGCGTTAGCTTTGTGGGTTCCCGCGCAGACGCCCGCACGCTCATTCCGATGGCCACGCCGAAACCCGCCGCACTCCCCGACCGCTATGATCCCGCCGGCACCGAAGCGGAGATCTACCGCCGCTGGCGCGACGCCGCCGCGTTCGGCGCCACGGCCGCGGCCTCCACCCGCGCCGGCGGCGCCCGGCGGCCGTTCACGCTGGTCATGCCGCCGCCGAACGTGACCGCGGTGCTCCACGTGGGCCACGGGCTCAACAACACGGTGCAGGACGTGATCGTGCGCTGGGCCCGC
Organism: uncultured Gemmatimonadaceae bacterium; assembly: GCA_963729495.1. Classification (GTDB taxonomy): domain Bacteria; phylum Gemmatimonadota; class Gemmatimonadetes; order Gemmatimonadales; family Gemmatimonadaceae; genus JAGWRI01. Next base: position 28,203 of record CAVSOM010000023.1, read on the forward strand.
ATGCAGCCGGGCACCGAAGCGCTGTGGGTGCCCGGCACGGACCACGCCGGCATCGCCACGCAGAACGTTATCGAAAAGCAGCTCGCCGCCGAAGGCATGTCGCGCTTCGACCTCGGCCGCGAGGCGTTCGTGCAGCGCACCGAGGCCTTCGTGGCCGAGACCGGCGGCACGATTCTCGAACAGCTCGCCGCGCTCGGCTGCTCCGCCGACTGGACGCGCACCGCGTACACGTTCAGTCCGGAACTGTCGCGCGGCGTGCGCGAGGCGTTCGTGCGCCTCTTCGACGACGGGCTGATCTACCGCGGCCACCGCGTCATCCACTGGTGCCCGCGCTGCCTCACCTCGCTCAGCGACGAGGAGGCGGAGTTCCAGGAGGAGACCGGTACGCTGTACCACGTGGCGCTATCCGGTGAGCGGCGATCCGGCGCGCACCCTGGTCGTCGCCACGACGCGCCCCGAGACGATGCTCGGCGACGTCGCCCTGGCCGTGAACCCCGCCGACGACCGCTACCGCGATCTCGTCGGCCGCTCCGTGCGGCTGCCGATCGTCGACCGCGACATTCCCGTCATCGCCGACGACTATGCCGATCCGGCCTTCGGCACCGGCGTGGTGAAGATCACGCCGGCGCACGACGCCAACGACTTCGAGGTCGGCCGCGCGCCACGGGTTGCCGATGCCGGTGGTGATCGACGAGGCCGCGCGCATGGCCGAGGTGGCCGACGCCGACGGGCGCGTGCCGGCGTGGGCTGGCCGGGCTCGACCGGTTCGAGGCGCGTGACAAGATCGTGGCCGCGCTGAGGGAGTCGGGCGCGCTGGTGAAGACCGAGCACGCACACGCACAACGTGCGCCACTGCTACCGCTGCGACACGGTGGTGGAGCCGCGGCTGTCCGATCAGTGGTTCGTGCGCATGGCGCCCCTGGCCGAGCCGGCGCTGGAGGCCGTGCGCAGCGGGGCCATCCGCATCCTCCCCGAACGGTGGGAGGCGGTGTACGTGCACTGGCTCGAGAACATCCGCGACTGGAACATCTCGCGCCAGCTCTGGTGGGGCCACCGCGTGCCGGTGTGGTACTGCGACGAGTGCGATCCGCCCAACGCGTTCGCCAGCCGCACCGATCTCACGGAGTGCCCCAACTGCGGCTGCCCGGTGCGCCAGGACGAGGACGTGCTCGACACCTGGTTCTCGAGCTGGCTGTGGCCCCTCTCCACACTCGGCTGGCCCGACGAGGACGCGAGCGACCTCCGCGCGTTCTACCCCACCGACGTGCTCGTCACGGCGCCCGAGATCCTGTTCTTCTGGGTGGCCCGCATGATCATGGCCGGCTACCGGTTCCAGGGGCGCGCGCCCTTCCACACGGTGCTGCTCCACGGCACGGTGCGCGACACCGACCACGTCAAGATGTCCAAGTCGCTGGGCAACGGCATCGACCCGCTGGACGTGATCGCGCTGTACGGCGCCGACGCGCTTCGCTGGACGCTCGTGTCGGGCATGGGGCTTGGCGCCGACGTGATTCTGGACCCGAGCGACCTGGAGAAGTCGTTCGCCACGGGCCGGAACTTCGCCACCAAGCTCTGGAACATCGGCCGCTTCCTGCTCTCGAATCTGGGCGACGCCCCGGTGCTCACGCTCGACGCGATCGCGCCGGAGCGCCTGACTCGCGCCGATGCCTGGGTGCTGGCCCGCCTCGACGCCGCGATCGCCGAGTGCGACGCCGCCCTGGGGCCCCTCCGCCCCACCGACCCGCACGCCGGGCCGGACGGCGTGGCCTGGCGCCCGGCCCAGCGCGCCCAGGGCATGCGGCTCAACGAGTACGCCGAGACGGCGCGGCGGTTCGTGTGGAGCGAGCTGGCCGACTGGTACGTGGAGGCGGTGAAGGGCCGCCTGGCCGGGGGCGGCCCCGACGGGGATGTGGCCCGGGCCGTGCTCGTGCACGCCTTCGACGCCGCCCTCCGCCTGCTGCACCCGATCGTGCCGTTCATTACCGAATCAATATGGCAGCGGTTGCCGGCGCGGCCGGAGAGCGCGCTCCTCGTGCGCGCCGACTGGCCCTCGGCCACCGGCCTCGGACGCGCCGGCGCCGTGGAGTTCGACCTGGTGCGCGAGGCGGTCGATGCCCTGCGGCAGATCCGCGCCGAGTACGCCATCGCGCCCGGCAAGGCGATCGCCGCTACGGCGATCCCGGCCGGCGCCGCCCGAGCGGCGGTGTTCGCCGAGGAGGCCGGCACCATCGAACGTCTCGCCCGCGTGACGCTCACCGTCGCGGCGGCGGCGCCGGCGGCGCCGGCCGGCGCCGCCTCGTCCGCTCTGCTGCGCGACGGATCGGAGGTCAGCGTGCCCCTCGCCGGGCTCGTCGACGTCGACAGGGAGTGCGCGCGCGTGCGCGCCGAGCTGTCGGCCCTCGAGACGCAGATCGCCGCGCTCGACGCGCGGCTCGGCAACGCGCAGTTCGTCGCCAAGGCGCCGCCGGCCGTGGTGCGCAGCGAGCGCGACAAGCTGGGCGAATGGACCGGTCGCCGCGATCAACTGCGCCGGAAGGTCGAGGCCCTGTGCGGCGGCTGATCGCGTTCGCCGTCCTCGCCGGGTGCGCCTCGCAGGGCGCCATCCCGGGCGGCCCCGAAATCCACACGCCGCCCAAAGTCCTCGCGGTCATGCCCGACACCAACACCGTGAACTTCCGCGGCAAAGCCGTGGACTTCCTGTTCGACCGCGTGGTCAGCGACCGGTCCGGACCCAAGCAGGACCTGACCGGCCTGTTCCTCATCTCGCCGCGCGACGGCGAACCGCGCATCGACTGGCACCGCGACCATATCGACGTGCGCCCCCCCAAGGGCTGGCGGCCGAACACGGCCTATCGCGTCACCCTGCTGCCGGGCCTCGGCGACCTGAGCAACAACGTAATCCGGTTCCCGTATACGACGGTCTTCAGCACGGGCCCGACGCTGCCCAACCTCGGCGTGGTGGGCCGCATTTTCGACTGGAGCACCGGGCGGGTGACGGCCGGCGCCGTGGTCGAAGCCGTGTTCGACGCCGACAGCGCCGCGCGCGACACCACGCGCGAGCGCGGCCGGCGCCCCGACAGCCTGGTGTACATCGCCGTCGCCGACACCACGGGCCAGTTCCAGATCGGCCCCTTCGGGCCCGGCACGTACACCGTGGTCGGATTCGTCGACGCCAACAAGAACCTGGCGCGCGACCCGGGCGAGATCTGGGACAGCACGCAGGTCCACATCACCACCACGCAGCCGATGCTCGAACTGCTCGCCGCCAAGCGGGACACCGTCGGGCCGCGCATCACCACCGTTGCGGCCGACGACAGCGTCACGCTGCGCGTGACCGTGGACCATCCGCTCGATCCGACGTCACCGCTCGACACGGCCCAGTTCCGCATCATGAGTTCCGACTCGGCCCATCTCACCGCGCTGGCCGTGTACACGCTGGCCGAGTTCGACACGCGGCGCGCCCGGGCGCGCCGCGATTCGGCGCGCGTGGCCGACTCCCTGGTGGCCCTGCGCGACACCACCAAGCGGGGCGCGGCCAAGCCCAAGCCGACGGCGCCGCCCAAGGCGGGGCCCGAAGCACCCAAACCGTCCCGCCCCGCTCCGGCCACGGTGCTCATGGTCCAACTGGCGTTCGGCTCGCACGTCAAGCCGCTCACGCAGTACCGCGTGACGGCCACCGATCTCGTCAACCTCCTGGGGTACAAGGCCACGTCCACGCGCGTGTTCGCCACCCCCAAACCGCCGGCCCCGCCCGACACGAGCACGCATGCGCCGGCCAAGGCCGACACCACGAAGCACGCCGTCAAGCCCGACTCGACGGCGCGGCCGCGGCCCGACACGTCGAGCGCCAAGGGCGCGGCCACGCACGGCGGCGGCGGGGGCGGCCCGGGCGGCGGCGGTGGGCGACCGTGACCGACCCGCGGCGCGGCATTCCGAGCGTCGGCGCGCTGCTGGAACTCGCCGAGCTCCGCGCGCTGGCCGAGGCGGGCCCCCGCGAGCTCGTGGTGGAGGCGGTGCGCGGCGTGCTCGACGCGGTGCGACGCGGCGAGCCCGCGCCGGCCGACGGCGGCGCATGGGCGGCGCGCGTGTCGGCGGCCGTGGCGCGGGCCCGGCGCCCGTCGCTGCGGCCGGTGATCAACGCCACCGGCGTGGTGCTGCACACCAACCTCGGCCGCGCCCCGCTGGCCGACGCCGCCGTCCGCGCCGTCCGCGCGATCGCCGCGGACTTTAGTAATCTGGAATACGATCTCGACGCCGGCGCGCGCGGCTCGCGCTATACGCACTGCGTGGGCCTGCTGCGCGAACTCACCGGCGCCGAGGACGCGCTGGTCGTCAACAACGGCGCGGCCGCGCTCCTCGCGGCCCTCGCCACCCTGGCCGACGGGCGCGACGCCGTCGTGTCGCGCGGCGAACTGGTCGAGATCGGCGGCCACTTCCGCGTGCCCGACATCATGGCCCGGAGCGGCGCCCGCCTGGTCGAGGTCGGCACCACCAACCGCACCCACCTCGCCGACTACGAACGCGCGCTCGGCCCGCACACCGGCGCCATCGTCAAGGTGCACCGCAGCAACTTCGCCATGGACGGCTTCGTGGCCGACGTCGCGGTGCCCGCCCTGGTGCGCCTCGCCGAGCCCCGCGGCATCCCGGTCCTCCACGATCTCGGCAGCGGCCTCCTCGTGCCGCTCGATCGCATCGGACTCACCGGCGAGCCGACCGCGGCCGACGCCGTGCGCGCCGGCGCGCGCGTGGTGACGATGAGCGGCGACAAGCTGCTCGGCGGCCCGCAGGCCGGCATCGTCGTGGGCGCCGCCGCCGACATCGCTCGCGTCCGCGAGAACCCGCTCACGCGCGCCCTTCGCGTGGACAAGCTCACGCTGGCCGCGCTCGAGGCCACCCTGGCGCTGTACCGCGAACCGGATCGCGCCTTCGCCGAGATCCCCGTGTTGCGCATGCTCGGCGCCGCCGTGGAGCGGCTCGCGCAGCGGGCCGACGCCATCTGCGCCGCGCTGCCCCCGGCCCTCGCGGCGCGCGCCGTGCCCAGCCGGGCCACCGTCGGCGGCGGCGCCTTCCCCACCGCGAGCCTGCCATCGGCCGCCGTCTCGCTCGCCGGCCCGGACGGCCCCGAGGCGCTCGACGCCCGCCTGCGCGCCGGCGAACCCGCGGTCGTCGGGCGCGTGCGCGACGACCGGCTGCTCCTCGACCTGCGGAGCGTGCCGGAACGCGAAGACGCCGCCCTCATCGGCGCGCTCGCGCGCGCGGTGCGCGCGTGAGCGGCCGGCCGGCGGCGTTCCTCGATCGGGACGGCACGATCATCCACGACTTCCACTTCACGGACAGTCCGGCCGACGTGCTGCTGCTGCCCGGCGCCGCGCGCGCCCTCGAGCGGCTCAATCGGGCCGGCATCCCCGTGATCGTCGTGACCAACCAGTCGGGCATCGCGCGCGGCTTCTTCACCATGGCCGACTACGAGCGCGTGAACGCGCGCATGCGCGAACTGCTCGCGGCCGAAGGCGCGCGCATCGACGACGCGTACGTGTGCCCGCACCACCCCGACTTCTCCGGCCCCTGCGCCTGCCGCAAGCCCGGCACCCTGCTGTTCGAGGAGGCGGCGATCGACCACGATCTCGACGTCACGCGGTCGCTCTACGCCGGCGACCGGTTCCGCGACATCCAGCCCGGCCTCACGCTCGGCGGGCTCGCCCTGCTCGTGCCCACCGACGAGACCCCCGCCGCCGACCTGGCGGCGGCCGCGGCGCCGGCGGCCGTCGTCGCCACGCTCGACGACGCGGTGACCCGCTTCCTCGGAGGCGGCGCGTGAGGGCGCGCATCGCCGTGCTCGCCTCCGGCGGCGGATCGAATCTCCAGGCCATCCTCGACCACTTCGACGCGCTGGGCGAGCGCCGCGCGGGCGACGTCGTGCTCGTCGCGTCCGACCGACCCGACGCCGCCGCGCTCGAGCGGGCGCGCGCGCGCGGCATCCCCACGGCCCTCATTCGCAGCGCGCGCCATCCCGAGGGCGCGCCGCTCGCCGACGTGCTGCGCGACGCGCGGGTGGACGACGTGGTGCTGGCGGGATACCTTCGCCTCGTGCCCGGAGACGTCGTGCGCGCGTACGCGGGGCGCATCGTGAATGTGCACCCCGCGCTCCTGCCCGCGTTCGGCGGCCCGGGCATGTACGGCCACCGCGTGCACCAGGCCGTGCTCGACGCCGGCGAGCGCGAGAGCGGCGCCACGGTGCACTTCGTGGACGAACGGTTCGACCACGGCGCGATCATCGCGCAGTGGGTGGTGCCCGTGCACGCCGACGACGGCGCCGACGCGCTGGCCCGGCGCGTGCTGCGGGTGGAACACCTGCTGTATCCCCGCGTCGTGCAGGCGCTCGCCGCCGGCACCTTGCGTCCGGGACAAGCGGCGCGCCGCGGGCGCGCCGACGACCGTCACGCCGCCGGACACGACGACCGGCAGCTCGCCGAGGACATGGATCATGCGTTGTCGCTCTAGGATCGTACGCGCGCGGCTGGGCCTGACGGCGGTGGCCGCCCTGGCCGCCCTGGCCGCGCCGGCCGCCGCCGGCGCGCAGACCAGGTCCTTCATTCCCGCGGTGCAGCCGTGGATCGCGCTCCTCGTGGCGCCGGGGCATCCGCGCTGGGCCACCGACCGCATCCAGGCGGCCGACCCCGGCTGGACGCGGGACGCCCTCGGCAGCCTGATCAAGGTGCGCGGATCGGGATCGCCGGTGCGCGTGGTGGCCTGCGGCCTCGACGAGCCGGCCTACGTGGTCAGCCAGATCACCGACAGCGGTTATCTACGAGTTCAGATGGACGGCAGCGGCCCGCGGCGCGCCCTGTGGGACGAGTTTCACGAAGGCCAGCGCATCCTGATCATGACCGGCGACCCGTCCACCACCGGCCGCGTCCAGATGGTGCCTGGCGTGTTCGCCGTGCGCAGCGTGCATCTGTGGCGCGGCCGCACGCCGCACGAGGGTCCGACGACGATCGACGACTTGTGGCTCGACGTCGGCGCGCAGAACGCCGCCGAGGTGGCCGCCATGGGCATCCGGCTGCTCGATCCCGTGTTCCGCGACCTCGGCCCGTGGGTCGTGCGCCATCACGTGGCCGGCCCCCAGGCGTCGGGGCGCGCCGGCTGCGCGGCGGTGGCCGCCGCGTCGCGCGCCACGCCGGTCAGGGGCAAGACCATATTTGTGATATCGGCGCAGCACGCCTTCTCCTGGGCCGGCCTCTCGGGCGTGCTCGCGCGCACGCGGCGCGTGGACTCGCTCGTCGTGGTCGACGAAGCCGCGCCCCTCTCCAACGACACCGTCGCCGTGCGCGACACGCGGTTCGCCTTCGCCGTCCCCGCCGGCGTGACGGTCGGGAGCGCCCGCACGCTGAGCGTGCGCGCCGAAGACCCCGGCGCGCTCATCGAGCGGGTGGCCGACGCCGACCTCGGCGTGCTGTTCGCGCGCGTGGCGGCCGCGGCGGGCGCGACCGCCCCGGGTCCGTTCGTGATGCCCGATGCGACGGCGCCGGTGGTGGCCGAGGTCCGCGACAGCCTCACCCCGTACGCCGATCTGCTGGCGCGGCTCTCCGATCGCTACGCGGTGTCGGGGCACGAGGGGCCGGTGCGCGACGCGGTGCGCGCCGAACTGCCGCCGTGGGCCCGGCCGCTCGCCGTGGTGGATACGGCGGGCAATCTGTACGTGGCCGCCGGGCCCGACCGCGACACGGTGGTGATCGTGGCCCATCTGGACGAGATCGGATTCGACGTGGCGGGCATCGAACCCGACGGGCGCGTGGCTCTGCGCCCCCGGGGGGGCTTCATCACGACGCTGTTCGCGGGGCAGCCGGCGCTGCTGCACACCGATGCCGACTCCCAACCCGCCCCCGGGCGCCGCGACTGCGCCGCGACGAGCGCCTCGGCCCGCCACGGTGTATTTGAGATTCTGAATAGCGCCTCGGCCGCGTCGGCGCGCACCGTGTACGCCTGGTTCGGGCGCGAGCCGGCCGCGCTCGGCATCAAGCCGGGCATGACCGTCACCGGCTACAAGTGCGCCGCCCGGCTGGGCCGGTATCGCTTCACGGCCCGGTCCATCGACGACCGCGCCGGCGACGTGGCGCTGCTGGTCGCCATGCGCGGCATCGACCCGAAGACGCTCGACCACAAGGTGATCTTCGCCTTCTCCACGCGCGAGGAGGTCGGGCTCGACGGCGCGGCGGCGTTGGCCGCCGAATTCGGCGTGTCGGTCCGGCGCGTGCTCGCCGTGGACACGTTCGTGTCGTCGGACTCGCCGCTCGAGACGCCGCGCTTCGCCGACGCCCCGATCGGCGCCGGCGCCGTGGCCCGCATGCTCGACAATTCCAGCGTCACCCCGCCCGCCGAGTTCGCTCGCGTGGTGCGCATCGCGCAGGCCGGGCGCATCCCGCTGCAGTGGGGCACGACGAACGGAGGCAACGACGGGTCGGAGTTCGTCCGCTACGGCGCGGTAGATATTCCGATCGGGTGGCCGCTGCGATACAGCCACTCCCCCGCCGAACTCGTCGACCTTCGCGACATTCGCTCGCTGGCGCGGCTGGTGGCGGCGCTCGCCGTGGCGCCGCCCACGTAGGTTTCCTGTCCGACCGCCCAGCGTTCATCGTTACCTCGTTCTTCGGCACCGCGTTCTTCATCCCGAATTCCATGCGCGCCCTGCTCTCCGTTTCCGATAAGTCCGGCTTGGTCGAGTTCGCCCAGGGCCTCGCCGCCCTCGGCTGGGACCTCGTCTCCACCGGCGGCACGGCCCGCGCGCTGCGCGACGCCGGCCTCCCGGTGCGCGACGTGAGCGACGTGACCGGATTCCCGGAAATGCTCGACGGCCGGGTCAAGACGCTGCACCCGCGTGGTCCACGGCGGGCTCCTCGCCCGGCGCGACCTGCCGGAGCACATGGCGGCGCTGGCCGAGCACCAGATCACGCCCATCGATCTCCTGGTCGTCAACCTGTATCCGTTCCGCGAAACGGCGGCCACGGCGGGCGTCCGCGCCGAGCAGGTGATCGAGAACATCGACATCGGCGGCCCCAGCATGCTGCGCTCGGCGGCCAAGAACTTCGCGTCGGTGTACGTCGTGGTCGACCCGGCGGACTACGGCCGCGTGCTGGCCACGCTCCAGGCCGGCGACGACGATCTCGACCTGCGGCGCGTGCTCGCCGGCAAGGTGTACGCGCACACCGCCAGCTTACGACGCGGCGATCGCCGCCTGGTTCGCGCGCGAACGCGGCGAGCTGTTCCCGCAGACGGTGGCGATGAGCTTCGAGCTGGCGCAGCCGCTCCGCTACGGCGAGAACCCCGGGCAGGCGGCGGCGTTCTACGTCGAGCGGCCGGGGGCCGGGCTCGCCGCCCTCCGCCAGCGGGGCGGCAAGGACCTCTCGTTCAACAACCTCATCGACCTCGAGGGCGCGCTGCTCGCCATCGAGCCGTTCGGCCGCCAGCCGGCGTGCGCCATCGTCAAGCACACTACGCCCTGCGGTCTGGCCGTGGGCGCCTCGGCGCGTGAGGCGTACGACAAGGCGTTGGCCTGCGATCCCGTCTCGGCGTTCGGGTCGATCATCGCCTTCAACGTGCCCGTGGACGAGGCGACGGCGAACGCGGTCGCCAGCCTGTTCGTGGAATGCGTCGTCGCCCCCGGGTTCGACGAGGCGGCCGTGGAGATTCTGGGGCGCAAGAAGAATCTGCGGGTGCTGGAAGGCGCCGCGGCGTGGCCGGCCCACAGCCTCGACTACAAGCGGGTGCGCGGCGGCGTGCTGGTGCAGGAGCGCGCTCCGAGCGTGATCGACGACGCGGGGTGGTCGGTGCCCACCAAGCGGCAGCCGACGAGCGAGGAGCTGGCCGATCTGCTGTTCGCGTGGCGCGCCGTGGCCAGCGTGAAGAGCAACGCCATCGTGCTCACGCGCCATGGCGCGACCATCGGCATCGGCGCCGGTCAGATGTCGCGCGTGGACGCGTCGTTCATCGCCGTGCACAAGGCGCGGAGCCAGGGGCACGATACCAACGGTTCGGTGATGGGCTCCGACGCGTTCTTTCCCTTCCGCGACGGGATCGACCAGGCCGCCGGGGCCGGAGTGCGGGCGATCATCCAGCCGGGAGGCAGCGTACGCGATCCCGAGGTCATCTCCGCCGCCGACGAGCACGGCATGGCGATGGTGTTCACGGGCAAGCGGCAGTTCCGGCATTAGATCGGGGCAGCGCGCGCGGCGCGTCACCTGAACGCCGCGAACCCCACCACATTGCCCCCGGGCTCGCGCACGTAGATCTCCGTGCTGCCGTAGAACGTCTCATGGCGCGCCTTGACCACCGGCGCGCCGGCCAGCGCGCGCTCCACGGCGCCGAAGTCGTCCACCGCGATGAACAGCGTCACGGAATGTCCCACGGCTTCGGCCCCGAGCACCGGATCGTCGGCCGCGACGCTGGCCCGCGTCTGGTACATCACTTCGACCGACCCGCGCTTGACGCTCGCGAACACGAGCGCGCCGTCCGGTCCCGGCACCTGATTCTCCACCGCGAACCCGAATCGGTCGGTCCAGAACGACAGGCACGGCTCCACCCGCTCCACGACGAGCACGGGCGTGAGCTGCATGAGACGCGGATACGGCGCGCCCTCGGAACTTGCGAGAACGTTCATCGTATGGACTCCAGGCTGGTGCACGTGAAGGGGGGTGCTGTCTGCGGCCCGCCGATCATACCGAACGAACACCGAAGCCGCAAGAGGGAGGCGATTATGCACCTCTTGACAGAAGCGGTAGGGGATGGTACGTTCATGCCGTCACCATTGCGAAGAGGTTTCTATGGTCCGCCAGATGACGCTGCCCGAGTTCCGCGAAGCCTTTCCGAACGACACCGCGTGCAAGGACTACTTGCGGGACAAACGCTGGCCGGATGGCGTGAAATGCCCGCGTTGCGGCAACGAGAAGGTCTATGGCTTGCCGTCCAAGGCGCACCATTGGCAGTGCCACCAGTGCAGCCCTAAGGGTTACCGCTTCTCCGTCACGGTCGGGACCATCTTCGAGAACACCAACATCGCCCTGACGGTCTGGTTTGAGGTCATCTACTACATGATGACCAGCAAGAAGGGTGTCTCGGCCCTTCAGATTCAGCGCCAGATGGGGTTGGGCTCCTACCGCACGGCGTGGAGCATGTGTCACCGTATCCGCGCTGGAATGGCCGATGAGGCGTTCCAACAGCTCGCCGGGTTCGTCGAAATCGACGAGGCCTATATCGGCGGCAAGGACAAGTGGAAGCACAAGAACAAGAAGGGCGAAGGCCCGCGCGGCGGCAAAGGCAAGATGGTCGTGGTCGGGGCCGCGGAACGCGACGGCAACGTGGTCGCCCGCGTCATCAACAGCGTGGATAGCCGCACCTTGGGCGAGTTCATGCGGGAAGTCCTCTCCAACCGCGTCTCGCTCCTCTCTACCGACAAGAGCCGCCGCTACCCCAAGTTCAAAGGCCTGAACCACGGAGCCGTGGACCATAGTCGGGGCCAGTATGTGGTCGGCGCGATCCACACGAACACCATCGAGGGGTTCTGGAGTCAGTTCAAGCGCGGCGTGGTCGGCACCTTCCACAAGGTCACCGCCAAGTATCTGCCCCTGTACGTGGCCGAGTTCGAGTTCCGCTATAACAACCGGAAGAACCCCGACATCTTCGGCGCGGCGGTAGGCACGGTATGAGTGACTCACGACATCCGGCTCCTTTCAAGAAGCGGCGCGATGAGGTAGTAGCCAAGGACGTAAGCAAAGGCGAGGTAGCAAAACACCAACAAGAGATCCCGGTTCTCCTGTACGGAGCCATCGGGCTTGGGGCGTTCGCGGTCGGAGAAGCCGTATGGGCCGTCATTGCGATTGGGCACAATCTCAGCGACGCGTTTATTGCCGGAGGTACCGTCGTGACCGCAATCGCGACGGCAATCGTCGCCAACTACACCAACAAGCTGATGATCGCCACCGAAGCCATAAAGGCGGGGGGCGACCATGCGCTCGGTCATCAGCGGAACGCGACCGAACGCGACCAACGCGCCTATGTCATGTACGACAGGTGCGCCAAGGGGGACGCTGCGGAACTCATCATGGTATTCCGAAATTTCGGCAGGACGCCTGCTCGCAACGTGCAGGTTGCGGGGCACGTCAGTTTTGCGCCCCCGAACAGCTTCGGCCCAGTGCTCGCGCATAACTACGCGGCCGAGCGGAGTCGAATCAACATGGCCCCGGGCGGAGAGCATTGGGTCGCCTTCAAGCGCTCGCGGCGATCGCTCGAACAGAAGGCCGCGATGGTCCTGTATCCCGCCATGTACAATGGCGCGACGACAGAATATCTGCACGGCCGGATTGAGTACAGCGATGCCTTTGGGTGCCGCCGCTACACATGGTTCCGGTATTGGATCGACAGCGACAACCACCCGCAAAACTGCTCCGACGGCAACGACTGGAGTTAGCCCGACGGAAAGCACGAATAGAAGTATGGTGACCGGCCACCGCCAGCGGGCGGAGACCGCCGTTAGCGGATCGACGTTTTCGATTCGGCGGGCGTACCAACGATGGAGAATGGACTGTCGGGCGGGATGCGAACCAGTCCGCCAATCGTGGCCACACTGACGGCGATCTGATCCGCGAGGACTGCTCGCCGGGCATCGCCCATAGGCAACCGCCCCATTTCTGCTACATCCCGCTTCACCGAGTCGAGCAGCGCCAGCACCCGCTCCGTATTGGCGTGGGCAGTCGCAAATTCGGCCAGTGTCTGGTCGAATTGGGCGCGGTCCCGCTTCCGCTCGCGCCGCGTCCGTCGATCCGCCGCGTCCCGATCCCGGTTGATGATATGAATCTCCAAGGACATCAGCGCAAACGCCCCCGCAATGACCAGTGCCGTGGCCCACGGCGAGTCCGGCGGGATCATCGTGAAGACCACCGCATAGACGCCTAGCCACGCGACGCACACCCCAGGACGGGGCAAGCGGGTGAACGACCCCCAGTTCGCCATGCCCCTACGCTACGATCCGCCTTCCCTTCTGTCAAGAAAGGCATAATCGCCAAGAGGGAGGCGGCCCATCGCGGCGGCATGCCGACCCCTTCTTCCCTTTCGTAACTCACGGTTTCACGGCATCTTTGGTGTAACTTGACACGCCCCGCCCACCGGCGGGGCGCGTGCTGTCCGAATCCCGACCGACCGTCATGGCGACCAACGCAAAGCCCGACCTCGACTATCGCCCCTCCTACCTGGCCGCCACGATCGCGGGCGCCATGGTCTTTCTGCTCTACCTCGTCACCCTCGCGCCGAGCACGGCGATGTGGGACACGAGCGAGTACATCGCGGCGGCGTACACCCTCGGGCTGCCCCATCCGCCCGGCAATCCGTTGTTCGTGCTGCTGGGGCGGGTGATGTCGCTGCTCCCCATCGCCGGGTCGGTGGCGATGCGCATCAACATCTTCGCCGCGTGCTGCAGCGCCGTGGCCGCCGCGATGTGGTTCCTGACCACCGAGCGCGTGCTCGTGAGTTGGTTCCCCGAGCGCTGGCGCCGGATCGTCGGCGCGAGCGTGGCCACGGTCATCGGCGCCACGGCGTTCACGGTGTGGAACCAGTCGGTGGTCAACGAGAAGGTGTACACGATCTCGCTCGCCGGCATCGCCATCATTTCGTGGCTCATGATCCGGTGGTGCGACGAGCCCGACGGCCGCAAGGCCGACCGCACGCTCGTGCTGGTGGCCTACCTGCTGGGCCTGGGCTACGCCAACCACATGGCCGGCATGCTCGCCGCGCCGGCGGTGGGCCTGGCCATCCTCGTGCGCCGCCCGCGGTTCCTGCTGCGCTGGAAGCTGATCCTCGCGTCGCTGGTCGCGTTGGGCTTCGGCCTCACACCGTTCGCCACGCAGCCCATTCGCGCCGCCTTCTATCCGGCCATGAACGAGGGCGAGCCCACGGCGTGCCGCAACGGCCTGCACTTCGACTGCACGTTCAGCAAGGGCACGTACGACGCGTTCATGTACAACTTCAACCGCGGGCAGTATGGCAAGCCCGCGCTGGGCGACCGCCAGGCGCCGTTCGTGCAGGGCCAGGTCGGCATGTGGTGGTGGTACTTCAAGTGGCAGTGGATGCGCGACGCCCTGGACCGGCATCCCGGCGCGCAGAGTCTGCTCGCCGCCGTCTTCCTCGTGCTGGGATTGTTCGGCGGATGGGTGCACTTCAAACGCGATCGACGAAGTTGGTGGTACTTCGCCTCGCTCATGTTCACCGTCACCCTCTGTCTCATCTACTACCTGAACTTCAAGTACGGGGCGTCGCAGTCGCCCGAACTGGGCGGCACGGTGGCCCGCGAGGTCCGTGACCGAGACTACTTCTTCATCTGGAGTTTCTCGCCGTGGGGCGTCTGGGCGGCCCTCGGCCTGATGTTCGTCTGGGAATCGCTCGGCTCGCTCGTCGGCACCGAGACCGCGAAGGTCGGGCGCGAGTCCGTGGAGCTGCCCACCCGCAACGGCTGGATGATCGGGTCGCCGGTGCTGCTCGTGGCGCTCGTGCCGCTGTTCGCCAACTGGCAGTGGGCATCGCGTGCCGGCCAGACGGACGTGCGCGACTTCGCCGTCGACATGCTCAACTCGGTGGAGCCGTACGGGGTGCTCGTCGTGGTCGGCGACAACGACACCTTCCCCCTCTGGTTCGCGCAGGACGTGCTGCACGTGCGCGAGGACGTCGTCGTCGCCAATACGTCTCTGCTCAACACCGACTGGTACGTGCGCCAGCTCATCCGCCGGCCCATCTACGCTTACGACAAGGCGGCCGGCCCGGCGCTCTACCGCAATGGGGACTGGCCCAAGCCCACGCACAGCGCCCTCAACATGACGCTGGAGCAGGCCGACGCCGTGCCCGAGTACATTCCCATCCAGCGCACCACCACCTTCTCGCTCGGCCCCATCCAGGCGACGATCGACCCCAAGAACCTGCCCCAGGACGGGAACGGCACCGGTTATCTCGACCGGGCCGGGATCTTCGTGCTGCGCATGATCGCCGACTCGTATACCGACCGGCCCATCTACATCAGCCGCACGGCGGGCAACTACGCGCAGTCGCTCGGCCTCGGCACCAACACGCTCACCCAGGGGCTGGCCGACAAGATCTTCATCCCCGCCAAGAACATGGGGCCGGACACCGTGATGGTGGAGGGCGCCGGCTTCATGGACGTCACCCGCACGCGCGACCTCTGGGACAACGTATTCCTGGCCACCAAGTCGCTGCCCCACCGGCACGGCTGGGTGGACCAGCCGTCCATCGGCATTCCATATCTCTACATCGCCACGGGGATCGAACTGGCCCAGACGCTGCAGGCCGTCGGCAAGCCCCGGGACGTGCCCCGCGTGATGAACGACACGAAGGCGATCATCAACGCGCTGAACCTGCAATCCATGTTCCCGTCGCTCGAAGCGCCGCCGCTGCCGGCCGTGCCGTCGGGGGACTCGGCCGCGGGAGTACCGATCAAGAAGAAGTAGGACGGTAGGACAGTTAGACAGGAACTGCGTTCGCAGTCAACCGTCATACCCTCGTACCCTCGTACCCTCGTACCCTCGTACTCTCGTACCCTCGTACTCTCATACCAGTAGTTCAAACCGCAGCGCCGCGTTCACCGCGTCCCGCACGGCGCCGAGCGCCGCGTTGATCGCCGCTTCCGCGTCGAGCAGTCCCAGCCCCTGCACCGTCATCAGCACGGTGCGGCTCGCACCGCGCTGGATTTCCAGGTGGAGCCGTGCCTCCTCGGGCGTGATGCGGCCGGCGGCGGCCAGCGCCTCGATGGTCACGATCGCCTGCGCGATCTTGTGGAATTCTCCCTCCGCGTAGGCCCGAATCACGGGCGTCCGCTCGCGGAGCACCGCCAGAGCGGCGTTCAGCATGGCCGAGGCCAACGGCGTCGTATCCAGACTCACGCGGCCCTCCCGATCCAGCCCGTCGCGGCGTCCACCTCAGCCCCCGCCCCGCCGCTTGGCCAACTCCAGCCGGAGAATGGCCTCGAAACTCTGATCGATGGCCTGCCGGTCGAGCGCCAATCCAGCGGAGTCCATGCACGCCGGCGGCGCCTGCGCGCCCGCCAGGCGGTGCAGCCGTTCCAGCGCCGCGAACTCCAGCGTGTCGAGCACCGCGATCTGCGCTGTGGTCGCCGCGTTGTCCGGCCCGCGCGCCCGGTTCCGCATGGCCAGCGCGTTGAGCGCCGAGTGCACGGCGGCATAGAACGGCGCGTGCGCGCCGTACAGACAGCCCGGCGCCGGCTGTCGCGCGAGCGCCGTCAGCGAGTCATCGACCAGCTTCTGCAGCGCCGAGACGTCGCGGTCGGTCGTCTCATCGTAGTCGCTCACCAGGCGCACCGTGGTGCAGCCGGCCGCGACGAGACAGACGACGGCGAGTGCGCGGCGCCGCGCGCGACCGCTCATGCCGGCGGCGCCGCCGCGCACGGCCAGTTCACCTCTTCCTGACCCGGTGCGGCCGCCGGCCGTCCCAGCAAATACCCCTGCACCAGATGAATCCCCAGTTCGCGCACCGCGGCGAGCTCGTCCGCGGTCTCGATCCCCTCGGCCACCAGCGGCACGTTCGTCTCGGCGCAGAACCGCGCGATCGCCCGCACCAGCTCCATTTTCACCCGGTGGTTCTGCGCCCCGCGCGTCAACTCCATGTCGAGCTTGATGAAGTTGGGCTCGATGCCCGCCACCACCCGCAGCCCCGAATACGCCGAGCCGACGTCGTCCATCGCGAACTGGAACCCCGCTTGGCGCAACAGTTGCACCGCCTGGCGGAAGGTGCCGAAGTCGGCGATCGCCGCGTGTTCGGTGATCTCGAATACCACGTGGCCGCCGCGGCCGGCCGGAATGCCCCCCGGCAGCTTCGGGTCGAAGATGGACAGCGGCTCCATGTTGATGAAGAGGAGGTGATCGCGGTCCAGCCGGTCCATCTGTTGGACGGCCTGATCCCGGCAGATCGCATCCAGCTTGACCACGAGCTCCGCCTCGTAGGCCACCCGGAACAGCACGTCGGGGCTGGCGAACTCGCCCTCCGGCCCGCGACTCAGCGCCTCGTACCCCACGATCCGCCGAGCCGTGACGTCCATGATCGGCTGATACACCGTCGTGATGCGGCGTTCCGCGAGAATCTCGCGCAGCGTCCGGATCCGGCGGCGCGCCAACCGGTCCTGTTCGCCCGTGGCCGCCACCAGCGCCTCGTCGATCGTCCGGTACAGCGCGCGCTGCAGCCGGATCGACGGGTCCCGCTTCATGATGCCCGTGCCGATGAAGTAGTTGACGCGGTACCGGAGATCGGGGTGCAGCACCTCCTCCAGATAGTCGTTCAGCTTCTGCGCCACCCGCCGCTTGATCCGCGCCAGGTCCGACGGACGCAGCACCCGCTGGGCCCGCGGCGGCGACACCATGAGGATGAAGGCGTTGCCGTTCACGGTGAGTTCCGCCAGCGCGTCCTCGCGGCGCAGCGATTCCTGCTTGATGTCGCGCAGCCGATGGGCCACTCCGCGCACGATCTCGTCGAACACCTCCCACCCGTACACGTCCTCCAGGCGCGAGAATTGCGCGATGCTGACGACCAGGATCCCCACCCGATCCCGTGTGGCGAGCGCCTGCTCCACGTCGCGCGCGAGCACGCCGAGCCCCGGCAGTTCGGTCACCGGATCGAACAGCAGCTGGTCCACCGTGTCCGCGCCGGACGAGCGGAGGACGTGCTGGAGCAGTTGGCGCTGCAGAGAGGACGGATCGTGCATGAGGAAACCCGTGAACGCGACGCTCTGTCATACCGCGCAAGTCGAACGGGGGCAAGGACGGTGAATCCCCTATCCCCCGTCGGGGAGGTCGCGGAGGCGCAGCTGCCACACGTCGTTGAGCCCGGAATTCGCGACGATTCCCCCCACCGCGATCGCCATCTGCGCCCGCTCATCCCAGGTGAGCAGCCCGTATCCCCGGGCCGGAATCCCGTCGCCGCGCACGACGACCGTCTGCCATCGGCACTCGCCCCCCCGCGATCCGGACATCACCCAGACGTTCGCCAGACTGCGGGAATCCGCGGTCACGCCGCCGACGAGGATCAGGCGATCTCGGCGCGGGTCGTAGGCCGCCATTCCCCCCGTGATCGGCGGCGGTTCGGTCCCGCCACACCTCAGCAGTCGCCACCGCGGCGACGGCCCGACCGACAATTCCCAGAGGCCGCCCACGGTCACGCGATCGTCGTGGCCGCCGAAAATGAGGAGGCGGCGCCCCACCGGGTCCCACGCGTACGCGGACGACGACCGCGGCGACGGCGTCCCGAGCGCGCCGTCGGGGTGCAGCTGACGCCACGCGGGCTCGGCGTCGCCGGTGCCGAGGGCCCAGACGTCCCCGAACCGACGGCGGATGCAGTCGTGCCCGCCGAACACGAGGAGCGTGCCCGACGCGGTGTCGAGCGCCGCGCTGTAATCGGCGCGCGGAGGCGGCGCGTCCGCGGCGCGCACCTGGCGCCACCGCGGCGGCGCCCGCAGCGACGACGCGCCCTCCACGACCCAGGTATCGTTGGCGCACGGGCTCGTGGTCCCATGCGCCCCGCCGAACACGTACACCCGGTCGTGCCGCGGGTCGCCCACCATCCGCGCGATCCACCTCGCCCGCGGGGGGGCGCCCGCCGGCGCCTCCTTGCGCCATTCGGCGGAGCCCGGGCTCGTGGCGTTGATCAACTGCCACAGGTCGTTCTCAATCCGGAAGTCCGAGGGATCGCCCGACGCATCCTGGACCCCTCCAAACTGCAGGATGCCGCCGGCCGAATCCACGGCGTACGCGGCGTTCGCTCTGGCGCCCGGCCGGGTCGGCAGGCCGCCACCCACGGGCGTCCACGTCGCCTCGATCATCGGCTCCTCCCGCGCCACCCCCATTCGGCGCACGACCGGGACGATCGCGAGCACCCCCACCCCCGCGGCTAGGCCGATGAGCACCGGGCGCGCCAGCCCCGCAGTCCACGCTCGGGCCGCACCCGGCGCCGCACCCCGCGGCGTGCCGCCGCCCGGCGGCGTGGATCGCGACGGCTCGCTCGCCGATCGCGCCGCGGGCAATGCGCCGGCCGCGCCTTCCACCCGGAGCCCGGCGACGAGCCGCGTCGTCTCAGGGCTGGGCGACACCTCGAAGTCGCGCGCCAGCCGGCGCGCCAGTTCGGCGTAGGTGCCGAGCGCGGCGGCGCGATCGCCCACGCGCAGCGCGAGTTCGATCGCCCGGCGATACGACAGCTCGTCCAGCCCGGCGATGGTGATCGCCCACCGCGCCGCGTGCAGCGCGCCGAGCGCGTCGCCGACCCGCTCGAGGCGATCGGCGCGCCGCCAGCCGGCTCGCTGGGCGGCGGCGGCGAGCCGCCGCCGCGTGTGCTCCACCCATTCCTCCCACTCCATCCCGGCGCCGGCCAGGTGAAACCCATCGAGGAACGGCGCGCGGTACACCGTTATCGCGGCCGCGTCGTCGCCGGCGGCGACGGCACGCTCCAGCAGTGCCAGATCGTCGTCGACGAGCGATCGGTCCAGGATCAGCGATTCGTCTCCGCTCCGGGCCACGACGTCCGCGTCGAGAATGGATCGGATCTGATACAGCGCGTTGCGCACCGATGCCCGGGCGCGCTCCCGATCGGCCTCGGGCCACAGCAGCGCGGCGATCGTCTCGCGGCGAACCGTCTGGCCGGCCGGCGCCGATGCGAGCAGAGCAAGCATCGCGATGCGCTTGGGCTGGCGCGCGAGTTCGGCGACGCGCTCGGCGTCGACCCCCACCATCGAGAACCCACCGAAAAAGTGCGCTTCGATCGAAATCGGTGCCCGCGTGACGCTCATCCACCTCCCCAGGCGACGCTCAGGAGACGCACCCGGCACACTGTGCGGGTCGCGACAAGATGCGACCCGACCGAATCCCCCGCCAGATGC
Source organism: uncultured Gemmatimonadaceae bacterium (assembly GCA_963729495.1). Lineage (GTDB taxonomy): Bacteria > Gemmatimonadota > Gemmatimonadetes > Gemmatimonadales > Gemmatimonadaceae > JAGWRI01. Next base: position 48,130 of record CAVSOM010000023.1, read on the forward strand.
CCGTTCCGGGCAGGAGCGCCAGATGCGTCACCCCAGAAAAGCCCTCGGCATCCTGTTGCTGGTGCCGCTGCTCGGAGCCGCCGGCACGTGCAGCGGGCTGTTTCCGACCGAGCCCCTGAGCCCGGCCCGGTCCATCGCCGGCACCTGGACCACTCCGTTCGCCGTGCCCATGAACTACCAGACCGACATCTGCAGCGGGAGCCGCCAGAACGTGTACCGGGCCAGCTGGACCGTCACCTGGATCATCACGGCGCAGAGCGGCACCAGCAACGGGGTGGACGTGGAGATGCACTTCAGTTCGAGCGCCGGCATTCCCGTGTCCGGCGCCTGCGCCAACCCGCTCTGGGTTCCGGAACCGTCGCCCATGTTCCTCACCGGCACGATCAGCTCGTCCCACCTCGAACTGTACAACGCCAACGGCGCGGCGTTCGACGGCAACCTCACCACCAACAACATCACGGGGACCTTTGGCGCCTGGGAATGCCAGATCTACTGCTCAGGCGAGCAGAGCGACGCGCTCAAGTTCATCCTCACGAAGAACTGATCGGCGCGCACGGCGGTCAGCGCGTGGAACGCCCCGCCCCTCCCGCTCGGACGCCCGGCGCCACCGAGCGCGCGCCGAGCACGGCGCCGCCCACCCTCGTGCCGTACCGCGACATCGGCGAATCGTGGTACAGGGCGCGCGTCTTCGCCACGCTGCCGGTGTAGCGCGGGTCCTGCGGACGTTCGTGGCCGTTCACGAACGCCGCCACGTCCCACGCGTCCTGATCGCTCAGCGTGCCGCCCAGCCCGAACGGCATGTTGGCCTTGATGAATCCGGCCGCGTTGTCGACGTCGGCCATGCCCGCGCCCCAGTTGAACGAGCGCGGGCCCCACAGCGGCGGGAACACCTGCGTGCCCGCCGCGCGCCGCCCCTCGCCGCCGGTCCCATGGCAGAGCGCGCAGCGCTCGGCGTACACCGCCGCGCCCCGCGCATCGTCGGGCGGAAGGGGCGGCGGCGACACCTTCGGATACCCCCGCCCCGCGATCGCCGCGTTCACCGGCGCGCCCGTGGCCAGCCAGTAGGCGTAGCTCTCCAGCGCCACCAGCACCGGATCGCCGAGCGGCGGCGCCCGCCCGTTCATGCTGTACAGAAAGCACCCCTGCATGCGCTCCTGGAGCGTGTTGACGTGTTTGTTCTTGTTCCGGTACGCCGGGTAGCTCACGAACGCCGCCCACAACGGCGCCGAGTTCGCCAGCCGGCCGGCGTCGAGATGGCAGTTGGCGCAGGTCAGCGCGTTGCCGGTATACTTGTTGGCGTATACACCGGTCTGCTCGAAGATCTGCCGGCCGCGGCGCACCGCATCGCCGAACGGTCCGGCCGGCATCGCCGAGTCGGCGGGCGGCGCGAACGGGGCCGGCCCCGCGGGCCGATCCGGCGCCACGACCGGCCGTGCGGCGCCGGCGCCCGGCGCCTGGCGCGATCGCGACTGCCACGACGCCACGCCCACGACGGCGACGAGCGCCACGCCGATCACGGCAACCGCCGGCGAGACTTTCACGGACGCCTCCCGGCGATCGTCGGCGGCGCCGCGGGCCGGGCCGCGTAGTACGCCGCCGCGGCCGCGATGTCGGCCTCGCTCATCCGCCGGGCGAGCGTCCCCATCAGTGAGAGCGGGCCGGGCGCACGCGTGCCCTGCCGGTAGGCGTGCAGTTGGTTGCTCAGGTAGATCGACGGCTGGCCCGCCAGCGGCGGCACGGCGGCCCCCACGCCGACGCCACCCGGCCCATGGCACTGATCGCAGGCCGGCAGCTCCGCCGGCCACCGGCCGCGCGTGGCCAGCCGCTCGCCCAGGCGCAGAGTCGCCGCGCTCGGCGGCGCGCTGTCCGCCATCGCGGGCGCCCCCCGCGATACCGGCAGCCGGCTCAGGTACCCGCCCAGCGCCGAGCGCTCGGCGGGCGAGAGCAGCGACGCCACGGGGTGCATCACGGCGTCGTTGCGCGCGCCGCTCACGAACGCGTTCAGTTGGGTCACGACGTACGCCGAGTCCTGCCCCGCGATCCGCGGCGAGGCCACGGAATCCTGCCCCATGAGCTGCGGACCGTGGCAGCTCACGCACGAGGGCACGCCGTGCGCGCCCTCGTGCACGATCGCGGCGGCGGCTGGCGGCGCCGTCTGGGCCGCCACGGGCGCCGCGGCGAGGCTCGCGACCAGGACGAGCACACGCCGTCGGCGGGGCGCCATCATGCCGCGGCTGGTTGGCGTCGGGGGGCGCCGGTCGGAGTCCATAGGGCTCAAAGATCGGTGACGCCGTGGGCGAACGCAAAAGGGGCGGGCACGCCGGGGTGGCGCCGGCGCGCTCCTGCCCTCCACGCCCTACCTGGCAGCCGCCCGGATCGCCCGAGCCCGCGCGTCGAGAGCGTCGGCTTCATGCGCGCGATGCACTATCCGCAGCAGCTTCGCGTAGTCCGTGAGCACCTCGCCCACCCCGGGCGCGTTCGCGCCCTGTGCCTTCTCGCGAATCTGCAGCGCCTCGCGATAGCGCGCCTCCGCCCCCCGGTAGTCGCCCATGTCGCGGAGCACGTTGCCGAGGTCGTAATCGGCGGTCCCGATACTCGGATATCCCGGCTCGACGGTCTTGTGGTAGATGTCCAGCGCGCGCAGTAGCCGCGTGCGCGCCTCGGGGTACTGCCCACGCAACGCGGCGATTTCCCCCAGATTGATGTTGATCGACGCCACGTTCGGGTGGTTGTCGCCGAGCGTCCTGGTGAGGTTCGCTTCGGCACGCAGATAGTACTGCTCGGCTTCGTCATACCGTTTCAGTTCGTAATACACGATGCCGAGGTTGCTCAGCGTGCGCCCGACATCGGGGGCGTCCCTGCCCGCTACGCGTTCGTACATGGCCAGCGCGCGCTGATACACCGGTTCGGCGTCGGCGTAGCGCCCATCGGCCAGGTACGCCGATCCCAGATTGCGCAGCAGCCCGGCGAAATCGGCGTCCTCGGGCCGGCGGCTCTCGCTGCGCAGCACCACCGCTCGCGCGAGCAGCGACTCGGCTTCGGCGTAGCGCCCGCGCTGCACCAGCACGCCGCCCAGGCCGCTCAACACCGCCGACTGCTCCGCGCGATCGGGCCCCGCCAGGCGCGCGCCCGGCTGGAGCGTAGCCCGGAAGAGCGACTCGGCCACGGCGAAGCGCCCCTGACGCTGGGCCAGCCGCGCCAGTTCCAGCACGCCCGTCTGCAGCGCCGGATCGTCGGGCGGCAGCAGCGACCGCCGCGTGGCGACGGCCTGCTCGAGCAGCGGCTGCGCCTGCGCGAACAGCCCCAGTTCGCGATAGACCACGCCGATCGTCGTCATCATCTGCGCCTGCACCAGGGGCTGGGCCGCCAGCCCGGTGCGGATCCGATCCGCGCCGCGGTCCAGGATCTCGCGTGCCGTCACCGAATTGCCCCGCGCTTCGCCCGGATCGGACACCGCGAACAGGCCCGTGAGGAACTCGGCCACCTGGGTGGCCGTTGCGGCCTCCCGGCGCGCGATCGTCTCCGCGCGCCGGGCGCGCACGAGCCCCACCGCGGCCACCGACAACCCGATCACCAGCGCCCCGAGGATCAGAGCGCCCGGCCACCACGCCGGATCGGTGCCGCCGCACGAATCGCGAGAGCCGGTACATGGCCGACGGCGGCCTGCGCGTCCACCGGCTGGCGCATCCAGGCAGCGCGCCACGTCCATCGCCAGGCCGCTCACCGCTTCGTAGCGGCGGGTTCGGTCCGGATCCATCGCCTTCATCACGATCCAGTCGAGATCGCCCCGCAGTTCGCGGCGCAACGCCCGGACGTCGGTGCGGCGGTAGGTCGCGGCCAGCCCGGCGCCCGTGCCGAGCGCGGCCAGTCGGGCGCTGGGAGCCGCGAGATCGGCCTGGCGCGACGCGAGGCGCCCCATGAACTGGGGAAGGCCCATCTCGGCGGGGTCGAGCGGCAGCCGCCCCACGAGCAGCTCGTACAGGACCACGCCCAGCGAGTAGACGTCGGTGCGGGTATCGACGTCGAGTGCCGACGGGTCCGCCTGCTCTGGGCTCATGTACGCCGGCGTGCCCACGGGCTGCCCCACCTGCGTCACCAGCGTGCGTTCGGTGAGCGGCTGCGCCAGGGCCTTGGCGATGCCGAAGTCGATGACCTTGGGCACCGGCTGGGCATCCTGCAGCATGACGAGGATGTTGGACGGCTTGAGGTCGCGGTGTATTACACTTTTCTGATGGGCGTGCTGCACGGCGTGGCACACGTCGATGAAGACGCCGAGGCGTTCGCGCGTCGACAGTCGGTGGACGTCGCAGAACTCGGTGATCGGAATGCCCTTCACCAACTCCATGACGAAGTACGGGCGGCCGTCGGCCGTGGCGCCGCCGTCGAGCACCTTGGCGATGTTGGGATGGTCCATCACCGCCAGCGCGTGGCGCTCGGCCTCGAACCGGGCGATCACCTCGCGGGTGTCCATGCCCACCTTGATCACCTTGAGCGCCACGCGCCGCCGCACGGGCTCGGCCTGTTCCGCCGCGTACACCAAGCCCATGCCGCCCTGCGCGAGCAGCTGCAGCACGCGATAGGGGCCGATGAACTCCGGGTGGTCGGCCGGCTCGGCGCCCGGCCCGCGCGCTGGCTCGGAGCCGCCGGGTGATTCCGATTCCGCCATGTGGCGTATCCCCGACAAGCGCCCGAGTACTACTGGATGATGATGTCGGGATCGATCACCACGACCGTGTCGCCGTGGCCGCCGACGCGGCAGTGGACCGTGACGTTGTAACCGTAGGTGCCCGTGGTCGTCGCGCCGCCGGTCCACGTGCTGTCCCCGCCGCGCGGCGCGTGGCCGGTGAACGGCCAGGCCTGCTCCGGGTCCTTGAGCGTGATGATGAGGGAATCGACCGCCTGCCCGGTGGCCTTCCACCGCACGCTGTCGCCGACCGCGATCGTCACCTTCGGCGGCGTCACGAACGCGGCGTGGTTGCCGGCCGGGCAGTGCACCATCACCCGGGCCGTCTTCGGCGGCGGCGCGGTCGAAGCCGTGAACGCGAATGCGCCGAGCGCGAGCACCGCGCCGACCGCGGCCAATCCCGTGACCGTTCTCATGTGGGGCTCCTTGGAGGGGGAGGTGCCGACCACTGGGGGACGTCATCCAGACGGAACGATCGAGTATGGCGGGCCATGAGACGCTTGTCAAACGCCCGCTCGCTCAGGGCGCCGGCGCGATCTCCGGCCGCGGGGCCGGCAGCCGCAGCACCACCATCCGCCAATCGCTCGCCACGGCGTCGCGCCCGTCGTTCACCGTCACCGCGCCGAGCGGCGCCGGCCGCGCGACGTCACGCATCGACCCCACGGCGCCCGCCGCGATCAGATCGCCCACGATCTTGGCGCGCTCGGCGTCGATGTTCGCGTCCACGAGATGCGTGAACGTGCGACGCGCCGTCGAGAACTCCACGCCGCTATCGCGCGTGGCGGCCGCGACCCAGAGCGTCGAGTCGCCGGCGCCCGGTCCAGCGCCAGATGCGCACGTGGTGCCGCTTCACGAAGGTGTCGGTGAGCTTCTCGAACGCGAGGTCCGGCGCTCGCCCGTCGAGCGTCAGCGTGGACACGGGTTGGACGTCGTATCCCTCGCCCCGGGCCGCCTTGGCGAAGGTCACGAAGTCAGTGCGCAGCGTCATCTTCGTCGCCGGCGACCAGCCGGCGGCGGCGAACGCGGCGCGGACCTCGTCGGCCGAGCCGAGGAACGCCAGCGCCACCACGTCGCCCGGCGACCCGCCGGCACCGAAGCTCGCCCGGAGGGGCACGGAGATCAGCACCGAGTCGAGAGGCGCGTCGGCGGCGAGCGCCGGTGGTGGCTCCCACGCCGGCCATCTCGTCGAGCGGCGGCGAATCGCGCGTCACGACCGCGCGCAGCTCCGTGCCGGCGTCGAACGCCACCGCGCGGTGCCGCTCCGCGTTTTCCGCCTCGAGCGCGGCCGCCAGCACCACGGCGCCCACCGGGCTGAACGCGCCGAGCGCCACGACGGTCCAGTTGCGCTTGGAACGCACCAGGGCCGGAATGGGCGGACCGAGAATGCGCCCCGTGGAGTCCACCTCCTCTCGTGCGTTGTCCACCGCCACCACCCGTGTGGCGATTTGAACGCGCGACGTGTCGGCGGGCGCCGGGCCCCCCAGCGGAATCGCCGCCTGATCGAAGTCGAGCGACAGCCAGTGATGCTTGCTGCCCGATTTCTCGACGCCGGCGCCGGCCACGCGGCCGGTCACCACCGCGCCCGGCGGAACGAGTACGCGCCCGTCGCGCATCACCGGCGCGATCACGAGCGCGCGCACCGCGCTGTCCGGCGTGCGTTCGCTTCGCACGGGCACGAGCAGCCGCAGCTGCAGCGTGTCGCCGGCGGCGAGCGACTGGGCTCCGAGCGCCACCGGAGCGGCGGCCATCGCGGCGACCACCAGCCATCGTGCGGGTCGTCTCACCGCGGACATCCTGGAAGGCGAGTGGCCGGCATGCCATCAATATAGGCGGGCTCGGCGGTCCGTCTCGCCGCGCTTCGCGGCGCGCGCCGGGCCCGGCGGATCCCGATCGGCCCGGCGGCCGTCGCGGCGCCCATTAGACTTCCGGGCCATGACCACCGACCCTGCCCACGGACCGGGAGCCGCGCCGAAAGGCCGGTCGCCGCGGCGTCTGACGGCGCTGCACGATTTCTGGGTGCGGCGCCGCCGGCTGTTCTGGATGCTGCACTCCACCTGGGCCCTGCTCTCCGGGATCGCGGTCGTGGTGATTGCCCGCGAGCGCTACCACCTGGTGGCCTGGGTGGTGCTGTTCCTGGTGTTGACCTGGGCGTCCACGCTGTTCTTCGGGCGGGGCGCGGGCGCCGAGCCCCGGTGGCTGCCGGGGTTGGAGGGGCGCCGCGCCCCGCCGACGATGGCACACGAGGTCACCTCGTACTTCACCCGCGTGATGTACCAGGAGACGCTGTTCTTTCTCCTCCCGTTCTACGCCTACTCCACGGTGTTCGACTCGCCCAACGTGCTCTTTCTCGCGTGCCTCGGCGCCCTGGCCGGGTTCTCGTGCATCGATCTCGTGTTCGACCGCTGGCTGCGCACACGCCCGATCTTCGGCCTCACCTTCTTCGCCGTGGTGGCGTTCGCGGCGCTCAACCTGCTGCTTCCCCTCGTGTTGGGGTTGCGGCTGCGGTTCGCCACGCCGGCGGCCGCGCTGCTCGCCCTGGCGGCCGCGGTGCCGCTCGCCCATCGGATGGTCGCCGCCGGTCGGGCCCGCGTGCGGCTGGCGCTCGCCGCGGCGGTGTTCGTGGCCGTCCCCATCGCCTTTCCAGAACTCGTGCCGCCCGCGCCGCTGCGTCTGCGGAGCGCCACGTTCGCGTCGCGCATCGATCCGCGCACGCTCGCCGTCCGCGACACGCTGCGGTCGCCGGTCCCCGCGACGGCGGTGGGGAACGAGCTGGTGGTGGTCGTCGAGGTGTTCGCCCCGTCGGCGCTGCCGGCGCAGGTGTCGCTGCAATGGAAGCGCGATGGCCGGACGGTGCGCGAAACGCGCGGCGTCGACATCGTGGCCCACATCTCGGGGTTCCGCGTGTGGGACGGTTGGGGCCCCCCGCCGGCCCGGTGCCTCCCGGCACGTATCAAGTCGTGCTCCGCACCCAGGGCGACCGCGTGTTTGGGGTCGCCAATCTGACGGTGGTGGGCCCGTGAATCGGGACGTCGTGGTCTGGGGCCGGCGGGGACTGGTGCGGCGGCGGTTTCGCGCTATGATTGGCAAGTCTGCTGACGGACCGCTTCCGCTCGCCCGGGGTAGATTGCACCCGACGAGGATCCGCCGGGCTCCCCGCCCGGCAAGGAGAGCGCCCTGATCAAACACATCGCGAACATCCGCACGTCGGGTACGATCATGCCGAGTTCGCGTTTCCTCGTGAACCGGCTGGTGGCGGGCATCGACTTCTCGCGCGCCACCGAGATCGTGGAGCTGGGCGTCGGCACCGGGTGCGTGACGCGAGAGATCCTCCATCGGATGCGCCCCGACGCCCGGCTGGTGTCGCTGGAGATCAACCCCGAATTCGTGCAGGACGCACGGCGGCGCTTCCGCGATCCGCGCCTCCTGCTGCGCGTGGCCTGCGCCGGCGACCTGCGAACGGTGCTCGACGCGGCGGGGATCGGCCCCGTGGACGCCGTGGTGTCGAGTCTCCCGCTCAAGATCATGGACGACGAGCTGGTGGACCGCATTCTGGACGTGAGCCGCGCCTGCCTGCGCCCCGACGGCCGCTTTCACCAGTACCAGTACAGTCTGGCCAGCTACAAGAAGCTCGCCGGCCGGTACGCGGCGGTGGGATCCGGTTCACGGTGCGCAACACGCCACCGGCGTTCGTCTACGAGTGCACGGGCACCGACGGCCAGGCGCCCCAGCGCGCACGGCTCCGGCCCTCCGTCGCCGCGGTGTACGCCGGCGCGCTGGCCGCGGCGGGGATGATGATCCGCGCCGTGCAAGCGCGCCTGATCGGGTCAGTTGCTCCGGTACGAGGTGCCCACGAACCCCCCCGACCGGTACGTGTACAGCATGGACGAGTCAGGATAGTTCACCACTTCGAACGCGCCATGACGGCCGCCGGTCGGCTTGGACAGGTACACCCCCACGGCGTCGGCATCGTACACCGGGTAGCGCGCCACCTCGACCGCCCTCGGCGTCTTGCCGTTCATGATCGCGATCACGTGCAGCGCCGAGTCGCCGGGCTCCGCGCCCTCGACCGCCACGTCCTGCGTGCCGTCGCCGTCGAAGTCGCCGATCGTGGCGAACATGGCTTGGAGGTCGCCGGCGCCGAGCGCCGACGCCTGCGCGATGTCGGACCGGAACGCGTCCGTCCGCACCGCCCGGAACCCCGGCGCGACGGCGTCGAGCGCCGCCTGCATGCCCGGTGGCAGTTGGAGCACGAACCCGACGGTGGCGAATTGCAGCTGCGGGTCCGGCGGCTTGGACGAGCACGCCGCAACGGCCAGCACCAGGACGAGGCCCCGCACGGTCCGCTTCATTCGGATCCTCCGGCTGTCATGCGCCCAATGTACTCGTTCGGGGCGGCCCGAACGGTCGCTCTTTGTGCAATGCTTGTGGAGCCGGCAGGGATCGGCCGGCGAACGCCCCCGCGAGCTGCGCCCGGGCAACCTGCATGGGGCGAGCCGCCCCTCAGTACTGCCACCCCGTCACGTCCGCCCCCGCCGGCGCGCGCTGGAGCATGTGCGCCGCCATCTTCTGCAGCAGCGCCGGCAGCGGCGGCCCCCAGCAGTGCGGCGCCCCCGGCTGGAACACGATCTCGCCCGTCCACCGGGGCGCCGTCGCCGTCCGGAGGAAGCCGTCGAGCAGGTGCACGGCGTCGTTCAGATAATACGTATCGGCATCGCCCACGTACACGTTGAGCTTGTCGGCGAGCTTGGGCCCGAGCGTCGCCCAGTTGGTCTCCAGCCGATAGCGCAGATCGAAGTGCTGCTTCCAGTAGTCGGCCACGGCGTGGTCGATCGCGCCCGTCTGCTTGTCCCAGATGCGGCGCGGGTAGCCGTCGGGGCCCACCGGCCCGTACGCCGCCTCCCAGACGTCCCACTGCCCACCCGACCGCGAGTGGTCGCCCACGGCCAGCTCGTACCAGTTCTCGTCCTTCATCATCGTCACGATGTTGCCGTCGGGACGCCGCACGTCGGGGCGCTCGACCTGCATCCACCCGTGGTCCACCCAGTAGGCGTTGGAATCGGCGTACACGTTCACGATCTGGTGATAGCGGAAGTCCACGGCGTCGGGGCAGAGCGACCAGGTGCCGCCGTAGAAGTCGGGGTGGAACACCTGCTGGGCGAGCGAGATCCACCCACCCGTCGACCCCCCCGTGAGCAGCCGCGCCCACGGCTGGCCGATGACGCGGAAGCGGCGCTCCACGGCCGGAATCAGCTCCTGCATGATCGCGTCGTCGTAGGGCCCCTCGTTCGCGGAGTTCACGGCGTACGAGTCGTCGTAGAAGGGCGACGGATGCTGGAGCGTGACAAGGATGACGCGCGGCGTCGAATCGGCGAGCCAGGCGCCGGTCGCGCCGCCGCCCGGCGGCCGCAGCGAGAAGTGCCCCTCGTCGTACACGATCGGATAGCGCACGTTCGGGTGCGTGTCGTACCCCCTGGGCAGCAGCACCACCGCGCCCAGGTAGATCGGGTGGCCCCACCATTTCGTGAGGATGTCGCTCTGGATCTTGAGGTGCTTCACGTACGGATCGTCGGCGGGCTCGGCAATGGGCGGGATCACCCGGTCGGCGGCGAGCACGATCGGCGCGCGCGACGCCGGGTCCCACGTGACCTTCACCGGGTCGCCGTACAGGTTGCCGGGCGACCGCTTCCAGTCCTGCCCCTCCCACTGGTCCATGTGCATCCACACGGTGTGGCCGTCGGCGCGGTGGAATGCCGTATAGACGTTCACGAATGGCTCCGCCCAGTACGTGCCCGCCGGCAGGTCGGCCAGCGACCGCAGCGGATACCCCACCGCCGAGGCGTCGATCGCGACCGACGTGCCGGGCGCGAGGCGCGACACGTTCACGGCGAACAGCGGCACGCCGTCCTCGCCGGTCTGGTCGATCGGCGACCGCCCGTCGTTGGCGCGCGAGAGCGCGACGTACACCCGGCCGGTGATGGGCGCGGCGTGCGCCGACGCGGGGAACGAGACGTCGAAGCGGGGGGCGCCAGCGGGCGGCTGTTGCGCCGTGGCGGTCAGGGGCGCGCACGCCCAGCCGGCGGCGAGCAGGACGAACGGGCGGAGTCGTCGCATGGGAACGAGAGGGAAGGTTCGGCGCTCGACGCGCCGTCGTGGCTCGGCGGTCGCCGCCCGTGGTAGACTACTAGGGTACGGATCGCGCTGCTCACCGGCAACACCCCTCACACCCGTGCGACGCCCGACATGAACATCCACCAGGCCGTGGCCGACTACGAACGGTGGCTCGGCGAACGACTGCCGCTCATCCCCGCCGATCTCGCCCTCAAGCACCGACGCATGCGCGAGGGCGCCTTCCCCTTCCTCCGCGCCACGTACTTCCGCTGGGCGCAGCGCTGGCCGGCCGTCTGCCCCGATCTCGTCGACGCGCCCACCGTGCTCGCGGTGGGCGACCTCCACGTCGAGAACTTCGGCACCTGGCGCGACGCCGAGGGCCGGCTCGTCTGGGGCGTGAACGACTTCGACGAGACGTGGCGGCTGCCGTACACGCACGACCTCGTGCGCCTCGCCGCCAGCGTCACGCTGGCCGCCGACGCGTCGGAGCTGCGACTGGACGCGAAGACGGCCGCCGCCACGCTCCTCGCCGGCTACCGCGACGCGCTCGCCGCCGGCGGGCGGCCCGTGGTGCTCGCCGAGCGCCACCACGCGCTTCGCCTGATGGCGATCGCGCGACTCCGCGACCCCGAGCTGTTCTGGGAGAAGCTGGACGCCGCCCGGCCCGCGCGCGGCGCCATGCCCCGCGACGCCCGGTCGGCGCTCGCGGCGCTGTGGCCCGCGCCGCGCCTCACCTGGCGCGTGGTGCACCGGATCGCCGGCCTGGGCAGCCTCGGCCGCCAGCGGTTCGTCGTGCTGGCCGAATGGCGCGGCGGCCGCATCGCGCGCGAGGCCAAGGCCCTGACCACGTCCGCCGCGGCCTGGGCCGCTGGCACGCGCCGCAACGCCCGAGTGCTGTACGCGACGGCGCTCGCCAAGTCGGTGCGATGCGCCGATCCGTACGTGCGGGTGCGCCGGGGGTGGATCGCGCGCCGGCTGGCGCCCGACTGCTCGCGGATCGAGCTGTCGAGCCTGCCGCGCGACCGCGACGAGCGCCACCTGCTCCACGCGATGGGGTGGGAGACCGCCAACGTGCACCTCGGCACGGCGAGCGCCCGCGCGCTGGCCGCGGACCTCGAACGCCGGCCCAAGAACTGGCTGGTGCGCGCGGCGGCGGCCATGAGCGAATGCGTACAGCAGGACTTCGCCGCCTGGCGATCCCGCGGCGCCGGCGGCGCCGGCCGTTGAACTAGGGCTGCACCGCCTCCCCGCCCACCAGCCCGGTGAGCCCCCGCTGCGCCATCGCCGCGTTGAATGCCGCGACGGCGCCCGTGAGCAAGTCGTTGAACCCCTGCAGCGCGGCGCGATACGGTGGGTCGAGCAGCCGCATCTGCTCCCGCTGCGCCGCCGTCGGCGCCTGGTCGCTCCCCTCGGCGATCGCTTCCAGCGCGTTCAGTTTCTCGCGCATCTGGTCCGGCACCACGACGTCCGACTCCACCGCCTGCGGATTGCACGTGATGCTCGCCTCCACGGCGCGCATCGCGTCGTCGAGCGCCGTCACGGCCGCGGCCACCGGCTGCGCATTCGGCGTGCCCTTCACCGCCGTCAACAGGGCCGCCGCCTGCGCCCGCATGCCGTCCAGGCGATTGAGCGCCACGTCGAGCTGCGACACGTCGTGGAACAGCGCCGCCGTGAACGCGTACTGCGCCTGCAGGTCGGCCGGCGCCGCGTGCGACCGCGGATCGTTCACCACCTGGAAGGTCTGCGTTTGCGTGTGCCCGCCCACCGTCAGCGTGGCCGTGTACGTGCCCGGCGGCAGCGGCGCGCCGCTCTGGGGCCCCTTGTTGAAGTCCTTCGTGCCGTTCCAGCGCACCGGCCCGTCGGCCCGCAGATCCCAATAGATGCGGTGCATGCCCATGCCGGCCGGCACCCACGGTGCGCCGCTCGCCTTCGCGCCGGTGTCCGGCTTGGGCGGTTCGGGCGCCGCGACGCCTGTCGGCACGCTCTCGTCGCTCGCCGACTCGTTGGGCCCCAACGCGCGCATGCCTGCCATGGTCCGCACCACCTGCCCCGTGGCATCGGCGATCAGGAGCGTGCCGGGCGCCGGCGTCGAGTCGCCCACGGTGTAGGTGATCGTCGCGCCGTAGGTCGGGTTCTGGCCATAGAACGCGCCGTCGCCCAGGAACTCCACCTGCGACCAGCGCCAGAAGCGGTCCGCCGCCCGAATCGGGAATAGGTGCACCGGCTCCCGCCCGATCTCGGGCGTGTACTGCTCGAACGGCGTGAGGTCGTCGAACACCCACACCGACCGCCCGTGCGTGGCCAGGATCAGGTCGTGCTCCTGCGGCTGGATGATCATGTCGTAGATCGAGACGTTGGGCAGCCCGAGCCCCATCAGGTACCAGTGCGCGCCCGCGTCCCACGTGGCGTAGAGCCCGTTCTCCAATCCCGCGAAGTACATGCGCGGATTGTTCGGGTCCTGCATGGCGGAGCGGGCGTACACGCCGGCGGGCAGATCGCCCACGATCGAGCGCCAGCTCTGGCCGTAGTCGGTGGTGGCGTAGACGTATGGCGCGAAGTCGCCGCTGAAGTGGCGGTCCACCGCAATCGTCGCCTCGCCGGCGTCGGTGGCCGACACGGTGATCGACTCCACGCGCCCCCACGCCGGCAGCGCCGGGATGTGGCCGGTGACGTTGGTCCAGTGCGCACCGCCGTCGCGCGTCAGCTGCACCAGCCCGTCGTCGGTGCCCACCCAGAGCACGTTGGAATCGCTCGCCGCGGGCGTAACGATGAGGATCGCGTCGTACACCTCGGCGCCCGAGTTGTCCTTGCGCACGCTGCCGCCCGACGACCCCTGCTTGCTCTTGTCGTTCAGCGTCAGATCGGGGCTGATCGGCGTCCACCTGTGGCCGTGGTCGGTGCTCTTGAACACCACGTTGGCGCCCGCGTAGAGCACGCTCGGGTTCTCGGGCGACACGGCGAATCCCGACTCCCAATCCCACCGGTACGTGAGCCGATCGGCGGCCTCGCCGGAGAAGTCGGCCGGGTACGGCTCGAGATCGTGGATCTGCTGCGTGGTGCGGTCGAACGCCATCAGGAATCCGTTCTGCGTGCTGTTGTAGATCACGTTCGGATCGTCGGGCGCGGGCACCGCGTAGATGCCGTCGCCGCCGTTGGTGGCGAACCAGGCGCGGTCGAGAATGCCCGAGGGATCCTGCGTCCACCCGCGCCCGCACCAGGCGCTGTTGTCCTGCAGGCCGCCGCAGACGACGTACGGGAATTCGTGGTCCGCCGCCACGTGGTAGAACTGGCCGATCGCGATGTTGTGCACGAACGCCCAGTGCGCGCCGTCGTCCCGCGACAGGATCACGCCGCCGTCGTTGCCCTCGATGATGCGTCCTGAGCCCGAGGGGTCGATCCAGATCGCGTGGTTGTCCACGTGGTTCTGCTGGGCGATGGGCGTGAACGTGGCGCCGCCGTCGTGCGAGTCCATGAGGTACATGGACAGCGTGAACACGTGCTCGGGGTTGGTGGGGTCCACGGCCACGTGCGAGAAGTAGAACGACCGGACGTCGGCCTCCTGGTCGTTGCTGACCATCGTCCACGAGGCGCCGGCGTCGTCGGAGCGCCACACCACGCCCTCGCTCGAGCCCATCACCGCGTACACGCGGTTGTGCTCGCTGGGCGCGATGGCCAGGCCGATGCGGCTCACCGGGGTGGTGGGCAGCCCGTGCCCGCTGAGCCGCGTCCAGGTCGTGCCCTCGTCGGTGGACTTGTAGATGGCGTCTTCCGAGCCGCCGTCGGCGTAGCTCCACGCCGTGCGGCGGAACTTATATGTAGACGCATATAGCACGTTGGGGTTCACCGGGTCCATGGCGAGGTCCGCCGCGCCCACGCCCGGCGCGATATAGAGCACCTTCTGCCAAGTCTGGCCGCCGTCCGTGGTGCGGTACACGCCGCGCTGCGGATCGTCGCGCCAGGGGTTGCCCATGGCTGCCACGAGCACCGTGTTGGGGTCGTTGGGATCGATCGCGATGCGGGCGATCTGCCGCGTGGCGCCGAGTCCCACGTTCTTCCAGTGCGCGCCGCCGTCGGTGGATTTGTAGAGGCCGTCGCCGAACGAGACGTTGTTGCGCACGTTGGCCTCGCCCGTGCCGGCCCACACCACCTCGGGGTTCACCGGGTCCACGGCCAGCGCGCCAATCGACAACACCGGCTGGTGCTGGAACTCGGCCTTCCAGGTGATCCCGCCGTTAACCGTTCGGAAGATGCCGCCGTCGGCGGTGCCCACGTAGTAGGTGTCGCTCTGGCCGGATACGCCGGCCACCGCCGACACGCGGCCCCCGCTCACCGCGGGCCCGATCTGCCGGAAGCCGATGCTCCGCGCGACTTTCATCGGCAGCAGCGTGCGGCCGTCCTGGTCGGCCTGCTGCGCGGCGGCGGGGCGCGGCGACACGATCTGCGCCTGGAGCGCCGCGGGGAAGGCGGCGCCCAGCGCGGCGACGAGCGCGGCGGCGCGGAATGGCCGAACGATGCGAATCATGGATCGCGTGGGTTGGATGGTGCGGCGACTGGGGCCCCGGTGGGCACGTAAAGATCGGGCAACGGCGTGGCCCCGGACGGGGGCCCTTCATATAACTTGCTCCGGTGACGTCTGACCAGACCCGGGCAGAGTGCGGGGCGGTCACCGGCTCGCGGGTGGGCTCGAAACCGTGGAGGCAAGGAGCGGACATGGCCAGCGGCCAACGCACGATCGCGATTCTCACCGGCGGCGGCGACGTGCCCGGGTTGAATCCGGCCATCCGCGCCATCACCATTCGCGCCCTGCGCGACGGCTACCGCGTCCTCGGCATCCGTCGCGGCTGGGCGGGCCTCGTGGACTACGTGCCCGACGCCAAGGCCGACAACAGCGAGCACGTCCAGGTGCTCTCCGAGGCCATCGTCAACCGGGCCGGCCGCACGGGCGGCACCTTTCTCCACACCTCCCGCGCGCGGCCCAGCCACCTGCCCCGCGAGCGCGTGCCGGAACACCTCACCGGATACGACCAGCCGGTGAACGACGTGACCCGGGACGTGCTCCGGAACCTCGAGCACCTGGGGGTGGACGTGCTGATTCCGATCGGCGGCGACGACACGCTGAGCTACGCCAAGCGGCTGCACGACGAGGGGGTGCACATCGTCGCCATTCCGAAGACGATGGACAACGACGTGTACGGCACCGACTACTGCATCGGGTTCAGCACGTGCGTCACGCGGACGATCGAGTTGACGCACCGGCTGCGCACCTCCGCCGGCTCGCACGAGCGCTTCCTGGTGATCGAGGTGTTCGGGCGCTACGCGGGGTTCACCGCGCTCCTGCCCACGATGGCCGGCGCCGCCGACCGCTGCGTGATTCCCGAGCACCCCGTGGACGTCGAGCGGCTGGCGGAGCTGCTCACCGACGACCGCAACCGGAACCCGAGCCGCTACGCGGTGGTGCTCGTGTCGGAGGGCGCGCGGATGGCCTCGCAGACGGGCATGACGTTCGAGAGCGCCGAGGCCGACATGTTCGGCCACCGCAAGCTGGGCGGCATCGGCGAGCAGGTGGGCGCGGCGCTCAAGGAGGCGTCGGCGAAATACAACAAGGGGCGCCGCATCGACATCGTGAACCAGCGCCTGGGCTACCTCGTGCGGTCCGGCGACCCCGACGGGCTCGACTCGATCGTGCCGATGGCGTTCGGCAACCTGGCCATCGACCTGATCATGAAGCAGCAGTACGGCCGGCTGGTGAGCATTCACCGGGGGTTCTACGACAGCGTGCCCATGAGCGCCGTGACGTCGAACAAGAAGGTCGTGGACGTGTCCCGTTACTATGAAACGGACCGGCTGCGGCCCATCTACGACTTCGATCATGCCCCGCTGTTCATCGTGACCAGCGATTGACGGCCGGCCGGGCCCGGGGCGGTCCCGTTGCCGGCGACATTGCGCGCCGGCGGGAGGCCGGCTATCTTCAGGCTGTTGTACCGGCACCGAGCGGTGCCGAACATCCCTGGGGTTGAAGCGGGCCCGCGAGTGTGCGGGCCTTTTCACTACGGGGATCTCCCGTCGGGAGGCCGTCGTGACGGCGTAGTTCACGAACACACAGGTACGTCGGCCAGTACGGCAATACCGGACTCCGACACACCACCTATCAGGAGTTCGACAATGCGTACGACCGGCACAGTCAAGTGGTTCAACGATGCGAAGGGTTTCGGGTTCATCACGCCCGCCGACGGCCAGAAGGATTGCTTCGTGCATCATTCGGCCATCCAGGGCGGCGGCTTCAAGTCGTTGGCCGAAGGCGAGAAGGTCGAGTTCGACATCGTGCAGGGCCAGAAGGGCCCGGCCGCTGAGAACGTGACCAAGCTCGGCAACTGAGCGCATCCGGCCGCTCCGGCGGCCTGACGGTTACCCGCCCCGCGCGACCGCAAGGTCGCGCGGGGCGTGGTGCGTTCGGGGCCCGGCCCCCACGCCGGCCGTGTCCATGGCGCCCCACACGACCCGCGCCTGCCAGGCGCCCGCAAACTGAATAAAGAAAGTGTATGGCTCCGCGGCCTTCGGTCGTCCATACTGCAAGATCCCTGCAACGCCTGTCGCCTCGATCGGAGCCCGCCGCTCCGCACCGGCGCGACGTTCGTCCCCCCCGAAGGTCCGCGGCCACGGCCCGGACGCGTCAAGGAGCCACCGCGTGAGACGTCCATCCGATGCCCCGCCCCGGGGCGTCGTGGCCCCGCTGATCGCCGCCGGCCTGATCGTCACGGCCATCGTGGTGGTGCACGAAGCCCGGGCGACCGGGGGCGTGGCCACTGCGCCCGCCGCGCCCGCCGCGCCCAGTCCCGCGTCGCGCCCACCGACGGCCGACGAAACGGTGGCGCTGCTCCACGCTACCGCGTTCATGCCCCTCGAATTCGCCACGTACGACGGCCACAACGAAGTGGCCCACCCGGCCACGGTGGCGTTCGCCACCCCCTGGCACGGCCACCGCTACTGGATGGCGCTTACGCCGTATCCCAACGGCGACGCGCGATTCGAGAATCCGGCGCTCTACGTGGGCGAAACGGGGCGCGACTGGCGCGTGCCCGACGGCGTCCCCAACCCGCTCGCGCGGAGCGACCGCGGGTATCTCTCCGACCCCAGTCTGGTGTACGACCCCGACCGCGATGCCCTCCGCCTCTACTACCGCGAGGTGGTGGTGGTCGAGGACCAGGGCCACACCAAAGTACACGTGTCGGACGACGTGCGCATGACCGAGAGCCGCGACGGCGCGCACTGGAGCGATCCCCGCGCGATGGCGAGCGACAGCGGCGGATACCTCGTGTCGCCGAGCGTGGTGCGCCGCCGCGCCGCCGACTGGAGCATGTGGCAGGTGGACGCCGCCACCGGAGGGTGCAACGCCACGTCCACGCGCGTCGTCACCCGCCGGTCGGTGGACGGCACGCGCTGGTCGGCGCGTGCGCCGGTCCAACTGGCCTTCCCGGGATTCACGGCCTGGCACCTCGCCGTGCAATACGTGCCCGCGCGCGACGAATACTGGGCGCTCGTGGCCGCGTACCCAAACGGACGCGACTGCAACGGCACCAGCCTGTTCCTGGCCACCAGCCGCGACGGCCTGGCGTGGACCGCGTATCCCGTGCCCGTGCTCGCCCCGGGCGCGGCGGCGCCGTTCTCGGCGAACGTCTATCAGTCTTCGTTTATAGTGGACGAGTCGGGCGAGGAGATGACGATCTGGCTCACCGGCGCCGAGACGATGGTGCCCGCGTCGCCCCGGGGCCGCGCGGTGCTCCGGTGGAGCGCCGCCGAACTGCGCACCGGGACGCGGGCCCTGCTCGAGCGGGTGGCGCAGGCACCGCGAACGACCGGGGGCCCGTAGCGCGCATGGGCGGGGCGCGGCATACTGCACGGGTGGCGTCTGGTCGCTCCACCCTCGGGAGGTCGATATGCCGTACCTGTTCCTGGCCGGTCGCGTACTGTTCGGCGGGTTCTTTCTCGTCGCCGGCGTGGACCATTTTCGCCGCGTCGAGATGATGACCCCGTATACGAGGTCCAAAGGAGTGCCCGCGGCCCGCGGGGCGGTGCTCGGCTCGGGATTGCTCCTCATCCTCGGCGGGCTGAGCGTCCTCCTTGGCGCCTATCCCACCTGGGGCGTTGCGGTGCTGACCGCGGCGCTGGTGCCGATCACCTTCATCATGCACGACTTCTGGGCGGCCACCGAGCCGATGGCCCGCCAGATGGACCTGACGCATTTCAAGAAGAACATCGCGCTGGTCGGCGCGGCCTGGATGCTGCTGCTCGTGCCGCAACCCTGGCCGATGAGCCTGTTCCGGTAGGGAAACGCGGAGGGGCGCGTAGGGCCTCCTCCCCTTTTCACCGGCAGGGAGCCCCGACTACGCTTGAGGAGGCGGCACTCCGAGGGCCCGCACGGTCCGGGGTCGCGCCCACCGCAACCGGATGGACCCACGTGAACCACCAAGAGAGGACTCCCCGAATGAACAAGCCGATTGGAACCGCGCTGGCCGGCATGGCCGCCGTGCTCATCGCCGCGCCCGCGTTCGCGCAGCAGAGTGCGCCGCCCGACACCCTATACACCTCGGCCAAGTGCATCCTCTGCCACGGCGCCGACGGCGAAGGGAACACGGACATGGGCAAGGCGTCGGAAACGCCGTCGCTTGGCGCGCCGAACATTCTCAAGATGTCCACGGCGGACCTCGTCAACAGCGTGAAGAACGGCAACGGCGACATGCCCGCCTACGGCAAGAAGCTGACGGACGATCAGATCAACGAACTGGTGGCGTACATCCAGACGTTGCAGAAGAAGAAACCGTAGACGCCGCGAACCCGGCGCGCCCGCGCGCGCCGGTTTCCCGTCATCGGGCGGCCGTCAATCTCCGCGCAACACGATCGCGGGATCGAGACGTGCCGCCCGCCGCGCCGGCACCCAACTGGCCGCCACGGCGGTCAGCAGCAGCACGGCCGACGCGAGCGCCAGGGCGGCCGGGTCGGTTGGACTCACGTGGTACAGCACCGCCGCCAGCGCCCGCGTGACGACGGCCGCGCCGGCGACGCCGACCGCCACTCCGATGGCCGCGTCGCCGACCGCGCCGCGCACCACCATGCGGCGCACGTCCGCCGGTCGTGCACCGAGCGCCAGGCGCACGCCGATCTCTCGGTTGCGCATCGCCACGAGATAGGCAATCACGCCGTATATCCCCATCGCGCCGATGGCCAGCGCCACCACTGCCGCGGTCCCGAGCAGCAGCAGCGTAAACGTGGTGCGTGCCACGGCCCGCGATACCAGATCGCGCACGGCGATCATCCCGTACACGGGCACCGAGGGGTCGGCCGTTCTGACGGCGCTTCGCACGCCCGACGCGATGCCGCCCGGCGCCCCGGCCGCCAGCACCACGAACGCCACGTCGCGCGGGCTCCACGCGCGCCCGCTCGCCGCGGTGCTGACGAGTGGAGTGTACACCAGTTCGGCGGCCGGCTTGTCCAGCCCGTCGTCGCGCGTGCTGCCCACCACGCCCACCACCGTCGACCACGGATCGAGGACGTTCATCTTCACGTGCTTTCCGATCGCCGCGGCCGGCGTCCAGTAGCGGCGCGCGAACGCCTCGCTCACCACCACCTCGCGCGGAGCGTGCGCCGGGTCGAGCGAGGGGTCGGGCGCCGCGAACAGACGGCCGGCCACGACCGGGATCCCCATGGACTGGAAGTAGTCGGGCGTGACGAACGCCATCGGATGTACGTTCGGAATCTGGCCCGGCTGCAGGGGATGGTCCTGCACGAACACGGCGCTGTCCTGCGCGCCCTCGGCGCCGAGCGGCAGCCGCGTGGTCACGCCGGCACTCCGCACCCCCGGCACGGCGTCGAGCGCCTGCACCGTCGCCACGATCGCGCGCGCCGCGTCGCCAGTGGTCGGATACGTGGCCGCCGGAAACGCCATCCGGAACGCGAGCGCGTGATCGCCCTCGAACCCCGGGTCCACGGCGCTCAGCCGCTGGAAGCTGCGCGCCACGAGCCCCGCGCCGGCCACGAGTACCAGCGCCAGCGCCACCTGCGCCACGACGAGCGTGCGGCGCGCACGATGGCGAACGCGCGTGCCGGCGGCGGTGCGGCCGCCGTCCCCCAGCACCGACGCCAGCGACCGGCGCTCGGCCCGCAGCGCGGGGAGCGCGCTCACCACCAGCGCGGCCAGTACGGACACCGCGGCGGCGAACCCCACCACCGTGCCGTCCACGCGCACGTCGCCGAGCCGCGGCACGGCGGCCCCCATCGGCAGCCGCTGCAGCAGCGCCACCGCGGCGGCGGAGCATCCGATGCCCAGCGCTCCGCCCACGAGCGAGAGAATGCACGCTTCGCCCAGCGAGTCCCCCAGCAGCATGCCGCGCCCCGCGCCGAGCGCTCGGCGCACCGCGAACTCGCGATGCCGGCCCTCGGCGCGGGCCAGGAATAGGTTGGAGACGTTCGCGCAGGCGAGGAGCAGGAGCACGCCGCCGGCGCCGAGCACCACCCACAGCGTGCGCGCCACTCCACCCACCACCTCGTCGCGCAGCGGCTGGACCACGGCGCGCATCTTCGTCGCCGCGATCGCCCCCGCGGTGAGTCGGCCCGGGTACACCACCGGCACCTGAGGGAGCAGGCGCTGCAGGTCGGCCGCCGCGGCCGAGATCGTGACGCCGTCACGCAACCGCGCGATCCCGGTGTAGTCGAACGCCGCCGAGTTGGTGGGCGCGGGGTCCAACAGCAGCGGCAGCCAGAGCGCCGCGTGCTCGCCGGGAAGATCGACGGCATTCGGCACGACGCCCACGATCTCGCGGTCGATGCCGTCCACGTCGAGATGGCGTCCGACGATGGCCGGATCGGACCCGAACGTCGATTGCCACAGCCCCCGTGAGATGAGCGCCACGGGGGGCGCGCCGGGTTCGGCATCGGCGTCGGCGAATGCGCGTCCGCGCACCGACTCGGCGCCGAGCACGCGGAACAGGCTCGGCGTGGCCAGCGCACCCGATACGCGTTGCGGCGTCGCGCCCGGTCCGGCGGACGCGACCGCCAGTTGGATATTGGCCGAGATCGGTGCGTATAGCCCGATGTCGGTGAAGACGCGGTTTTCGCGCCGGTACAGCAGGTAGGTGGCGTCGGACTGGTCCACGCGGGCGATGCCGGAAACAGACAGCGTGTGCGACAGCGTGACCAGCCGGTCGGGGCGAGGGAACGGGAGTGGCTGGAGCAGCACGCCGTTCACCACCGTGAACACGGCGGCGGCGCCGCCGATGCCGAGCATGAGGGTGAGGACGGCGGCGGCGGTGAAGGCGGGGGCGCGGGACAGGCGGCGGGCGGCGTGGCGGACGGCGGCGGGGAGTGGCATCGGCGGGCGGGCTCGGGTGATGGGCGAGTGCGACCGCGCCAAGATACGGCGTACACTTCTGTATGCAATCCACGGCCCGCGGGGAACGCCGTGGCGGCGGACGGCGCGCGCGGGAGAGGCGGCCAGCAGCCCCTCCACCATCGGTGCCCATGCGTCGTAGCCGGTTGCTGCGCCGCGTGCCACATTCGGACCGTGGTTCGTATTCCCTCCCGTTCGGAGATCCCACCATGCGTCACGCCCACAGTCTCCGCCGCGCGTTCGCGATTGCGCTCGTCGTGGCCCCGTTCGTCAGCGTTCGCGCGCAGTCCGGTCCCGCGGCGTCGCCATCGGCGCGGCAGGCCAGCGCGCTCGCCAAGCCCGCCGACGGCGGCAAGGTCCTCGAACTCGAAGACTTCGGCCGTTGGAATCGCATTACCTCGCCCGCCCTCTCGGCGGACGGCAAATGGATGACGTTCACGTACACGCCGAACGAGGGGGGGCAGATCATCCTCCACGTGAAGGCGTTCGACGGGTCGAAGGATTACACCGTCGTCGTGGGCAGCGGGCCGGACGCGAGCGGCCGAGGGGCCGCCGGGGGCGGCGGACGGGGGGGCGCCGGCGGCGGCAATGGGCCGTCGTTCTCGGGCGATTCGCGGTGGGCCGCGTACCTCGTGACGCCGGAGGGTCGTGGGGGGGCCGGGCGTGGGGGCCGCGGGCGGGGCGCGCCGACGCCCGGCGCTCGCGGAGCCGCCGCGGGAGCCGGCGAGGAACCGGCGGTGCCGCATCTCGAAATCCTCAACCTCGCCACGGACGACAAGACCGACGTTCCCGGCGCGGCGTCATGGAAGTTCTCGGATAACTCGCGCTGGCTGGCCGTCAAGCTCGCTCCGCCCGCGGGCGCGGCGGCCGCCCCGGCGGCGGCCGGCGGTGGACGCGGCGGCCGCGGAGGCGGCGCGGCGGCCGGCGGCGGGGGCGGAGGGGCCGACCTCCTCGTGCGCGACATGAACAGCGGCGTCGTGCGCAACATCGGCAACGTGAACCAGTACGAATTCGACGACGCGGGCAACCGGCTCGCCTATACCGTGGAGGCCACGGACCGGCTGGGCAACGGCGTGTATCTGCTCGACCCCGCCACCGGCGAGACGCGCGCCCTCAACACCGCCCAGGCCGATTTCGATCAACTCACCTGGAGCAGCGACGGCCGCAACCTGGCCGTGCTGCGCGGCGACAAGGTGCGCGGCATGAAGGACAAGGCCAACGTGCTGCTGGCCTGGATCGGCGTGGCGAGCGGGGGCGGCACGCCGTTCACCTACGACCCGTCGGCCGATGCGTCGTTCCCCAAGGGGATGGTGCTCAGCGAGTACGCGGCGCCGCGCTGGAGCAGCGACGGCTCGCGCCTGTTCGTGGGCGTCAAGCCGCAGGAGCCCGAGGTGGCGGCGGCCGATTCGAACAAGGCCAACGTGGACATCTGGCACTGGAAGGACCAGACGCCGCAATCAGTGCAGATCGTGCAGATCCAGCAACTGCGCCGAGCGACCTTTCCCGCCGTGATCCTGGTGGGGAGCGGCAAGCTGGTGCAGCTCGGCGACGACTCCATGCGCACCGTCACGCCGACGGCCGACTTCAAGGACGCGATCGGCCGCAACGACGCGACGTACCGCGGCGAGGTGCAGTGGGGCGCCAGCCGCGCCGATCTGTACCGCGTGGACGTGACCACCGGGGCGCGCACGCTCATCGACAAGGCGCTCTCGCGCACGTACGGCACGTCGCCCGACTCGCGCTGGTTCCTGTATCTCAAGGACCGCCAGGTGCGCGCGTTCGATCTCGCCGGTGGCCGCGCGGTGACGCTCGACGCGTCGCTCGTGCCGGGCCGGACGTACGTCAACACCGACGACGATCACGCCTACGAGCTGCCCATCTGGGGCTTGGGCGGTTGGTCCAGGGACGGCAAGTCCGTGCTGCTGTACGACAAGTACGACGTGTGGCAGGTGCCGCTCGACGGAGGCAAGGAGACCGACCTCACGGCGGGGGTGGGCCGGGCGCAGCAGATCCAGTTCCGCATCGTGCGACTGGGCGCCGGCGGGCGCGGTGGGCGCGGCGGCGGCGGCGGTGGGTTCGGGGGCGGCGGCACGGGGCCGGACACGGCCGCGGTGGATCTCACGCAGGCGGTCACGCTCACGGCGTACGGCGTGCGCAGCAAGAAGTTCGGTTACTGGCGGGTGACCGCCGGCCAGCCGCCGCAGCCGCTCATCTGGGAAGACAAGAACGTGGGCGAGGCGATGCGGGCCGCCGACGCCAACCGGGTGGTGTTCACGGAGCAGGACTACAACGAGTTCCCCGATTTCTGGGCCACCGACACCACGTTCGCGTCGCCGAAGCAGGTGACCGACGCCGAGCCCATCCTGTCGGAGTACGCCTGGTCGGCCGGCAAGGTGCTGATCGACTACAAGGACCGGTTCGGGCATGCGTTGCAGGCCACGCTCACGCTGCCCGCGGGGTACGTGCCCGGCAAGAAATATCCGACGCTCGTGGAGTTCTACGAGATCATGTCCAACACGCACCACAACTTCCCCATTCCGGGGTACGCCGACAGCCCGCAGATCGGGATGTACGCGAGCAATGGGTACGCCGTGCTGCAGCCCGACATCGTATACGAGATCGGGAAACCTGGCACGTCGGCCGTGGACTGCCTGACGGCGGCGGTCAAGGCCGTCATCGCGGCCGGCTACGCCGATCCCAAGCACATCGGCCTGCACGGCCACAGCTGGGGCGGCTACCAGTCGTCGTTCACGGTGACGCAGACCGACATCTTCGCGGCCGTCGTCACCGGGGCGCCGCCCACCAACCTCACCAGCTTCTACGACGAGTTGTACAAGAGCACCGGCACCGTGCAGCAGGGAATCACCACCGTGGGGCAGGTGCGGCTCGGGGAGGGCGTGGACCCGTGGACGGACACGAAGATGTTCCTCGACCAGTCGCCCATCTTCCACGTGAAGAACATCAAGACGCCGTTCATGATCCTGCAGGGCGGCGACGACAACGCGGTGGACTACGTGGAGGGATTGCAGTTCTTCAACGCGGCGCGGGAGCAGGGCAAGCAGGTGATCTTCCTGTCGTACCCCGGGCAGCCGCACAACCTCACCGACCGCGACGACCAGAAGGATTTCGCGATCCGCATGAAGCAGTTCTTCGATCACTACCTGATGGGCAAGCCGATGCCGGACTGGATGGCGAACGGGTTGCCGCAGGTGGACAAGGGCGAACCGATACACTGAGTCAAGGCGACAATGACGCGAGCCGGCTCTTCTAAAGTGAAGAGCCGGCTCGTTCGTTTGCGTGGGCACGCGCGCACCACCGGCACGTCCACCCGCCCCCCGCCGGCCGACCGTGCCACGCATTGCCGGCCACGATGGCGTCGGCGCCGCGGGGATGCGCCCATCATTGCGGTGCCCACCGCGAGCGCGATCGGCGCTCGTAACGCCGTACGAGTATGCGGACCCACGCCTGCCCGACGCGGCGACGCTGGGCGGGGTGGTCGCCCGACGCGCCGAGCGGTATCCTCAAACGGGCCCCGCTTGCGCGACGACCGTGGGGAACGGTATCCCTTCGTCTTGTCTTGATTGAACGACGACGGCGTCCGCTGGAGCGGCGGGTTCGCCGCCGTGGTGCTGGACGGGGACGAGGGGGCGAGGGGACGATCGTGCCGGCCACGGCCGGCGGCTGAGGAATGAACGCCATGGCATCGACCATCGGAACGCGGGACGAAACGAGGCGCGAGACGCCGGACCTCGACCACGACGAGATCCGGCGCTACGCGCGCCACCTGCTGCTCCCCGACGTGGGCATCGACGGCCAGCGCCGGCTCAAGGGCTCCCGCGTGCTGCTCATCGGCGCTGGCGGGCTGGGCAGCCCCACGTCGCTGTACCTCGCCGCGGCCGGCGTGGGCACGCTGGGCCTGGTGGACTTCGACGTGGTGGACGCCAGCAACCTGCAGCGCCAGATCGTGCATGGCACGTCCACCATCGGCCACCCCAAGGTGGAGAGTGCGCGCGATCGGCTGCGCGACCTCAACCCGCACGTGCACATCGAGATGTACGACACGCCCTTCAAGGCGGCCAACGCCGAGGAGATCGCGCGCGGCTACGACGTGATCGTGGACGGCACCGACAACTTCGGCACGCGCTATCTGACCAACGACGTGTGCGTGCTGCTCGGCAAGCCGAACGTGTACGGAAGCATCTTCCGGTTCGAGGGCCAGGCGAGCGTGTTCGCCACCGCGGACGGGCCATGCTATCGATGTCTCTTCCCAGAACCTCCCCCGCCGGGAATGGTGCCGAGCTGCGCCGAGGGGGGCGTGCTGGGCGTGCTGCCCGGTCTGATCGGGACCATCCAGGCCACCGAGACCATCAAGTTGTTGTTGGGAATCGGCGAGACGCTGGCCGGCCGTCTCTTGTTGATCAACACGCTGGACATGCAGTTCCGCACGGTGCGCGTGAACCGGGACCCCGAATGCCCGGCGTGCGGCACGCGGACGATCACCCACCTGGAAGAATACGAGGAGTACTGCTCCGTGCCGGATCCACAAGTCGCCCATGCGGCCACCGTGCCCGTCGGGGATATCACGCCCGTCGAGTTGGCGGAAAAACTCCGGATCGGCGATGACTTCGACCTGATCGACGTGCGCGAGCCGCAGGAGCTGCAGATCGCGGCGATTCCCGGCGCTCGGCTCATTCCGATGGGGAGCTTCGAGGCGGCCATTCCCAGTCTCGACCCGGCGCGGGAGATCGTGGTGATCTGCCGGTCGGGGTCGCGCAGCGGCCGGGTGGTGCAGGCGCTGCGGCACCTGGGGTTCACGCGGGCGCGGAATCTGGTGGGCGGAATTCTGGCCTGGTCGGACGAAGTAGACCCGAGCGTCGTCAAGTACTGATATAGAGTAGGGCAGTAGGACGGTAGGTCGGTAGGTCGGAAGAACGGCGGATCAGCGCGTCAGACGGGAGAGGACGACGACGGCGCCGGCCAGCGTGATTGTGGAGCCGACCCAGAAGGTGAACGACCACTGATGAGGTCGGCGAAGCGCTGGTCGATCTTGGCCTCGACCCGCATGATATCGCGCTCCAGGCGCCCAAAGCCGGCGTGCATCTCCTCCCGCAGTTCGCCGATCCGTTGGTTGAGCTTCGCGTCGAAGCGGGCCTCCATTTCCCCGAAGCGCGCGTCGATTCTCGCGAACGCCATGTCGCTGGTTTCGCGCAGTTCGGCGCGGTTCCGTTCCACGGATTCCATCCAGCCTACCATTGCCTCTGCCGCCTCGTCTCCGAGAGTTTCGTAGAGCCTGCGGGACAGCTTTGCGGTAACGGCCATCGGCGGTCCTCGTTGGGGTGTCCGCCGAGTGTAATGGTATCGCCGAGCGATCCCGCAATCAATTCCACGCGCGGCGCGCCGTTTCGCCGTTTCGCTGCCCGACTGCCTGACTCCCCCGCTGTCCTACTGTCCTACTGTCGTACTGTCCTACTCTCCCACGCCCACCGCCACGCCCTCAGCATGCTCCACCCCCTTCAGGAAGAGCACCAACGGCACCGAGATCACGAACAGCAGGGTGATCAACTCGAACACGTGGTTGTACGCGAGCACGGCGGCCTGCTGCGACACGATGCCGTCGAGCACGGCGAGCGCGCGCTGGGCCGCGGTGAACGCGTCCGCGCCGGCGGCGCGCATGCCGGCCGTCACCATCGCGAGCCACGACCGCGTGGCCGGGTCGGTGGCCGTCAGGTGCCAACTGATCGACGTCGTGGTAGCGCGACATGCCGCTCGTGAGTTCGGTGGCCGAGAGCGCCACGCCCACGCTGCCCGCCACCTGGCGCACCACATTGTAGAGGCCCGCCGCCGCGGTCATACGGGGCTTTTCGATGGTGGCCAGCGCGGCGGTGCTGAGCGCCACGAAGATGAGGCCGAACCCCACGCCCTGCCACATCTGCGGCCAGAAGAGATCCCAGAAGCCCACGCTGCTGGTGAGATCGGTGAGGGCCCAGAACGAATAGGCGCTCACCACCAGCCCGGCGCCGACCAGGAACGCGCGGCCCCAGCCGGTTGTACGCGCGGCCGGCAATCGGCATCACCACGGCCATCGCCAGCCCGCGCGGCATCAGCACGAGCCCCGATTCCATGGCGCTGTAACCGAGCAGATTCTGCAGAAAGAGCGGCAGCAGGAAGAGCGCGGCGTACAGCCCGAGCCCAAGAATGCCGCCGATGGTCGTGGCCGACGTGAACGCGCCGATCTTGAACAACCGCAGGTCCACGGCCGGCGTGTCGGACCGCAGCTCGCGCCACCCGAAGACCACCAGCCCCACCGCGGCGATCGCCGCCAGCCAGGTGATGAACGTCGAGTCGAACCAGTTGTCGGTCTGCCCTTCCTCCAGCATCAGCTGCAAGGCGCCGAGCCCCACGGTGAGCAGCGCCAGCCCGCTCCAGTCGATGCGCCCCCTGGCGCGCACGAGGTATACCGGATCCTCAATGAACCGGCTCACGAGCACCAGGTTGAGAATGCCGATCGGGATGTTGATGAAGAACACCCACGGCCAGGAGTACTGGTCGGTGATCCACCCGCCCAGCGTGGGGCCGAACGCCGGCGCGAGCACCACGCCCATGCCGTAGATGCCCATGGCCAATCCCTGCTCCTCGGCAGGGAACGTCTCGCGCAGAATGGCCTGCGACACCGTGATCAGCACGCCACCGCCGATGCCCTGGACGATGCGCCACACGATAATGGCGCCGAGGGTGGCCGAGAGGCCGCAGGCCATGGAGGCGAGCGTGAACATGGCCACGCTGACCATGTAGAAGTTCTTGCGCCCGAAGCGTGAACTGAGCATGCCGACGATCGGCATGATGATCACGTTGGACAGGATGTAGCCCGTGACCACCCAGGTGATCTCGTCCACCGTGGCGCCGAGCGTGCCGCGCATGTCGGGGAGCGCGACGTTGACGATGCTCGAATCGAGCACCGCCATGATCGTGCCGGTCATGACACTGGCGGCCACGACCCACTTGTTGACGGGCGGCTGTTCAGGCATGCGAAAGGCGCGGATGCGCGCCGGTTGGCGCGGAGCGGCCGGGACCGGCGCCGCCCTCGTAATGTACGGCAGGGGCGAGCACCGGCGATACGCTCAGCGCGCGCCGCGTTCCCAGAGCGCGCCAAGCGGATGCGCCGGCGCCACCCCGCGGCCCACCCGCAGCTCCTCGCTCCGGGCAATGGACTCGGCCACGAATGCCCGCGCCTCGGCGCACGCCACGGCCAGTCCCCGTCCCTGGGCCAGCAGACTGGCGATCGCCGACGACAACGTGCACCCGGTGCCATGCGCGCCCGACCCGGCAACGCGCGGCCCGCGCAGTTCGCGCATCCTGCGCCCATTGTACAGCAGGTCCACCACGGACTCCCCCGAATCGAGGTGGCCGCCGGTGACGAGCGCCGCGCGCCATCCGGCGGCCACGAGCCCTTGCGCGGCACGGCGCGCCTCGCGCACCGTGCGCGGCGGCGCCGAACCCAGCAGGGCGCCCGCTTCCTCGGCGTTGGGCGTGACGACGGTCGCGACCGATCGCAGCTCTTTGTGCAGCACGCGCGCCAGGCCCGCGACCGCGAGCCGGCCGCCCGTGCTCGCGCGAAGCACCGGGTCGAGCACCACGAACGGCGGCGCGTACTCACGAAGCGCGGCGGCCACAGCGCGCACGTTCCGGGCCGTGCCAAGCATCCCGATCTTGACCGCCGCCACGCGGACGTCGGAGAACAGGGCATCGAGCTGCCGCCGCACGAACTCGGCCGGCACCGGCAGCACCGCCGACACCTCGACCGTGTTCTGGGCCGTCAGCACCGCGGGTACGGCGCACCCGTAGACGCCCAGCGCCGCGAACGTCTTGAGGTCGGCCTGAATGCCCGCTCCGCCCGACGGATCGGAACCGCCGATGCTGAGCACGTTGGGCGCCGGCCGGCGGCTCATCGCCGCCCCGCCCCGCTCGTGTGCCGCGCGGCGCGAACCAGGCCGGCCAGCGCCCGGGCCGCGGCCTCCGGGTCGTCGGCCGCGCAGATCGCCGAGATCACCGATATGCCCGCCACGCCGGTGGCGAGCACGCCGGCCGCGTTGCCGGCGTCGATGCCGCCGATGGCCACGGCCGGCATGCGCAGCACGCGGCACGCGTCGCGCGTGCCGTCGAGCCCGAGCGGCGGCGCGGCGTCGGGCTTGGACGGCGTCGCGAACACCGGGCCCACGCCCGCGTAGTCCACGAGCGCGGGGTCGGCGCACCGCGCCTCGTCCACCGAAGTCACGGAGAGCCCGACGATCATCGCGCCGCCCACCAGCCGGCGCACGTCCGCCGCGTCCATGTCGTCCTGCCCCACGTGAACGCCGTCCGCGCACACGGCGAGCGCCACGTCCACGCGGTCGTTGACGATCAGCGGCACCCGCGCGCGCACGGAGCATGGGGAGCAGGGCGCGGGACTCCTCCACGAACTCGCGCGTGCGCCCGTCCTTGCGCCGGAGCTGCACCACCGTGGCGCCGCCGGCAACCGCGGCCCACACGACGTCGCGCACGGGGCGGCCGCGCGTGACGTCGGCGCCCACCACGAGATAGAGCCCCAGGGCGACCGGCGGACGGCCGGTCACGCCACCTCGGCGATCCGCGCGCGTTGCTTGAGCGTTTCTCGATCCATGCGGTAGAGCGCGTCGAGCAGGTGGACCTGCAGCGATCCGGGCCCGGGGGACCGCTCGGCGGCCAGCTCGCCCGCCACACCCAGCACGGCCAGCGCCGAAACGGCCGCGGCGAACCGGTCGTCGTGAGCGGCGAGAAAGGCGCCGACGAGCGCGGTCGCGGTGCAGCCGAGCCCCGTGACGCGCGCCATCATCGGATGCCCGTTCGCGATCGAGACCGTGCGCGCGCCGTCGGTGACGTAATCCACCACGCCCGTCATGGCGACGAGCGAACCGGTGCGCGCGGCCAGGGCGCGCGCCGGCGCGAGCGCGTCGGCGGTGGAGTGCGCGCTGTCCACGCCCTTGCCCGCCGCGCCGACGGCGCCGGCCAGCACCATGATTTCCGACGCGTTGCCGCGGACGACCGTGGGGTGCATGGACGCCAGTGCGGCGGCCGCCTCGGTGCGAAAGGACGTGGCGCCCGCGCCCACGGGGTCGAGCACCCAGGGAATGCCGCCCGCCACCGCGCGCGCCGCGGCCAATCGCATCGCCTCCACCCATCGCGGCGAGAGGGTGCCGATGTTCACGACCAGGGCGCGCGAGATGGCCACGAACTCCTGCACCTCCTCGACGGCGTGCACCATGGCGGGCGAGGCCCCGACGGCGAGGAGCGCGTTGGCGGTGCTGTTCATGACGACGTAGTTCGTGATGTTGTGCACCAGCGGCGCGGCGGCGCGGAGCCGGTCGAGCGCGAGCCACGGATCGATGCCCGCCGCGAGGCCGGCCGCGCGATTTCCCGGGGCCACCGCTCAGCCCTCCCCGACCGCGGACGGTTCGCGCGCCGGCAGGTACAGTTCGCCGCCGGCGGCGCGGAACTCGTCGGCCTTGTCGTGGAGCCCGCGCTCGATGAGGGCCGCCTGGTCGCGCAGGTCGTGCGAGATGCGCATGGAACAGAACTTGGGGCCGCACATCGAGCAGAAGTGGGCCACCTTGGCGCCCTCGGCGGGGAGCGTTTCGTCGTGATAGGCGATCGCGGTGACCGGATCCAACGCCAGGTGGAACTGGTCGCGCCAGCGGAACTCGAAGCGCGCCTTGGAGAGCGCGTCGTCCCACGCGCGCGCCCGCGGGTGCCCCTTGGCGAGGTCGGCCGCGTGGGCGGCAATGCGGTACGCGATCACGCCGGCCTTGACGTCGTCGCGGTTGGGCAGGCCGAGGTGCTCCTTGGGCGTGACGTAGCAGAGCATCGCGGTGCCGTACCATCCGATCTGCGCGGCCCCGATGGCGCTCGTGATGTGGTCGTATCCGGGCGCGATGTCGGTGGTGAGCGGGCCCAGCGTATAGAAGGGGGCCTCGTCGCACCACGCGAGCTGCTTGTCCATGTTCTCCTTGATGAGGTGCATGGGAATGTGGCCCGGCCCCTCGTTCATGGTCTGGACGTCGAACTCCCAGGCGATCTTGTTCAGTTCGCCCTGCGTCTTGAGCTCGGCGAACTGGGCCTCGTCGTTGGCGTGGTGACCAT
>CAVSOM010000024.1:0-35741 GCA_963729495.1 uncultured Gemmatimonadaceae bacterium
TCTCGCCCATCATCGCCACGGCCTTCGTGTGCGGATCCTCCTCGAAGGCCGCGAGGCAGTCGATGAAGTTGGTGCCGTTGATCGGGTCGCCGCCGATGCCGACGCAGGTGGTCTGGCCGATGCCGGCGCGCGTGAGCTGGTACACGATCTCGTACGTGAGCGTGCCCGAGCGGCTGACGACGCCGACGGGGCCCGGCGTGCAGATGCGGCCGGGGATGATGCCGACCTTGCGACTGGCCCGGCGTGATGAGCCCCGGGCAGTTCGGGCCGATGAGCCGGGCGCCCTTCTCCGTCACGAACGGGATACACCTGCGTCATGTCGAGCACCGGCACGCCTTCGGTGATGCAGACGATGAGCTTGATGCCGGCGTCGGCCGCTTCCATGATCGCGTCGGCCGCGAACATGCGGCGGCACGTAGATGACGCTGCGTGTTGGCGCCGGTCGCGTCCACCGCGTCGTGCCACGGTGTTGAAGATCGGCACCGTGCCCTCGAACTTCTGGCCGCCCTTGCCCGGCGTGACGCCGGCCGACGACCTTGGTGCCGTACTCCATCATCTGCTTGGCGTGGAACGAGCCGTCGCGGCCGGTGATGCCCTGCACCACGCAGCCGTGGTGTTGTTGTCGATGAAGATGCTCATGCGGCCTTCCCTCCCTTGGCGAGCGCGACGGCCTTCTTCACCGCTTCGTCCATGTCGGTCGATGCCGAGAAGCCGTTGTCCTTGAGGATCTTCACGGCGATCTCCTCGTTGGTGCCGGTCAGGCGGATCACGATCGGCACCTTGAGCGGATTCGCCTTGGTGGCCGTCACGATGCCGTTGGCCACGTCGTCGGTGCGCGTGATGCCGCCGAAGATGTTGAACAGGATCGCCTTCACGTTCGGGTCGGCGGTGATGATGCGGAGCGCGTTCACGACCTTCTCGGGATTCGACGAGCCGCCGATGTCGAGGAAGTTGGCCGGCTCGCCGCCGTAGTACTTGACGAGGTCCATCGTCGCCATCGCGAGGCCGGCGCCGTTGACCACGCAGCCGACGTTGCCGTCGAGCTTGATGAACGTGAGGTTCGCGTTGCGCGCCGTCGACTTCGCTCGGCTCTTCGCCGCTCTCGTCGCGCAGCGCGGCGATGTCCGGGCGGCGGTCGAGCTCGTTGTCGTCGATCACCATCTTGGCGTCGACGCGCGACGACCTCGCCCGTGGGCGTCATGACGAGCGGGTTGATCTCGGCCAGCGAGCAGCCCGCGCTCATGAACGCGGCGTAGAGCTGCTGCATGATCTTCGCGGCCGCGCGCGCCTGCTTCGACGTCGTCGTACAGGAAGAAGCCGAGCTCGCATGCGCCTCGATACGGCAGCAGGCCGTAGCGCGTGTCGACGCGGATGCTAGAGGATCTTCTCCGGCGTCGTGGCGGCGACTTCTTCGATGTCGATGCCGCCGGCGGCGCTGACCATGAACACCGGCTTCTTGGTGGCGCGATCGACGAATGATGCCGACGTACGCCTCGGTGCCGATGTCCGCGGCCGGCGGTCGACGAGCACCTTCTCGACGGTGAGCCCCTTGATCTGCATGCCGAGGATCGCGGCCGCCTTTTCCCGGGCTTCGGCGGGGTTCTTGGCAGAACTTCACGCCGCCGGCCTTGCCGCGGCCGCCCGCGTGCACCTGCGCCTTGACCACCACCGTCGTGCCGATACTTCTTGGCGATCGCTTCGGCCTGCGTCGGGCGTCGTGGCGACCTCCCCCGGCGGGATCGGCACGCCGCTGGGCGCGCAGGATTTCCTTCGCCTGATATTCGTGAATGTTCACGCCTGCTCCGCTGTGATGGTCGTTCCGGCGTCCCCGCGGACCGCGTCCCGTCCCCGGCTCAGCTCGGTGATGATCGCGCGGCCGCCCGTGCGGCGCACGAAGTCCACTGCGGCGCGGATCTTCGGCGCCATGCTGCCCGCGCCGAACGCCCCCGCGCCCTCCATGCGAATCGCTTCAGCCACCGTGAGGCGCGCGAGCGGCCGCTGGCGGGGCGTGCCCCAGTCGGCGTACACCGCGTCCACGTCGGTGAGAATCAGCAGCAGCTCGGCGCCGAGATCGCGCGCGAGCACGGCCGCCGCCAGGTCCTTGTCGACCACGGCGTCGATCCCCTCCCAACCTAGCGAGGGATCCTCGTAAATGGGCGCCCCGCCGCCGCCGCAGGCGATCACCACGGTGCCCGCGTCGAGGAGCCGCCGGACCACGCCGGCCTCGTGCACCGCCAGCGGGACCGGGCTGCCTACGACACGGCGCAGGCGCCCGCGGCCGTCCGGTTTCACGGGGAACCCCTCCGCGGCCGCCTGCGCCGCGCGCGCCGGGGTGAGGGCGCGCCCGATGAACTTGGTCGGCGCGCGGAGCGCCGGATCGGCGCGGTCCACGTGCACCTGGGTGATCACCGTCACGACGTCACGCGGATGGCCGGCGCGGCGGAGCGCGTTGTCGAGCGACTGCTGGATCATGTAGCCGATCCATCCGGCGGTTTCCGCCACCAGCACCCCGAGCGGCAGCGGGCTGGCGTCGCGGCGGGCGATCTCGTTGCGCACCAGCTCGTCGCCCACCTGCGGGCCGTTGCCGTGCACGATGCACACGTGCCAGCCGGCGAGGACAAGGTCGACGATCGGGGCCAGGCTCGCCCGCGTGTGCCGGAACTGGTCGTACACGGTGGACCGCTCGCCCGCCGGGGCGAGGGCGTTGCCGCCGAGGGCGACAATGGCGGTATGGGCGCCGCGGCCGCCGCTCATGGCACGCGCACGCCGAGCAGGCGTCCGAGTGCGTCGAACGCCCGGCCGAAGGCCAGCCAATCGCCGCGTTGGAGCGCATGGCGCATGTCTTCGTAGAGCTGCGCGGTGAGGCGCCGGGTTTCGGCGGGTGAGGCCGGCGATGCGGCGGGCCGCGGGATCACGACGCCGCTGGCCCCGCGCAGCGACGGCGCCACGCGCACCGAATCGCCCGTCAGATACGCCACGTGCAGCAGGCGGGGAACGGCGCCCGGCGTCCATTGATAGATGGGCTGCATGTAGGCCACGCGGTCGCCGATCATGAACGCCCGCACCACGCCGTGCACGGCGCTGACGTTCGGCGCGCGCTCGGCGCTGTCGGCGGCCGCGAGCCGATCGAGCACGGCCCGCCAGAGCGGGCCGCTCGCGCCTGCCGCGGGTTGCCACACCGTGCGGTGATCGGGCCCGCCCTCGCTCAAGAGCACCCCGCGCACGCGCTCGCCCTGGTCGAGCATCGGGATCTCGATGGCTGTGGTCCGCGCGTCGGCACGCGCAAACACGGGCCATTGCGCGGCGAGGCTGCTGTCGGCGCCGTCGACCACGGGCAGGTGGATGGGGCGGCCGCCGTTGGCGCGGGCATCGTAGCGGCCGAAGGCGAGCGCCTGGGTGCGGGCCGCGTCGACCGCCGGCGGCAGGGCCGCGAGCACGTCGGCGGGGACGGCGGCGCGGGGCGCGAACAGCGCGGGGAATCGGGCGACCCACGTGGCGCCGATCGGATCGAGCGCGTTGTCGGGCACGATCCACACCTGGCCGGTCTGCGAGAGGACGAGCGCGGTGGCAGCGTGCTGGAAGTAGCTGCGCGTGTCGCCGTCGATCACGAACCGCTGGCTGAGCGGATAGCTGGACGACGCCGCGTAGAGGTCGACCACCCAGTACAGCGAATCACCGGCGAGGAGCGGGACGACGCGGCTGGCCTGCGCGAAGAACGGAGCCAGCGCGCCGACGCGGTCGCGCGCGTCGCGCACGGTGACGAGCACGGGGCCCGGCTCGGGCAGCTCCTGCAGCCAGAGCCGCGGGTTGCGCACGCTCAGCGCTTCGGCGAGCCGTTCCAGCGGCTGGTCGAGGGGCACGCCCGTGATGCGGCGCGCCGAGTCGGGGACGACGACGTATCCGGACGCGGAATCGAGCACGATCGAGGCGCCGAGCACGATCGCATCGTCGTCGCTGCCCGGCTCCGGCAGGCGCGCGGGCATGCCGCGGTCGTCGGCGGCCGAGGCGAGGGTGCGCACGGCGATGCCGACCGGCGCGGCTTCGCCCGGGTCGGGGGGCGATTGCGGGGAGGTGACGACGCCGACGATGCCGTCTGGCCCCGCCGTCCATCCGACCCGTGCGCCGGGGCTCAAGCGCGATTGCGCTTCGACGGCGCGGGCCAGCGGGATCGCGTCCCAGGCCGGAACGCCGACCGCGGCCTGGGCGAGGGATTGGTACGCGTCGCCGGCGTCGCCGACGACCACGCGATCGACGCCGTAGGCACGGCGCGTGTAGCCGGCCCTGGTGGCGTCGTACGGGCGCTCCCGCAGGACGGGGTCGGCCTCGTCGGGAAAGTGGCTGCCGATCAACGGCGCGATGTCGCGGGTCATGATCCCGGTCACGACCACGGCCGCCACGGCCGTGAACACCAGGCGCCGCTGCCCGGTCCATCCGGCCCAGATGACGATGAAGCCAGCGGCCAGCGTGACGATGGCGAGCACGAGATCGCCGGGCACTCCCACGCGGTGATCGAGGGCGGTGAATGCCCCGGCCGGCCCGGTCCCCTCGATCAGCAGGCCGTACATCTCCAGCCGAAAGTGCCACGCCAGCAGCAGGATCAGAACGCCGGCGAGGACCGCCAGATGGCGCCGCACGTATTCGGATACGTGCAAGCGCCCGCGTTCGAGGCGCAGCCCGGGCGTGAGCACGTATAGGAACACGACCACGGCCAGCACGCAGCACACGCTGGCCGTGGCCCACGCGAACAGCGAGCGCTCGAACGGCAGCCGGTAGGTGAAGAAGCCGAGATCGGCGTTGAAGTACGGGTCGCTCTCGCCGAACGGGTGGCCGGCACGGGCGAGCAGGAACCCGGTCCAGTCCCGGAGCGCGAGGGCCAGCGGCACGGCGACGCCGATCGCGACGATGACGGTCATGCCCGTGAGCGTGCGGCTGGACACCTCCTCGCCGAAGTCGAGATTTCCGACCCGGCGCGGGAGGACCAGCGACACGACGGATTGGCGCACGGCGTAGACGTTGGCGAACGCGAAGAGGCCCACGGCGAGCCCGCCCGCCACCCGCAGCATCACGAGCGCGGTGAGGCGGGCTTCCCAGAGCGAGAGCGCGCCCACCGCGCGGTACCATCGATAGCCGGCATAGACCTGCGAGACCCCGCGCGCCGCGAGCAGCGTGAGCGCGCCGGCGACGACGGCGAACACGAGCCACCGGCGGGCGTTCACGTCACACCCGCACGCCTTGCGCGCGGAGCCATCCTTCCATTTCCCCGCGAATGGCGGCGAGGCGTTCCGGCGTGCGCGCCTCGAACCGGGCCACGATCACCGGCTGGGTGTTCGAGGCGCGGATGAGCCCCCACCCGTCGCCGAACAACACGCGCACGCCGTCGACGTCGATCACATCGTGGGTGGCGCGGAAGTGCGCCACGGCGCGGGCCACGACCTCGAACTTGCGATCGTCGGCGCAGTCGATGCGGAGTTCGGGGGTGGCGAAGTAGGCCGGAACGTCGGCCAGCAGCTGGCGCACCGTGCGGCCGGCGCCGGCCACGATGCGCAGCAGGCGGGCGGCGGCGTAGAGCGCGTCGTCGTGGCCGTAGAAGCCCTCGCCGAAGAACATGTGCCCGCTCATCTCGCCCGCGAGCGGCGCGTGCAGCGCCTTCATCTTCTCCTTGATTAGCGAATGGCCGGTCTTCCACATCACGGGCTCGCCGCCCGCGGCGCGGATGGCGTCGGGCAGCGCCTGCGAGCACTTGACGTCGAAGATCACGGATTGGCCGCGCCCCGTGCGCTCCAGCACGTCGCGCGCGTAGACGAGCAGCAGGCGGTCGCCCCAGATGATCTCCCCCGTGTCGTCCACCACGCCGATGCGGTCGGCGTCGCCGTCGAACGCGACGCCCAACTCGGCGCCGCCGGCGCGCACGGCGGCGATCAGCGCGTCGAGGTTCTCCGGCACCGTGGGATCGGGGTGGTGGTTGGGGAACGTGCCGTCGCTTTCGCAGAACAGGCCGTGGGCGTCCACGTTCAGCCGGGCGAACAGGCGCGGCGCGACCAGAGCCCCGGCGCCGTTGCCGCAGTCGTAGACCATCTTCACGCGGCGCGGCAACGGGCCGGTGCGCGTCACGATGTCGTCCACGTAGCGGTCCAACAGCGCGGCGGTGCGGACGGAGCCGGCGCCGCGGGGGGGGAGGCCGCCGGGCATCTGGGTGAGGCGGTACAGCGCCTGGATCTCGGTGCCGTACACCGAGGCCGTGCCGCGGCAGATCTTGAAGCCGTTGAATTCGGGCGGATTGTGGGAGCCGGTAATCTGGATTCCGCCCACGACATCCAGGTGGTTGAGACTCCAGTACAGAACGGGCGTGGGGACCACGCCGATGTCGATCACGTCGACGCCGCTCGACGTCACGCCGTCCACGAGGGCGTCGCGCAGCGCCGGCCCGCTGGGCCGGTTGTCGCGCCCCACCACCAGGGGGCCGTGCGTGCCGTGCTCGGCGAGGTACCGCGCGTAGGCGGCGCCCACGGCGCGCGCCGCTTCCGTGGTGAGGTCCTGCCCCACCACGCCGCGAATGTCGTACTCGCGAAAGATGCCTGCTGCAACGGTCATCGGACTCCTCGAACTGCGGACGGGGCCGCGGCAGGCCCCGTCCCCCGTGCGCGTGGCCGCCGCCGGGCTACGGGGACGGCGCGACGGGCCGCGGCAGGTTCCGTGGCAGGACCACCGGCGGCGCGTTGATGGCCCCGACCCGTGCGTAGCCGCACGGTCTCGTCGGGTACGACGCCGAGCGCCAGGATCGCCAGCACCGTGACCACGACCACGACCCGGGTGAGGGCGGGCGTGCGGCGCACGGTCGGCCGCGTCGTCGGGGCGCGGCTTCATGAACATGACCATCACCACGTACAGGTAGTAGCCCGCCGACACGACCGTGGTCGAGCACGAGGATCACGGCGAGCGTGATCTGCGGCGCGGGCGCCTGGAGGGCGGCCTGCAGCACGTACCACTTGGCAAAGAAACCGGCGCCGCCGAAGATCGGGAAGCCGAGCAGCGACAGCATGCAGGATCGCCCATGCCGAGGGCCAGCCACGGGCGCACCGACCAGAGGCCGGAGAAGTCGTCGATCATGACCGGGCGGTCGCCGGCCGCGAGACGTCACGACGATGATCGCGAAGCGCCGAACGTGGCGAGCGTGTACAGCGAGGAGGTAGAACAGGACGGCGCTGCCGGCCTGCGCGCTGCCGCCGGCGAGCGCGACGAGCAGGAACCCGGCGTGCGCGATGCTCGAATAGGCGAGCATGCGTTTGATGTTGCGCTGGGCGAGCCCGACGGCGTTGCCGACCAGCATCGTGGCGACGGCGAGGCCGGCCACGGCCGGGTGCCAGGCGACGTAGGCAGCCCGGGAACGCCTCGCAGCCAGACGCGCAGCAGCGCGGCGAACGCCGCCGCTTTGACCGTGGCGGCCATGTAGGCCGTGATCGGCGACGGCGCGCCGTCGTACACGTCGGGCGCCCACATGTGGAACGGGCACGGCCGCGACCTTGAAGCCGAAGCCGACGAGCATGAGCGCCACGCCCATGATCAGCAGCGGACTGTGCGCGAGGCCGAGCGCGGTGCACCCGGTCGGCGATGTCGACGAAGTTGGTCGCGCCGGTGGCGCCGTACACGAGCGCCATGCCGTAGAGCAGGAATGCGGTGGCGAAGGCGCCGAGCAGGAAGTACTTGAGCGCCGCCTTCGGCCGCCGCGCGCACTGCGCCGGTTGATGCCGGCCAGCACGTAGACCGACAGCGACATCAACTCGATGCCGAGGAACACGATCATGAGGTCCTGGGCGGCCGCGAGCAGCATCATGCCCGCCGAGGCGAGCAGGATGAGCACGTGCGATTCGGCCACCGTGGCGTCCATCCGGTCGTTGTCGTCGATCGTGAGCGCGATCGCGAACACGGTGCCGAGCAGGATGACGACGTCGGCCATCCAGCGGAAGTTGTCGACGGCGATCGGGCCCGCGGTGGCCGTGCGCTGCTGGAACAGGCTCCACACGACGTAGCCGCCGGTGAGCGAGCGGCGAGCGCCAGGGCTGGCCATGCCGACGCTGCGTGATGGCCGCTGTGCGCGGGGCGCCAGGCGGCCGAAGAGCAGGAGCAGCATGGCCCCGCCCATCAGCACGAGGTCGGGGCCGAGCGCCGCCATGAGCTGCGACGGGACGGCGAGATCGAACGGGAGGCATCAGCGGATCCCTCCCGACGTCGTCGGTCATCGTTGCGCCGCGCCTGTACGGTCTGCGACGAACCGTTCGCACCGTCGGCTCCATGCGCCGCAGCACCGGCTGGGGATAGACCCCGAGCCAGATGATGGCGGCCAGCAGGGGCACGAGGAGCGCCACCTCACGGCGGTTGAGGTCCGGGATGTGGGCGTTGGCGGGCTTGTCCAACGTGTTGAACAGGATGCGCTGGATGGCCCACAGCAGGTAGGCGGCCGAGAAGATCACGGCCGTCGTCGCGACGAGGGCGAACACCGGATACGACGCGGAACGAGCCGACAGCACGAGGAACTCGCCCACGAACCCGTTGGTGCCCGGCACGCCGATGCTGCTGAGCGCGACGAGGGTGAGCGGCGGCCGAGAACATCGGCACCACGCGCGCGAGCCCGCCGTAGTCGTCGATGAGCCGCGTGTGGCGCCGCTCGTAGATCATGCCGACGAGGAAGAACAGCGCGCCGGTGGAGATGCCGTGGTTGATCATCACCATCAGCGCGCCCTGCACGCTCTGCACGGTGAGCGCGAAGATGCCGAGCATCACGAAGCCGAGGTGGCTGACCGACGAGTACGCGACGAGCTTCTTGAAGTCGGGCTGGACGAGCGCGACGAGCGCGCCGTACACGATGCCGATCACGGCGAGCGTGAGGAGGATGCCGCGCACCGTGGGGTCGGTGGCCGCGGCGGGAAAGAGCGGCACGGCGCAGCCGCAGGAACCCGAACGTTCCGAGCTTGAGCATGATGCCCGCCAGGATCGACCGAGCCCGGCGTCGGCGCCTCGACGTGCGCGTCGGGCAGCCAGGTGTGGAACGGGAACATCGGCACCTTGACGGCGAACGCCAGGAAGAACGCGCCGAACAGCCAGAGCGTCGGTAGCCGGTGAGAACCGGACCGCCGCGAGCACGGCGTCGTAGCCGAAGTTCGGAATGCCGGTGATCCGCGACCGGGCGGCGAGCCCGAGGTACACGATGGCGACGAGCATGAGCAGCGAGCCGACCATCGTGTAGAGGAAGAACTTGAGGCTCGCGTAGATGCGCCGGTCGCCGCCCCACACGCCGATGATGAAGTACATCGGCACGAGCATCACTTCCCACATCACGTAGAACAGGAACAGGTCGAGCGCCATGAACACGCCGAGCATGCCCGCCGTGAGGATGAGCAGCAGCGCGTAGATACGAGTGGGTCCGCTTGCGGATGCTCGTCCAGCCGCCCAGCACCGCCAGCACCATCACCGACGTGGTGAGCAGGATCATCATCAGCGAGATGCCGTCGATGCCGATCGTGAAGCTGATGCCCCACGTCGGAATCCACGGGACGCTGACCATGGCCTGCCACCCCGCGGCGGCGGGGTCGAATGACCACCAGAGGCCGAGCGACACCACGAATTCCACGACGAACGTCCCCAGCGCCATCAAGCGCGGAGCGGCCGCCGTGCCGGACGCGACGTCGTCGCCGCCGGGCGCGCCGCCCGGCAGCCCGTGCAGCCAGATCGCGACGGCGCCCGCCGCCGGCACCGCGAGCAGTGCCGGGAGGACCCAGTGCATGTAGCCGATGGAGGTCAGGAACGCGTTCATGGGAGCACCGCGTGGCGGAAGGCGCCGAGCACGAGCAGGACGCCCAGGACGAGCACCCACGCGTAGGTGCCGAGTTGACCGGATTGGAGTTGAGATCCGACCCAGCCGGCGAACCGCGCCGCCCAGGCGCTCCCGTTCACGAGCAGCCCGTCGATCAATCCGGCGTCGACGCCGCGCCAGAGCACGTTGCGCGACACGCCGTATACTGGTTTGACAATTGTGGCGTCGTAGAGCTCGTCGACGTAGTACTTGTTGGCGAGCACGCGGTCGAAGCCCTCCTCGGGCTTGGCCTGCGACTTGGGGACGAGCGACGCGGGTTTGAGCACGACCAGGGCGGTGGCGATGCCGGCGATGGCGATCGCGACGGCCACCGCGATCAGCAGCCCTTCGGTGGCCGGCGCCACCTCGGCGCCTGCGCCGATCACCTGCGCGGTGCCGGCCCCGACGACCGGATGGAGCCAGCGGTCGAGCAGCCCGGTGGGCCCGAGCGGCAGCGCGTGGGTGACGACGTCCGGCAGGTTGAACCAGCCGCCGGCGGCGGCGAGGATGCCGAGCACGACGAGCGGGCCGGTCATGATCCAGGGCGCCTCGTGCAGATGCTCGCGCTCCCGCTCTCCCGTCCGGTTGGGACCGTGGAAGGTGTAGAGCATGAGGCGCGTCATGTAGATCGCGGTGAGCAGCGCCGCGGCGAGCCCCAGCGCGTACGCCGTGTACAGCACGGCGGTGCCCGGCACGCCGAGCCAGGTGGCCTGGGCGAGCGTGCTGCCCTGGGCGCGCGCGAACACCGTGCCCAGGATCTCGTCCTTGGAGAAGAAGCCGGAGAACGGCGGGATGCCCGCGATGGCGAGCGTCGCGATCCACATCAGCACCCAGGTGATCTTCAGGTGCCGCCTGAGCCCGCCCATGTTGCGCATGTCCTGCGCGTCGTCGTGGTTGCCGGTGTGGTGGTAGGCCGCGTGCATCGCGTGGATCACCGAGCCGGCGCCGAGGAACAGCAGCGCCTTGAAGAAGGCGTGCGTCATGAGGTGGAAGATGCCGGCCGCGTAGGCCCCCGCGCCCGACGCCCACGAACATGTAGCCGAGCTGGGAGACGGTGGAGTACGCGAGCACCTTCTTGATGTCCCACTGCTTGAGGCCGATCGTGGCGGCGAACAGGGCCGTCACGGCGCCGACGAGCGACCACGGTGAGCCCGGCCACCGGCGCCGGCGCGAACAGCG
Organism: uncultured Gemmatimonadaceae bacterium; assembly: GCA_963729495.1. Taxonomy (GTDB): domain Bacteria; phylum Gemmatimonadota; class Gemmatimonadetes; order Gemmatimonadales; family Gemmatimonadaceae; genus JAGWRI01. The sequence continues at coordinate 11,027 of CAVSOM010000024.1, forward strand.
AAGTTGCTGCGGGCGACCAGGTAGACGCCGGCCGTGACCATCGTGGCGGCGTGGATGAGGGCGGAGACCGGCGTCGGGCCGGCCATCGCGTCGGGGAGCCAGACGTAGAGCGGGATCTGCGCGCTCTTGCCCGTGCAGCCGAGGAAGAGGAACAGGGCGATCGTCGTGATCAGCGCCGCCGCCGAAGACGAACTGGCGCCGACAGCGGCCTGCAGCTGGCCGAAGTCGAGCGTGCCGTAGTTCGCGAACAGCAGGAACATCGCGATCAGGAACCCGAAGTCGCCGATGCGGTTGACGATGAACGCCTTCTTGCCGGCGTCGGCGTTCGCCTTCTCGCTGAACCAGAAGCCGATGAGCAGGTACGAGCAGAGGCCCACGCCTTCCCAGCCGATGAACATCAGCGGGTAGTTGGCGCCCAGCACCAGCACGAGCATGAAGAACACGAACAGGTTGAGGTAGGCGAAGTAGCGCGGGTACCCCGGGTCCTCGCGCATGTACCCGACGCTGAACAGGTGGATGAGCATGCCGACGCCGGTCACCACGAGTACCATCACCATCGACAGCTGGTCGAGGCGGAAGGCGGCGTCGATGGACAGGTCGCCCACGGGCATCCAGGAGAAGTAGCGCTGGACGAAGGGCGCCGGCATGTCCGGCAGCGCGCGCATAGCCAGGAAGATCGCGACCGCGAGCAGGAACGCGGCCACGAGCACGCCCGGGCCGACGACGCTCGTGATCGCCGCGAAGCGATGGCGCGTGGCCGCGTGCGCCCCGTGCCCATCGTCGTGCGCGCCGGCGCCGCCCGCGCCGGGGGCCCCGTGGGGCGCCGCGCCGGGATCGGCCGGCCCGAAGTGCGCCACCGGAACCAGCGACAGGACGCCGTTGACCAGGAACCCGAGGAGCGGCAGGAGCGGGAGGGCCCACATCCAGGCGGCGATCGTGCCGGCCAGCGGATGGACGCCGGGGGAGGCGGCAGCTTGCAGGAGCATCAGCCCTTCAGCAGGTTGATGTTCTGAAGGTCGACCGTGTGCCGGTGGCGGAAGAGCGCGATGATGATCGCGAGGCCCACGGCGGCTTCGGCCGCCGCAACGGTCATGACGAGGAAGACGAACACCTGCCCCCCGGCGCCGTAGGCACGGGCGAAGGCGATGAACGTCAGGTTCACGGCGTTGAGCATCAGTTCCACGCACATGAACACGATGATGGCATTCCGGCGGATGAGCACGCCGAACACGCCGATCGCGAACAGCACGGCGGAGAAGAACAGCGACTCAGCGAGCATCGGCCCTCCGGATTCCCAGCACCACGGCCCCGACGATCGCGGCCAGCAGCACCACGCTCGTGAGTTCGAAGGCCAGCAGATACTCGTGGAAGAGCGCGCCGGCGAACGGCGCGATGGCGCCTTGCGTGGCGATCTGCGCCGCGGCGTAGCCGGCGGGCAGCGTGTAGGGGGCGGCCGACGCGCCGTGGACGAGCGTGAACAGCTCGGCCACGAGCGCCACGCCCACCGCGCCGGCGGCGAGCGTCCACCCCAGCCGCGCGGGCGTCGGCCGTCTGCGACGGCTGCCCGAGATTGAGCAGCATGACGACGAACAGGAACACCACCATGATCGCGCCGGCGTAGACCAGCACCTGGATGACGCCGATGAACTCGGCGTCGAGCAGGACGTACAGCGCCGCCAGGCTGAACATCACGACGACCAGCCACATCGCGGCCGCCACCGGGCTGCGCCGCGTGACGAACACCAGCGCCGACACGACGCCGATGAGGCCGAACAGGTAGAAGTGGAACGTGTAGAACATCGACGGGGCGTCGGGCATCACTCCCCCTTGGGGTCGGCGGGGTCCCACATCTCGCACACCGGATGCGTCTGCGCCGTCAGGCGTTCGAGGTCGTAGACGAACCCCTCGCGGCTGTATTCCGAATTCTCGTAGTGCCGCCCGACGTGGATCGCCTCCTCCGGGCACACTTCCTGGCAATACCCGCAGAAGATGCATCGGAATTCGTCGATCTCGAACAGCAGCGGATAGCGATTGCCCTGCTCGTCCTCGCCCGGCACCAGCTTGATGCAGTTGGCCGGGCAGATCGACGGACAGAGCCCGCAGGCCACGCACTTCGCCTTCCCGTCTTCGGTGGTGAGCATGCGGTGCGTGCCCCGCCACCGCGGCGACAGCGACTTCTTCTGCTCGGGATACTGCGTCGTCACCTTCTGCGGATTGAGCAGATGCTTGGCGGTGAGCGCCATGCCCTTGAGCGTGGCCCGCATGTAGCTCGTCTGCTCGATCGGCCGGTCGAGCACCTTGACGCCGATGGCCATCAGTCGCGCCCCTCCGCCGTCAGCGACGAGCGCGCGGCCATGGCCTGCAGGCGGTCGACGTGGCGTTGGTCGAGTCTCGAATACGCGGGGCTGATCAGCCGGCCGCGATCGATGAGGAAGAACAGGATCACTACGAGCACCACGTTGAGCGCGAGCAGCGCCACGCCGAACCGCCACGACCCGCGCGCCACGCCGGCGGCGTCGAGCCCGAGGATCGAGCCCGCCATCACCACGATGTAGCCCGAGCGAGAGCGGCAGCATGCAGCTTCCACCCCAGCGCCATCAGCTGATCGTAGCGGAACCGCGGCAGCGTCCAGCGGATCCACATGAAGAAGAACAGGAAGAACAGCACCTTGACGCCGAAGAACCCGCCCGTGGCCAGCGTCTTCCACACGCTCCACGGCGCGCACGTCCCAGTGCGCCGGGAATGTCCCAGCCGCCGAAGAACAGCGTGACCATCAGCGCGCTCGCCGTGACCATGTTCGCGTATTCGGCGATGAAGAACATGGCGAACTTCATCGCGCTGTACTCCGAGTGATAGCCCGCGACCAGCTCCGACTCCGCTTCGGGCAGGTCGAACGGCAGCCGGTTGGTCTCGGCGAACGCGGCCACGAGGAAGATCAGGAACGCGATCGACAGTCCGAGCACGTTCCACGAGCCCGCGCGCCTGCTGCCGCACGATCGTCGTTGAGCGCCACGTTGCCGGACAGCAGCAGCACCGGGATCGTGCGACATGCCCATGGCGATCTCGTACGACACCATCTGCGCGCTCGACCGCAGGCCGCCCAGCAGCGCGTACTTGTTGTTGGAACTCCACCCCGCGAGCACGATGCCGTACACGCCCAGCGACGAGATGGCGAGGATGAACAGGTAGCCCACCGGCAGCGGCGGCCACGACCATGTCGATCAGCCCCCACGGCGTGGGCAGCGGGCGAGGCGAACGGGATCACGCACCACGTCAGCAGCGCCGGCACGAACGCGATCGCCGGCGCGAGCATGAACAGCGGCAGGTTCGCCTGCCCCGGATACGTCTCTTCCTTCATGAAGTTCTTGAGCCCATCGGCCGCCGGCTGGAGCAGGCCGCTCGGCCCCACCCGATTTGGCCCGTGGCGGTCCTGGATCCACGCCGAGACCTTGCGCTCGGCCAGCGTGAGCAGCGCCACGGCCGTCATGTAGACGCCGAACACGACCACGATCTTGACCACCGTGGCGACGAGGTACACCGAGATGGACGGCGGGCGGAAGCTGGGGGCTCGCCACCTGGAGCAGCGGATGGAGGAGCGCGTTCATGCCACGGCCCCCGCGGACGGCGCTCGCCACGAGCGCGCCCTTGAGCCCCAGCGCATCGTAGGACATGCCGGCGAATTCCGGATGCGACGCCGCCAGCGCGGCGAAGACCTCGTGGGCCTGGAGATACGGGGCCGGCTCGCCCAGCGCGGCGAGCAGGTCGGCGAGCACGCAGCCAGCTCGGCCGCGCGAAGCCCGGGCCCGACTTGGCCTGGCGGAACCGCTGCACGCGGCCACGCAGGTTGGTGAACGTGCCCTCCTCCTCCACCACGTTGGTGATCGGCAGCACGACCGACGCGGCGTGCCGCGCCCACGCGGGGAGCGTCGTGCCCACGACGATGATCGCACCCGCTCTTGCCACGTCGGGCGCGTCGAGGCCGGCCAGCTCCTCGTCGCCCACCACGAGCACGTCGCCCCGCCGGAGATCGCGCCAGCGGGCGCCGGCCGGCGCGCGAGCCCGAGCAGCTCGGCGCCGCGCGCGTTGGCCGCGCAGATCCGCGCGGCGGGCCAGATCGGGCACGCCGGGCAGCGGCGCCTCGTCGCCCGTGCCGCACGCGGAACGCGCCCGCCCCGCTCGTCTTCGGCGCACCAGCCGCGAGAGCAGATACAGGGCTTCGTTGGGCAGGCCCGGCGACGCGAGCACATAGGCGCGCTTGCCGTCGAGCAGCGCGGCCGCGGCGGCCAGGGCCGCGTCCCAATCGGCGGCGGCCAGCGTGGCCCCCTGCCGCACCATGGGCAGTTCCACGCGGTCCTGGCGATTCATCCAGCGATAGTCCAACCGGCCCTGGTCGCACATGAAGTACTGGTTCACGGCGTCGTTGGGCCGCGGCCGGAGCCGTACCACCATGTTGTCGCGCGTCTCCACGATCATGTTGCAGCCCTGCGAGCAGCCCGGGCAGATGGACGCCGTGCGATCCACTTCCCAGGCCCGCACCTTGTTCAGGAAGTCCTTGGAGAGCAGCGCGCCCACCGGACAGAGATCGATGACGTTGCCCGCCCACGGATGCGTGAGGTCCTTGCCTTCGAATTTGCCGATCAGCGCGCGGTCGCCGCGCTCGCTGACGTTGAGCGCCGCGTCGTGCGCCACGTCGTCCATGAACCGCACGCAGCGCGTGCAGAGGATGCAGCGGTTGGCCACGTACATCACGTCGCCGCCGAAGTCCTCCACGGGATTGAACCGCTTGCCGTCGCGCAGCCGGCCCTCGGCGCGTCCTTCCTGGTACGTGTAGTCCTGCAGCTCGCACTCGCCGGCCTGGTCGCAGATCGGGCAGTCGAGCGGATGGTTGATGAGCAGCATCTCGAGCACGCCCTTGCGCGCCTCGAGCGCCTTGGGCGAGTGGACGTGCACCACCTGCCCCTCGGCCACCGCCGTGGCGCAGGAGGGGGCGAGCTTGGGCATCTTCTCGACTTCCACCAGGCACATGCGGCACACGCCGGCCACGGGGAGTCCGGGGTGGTAGCAGTAGTGCGGCACGAGGACGCCGGCCGTCTTGGCCGCTTCGAGGATCGACGTGCCCGCCGGCACCGCGACCGCGCGCCCCTCGATCGTCAGGTGGATCACCGTCGGCTCGGCCATTTACGCCACCGCCGGGACCATCAGGACCGTCTGCTTCTTGATCAGCGCTTCGAAATCGCCACGGAACTTCTGGAGCCCCGACACCACCGGCACGGCGCACGAGTCGCTGAGCACGCAGATCGTCTTGCCGGTCATGTTGTCGGCGATCTCGAGCAGCGTCTCGAGGTCCTCGGCCGATCCGTCGCCGGCCACGATCCGCTCGAGGATCCGCGTCGTCCACGCCGTGCCCTCGCGGCACTGCGTGCACTGGGCGCAGCTCTCGTGGGCGAAGAACCGGGCCGCCCGGGCGATCTGCTTGACGAGGTTCTGCGCGTCGTCGATCACGATCACGCCGCCCGAGCCGAGCATCGTGCCCTGCTCCACGAAGCCCTCGTAGTCCATGAAGCTGGCCTCGGCTTCGGCCGCCGTCTGGATCGGCACCGAGATGCCGCCGGGGATGATGGCCTTGAACCGCCGGCCCGGCTTGGGCCCGCCGCACAGGTCGTAGAGGAAGTCCTTGAACGGAAAGCCGAGCGGCACCTCGTAGTTGCCGGGGCGCTGCGACGTTGCCGCACACCGAGAACAACTTGGTGCCCGTGCTCTTCGGGTTGCCGGCGCGTCCGAACGTCTTGTACCACGCGGCGCCGTTGTTGAGGATGTGCGGCACGGCGGCCAGCGTCTCGACGTTGTTGATCGTGGTCGGCTGGCCGAACACGCCCGACACGGCGGGGAACGGCGGCTTGATGCGCGGGTTGCCGCGGCGCCCCTCGATGGAATTCATGAGCGCCGTCTCTTCGCCGCAGATGTAGGCGCCGGCGCCCTTGTGGACGTAGACGTTGATCGTCTTGCCGCTGCCCATCGCGTTCGCGCCGAGGATGCCGGCGGCGTACGCCTCCCGGAGCGCGGCCTCCATGCGCACGAGCGGATCGGTGAATTCGCCGCGGATGTAGACGTAGCAGGTTTCGGCGCCGATCGCGTAGGCGCCGATGGCGCACCCCTCGATGAGGGCGTGCGGCGTCCAGCGCATGATCTCGCGGTCCTTGAACGTGCCGGGCTCCGACTCGTCGGCGTTGCAGCAGAGGTAGTGCGGCTTGCCGTCGTCGAGCTTCATGAACGACCACTTGAGGCCGGTCGGGAAGCCGGCGCCGCCGCGCCCGCGCAGCCCCGAATCCTTGACGACGTTCACGATCTCCAGCGGCGCCATGCCGAGCGCGGTCTCGAGCGCCCGGTAGCCGCCGCGCTTCTTCCAGCCGTCGAGCGTGATCGCGCTCGGGGTCGCCGAAGTGCTTGGACAGCACCAGCGCCTCGCGGTCGTGCGGCGTGTGCGGGTATCCCATTAGGCCAGACTCGCCAGGATGTCCGGAATCTTCTCCGGGGTCACGGATTCCAGGAACTGCTCGTTGATCATCACCGGCGTGGCGAATCCGCAGGCGCCCAGGCACTCCACCTCGATCACCGTGTACTTGCCATCGCCGGAGGTGACGCCGAGCTCCTCGCAGCCGGTGTGGCGGAGGAAGGCGTCGCGCACGCCCTCGGCGCCGCACACGGCGCAGGGCGAGGTGGTGCAGACCTGGACGAAGTACCGGCCCACCGGGTGCTGGTGATACATGGTGTAGAAGGTGACCACGCCCTTCACGTCCGCCGGCGTGAGGTCCAGCACGCCGGCGACTTCGGCCATCGCTTCCTCGCTGATCCAGCCGCGGGCCTCCTGCACCATCCACAGCGCCGGCAGCAGCCCGGCCCGCTTCGAGGGGTAGCGGGTGAGGAGCGCGTCGAGGCGCGCGCGTGCCGCCCCGACGAACACCGGCGCGTAGGACGCGGCGTGCGTGCCGTGCGACGTGTCCGCGGGGGCGTCCACGCCGCCCATCTCTCGCGTGCTCACCGGTCGATCTCTCCCATGACGATGTCGATGCTCGCGTTGATCGCGATCACGTCCGACAGCAAGTGCCCCTCGACCATCTTGGGGATGGCGGACAGGTTGACGAACGACGGCGGCCGGATGCGCCAGCGCACCGGCTTGGGCGTGCCGTCGGATACCAGGTAGTAGCCCTTCTCGCCCTTGGGGCTCTCCACGGCCACGTAGCATTCGCCGAGCGGCGGCCGGGGCCCCTCCATCACCTGCTTGAAGTGATGGATCATGGATTCCATATCGCTCGTGGCCTTGTGCTTGGGCGGCAGGATGACGCGCGTGGTCGTCCACGTTTACCGGGCCGTCGGGCAGCCGCTCGATGGCCTGCTCGAGAATGCGCACCGACTGCCGCAGCTCCTCGACCCGCACGAGGTACCGGTCGTACACGTCGCCGGTGGTGCCCACGGGCACGTCGAAGTCGTACGTCTCGTAGTCGAGGTACGGGAAGTCGCGGCGCACATCGTAGGCCACGCCCGAGGCGCGGAGCATCGGGCCCGGACAATCCATAGTTGAGCGCCTCGTCGGGCGACATCACGCCGAGGCCCACCGTGCGGCCCACCCAGATCGCGTTCTTCGACAGCATCCGCTCGGCTTCGTCGATCGTCTTCGGGAAGCTGCGCACGAAGCCGCGTGAGCTTGTCCATCCATCCGTCGGGAATGTCGGCGCCCATGCCGCCCACGCGGGTGAGCGAGGTGGTCAGCCGCGCGCCGATCCACATGTCGAGCAGTTCGTAGATCCGTCTCGCGCTCCTCGAACAGCCAGAGGAACGGCGTGAACGCGCCGATGTCGATGCAGGTCGTGCCCCACCACACGAGGTGCGACATGATGCGCGACAGTTCCATGGCGATCACGCGCAGCACCTTGCACCGCTCCGTGATCTCGATCCCGAACAGGCGCTCGGCGCCGAGCGCGAACGCCACGTTGTTGCCGGGCGAGTTCAGGTAGTCCTCGCGGTCCGTCCAGGGAATGATCTGATTGTAGGTGCGGTACTCGCCGATCTTCTCGAACCCGCAGTGGAGGTACCCGATGTGCGGAATGCAGCGCACCACCGTCTCGCCGTCGAGCTCCAGCACCAGGCGGAGCACGCCGTGCGTGGCGGGGTGCTGCGGGCCGATGTTGAGCAGCATGTGCTCGCCCGCGAGGTCGGGCTCCAGCGCCTCGGGCGCCTCCATCGGCACCACGTGGCCGCCCTGATCGGTCACCAGCGGCACGCGCACCGGGCGCCCGTGCCGATCGAGGCCGGTGGTGGAGAGCTCCACTTCGACCGTGCGTGTGGTCGTCGGCATGGCCGCTATTCCCCCGCCTTCTCGCCGGCCCGCAGGCGCCGGCGCATCTCTTCGGGCAGATCCTCGGAACGCATCCACCACCGACAGTTCCTCCATCGAGTAGCGGGCTTCGGGGTTCGCGCCGAGCGCCTGCCGCAGCTGCTCCGACCGGCTGAACCGGCCGCGCAGCGGAAAGTCCTTGCGCAGCGGGAACCCTTCGCGATAGTCCTCCCACATGAGCATGCCGGCGCAGATCGGGATGCCCGGCGAACGTGATGCCGAACATGTCGTAGCACTCGCGCTCCAACCAGTCGGCGCTCTTGTACACGTCCCACACGCTGGGCACCGTCAGCTCGGCGCCGCCGGGCAACTCCACCTTGAGGCGGAGGAAACGCCGGTAGGCCACCGAGCGCAGGTGCCAGACCACCTCGATCGGCTGCTCGGGGTCGCGGAATTCCACGGCCGTCACGTCCGACAGGTATTCGTAGCGCTGCGACGGATCGTCGTGCAGCCACCGGACGACGTCGAGCAGCCGGGCGTCGGCGACGACGACGTTCGTCTCGCCGCGCACGACGTGGACGCGCACCACGGCATCGCCGAACTGTCCCTGCAGCGCCGCCGCCGACGGATTGGGCGCGCCGCCGGCCAGCGGCACGTTGCGCGGCGTGGCGGGCGCGGGCGCCCCGGGGTCGTTCGCGCTCCCCGCCACCACGGGCTGGAACCCGGCGCTCACAGGCCCGACCGGGTCTGCTGGACCGAGTTGCCGAACGGTTCGGAGAGCTGGTCGATCAACGACGGCGGGATGTAGAGCTGGCTCTTGGGATCGGGCTCGATCTCGTGGCGCAGCGTCTTGTCGGCGGCGCGCTCCTTCATGACCTTCTCCTGCAACAGCATGATGCCGTAGATCAGCCCCTCGGGGCGCGGCGGGCAGCCGGGTACGTAGACGTCCACGGGGATGATCGTGTCGATGCCCTGCACCACGGCGTAGTTGTCGAACATCCCGCCGGTCGAGGCGCACGCGCCCATGGAAATGCACCACTTCGGCTGCGGCATCTGCTGCCAGATGCGGCGCAGGATGGGCGCCAACTTGAGCGGCACGCGACCGGCGCAGATGAGCACGTCGGCCTGGCGCGGGGAATAACTCATGCGCTCCATGCCGAACCGCGCCAGGTCGAAGTCGCTGGCGGCGCTGGCCATGAATTCGATGGCGCAGCACGCCGTGCCGAACGGCATCGGCCACAGGGAATTGGCGCGGGCCCAGTTGACCAGGAAGTCGAGTTTCGTCGCGACCCATCCTTCCTGCGACGCCGGGGCATAGGTGACGGTCGACTCAGACCGTGGCGTCAGTCCCATTGCAAGGCACCCTTCTTCCACACGTAGATGAATCCCAGCAGGAGGATGGCGACGAAGACCAGCATCTCCCCGAGGCCGAAGAACGAGGCCTGGCCGGCGGGGCAGCCCGAGGCGGCCAGCGGGACGCGGCACGAGAGCTCCCGGTAGTGCGCGCCCCAGGGAATCATGAACACCGTCTCGATGTCGAAGATGATGAACAGCACCGCGACCAGGTAGAATTTCACCGAGAACCGCTCGCGCGCGTCGCCGAGTGGCGGGATGCCCGACTCGTACGGGGTCTGCTTCACCGGGGTGGGGCGCGCGCGCAGCGTCAGCGCGGACAACACCAACATCGCCACCGCAGTGAGGATGACGAATCCGAGCAGGAGCAAGACGGGGAAATACGTGCGGTCCATGGCGCTCCGGACTTCGTGAAAACTTTCACTAACTCCAGCGCGGAAAAGTTATCCATCCGTCCCACACGGGTCAACCGGATTGCGCCGCGCCGCGACGCGCTTGGCGGTCATCGGCCCAACGGATACATTCCGGCGCGCGGCCGGCCCGGTGCGCCGCCCTTCCCCTCGCCCCATTCCCGCCATGAGCATCATGTCCGACCGCTGGATCACCCGGATGGCCCAGGAGCACCGGATGATCGAGCCCTTCGAAGGCCGGCAGGTCCGGGAGGGCGTCATCTCCTACGGCGTCAGTTCCTACGGCTACGACATGCGCGTGGCCCGGGAATTCAAGATCTTCACCAACGTCCTCAGTTCGATCGTCGATCCCAAGCACTTCGACCCGAGGAGTTTTGTCGAATTCGAGGGGGACGTGTGCATCGTGCCCCCCAATTCGTTCGCCCTCGCCCGGTCGGTGGAGTACTTCCGCATCCCGCGGGACATCCTGACCGTGACGGTGGGCAAGTCCACCTACGCCCGGTGCGGGATCATCACGAACGTGACCCCGTTCGAGCCCGAATGGGAGGGATTCGTGACGCTGGAGATCTCCAACACCACGCCGCTGCCGGCCAAGATCTACGCCAACGAGGGGATCGCGCAGGTGCTGTTCTTCAAGGGCGAGGAAGGCCCCGAGGTCTCCTACGCCGACAAGAAGGGCAAGTACCAGGGGCAACACGGGGTGACGCTGCCCCGGCTCTGAGGCCCGCCGGGCGGGTCCACGTTGCCTGGCGCGCTACCCCGCCCCGCCCAGCGCCTTCTCCGCCCGTTCGGTGACCACCGCCGACAGGTAGTCGCGGTTCATCCGGGCAATGAAGTCGATGCTGATGCCCTTGGGGCACGCTTCCTGGCACTCCCCGAACAGGGTGCAGCCGCCGAAGTGCTCGAGATCCATCTGGGCCACCATCTTGAGGGCGCGGCGGTAGCGCTCGGCCTGGCCCTGCGGCAGCAGCCCCAGATGCGCGATCTTGGCCGCCGTGAAGAGCGACGCCGAGCCGTTGGGGCAGGCCGCCACGCAGGCGCCGCAGCCGATGCACGCCGCCGCGTCCATGGCGACGTCGGCCGTCTGCTTGGGAATGGCGAGGTTGTTCGCCTCGGGCGCGGAGCCGGTGGGGGCGGAGATGAACCCCCCGGCCTGGATGATCCGGTCGAACGCGCTGCGGTCGACGACGAGATCCTTGACCACGGGGAACGCGCGGGCGCGCCACGGCTCGAGCCACAGTTCGTCGCCGTCCGCGAAGCTGCGCATGTGCAGCTGGCACGTGGTGGTCATCTTCATCGGGCCGTGCGCGCTGCCGTTGATCATCATGCCGCACATGCCGCAGATGCCTTCGCGGCAGTCGTGGTCGAAGGCGATCGGCTCCTTCGCCCTGCCCGATCAGCCCCTCGTTCACCACGTCGAGCATCTCGAGGAACGACATGTCGGGGCTGACGTCGCGCGCCTCGTAGCGGTCGAAGCGGCCCGCCGCGTTCGCGGCCGCCTGCCGCCAGACGTGAAGGGTGACGTTCACTTGTAGCTCCGGGTGGCCAGGTGGACGTTCTCGAACTCCAGCGGTTCCTTGTGGAGCCGGGGGCGGTGCCGTCGCCCCGGTATTCCCAGGCGGCCACGTAGGCAAAGTGCTCGTCGTCGCGCTTGGCCTCGCCGTCGGCGGTCTGGTGCTCCTCGCGGAAGTGGCCGCCGCACGACTCCTCGCGGTGCAGCGCGTCGAGGCACATCAGCTCGCCGAGCTCGAGGAAGTCGGCGACGCGGCCGGCGTTCTCGAGCGACTGGTTCAGTTCCTCGCCGGCGCCGGGCACGTTGACGTTGCGCCAGAACTCCTCGCGCAGCTCCGGGATCTCAGCCAGCGCGTGCTCGAGCCCGTCGGCGCTGCGCGCCATGCCGCAGTGCTCCCACATGATCTGGCCGAGCTCGCGGTGGAACGACGTCGGGGTGCGCTTGCCGCCGATCGACAGCAGGCGCGTGGTGCGTGCGACGACCGCCGCCTCGGCGGCCTTCAACTCGGGGTGGTCGGCGGCCACCGGCCTCGAGCTTGGTGCTGCGCCAGGTAGTCGCCGATGGTGTAGCGGGAGGACGAAGTAGCCGTCGGCCAGGCCCTGCATGAGCGCGCTGGCGCCCAGGCGGTTGGCGCCGTGGTCGGAGAAGTTGGCCTCGCCGAGCACGAACAGCCCGGGGATGGTGCTCATCAGGTTGTAGTCCACCCACAGGCCGCCCATCGTGTAGTGGACGGCCGGGTAGATGCGCATCGGCACCTGGTACGGGTCCTCGTCGGTGATCCGCTCGTACATCTCGAACAGGTTGCCGTAGCGCTCGCGCGATCGCGTCCTCGCCGAGCCGCTTGATGGCGTCGGCGAAGTCGAGGTAGACGCCGCGCCCGCCCGGGCCGACGCCGCGGCCCTCGTCGCACACCTCCTTGGCGGCGCGCGACGCGATGTCGCGCGGCGCGAGGTTGCCGAAGCTCGGGTACTTGCGCTCCAGGTAGTAGTCGCGCTCGGCCTCGGGGATCTGGTCGGGCGGCCGCTTGTCGCCGGCCTTCTTCGGCACCCAGACGCGGCCGTCGTTGCGCAGCGACTCGCACATCAGCGTGAGCTTCGACTGGTGGTCGCCGCTCACCGGGATGCAGGTCGGGTGGATCTGCGTGAAGCAGGGGTTGGCGAACGCCGCGCCCCGCTTGTAGGCGCGCCAGGTCGCCGTGGCGTTGCGAGCCCTTGGCGTTGGTCGAGAGGTAGAAGACGTTGCCGTAGCCGCCGGTGCGCCAGCACCACGGCGTCGGCCAGGTGGCGTCTCGATCTCGCCCGTCACCAGGTCGCGGACGACGATGCCGCGGGCCCGGCCGTCGACCACGACGAGGTCGAGCATCTCGGTGCGGGGGTACATGGTCACGCCGCCCGCGGCGATCTGCCGCTTCCAGCGCCTGGTAGGCGCCGAGCAGCAGCTGCTGGCCGGTCTGGCCGCGCGCGTAGAACGTGCGCGACACCTGCGCGCCGCCGAACGAGCGGTTGTCGAGCAGGCCGCCGTACTCGCGGGCGAACGGCACGCCCTGGGCCACGCACTGGTCGATGATCTGCACGCTCACCTGGGCCAGCCGGTAGACGTTGGCCTCGCGCGAGCGGAAGTCGCCGCCCTTGACCGTGTCGTAGAACAGGCGGCAGACGCTGTCGCCGTCGTTCTGGTAGTTCTTGGCGGCGTTGATGCCGCCCTGGGCGGCGATGCTGTGGGCGCGCCGCGGCGAGTCCTGGAAGCAGAAGCTCTTGACCTGGTAGCCGAGCTCGCTCAAGCGACGCCGCGGCCGACGCGCCGGCGAGGCCGGAGCCGACCACGATGACCGTGTACTTCCGCTTGTTGGCGGGGTTCACGAGCTTCATCGTCGAACTTGTGCTTGTCCCACTTCTCGGCGATGGGTCCCGGCGGAATGCGCGACTTGAGTTCCATGGCTAGTGCACGATGCCGGCGAGCACGCCGAGCGGGACGAGGGTGAAGCCGAGCCATACGGCCACGGCCACGACGGCGGCAACGCGCCGGTGCAGCGGATGCTCGGAGGGCCGCGCCACGCCCAGCGTGCGCAGCGAACTCCACGCGCCGTGGAACAGATGCAGCCCCAGGAACGCCATGGACAGCAGGTAGAAGCCGGACACCCACCAGACGCGGAAACTCGCCACCACGTCGTCGTAGATGTCGTGGCGCCCGGCGGCGTCGGTGGCGTGGAACGCACCGGCCGGATCGATGGCGCCGACCGTGAAGTGCAGGATGTGGAAGACGATGAAGGCCGCGAGCAGCACTCCGCCCCATCGCATGGTGCGCGAGGCGAGCGTCGAGACCTGGGGCTCGCGCATGCGGTAGTCCACGGGACGCGCCGCCCTGGCCCGCCGCGTGAGCTGCCACGCCATGAGCACGTGCAGCAGCACCGACACGACGAGCACGATCCGCACCACCCACACCACTTCCGCCAGCGGCCCGTGCAGCATCGCGGCGTACGAATCGAACTTGTCCTGGCTGATGAAGATCTGGAGATTGCCCAGCATGTGGCCGAGCACGAAGGCGATGCCGATCAGGCCGGTGACCGCCATGATGATCTTCTTGCCGATCGTGGACCGGTACAGATTGACGAACCAGCGCATTGTGGAGGGGCGTTCGGGGTGAAAGGTCCGGAACGCGGGACGCGGGAAGCGGAATCCGTGGTCCCGCGTCCCGCGTCGACCGTCGCGCTCAGAGTTTGACCGCCTTCATCGGTTCGCGCACCGCGTCGGCGCTCTTGGCCAGCGCCGCGCGCTCGTCCGCGGTGAGTTCCACCTCGAGCACCTGCTCCAGGCCGCGGCGCCCGAGCTTGCACGGCACGCCCAGGAAGATCCCCTTCTGTCCGTACTCGCCCGTGAGCCACGCCGCGCAGGGAAGGATGCGCTTCTCGTCGCGCACGATGGCTTCGGCCATCTGCACCGCGCCCGACGACGGCGCGTAGTACGCCGAGCCGGTCTTGAGGTACTTGACGATCTCCGCCCCGCCGTTGCGCGTCCGCTCCACGATCGCGTCGAGCTTGCTGCGGTCGATCAACTGCGTGACCGGAATGCCGCTGACCGTCGTGTACGAGATGAGGGGCACCATCGTGTCGCCGTGGCCGCCCAACACCATCGCCTGGATATCGCGCACCGAGACGTCGAGCGCTTCGGCCAGGAAGGCGCGATAGCGCGCCGAATCGAGGACACCGGCCATGCCCAATACGCGTTCGCGCGGGAAGCCGGTCACCTCTTTGGCCACGTAGCACATCACGTCGAGCGGATTCGAAACCACGATGACGATGGCGTTCGGCGAACTCTTCCGGATCTGCTCGCTCACCTGCTTCACGATGCCGGCATTCGTGTTGAGCAGGTCGTCGCGCGACATCCCCGGCTTGCGGGCGATGCCCGCGGTCACGATCACGACGTCGGATCCGGCGGTCTCCTCGTACCCGTTCGTGCCGATGACGCGGCTGTCGAACCCCTCGATGGGCGCCGACTCCCACTGATCGAGCCCCTTACCCTGCGGAACGCCCTCGACCACGTCCACCATGACGACAGTGCGGGCCAACTGCTTCTCGGCCACGCGTTGAGCGGTCGTTGCGCCGACGTTCCCAGCGCCGACCACCGTGATTTTATTGACCATGATTCCATCGGGAAGAAGAAATAGTGAACTGCCGTTGAATAGTATTCCGGTACGCGAGCGCGAGCAACGCCGCGGCGAGACGGCCGCGCGCGGATTCGAACCGCGGCGCGCCCCTCGCGCCACGACGACTCCCGCGACGCGCGTCGTCGGCCAGGCGCACGGCGTAAAGGGGACCGGCGAGGTCCCCGTTCGGATCGGATGCGCCCCGTTCGCCCGACACCATGACCGCCGATCACGCCGGCGTGCTCGGGCGGCGCCACCGGTTCGCCCCTCGGCCTATCCCCCGACCTGCGAGAGCGCGCGGAGTCCGCCCACCTGCATCTGCAGCAGCGCATGCTCCTTGGGCTTCTCGGCCAGCGCGCGGCGGAAGTACGGCTCCAGCGGCTCTCCGGCGCGCAGCGGCGTGCGCAGATCCACTTCGTGGTCGCCGAACAGGCAGGTCCGCAGCCGCCCGTCCGCCGTGAGCCGCACGCGATTGCACGACCCGCAGTACGTGTGCGTCATGGGCGTGATCACGCCGATCGTGCCGCGGGCGCCGGCCAGCGCATGGTACACCGCCGGCCCGTTGCCGCGCGCCGGCCCCGCCGACGGCTCGAGCGCGCCGAGCGTGCGGATGCGCGCCAGGATCTCGTCGCTCGGCACCACGTGCTCCCACGTGAGATCGCGCATCTCGCCCACCGGCATCAATTCGATGAACCGCACGTGCCACGGGTGATCCATGGTGAGGCGCGCGAAGTCCTCGATCTCGTCGTCGTTCACGCCGCGCATCACCACCATGTTGAGCTTCACCGGATCGAGGCCCGCGCGCTCGGCGGCGGTGGCCGCCTGCACGGGATCGAAGGCCAGCGTGCGCCGCGAGATGGCGGCGATGCGATCGCGGCGCAGGCTGTCGGCGCTCAGGTTCACGCGATCGAGGCCGGCCGCGCGCAGCGTGGGGCCCAGCGCCTCGAGCCGCACGCCGTTGGTGGACAGCGCGATGTCCTCGATGCCCGGCACGGCCCGCAGCTGCGCCACCAGCCGCTCCAGATCGGGCCGAATGGTCGGCTCGCCCCCGGTGATCCGCAGCCGGCGCAGGCCCAGCGGCGCGAGTTGGCCCACGGTGGCCGCGATCTCTTCGTACGTCAGGATGTCGGCCTTGGGCAGCCACGCCAGCCCCTCGGCCGGCATGCAGTACAGACAGCGGAAGTTGCAGCGGTCGGTGACCGAGATGCGCAGATACTCGATGCTCCGGCCGAACTGATCGCGCAGCGCGTCGCTCATGCGGCCGGCTCCGTCCGTCGCGCCGGGGCGAGCCCGGCGTGCACCCACTCCCGCGTGCCGTCGGCGTACTGCTCGCGTTTCCAGATCGGCAGGCGCCGCTTGAGCTCCTCGATCACGAACCGCGACGCATCGTACGCGGCGCCCCGGTGGGCATGGGCTACGGCGATCGCCACGCTGGCCTCCCCCAGGGCGAGCGCGCCCACCCGGTGCTCGGCGGCCACCCGCGCGCCGGGGAATCGGGCCGCCGCCTCGTCGAGGATGGCGCGAAACTCGCGTTCGGCCATCGCGCGGTACGACGAGTACTCGATGCCCGCCACGGCGCGGCCGTCGTTCGAATCGCGCACCGTGCCCACGAACAGCACCACGGCTCCGCAGCCCGCGCTCGACACCTCGCCCACCAGGGCCGGTGCATCGAGCGGGCGGTCGACGATCGCGCTCCGCATCAGCCGCCCGCCACCGGCGGAATGATCGCCACCTCGTCCCGCTCCGATAGGCGCGTGTCGAGCGAGGCGTAGCGCTGATTCACGGCAACCAGCGGCGCCGGAGGCAGTCGGCCGGCGTCGCCGCGGGCCCGCACCGACGCCACGAGATCGCGCACCGTCGCCCCCACCGGCAGATCCACGTCGATCTCCGGGGCGCCGAGTGCGTCCGCGTAGGAGGCGAACAGCAGGACGCGCAACGTCATAGGGCGAATGCTACCGGAACGGGCCCGTCGAAGTAAGCGCTTCCCGTGCGCGACCGGCCCGAACCGGCATTTGCACCTCCAGTACGAACGAATCGCCCCGGCGTCGAGCGACGGGGCGATGCGGTAACCGGCGCAACGACTAGGCCTTGGAGGCCTGGACCGATTTCGCGGACCCCTCGTCGTCGTCGATCTCGATGTCCGCGACCATCGCCCGCAGCTCCTTGGAGGGCTTGAACACCGGAACCGGCCGCGCCGACACTTCCACCGGCGACCCGGTCCGCGGGTTGCGCGCCATGCGCGTCTTGCGGTGCCGGATCTTGAACGTCCCAAACCCGCGCACCTCAATGTTTTTCTGATCGTGCAGCGCTTCTTTGATCGCGTCGAGAAAGGCATCGACGACCCGAGCGCAGTCCTTTTTCGAAATCATCGGCCCGGCGGTGCGGGCAATCTGCGTCGTGACGTACTCAACCAGATCGGCTTTGGTCATTGAAGAGCCTCGGGGTCAGGCGCTCCAAGGCCGGAGCGCTCCCCGAACTTATGGTCGTTAAGCGTTGTGTGTCAAGAGTTTGGAGCGCCTCGGGGTCCGGAATTCCCGACCACGTCCATGAACTCGTCGAACAGCGGTCGGGCGTCATGCGGTCCCGGAGCCGCCTCCGGATGGTACTGCACGCCGAAAATCGGTAACTCCTTGTGCCGCAACCCCTCGATGGATCCGTCGTTCAGGTTCACGTGGGTCACGGCCAGCTCCGGCGCTCCCGGAATGCCCGATTCGTTCCCGGCCACGGCAAACCCGTGGTTCTGGGACGTGATCAGCACTCGTCCCGTGGCCAACTCCTTCACGGGGTGGTTTCCCCCGCGGTGACCATAGGCCATCTTCTCGGTTTCGCCGCCAAAAGTGAGGCCGAGAATCTGGTGGCCGAGGCAGATGCCGAAGATCGGAACGCCCGCCTGCGCGATCGCCCGCACCGTCCGCGGCGCGTATGCCACGGCCGCCGGGTCTCCCGGGCCGTTCGCCAGAAACACACCGTCGGGCTCGCGCTCCAACGCCATCGCCGCCGGCGTATCGGCGGGCAGCACGGTCACCCGGCAGTCGCGCTCGCCGAACAGGCGCAGAATGTTGCGCTTGATCCCATAGTCGTACGCCACGATGTGGTGGGCCGCCGACGGATCGCCCCAGGTGTAGGGCTCACGCGTCGTGACTCGGGACGCGAGATCGAGCCCCGCCATCGAGGGGCAGGCCTCGAGTGCCGCCCTGGCGTCGTCCGCCGGTGCGTCGCCAGTGCCGAGCACACCACGCATGACTCCGACTGTTCTCAGGTGACGTGTGAGGCGGCGCGTGTCAACATCTTGTAAAACAGGTACTTGCGCCTCTTGAAGCCAGCCAGGCAAGCCGCCCGTCGCGCGCCAGCTCGAGTAGGCAGCGGAGAGTTCGCGAACGATCACGCCCGACACCTGGACGCCCGACGACTCGGGGTCATCGTCGTTCACGCCGTAATTGCCGATCATCGGCGCCGTCATCACCACGATCTGGCCGCGGTACGACGGGTCGGTGAAGACTTCCTGGTAGCCGCTCATATTGGTCGTGAAGACGACCTCGGCCACGGTCGGCGGAACCGGTCCGCGTAGCGTACCGTGAAAAAGGGTTCCGTCCTCGAGGAGGAGGAACCCCGGCTGATACTGGAGCGTGGCCACCGTCAGGGCTTCTTGGTGTTCGGCGGAGGGGTCTTCGTCGCGGGCGCGGCCGGCTGGGTCGTGGCGGGGACCGTCTGCAGCGGCACGACGCTGTTGGTCTCGCCGGCGCCGATCGGGGCCGGGGCTGCGGCCGGCGGCTGGAAGGCGTTGTCCAGCACGGACCTCGGCGCACTGTTCCGCGTCGATGCCAGCGAGAGCAGGAAGGCCAGAACCAGGAACAACCCGCCGCCCCACCACGAAGACTTGGTGAGCAGATTCCCCGCCTGCCGGCTGCCGAAGATGGAGTCGGTGGAACTGCTGGAGCCGCCGAAGGTGGCGGCCAGGCCGCCCCCCTTCCCGGCCTGCATCAGGATGGCGGCCAACAGCACGAAGCTGTCGACGACGAGGAGGAACAGGAGGATCTTGTACAGCATTGGCGGGTCGTGTTGGAGAACGGAACCGTGCGCAAGCTTTAAATATCGCGGAACTCGTCGAGTCGCGTCAAGGACGCCGGGCCGGCCGCACCCCTCAGACGCTCTCCACGATGGACAGCCAACTGCGCACGTCGAGACTCGCGCCGCCCACCAGGAGCCCGTCCACTCCCGGCGCGGCGAGCAGGGCCGCGGCGTTGTCGGGCTTCACGCTGCCTCCGTACAGGATGGGCACGGCACCGGCCGCTCCGAGCGAGCGAAGCTCCGCGTGGAGCACGGCGTGCACGGCGGCGGCATCGGCCGGCGTGGCGTTGCGCCCGGTGCCGATGGCCCACACGGGCTCGTAGGCCAGCACCAGCGCGCCGATCTGCGCGGCGTCGAGGCGGCGCAGGCCGGTGCGCAACTGCCGCACCACGACGGCCTCGGTGGCGCCGCGTTCGCGCTCATCGAGCGTTTCGCCCACGCAGAACACGGGCGTGAGCCCGTGCGTCGCGGCCTGGGCGCACTTGTCGGCGGTGGCCTCGTCGGTCTCGCCGAACACGTGGCGGCGTTCCGAGTGCCCCACGAGCGCGGCCGTGGCGCCGGCGTCCCGTGCGATGGCGGCCGAGTTCTCTCCCGTGAACGCGCCCGATTCGGCGCCGGCGACGTTCTGCACGCCGAACCACAGGTCGGCGCGCTGGGCCGCGGCCTCGCGGGCCGCCGCCAGCGCCAGCGCCGAGGGGAAGAACATCACCGTGCGATTGTCGCGCGGCCTGTAGCGGGCCGCGAATTCTCGCATGAACGCCCGGGCCTCGGTGGGCCCGTGGTTCATCTTCCAGTTCGCGGCGAAGATCGGCGTGCGGATCACGGTGCGTCGTCCAGCGCGGCCACGCCGGGCAGCGTCTTGCCCTCGAGGAACTCCAGCGACGCGCCGCCGCCGGTGGACACGTGGCTCATGCGCGCGGCAAGCCCCGCCGCTTCCACCGCCGCCGCCGAATCGCCGCCGCCCACGATGGTCGTCGTGCCGTCGGCGGTCGCGTTGGCCATGGCGTGGGCGACGGCGTTGGTGCCCGTGTCGAACGGCGGCTTCTCGAACACGCCCATCGGACCGTTCCAGACGACGGTCTTGGCGGTGGCGATGGCGCGGGCGTACGACCTGGCCGTGTCGGGGCCGATGTCGAGCATCGCTTCGCCGGCCGGAATCGCGCCGCGCTTCACGGCGTGGGCCGTGGCGCCGTCGTCCGCGCCCGCCGCCACCGTGGCGTCGTGCGGCAGGATGAGCCGGGTGCCGGCCCGGGCCAGCAGGTCGCGGGCCATCGCCACGCGATCGTCTTCGACCAACGAAGTGCCGACCTCCAGCCCCATCGCCTTGAAGAAGGTGCACGCCATGGCGCCGCCGATGAGCAGCGCGTCGACCTTGGGCAGCAGCGCCTCGACGACGTCGATCTTTCCCGAGATCTTGCTGCCGCCGAGCACGGCCACGAACGGCCGTTTCGGATCGGCGAGCGCGGCGCCCAGGTATTGCAGCTCGCGCTCCATGAGGAGGCCGGCCACGGCGGGCTTGAGGAATCGCGCCACGCCTTCGGTGGACGCGTGCGCCCGGTGGGCGCTGCCGAAGGCGTCGTCCACGTAGACGTCGCCCAGCGCGGCCATCTGGCGGGCGAGCGCCTCGTCGTTCTGCTCTTCGCCGGCGCAGAAGCGCGTGTTCTCCATGAGCACCACGTCGGCGCCGGCGTCGTGCGTGGCCGCCACAGCGTCCGGGCCGACGGTGACGCCCGCGAATGTCACGCGGCGGCCCGGCAGCAGCTCGGCCAGGCGGGCGGCGGCGGGGCGCAGGGAGTACCTGGCATCCGGCTTGCCCTTGGGGCGGCCGAGGTGCGAGAGCAGGACCACGCGCGCGCCGCGGTCGAGCAGGAAGCGGATGGTGGGCAGCGCGGCGCGAATGCGCGTGTCGTCGGTGATCGCGCCGGCGGCGTCGAGCGGGACGTTGAAATCCACGCGCACCAATGCGCGGCGCCCCTCGAGGTCGCCGTCGCGCAGGTCACGCACCGTCTGCTTGTTCACGCCGCGGCCCCTTAGAGGGAGCGGGCGATGAGCTGCATCAGGTCCACGCAGCGCGACGCGTAGCCCCACTCGTTGTCGTACCACCCGCAGACCTTCACCAGCCCGCCGTCGATGACCGCCGTGGTCTTGGCGTCGAAGATGCACGAATGCGGATTGCCGGTGTAGTCGACGCTCACGAGCTCTTCCTCGGTGTACTGGAGGATGCCCAGGAGCGGTCCGTCCGCGGCGGCCCGGAACGCCGCGTTCACCGACTCGACCGTGGCCGGCTTCTCGGTGACCACCACCAGGTCGGTGAGCGACACGTCGGGCGTGGGCACGCGCACGGCGATGCCGTCGATCTTACCCTTGAGTTCGGGAATGACGAGCGACGTGGCCTTGGCGGCCCCGGTCGTGGTGGGAATGATCGACACCGCGGCGGCACGGGCGCGGCGCAGGTCCTTGTGCGGCAGGTCGAGGATGTTCTGATCGTTGGTGTAGCTGTGCACCGTGGTCATGCTGCCGCGCACGAACCCGAACGCGTCGCGGATGACCTTGACCATCGGCACCAGGCAGTTGGTGGTGCACGACGCGTTGGAGATGATGGCGTGCTTGGCCGGATCGTACGTGTCGTGGTTCACGCCCATCACGATCGTGACGTCCTCGCCCTTGGCGGGCGCCGAGATGAGCACCTTGCGCGCGCCGCCGGCCACGTGCTTGCGGGCGTCGTCGGCCTTGGTGAATCGGCCGGTGGACTCGAGCACGAGGTCCACGCCGAGCGCGTGCCACGGCAGCCTGGCGGGATCCTTCTCGGCCAGCACCTTGATCGTGTGGCCGTCCACCGTGATGCGGTCGTCCCCCGCCGAGACCGCGCCCTCGTAGGTGCCGTGCACCGAATCGTACTTGAACAGATGCGCGAGCGTGCGGGTGTCCGTCAGATCGTTCACGGCCACGAATTCCAGGTCGCGCACGCCCCGCAGCTTGGCCGCCCGCAGCACCTGCCGGCCGATTCGCCCGAAGCCGTTGATTCCCACACGAGTCGCCATCGTCGTCTCCGTTGTCGGTCACCGGTCGCCCACCGCCGGCGCCCGGCCGAATGTCGCGAAACTGATCAGGCGGGCGCCGGCCGCGTGCAGCGCGGCGGCACACGCATTGAGGGTGGCGGCGGTCGTGACCACGTCGTCCACGAGCACGACGTGCGATCGCCGCAACGCGCCGCGCGCCGATTCGGGCACGCTGAACGCGCCTGAAACGTTCACCAGTCGCTGCTCCGGTGTCAATCGCGTTTGCGTGCCGGTGGCCCGCGAACGCACGAGCGCGTGCGGCCAGACGGCGATGCCCCACCGCGGCGCGAGCGCGCGCGCCAACCGTTCGCTCTGGTTGTACCCCCGCTCGCGCTCCCGGGCGGGCGACAGCGGCACCGGCACCACCGCGGTCCGCTCGGCCAGCACGTCGGCCGGCCAGGCGAGCCGAGCCATCCGTTCGGCCATCCCGGGCGCCACCGCGTACCAGCCCCGGTACTTCAACGCGTGCACGATCGCCTGGCCCGTGCCGCGATGCATCCAGCACACCGACCGGGCCGCGCGCACGTGCGGCGGGAGCAGCTCGCACCACGCGCAGGGCGCGCGCGGCGCGGGGTGTCCGCACCGCGCGCACTGGGGCGCGGGCAGCGCCGCCAGGCGCGACCAGCAGCGTCCGCACACGATGCCCGGCTCCGTCTGATCGAGCGGGCGGCCGCAGGCGGCGCACGCCATCGGCAAGAGCAGGTCGCGCAGCGCGCGAGCCGCCGCCGGCCACGGCCGTTTCAGGCGAAGTCGCGGACCGCCTCCCACATCAGCGCCCGGTCGGGGGCGAACCCGAACCACCGCTCGAACGAGCGGGCGCCCTGCCCCACCAGCATGCGGAGCCCATCGGCCGCGGGGTGCCCGCGCTCCCGCGCGCGGCGCACCAACGGCGTGCCCCCCGCCCGGTAGACGAGGTCGAGCACGGCGGCCCCGGGGGCCAGGGCGTCGATCGGAATGGGGAGCGCGTCATCGTGCATGCCCGCTGGTGTGGCGTTGACGACGACCGGGACGCCGGCGACGGCGTCCGCCGCGGACGCCGCCACGACCGCCACCCGGTCGAATCGCGCGGCCAACGCATGGGCGTGGGCCGCCGTCCGATTGTACACCCGGGCGCGGCATCCCCCCCATCGTTCTATTGCCGCGAGCACCCCTGCCGCGCCGCCGCCGGCGCCGATCAGACCCACTTCCACGTCGCGCGGGAGCGCCCCCAACAGGGCGCGCGTCGCGTCGTCGAGCCCGTCGGGATCGGTGTTGTCCCCCACCATCCGCCCGTGTTCCGTCCAGAACGTGTTCACCGCCCCCGTGCGCCGCGCCATGGGAAAAAGATGATGGCACCGTTCCGCCACGCGCGCCTTGTGCGGAATGGTCACGTTGCCCGCGGCCGCCTGGCGGACCAGCCCGGCCAACACGTCGTCCAGCGCGTCTGCCGGCACGTCCAACGGCTCGTACGTCAGGGCCACGTGCGCCGCGCGCAACGCGGCGTTCTGGAACCGCGGAGAGAGCGAATGGGCGACCGGGTGACCGATCAGCACCAGCCGCCCGGGGCGCTCGGTCACGCGCCGGGTCCGGCGGATCCGCGCTCCGCCACCAATCGGTCGATGGCCAGGCGTACCCATCGGTCGAGTTCGTCGGCCGTGGCCCGGTACACGTCCAGCTCCGCGCCCATCGGGTCGTTCACGGGACGCGTGTTGGCCCCGTGCGAGGCATACGCCGTGATCAGGTACGACTTGCCGGCGCCGCCCAGCGCTTCGAGGCGTTCCAGGTGGTGCGGCCCCATGGCCAGGATGAGGTCGGCCTGCTGCACCAGGTCGCGGTCGAGCTGGCGCGAGCGGTGCGCGTTGAGGTCGAGCCCGCGCTCCAATCCCACGAGCAGCGCCCCGTCCGACGCCGACGCTCCCACCCAGGCGCTGGTTCCGGCGCTCGCCGGCTCCAGATCCGACAGACTCCCGTCGTCGGCGATCCGGCGCGCGATGGCCTCGGCCAGCGGGCTACGACAGGTGTTGCCGGTGCAGACGAAGAGCAGCCGCACGACTCAGGCGTCCCCGATCAGAGTGGGTACGCTCTCGCGCAGCACGCGCGCCGCGATGGCGCCCGGACGGATCACGCGCGGATGACGACCCATGCAGTCCACCACGGTCGAGGGAGGGGAGGGAGCGAGCCGGCCGCCGTCGAGCACGCGCAGGTCCCCGCGCGCCACGGCCTCGGTCCACTGGGCCAGAATCTCCTGCGCCGTCATCGCCGGGGAACCCCCGGCCGGTTGGCGCTGGTGGAGGTGATCGCCTCGCCGTGGGCCTGGATGAGCCGAGCCGTGGCCGGGTGGCTCGTCCACCGCACCGCC
>CAVSOM010000025.1:0-68935 GCA_963729495.1 uncultured Gemmatimonadaceae bacterium
GCGGGGGTCGGCGCCCACCGCCGAGAGGAGGGCGATGCGGGCGGCGCCGGCGGACCGGGCGCCGCGGGCGAAGGCGGCGGCGTAGTCCACGTCCACCCGCTGGAACTCCGCGCGTGGCACCTTGCGGGGCTGGCCGATGCCCATGGTGCAGAAGGCGGCGAGGGGGGCGGCCGGGGCGGTGCCGGTGTGCCCGGCGGCCGGGGCGCCGGCGGCGGGGGCGGCAGCGCCGAGCGCGAGGCGGGCCGTGGCGCGCTCCAGGTCGTCCAGGTCCACGACTTCGAGGCGGAGCTTATCGGCCGCCCGGGGCCGCGTCGAAGATAGGCGTGTGGCGGCGTGCGAGCACGGTGACGCCCGTGCAGGCCGGCGAGGCGAGCAGTTCGCGGACGAGCGCCGAGCCCACGGCGCCGGTGCCTCCGACGACGACCGCCTTATAGGAAGGAGTGGGCATGCCGAAAGCTACGCCGCCGGGGCGGCCCGAAAAGTTCGCCCTTGACGAACGCCGGCCGGCGTACAATTATCTATTACAAAGTTAATAGGAGACCCGTTGCCCGTGCAACTCACCCGTCGAGAACTGGACGTGATGGCCGTGCTCTGGAAGCGCGGCTCGGCCACGGTGGCCGAGGCCCGGGACGGCATTGCCGACGAACTGGCGTACCCCACCGTGCTGACCGTGCTGCGGACGCTGGAGGCCAAGGGGCACGTGCGCCACGAGCAGGAGGGGAAGGGATTTCGCTACTACGCGGTGCTGCAGAGCGATGACGCGGGCTCGAGCGCGCTCGGGCGAGTGCTGGACAAGGTGTACCAGGGATCGCGCGAGTTGCTCGTGGCGGGGCTGCTCTCCGACGAATCGATCGACGAGGCGGAGCTGCGCCGGTTGCGCAAGCTCGTGAGCGACCGACTGAAGGAGGCGAGAAAATGATGGCCGCCTGGATGATCGAGGCCACGCTGGCCGGGCTGCTGTTTGCGTGTGGAGCCTGGGCGGCGCAGCGGGTGCTGTCGCTCTACCGTGGGCTGCCGTTGCGCTGGGTGTGGGCCGGCGCGCTCGGGGCGAGCATCGCGCTGTCGGCCGTCTGGCTCGTGCCGGCGCGTGGGGCGGCGGCGGCGGCGGAGGGAGACGCCCGGATCGCGACGGACGCGGCCGCCCCCGCATGCGCGATCGCGCGTCCGCTCTTTCACCTGCCGGCCGTGCCGGCCGGGGTGGAGCGTGCGCTCGTGGCCGGTTGGGGGGCGGCGCTCTGGCGCTGGCGGGGCTGCTGCTGTTCGCCTGGCCGCCTCGGGCGCGAGCGGCGCGGCTGGACGGCGGGCGAATTGCGGGCGTGCGCATGGCGCTGTCCGACGCGTTGGGTCCGGCGGCGGTCGGGCTTCCGCCGGCCGGCGATCGTGGTGCCGCGGTGGGTGCTGACGCTCGACTCGGCGGCGCAGCGCGACGATCGTGGCGCACGAGCGCGAGCACCAGCGCGTGCGCGACCCCGCGCTGCTGCTGGCGGGGCTGGCGGCGCTGGTGCTGATGCCGTGGAACGCGGGCGTGTGGATGGCGTGGCGCGGGCTGCGCAGCGCCGTCGAGTTCGACTGTGACGAGCGCGTATTGCGGACGGGGGCGGGGGGCTGGGACGAGCGCGCGGAGTACGCACGCGTCCTGTTGGGCGCGTGGGGCAGGACGCGCGCGAGTTGGCTGCCGTCGGCGGCGCTCACGCGGCCGTCGGGGCTGGGATCACGGGTGGACCATCTGATGCGGCCGGAGCCGCGGGGGCGTTATATGAAAACATTAATTGGCATCGTGGCCGCGGTGCTGCTCGTGGCGGCGGCCTGCGAGACCTCGGCGCCGGAGCGGGTGGTGGGCCCGGCCAGTCCCGCGCCGCTGCAGACGCTGGTGCGTGGCACGGCCGCCCACCAGCCGATCGTCATCGTGGACGGGGCGCGCCAGCCGGATTCCACGGCCAAGACGCTGCTGGCCGGCATGCGGGCCGATCAGATCGCGCGCGTGGAGGTGCTGAAAGGAGCCGCGGCGGCCGCCAAGTACGGCGCCGACGCCCAGTACGGCGTGATCATCATCGATCTCAAGGCCGATACGGTCGTCATCGATCACAAGGCCGATACGGCCAAGCAGCATTGACCCCGCCGGTCCGGAACGCGGGCGTGGGGCGGGCCACGGCGGCCCGCCCCACGGTGCGTCCCGCGTCAGGCTATCGGGGCCACAACCATCCGAACGTGCCGGCGGTGAGGAACGCGTAGATCAGCCCGTCGACCGTGGCCTTGATGGTCAGGCCCCAGCCGCGGCGGTACCAGATGGACATCTGCCAGAGCGCCAGGGAATAGCCGAGGAACGCGGCCACGCCGGCGAACCGGAAGACGTGCAGGTACGACGCGCCCGACGGCAGCGCGCGGCCGGCCACGTACGCCGAGAACACGCCCACGACCAGGGCGTAGAGGAACCAGAGGCCCAGGTTCTGCCCCATGAAGTCGCGCCCGTTGGGCAGCACGGTCATCATCAGCACGGGGCCGCGCTTCATCTTCTCCTTGAACGCGTCGGTCTTCATCTCGGCCATGTTGGCGGGGCGAGGCAGCATGTAGTCGCCGGGGGGCAGATTGAACGGGCGCAGCGCGTCGAGCACCTTGTCCTGGTCCGGCACGTTCGGGTAGTCGCCCTTGTGCCAGGGCAGTACCATGTGGATGATGGAACTCACGACGAACACGATCACCGCCGACAGCACGATGGGGAGCCACAGCCCTCGCAAGCCAACCATGGGGACCTCCGTCTGGGGTACGGACCGCTGCATGGGACCGGCGCCCACAACGTGCGAACGGCAGGTATCCCCCGTCAAGTCACGGAGTGGCGACATGCCCAGGGCACGGCAGGCTGCCTGGCCACGATCGGCGCCCCCTTTCCCCCGCTGACCCCGAGGCACGTGCATGCAACGGTTCGCGCAACTCGCTCGATGGGCATTCGCGTCTGGCATGATCGCCCTGGGCGCGATGGGCCTCGTGTTCCGCGATTTCGCCCTGATCTGGGGCCCCCTCCCCGGCTGGTTCCCCCGGCCCGCGGCGATGGCCGTTGCCTGCGCGCTGGTGGCGCTCGCGGCGGGCATCGCCCTGCTCTTCCGGCGCTCGGCGCCGGCGGCCGCGCTGGCGGCGTTCGTCTACGTGGCGCTCTGGTGGGGCCTGCTCAAGGTGCCGCCCGTGCTCCGGGCGCCGCTCACGGAGTTGACCTGGCTGGACTGCGGCATGTACGCCATGCTGCTCGCGGGCGCCTGGACCCTGTTCGCCGAACCGGGCGGGCCGAGCGCGCCGGGCGGCGCGCGGGGCGTCCGGGCGGCCCGCCTGCTCTTCGGCCTGGCGCTGATCCCGACCGGAATATCACATTTCGTATATGTCCGGCTCACGGTGCCGCTGGTGCCGGCGTGGCTCCCCTACCCCCTGGGCTGGGCGTACCTCACGGGCGCGTGCCACCTCGCGGCCGGGCTCGGCGTGTCGTTCGGCGTGTGGCCGCGGCTGGCGGCGCGACTCGAAGCGGCGATGCTGGGCCTCTTCACGGCGCTCGTCTGGATCCCCGCGGTAGCCACGGCGCCCGCCGTGCGCGGAAACTGGACGGAGTTCTGGATCTCGTGGGCGCTGACCGCGGCCGCGGCCGTCGTCGCCGCCCACGCGCCGCCGCCGCCCTCGCCGAGCCGGACGGCCTGAGGCCGCTCAGGCGCCGCGCACGATCGTGGTCAGGTCGGCGGACAGCACGGTCTCGCCCAGGACGGTGGCCAATCCCCGTGACCGGCAGAGCCCGCGCCGCCAATGGAGCAGCTCCACGTCGAGCCGCAGCTCGTCGCCGGCCCGTGCGCGCCGCCGCAGCCGCACGCGGTCGGCGCCCATGAAGTAGGCGCGCGCGTGGTGCGCACCGTCGAGCAGGTCGCGCACCAGCGCGCCGCCGGTCTGGGCCAACGCTTCGAGCACCAGCGCGTGCGGCATCTCGGCCACCGCGGTGCCGCCCGGCGGCGCGTGGCCCTGCCCCTCCATCCACCACTCGTTGGCCGTGACGCGCTTGTACCCCACCACGCGCCGCCGCGGCTGCTCGACCTCCACGCGGTCGACGAGCAGAAAGGGATAGCGGTGGGGGAGGATGGCTTCGAGTTCGACCGCCGTGATGATCTTCATGCCGGTACGTCGATGGACACCGTCAATGCGGCGTGATGACTCGTTCCGGGATCGCGGCCGGCGCCGCATTCCGCTCGGTCATGAGCTTGCTCACGAACCGCTGCCCCTCGGAGACGCGTTCCACCTCGACGGCGATGGCGTCGACGGCCTGTTCCATGCGAGCCAGCCGGTCTGCGATCTCGTGGTCGAGCTGGGCCTGCTCGCCGCGCTTCCGATGGCGGCCGAGGGCGGCGCTCACCATGCCGAGGAACGCGACCGTGAAGCAGATCACCGCGGTCATGAGGAGGACGAACGTCTGGTCGGAATTCATGGGGCGCTCCGCACGGGAGGTTGGAGTGTGGCCGAAATCTACGCCAATCTACGCGAGCGTAAACCGGACGGTTTCCGATCGCCCGGATCGCCGACGCGGACGCCGCGGCGGAACCACCGCGGGTCCCGCGGGGTTATGCCAGATGCGCCCCGGCAGGCCGCATTCCTCAACGACAGGCAGTACCATGACCGACTCCTTCGCCACGCGATGGACGCCGCGCGTACTGAGCGTGCTGCGCATCGTGTTCGCTTTTCTGTTCATCGCCCACGGCACCCAGAAGCTGTTCGGGTTTCCCGGCAGCGGCCAGCCGATGGTGCACAACCTGATGACCATGTTCGGCGCGGCCGGCGTTCTGGAGACGTTCGGCGGCACGTTGCTGTTCTTCGGGCTGTTCACCCGCCCCGTGGCGTTCGTGCTGTCGGGCGAGATGGCGGTGGCGTATTTCACGCAGCACGCGATCGCCGGCTTCTGGCCCATTCTCAACCGCGGCGAGTTGGCCGCGCACTATTGCTTTGCCTGGCTGTTCATTGCCGTGGCGGGCGGCGGCCCGTGGAGCCTGGACGCGTGGCGAGCCAGGCGGCGGTCGCCGGCCGGCTGACGGGACCCCGGCGTTCCCGGATGGCCGGCCGGCGAACCGCGGCGTAGATTGTGCGCGCACGCCAGTGGAAATCAACCCGGCGGGGTAATCGAGTGCGCGCATCGACGTTGGTCTGGGCCGCCGCGGCGGTGACGTTCGGGCACGCGCGTCCGGCCGGTGCCCAATACCGGGCCGAACAGTTCACCAGTGCGAATGGCCTGCCGGAGAACACCGTCTCCGGCATCGCGCAGACGCCCGACGGCTATCTGTGGTTCAGCACGTACGACGGCCTCGTGCGCTACGACGGGATCGCGTTCACGATCTACGATCGCGGCAACACGCCGGCGATGGGCGAGACGCTGTTCGCCGGCCTCGGGGCCGACGCCGCGGGCACACTCTGGGGCGTGACGCCGTCGGGCGTGCTCGAGTACCGCGACCACGCGTTCAGCTGGCACCCGCGGGCGATCGGCGGCGGACCCATGGACGTCCCGCGTGCCGACCGCGTGCCGGGGTACGTGCCGCTGCGGTTCGGCCACTGGCGCGTGGAGGGCGACTCGGTCGTCGAGGCCACCGATGGCAGCGGGCGCCGTTACGCCGTCGCGATGGTGCGCCACGCGCCGGTGGCGCAGCCATACGAGGACCACCGCGGTCGGCTCTGGACTCCCACGCGGGGCGACACGATCGTGGAACTCGACAGCGCCGGCGCGCACCCGCTCGTGATCGACCCGGGGGCGCCCGACCTCGCCGTGCAAGTCGCGGGCGAGGACCGCGACGGCACGATCTGGTTCGACGACGCGCGGGCGCTCATCGCCTATAAGGACGGCCGATTCACCATCCTCGACGGCCCGTCGCCGGTGGGGTCGCGGCAGATTCGCGTTGGCTTCGTGGACCGCGACGGCGTGTTGTGGGTGGGCACCAACGACAATGGGCTGTTCCGCGTGACCCGTCGGCTGCTCACGAGCTACTCGGTGGCCGACGGCGTGTTCCAGCGGTTCGTCTATCCGGTGACGCAGGACCGCGCCGGCCGCATCTGGATGGGCGCAGGGCGCGGGCTCACCGTGTTCGACCGCGGGCGCTTCTCCACCCTCCTCATCCAACGAACCGCCGCCGGCCATTTTCGCCTGGTGCCGTCGACCGATGCCACGCAAGCACTGGACAGCAACGCCGAAGTGCCGCGCTCGCTGCTCGCCGACCGGGCCGGCGACGTGCTGGTGGGGGTACGGGGCGCGGTCATCACGATTCGCGACCGGGCCATCGTCCGCACGGTGGGCACCCCGCCGGGCCCCCCCGACGCGATACTCGAAGCCCGGGACGGCTCCCTCTGGCTCGCGTCGTCGTCGCGGGTTCTGCACCTGGTGGGCGACAGCATTCACGCGTACGACGTGACGCGCGGGCTGCCGGCATCGGGGGCGCACCTCCTGTTCCAGGATTCGCGCGGCACGGTGTGGGTCGGCACGCGGGCTGGGCTCGCCCGGTTCACCGGCGGCGCGTGGGTGCTCTACACGACCAAGGACGGACTGGCCGGGAACAACATCCGCAGCATGACGGAAGATCCCGATGGCACGCTCTGGATCGGAACGTTCGACAGCGGAATCACCCGCGACCGCGACGGGCATTTCGCGAGCGTGACGACGCGCGACGGGCTGTTCTGCAACGGTGCGTTCGCGATGTTGCTCGACCCCCGCGACAATTTTTGGGTGAGCTGCAATCGCGGCATCTATCGCGTGAGCCGGCGCCAGCTCAACGACGTCCTGGACGGCCGCGCCCCGTCGGTATCCAGGGTGTCGTACGGCGCCGCCGACGGCATGCGGTCCACCGAGGCCAATGGGGGCCGTCAGCCCGCCGGGGTCCGCGCCGCCGACGGAACGCTCTGGTTCCCGACGGAGGACGGCGTCGTGGCCATCGATCCGACCGCCGACTCGGCCGCCGCGCGGGCCCCCGCCGCGCTGATCGAGGCGATCGCGGTCGACGGCTCTCCCGTCCCGCTGGGGAGTGGCGTCGAACTCACCCCGCGGCAGACCGACCTCGAATTCACGTACACGGCCCCGACGTCGATCCATGCCGACAATTTGCAGTTCCGTTATCGTCTGCGTGGAGTGAGTGACCGGTGGATCGCCGCGGATACGCGTCGCCGCGTGCATTACTCCCATCTCGCGCCCGGGCACTACACGTTCGACGTGGCCGCCGCGAGCCCAGACGGCCGGTGGGGCGCGCGCCCCGCGTCGGTGGCGGTGACGGTCGATCCGTACTTCTATCAGACGAGCTGGTTCCTGGCGCTGTGCGCGGCGGTCGTCGCGCTGTCAGCCGGCGGGGCGTACCGCCTGCGGGTGCGCGGGCTGAAGGCACAGGAGCGGCAGCTCACGGCGCTGGTGGCCGACCGGACCGCCGCGCTGCGAACCGCGAACGACCGTCTGCAACAGATGGCGACCGAGGATCCGCTCACCGGCCTCGCGAACCGCCGCCGGTTCGACGAGTTCCTGCAGCACGAATGGCGGCGGGCGCAGCGAGCGCACTCGCCGCTCGCCGTGCTCGTGCTCGACGTGGATCACTTCAAGGCGTACAACGACACGTACGGCCACCAGGCCGGGGACGAATGCCTGCGGCGCGTGGCCGGCGCGATCGCCGGGATCGTGCGCCGCGGCACCGACCTCGCGGCGCGATATGGCGGGGAGGAATTCTCGATGGTGCTCACGGCGACGGCTCCGGAGCACGTGCCCGCGGTGGCGGAGTCCGTCCGCGCCGCCGTCGAGTCGATGGCGATCGCCCACCGAGGATCGGCCAACTTCGACCACGTGACCGTGAGCATCGGCGTCGCCAGCCGGACCCCCGGCGCGGGGTCGAGTCCGGACGAGTTGGTGAGGGCCGCGGATCGGGCCCTGTACTCGGCCAAGGAGCGCGGGCGGAACCGCGTCGTCTGACGGACGGTCCGGCTGCTCCTCGGCAAACGCGACGAGCGCCGGCCTCAGCCGCCGCGGTTCACCACGAAGAACACGACGACCGCGACGAGGGCGAACGCGACGCCGAGCGCCGCCCAGGTCCACCAGGGGCGGCGCTCCCGGTTCCGATCGCCCACGGTGCCGCCCATGGCGGCCGCCTCGAGCACGGGGAGCAACACGCCGGCGTCGCGCGGCCGCTTGGCGGGATCCTTTTCCAGGCACTGCATGACCAGCGCCTCCACGGCCGGCGGCAGCGAGGCGCGATGCTTGGCCAGCGGCTCCGGCGTGCGCGTCACGTGGGCTGCCACCACCTGCTGCGTGGTGGCGCCCGTGAACGGCGGCCGGCCGCTCAGCATCTCGTACGCCACGACGCCGAACGCGTACAGGTCGGCCCGCGCGTCGATGTTGGGGTCGGCGGCGGCCTGCTCGGGCGCCATGTACGCGGGCGTGCCCACGGTGGTGCCGGGGGTGGTGAGCCGGGCCCGGACGTCGTCCTCCGCCGAGGCGTCGCTCACGGCCTTGGCCACGCCGAAGTCCATCACCATGGCGTGGCCGTCGGCGAGCATGACGTTGCCCGGCTTGATGTCGCGGTGCACCACGTGGTGGCGGTGGGCGTAGGCCAGCGCGTCGGCCATGTCGCGCAGAATGTGGCAGGCCTCGGCCACCGGCAGCGCCCCGTCGCGGTCGAGCTTCTCCCGCAGCGTCTCCCCCTCGGCATACGGCATCACATAAAAGAGGAATCCGCCCAGTTCGCCCGAGTCGAACAGGCCGAGGATGTGCGGGTGGGTGAGCCGCGCGGCGATCTCGACCTCGCGCAGAAAGCGCTCGCCGCCGAGCGTGGCCGTGAGCTGCGGCTTGAGCACCTTGATCGCCACGGGGCGATGGTGCTTGAGATCCTCGGCCAGATACACCGTGGCCATCGCGCCGGCGCCCACCTGGCGCTCCACGCGGTAGCGGTCCGCGAGGGCGGCGGTGAGCCGGTCGAGGGGCGAGGGAGAGGGCGCGGACGAGGACGACGGCGAGGGCACGGAGACGCTGGCTCCCCGGCGTCAGTGCTGCACGACGTTGAACATCCACGCGTCGGCGTCGTAGTCGCGCTGCACGGCGGTGGCGCGTTTGAGATCGGCCGACACGCTGACCGTGAACAGCGGCAGCGGCGGCGCCCCGAGGCGCTGCATCGCGCCGGGCCCGGCGAGGCGGTACAACTCGAATGCGTTTTCCGTGTGGTGCACGGCGAGGAAGAGGGCGCCGCCGTCGAGCAGCGACCCGTCGGCATCCTCGGCGAACAACGCGGCCCATTGCGCCGTGGTCCCGTCGGCCACGTTCGCCGTCGAGACGCCGAGCGTGTCCTGCGTGGACCGGTTGTAGCCGAGCATGAACACGCGGCCGCGCGCCGGATCCGCGATCACCCGGTAGATGGACGAATACCACGCGGGGAGCGGCACCGTGCGGCGCGTGCCGTTCTGCTCGAGCATCAGCCGGTCGCGGGTGACGGGAATCCACGCCCACCCGTTCGGCACGGGCGCGGCGTCGGTGACCACCGAATCGGGCAGATCGAAGCCGTTGCGCTCGGCGCCCGTGCGCACGTCGACCACGGCAAGGTGCGTGGTGCCGTCGCGCTTGGAGGAGATGGTGACGAGCGACGTCGAGTCGACCCACCGGGCGACGTGGACCTTGCCGGTGGCGGCGAGCGGCGTCTCCGCGGCGCCGTCGTACGGACGCACGCTGAACCGCGGTTCGGTGTGGTCGCCCGTGGTGGGCACGACGCGGCGCAGCAGCAAGCGCCCGCCGTCGGGCGACACCCAGGCGAGAATGCTGTTCGACGCGTGCGCCACGCGGGGGCCGGCGGCGAACTGGCCCTTGAGCAGGTCGGCCACCGACGGGGTCCACAGCCCGTAGTCCAGCGTGCCCTGGTCCATCACCATCTTCGATCCGTCGGCCGTGACCGAGACGTTGGTGAAGATGCCGGTGACCATCGTGTCCTGCTGCGCGGCGAGATGCCCGGTGGCCGGATCGATCGCGATGCGCACGAGGGATTCCCCCACCGCGTCGCCCGCGCGGTCGAGCCACACGGCGTCCACGCTGCCGATGCCGCCGCAGGTGCACTGGTTGACCACGCGGTCGGCCACCGTGCCGTCGCGCCCGATCACCTGCCAGAGGCCGTGCGGCGCCTGGATGATGAGCGAGAGAATCCACCGCGTGCCGGGAATGGCGGACAGCCCGGCGAGGTACTGCCCCTTGCCGCGCACGGGAATGCTGTCGTGCACCTGGCCGTCGAGACCGGCGATGCCCACCCAGTACAGGGAGTCCTGCGAATTCGAGGACCCGATGAGCAGCGAGTCGCCGTCGGCGTAGAACGCCGCCGCGCCGCTGGTGAGGAACTTGGGCGGCCCGCCGAGCGCCGAGAGGAGGTACGCCGCGAGCCGTCCCTCGACCGTGCCGAAGAGGATGAGATTGCGCCGATCCGGGCTCCAGCGGAGGTCGTACACGGACGTGGCGCCGTCGAGGATCGACCGCGTGGTCGTGCCGCCCACGTCCTGCTCCACGATGGAGTACGTGCACTCGGCGCCCTTGCAGTGGCGTGCCGCGAAGACGAGCTGCTTGCCGTCGGGCGAGATCGCCGGATAGTAGACGCCCCCGGACACCGTGAGCTGAGTCTTGGCGCCGAGCGATGCCAGGCGACCGACGCTCGCCGATCGCCCGCGCATGGCCCACATTCCGATCGCCGCGGCGACGACCAGAACGACCACCGCGACGCCGGCGAGCGTCGCCGTGCGGCGCTTGGGGGCCGGGGCGGCGGCGGCCGCGGCGGCGGACGCCTGCGTGCGGCCCGCGTCCAGCGCGCGCGCGAATTCCTCGGCGGTGTTGAACCGGTCGGCGGGCGTCTTGGCGAGGGCTTTCGTGATGGCCGCATCGATGCCTTCGGGCACCGTATCGCGGAGAATGCGCACGTGCGTGGGCTTCTCGGTCATCAGCTTGGCGATCATCGCCTGGGCGCTGGCGCCGGTGACCGGGGGCTCGCCGGCGAGCATCTCGTAGAGCACGGCGGCCAGCGAGTACACGTCGCTCCGGGCGTCGATGCCGCGGTCGCCGGTGGCCTGTTCGGGGCTCATGTACTGCGGCGTGCCCAGGGAGAGGCCGGTCTGAGTGAGGCGGTTGCCGCCGGCTTCCTTGATCGCGAGGGCGATGCCGAAGTCGGTCAGCATCGCCTCGCCTTCCTGGATCAGGATATTCTCGGGCTTGATGTCGCGGTGGACGAGCCCCTGGCGGTGAGCGTAGTCGAGCGCGCTCGCCACCTGTCTGGTGATGGCGATGGCCTCGTCGATGCCGAGCTGCTGCTCGCGGTTGAGCTTGTCGCGCAGCGTCTCGCCGCGCACGTACGGCAGCACGTAGTACAGCATGCCGCCGGCGTCGCCGGAGTCGATGAGGGTGAGGATGTGCGGGTGGTCGAGCCGCGCCGAGATCTTGATCTCGGCGAGGAAGCGCTCGGCGCCGAGCACGGCGCCCAGTTCCGGGCGCAGGACCTTGAGCGCAACGTCGCGCTCGAGCTTGCGGTCGTGGGCGAGGTACACCACGGCCATGCCGCCGGAGCCGATTTCCCGCTCGATGACGTAGCGGTCGCTCAGGGCGGCGGTGAGGTGAGGAGATTCGGGCACGGCCAAAGGTGGGGTGAGGCGGACGAACGCGCCAGTGGGAGAGAATTTGCGGAGGGCAACCATGGCGGTTGGGCGAAGATGGTACGGCCGGGGGCCCGGGAATCCGTCAGGTTTTCAGGCCGCTTGCGTTCGCCGCCGAGGGGAGAGATCGTACGCGCATGCCAGGAGCACAGGTGATGCCGGGGTTGATGACGGCCGAAGACTTGGAGCGCGTCCACGTGGCCGGCAAGGTGACGGAACTGATCCGGGGGCGGCTCGTGGTGCGCGAGCCGCCGGGTACGCTGCACGGGCGGGTGTCGGCCCGCCTGGCGTATCACCTCGCGGCATTCGTGTATCCCCATGGGCTCGGGGAGATTTTCGCCCAGGACACCGGGTTCAGGATCGAGTCCCATCCCGATACGGTGCGCGCGCCGGACGTGGCGTTCCTCTCCCGGGAGGGAGCGTCCGGGGTGCCGGCCCGGGGATATGCCGCGCTGGCGCCGGATCTGGTGGCCGAGGTCCGATCGCCCGACGACCGCACCGGCGAGCTGCTGGCCAAGGTGGCCGCGTGGCTCGACGCGGGGGTGCAGCTGGTGTGGGTGATCGATCCCGAGCGCGCGGAGGCCCGCGTGTATCGGGCCGACGGCGGTCTGGCGATCGTCGGGCGCGATGGGATGCTGGAGGGAGCGGACGTGCTGCCCGGGTTCATCTGCCCCTTGGCGGACGTGATCGGGTAGCGGGGCGCCTCCGGCGCTCTACTCGCCGCCCCCGCCCCCGCCCCCGCCGCCGGCCTTGGGATGCGCGCGGTCGGGGCCCGGAGGCACCGGCTTCAGGTCCACCGGGTGCTCGCGCAGCAGCTTCAGGGCTTCGGCGACCGCGCGTTCGAGCTGCGGGTCGTGGCCCGCGAGCTGCTCGGCGGGGTTCTGCTCCACCTCGATGTCTGGGGGCACGCCTTCGTTTTCCACTGCCCAGTGGCCGTTGACGTCGTAGAACCCCGTGCTCGGCGCGCTGATGAAGCCGCCGTCCACGAAGCGCGGCTCCCCGCCCCACCCCACGAGCCCGCCCCAGGTCTTGGTGCCGATGAGCGGGCCGATCTTCATCTGGTGGAACATGTACGGGAACATGTCGCCGCCCGAGCCGCTCATCTCGTTGATGATGAGCACCTTCGGGCCCCCAGATCGCCGGCGGCGGGGCGGTGACGGCGTTGTACCGGTCGCCGAGCCGCTGGCTGAAGTAGCCGTGCAGCTGCGCGGCTCATGACGTCCACCATGTAGTCGGCGATGCTGCCGCCGTGGTTGAAGCGTTCGTCGATCACCGCGCCCTGCTTGTTCTGCTGCGCGAAGTAGTAGCGGTTGAAGCTGGTGTAGCCGCCCTCGCCGGTATCGGGAATGTAGATATAGGCGAGCTGGCCGTTGGAGAGCGAGTCGACCGTGCGGCGGTTGGCTTCGATCCAGTCGCGCTGGCGCAGCGGCCATCTCGCTGGCGATGGGGACCACGGTGATCAGGTGGGAGCCCTCGTCCACCGGGCGGTCGTTGACGCGGAGCTGCACCTGCTTGCCGACCGTGCCGATGAACGCGGCGTAGGGGTTGTCCGGCGGGGCCAGGGTGCGGCCGTCGACGGCCAGGATGTAGTCGCCCGGATGGACGTCCACGCCGGGCGCGGAGAGCGGCGCCTGGAGCGACGGGTTCCAGTTCTCGCCGCTGTAGATCTTGGCGATGCGGTAGCGGCCGTTGGCCACGTCGAGATCGGCGCCGAGCAGGCCGGCGGGGAGCGCGTCGGCGGTGGGGATGTCGCCGCCGCCCACGAAGCTGTGGCCCACCGTGAGTTCGCCCTGCATTTCGGAGAGCAGCGTGGAGAGGTCGGCGCGGTGCTTCACGTACGGGAGGAATTGCGCGTACTTGCGTTTGACGGCCGGCCAGTCGGCGCCGTTCATGTTGGCCACGTAGAGATAGTCGCGTTCGATGCGCCAGGCCTCGTCGAAGATCTGGCGCCATTCGGCCGTGGGATCGACGTCGATTCTGAGGTTGGCCGTGTTGAGCGCGCCCTTGTCGCCGGCTGGGGCGGCGCCGGTGGCGTCGACCACCGCCCAGCGTCCGCTGGGCGCGCCGGTGGGGGTGGCGCCCTGGTACAGCAGCTTCTTGCCGTCGAACGAGAGGGCGAAGTCTTCGCCGGCGGCGCCGACGAAGTCGATCGCCTTGCGCTCCTCGAGGTCGTAGCGGTGGAGCACGTCGGCGTGATTGGGCACGTGCTCCACGTAGAAGAACTGTCCGGCGCGGCCGGCCCGAAGGTTGGCGTAGTCGCGGCTGGGCACGTCGAGCGCGACGATGCGCTGCATGAAGCCGTCGAAGTCGATGTGGACCGCGGCCGAGTCGGCCTTCGGAGGCCTGGCGGCGCTGTCCGGCTTCGCGGGCCTGGCGGACTTCGCGGTGTCGCCGGGTTCGTCGCCGGGCTCGGGGAGCAGCGGGGAGGGGTCGGACCTGGAGAGCACGGCGAGATAGACGCCGCGGTTCACCGGCTGGTTATACGAACTCATATCGAGCCAGCCGGTGTGGAGCGCGAAGTCGGTGGAGGCGAGGAAGAGCAGGTATTTGCCGCTCCGGTCCCAGGTGGGATCGATGACGTCGGAGAGGCCGTCGGTGAGCTGGTGGGCGGCGTTGCCGGCCACGTCGTACACGAACGCGGCGTGGAACTGCGAGCCCATGAGCCGCTTGGTGTAGGCAATCCACTTCGAGTCGGGCGACCAGGCGGGCGCCAGGTCGCGATCGGGCCAGGTGTAGTTGCCCTGATCGACGCGGGTCTGCTTGCCGGTGGCGAGGTCGAGCACCCAGAGGTTCAGCTCGGCGTCGGTGAACAGGATCTTCCGGCCGTCGGGCGACCAGGCCGGGTCGTAGTAGTAGGTGGGGCGTTCGAGCGGATAGGCGCGGGCCGGCGCGAGGGCGTCCTGGCCGCCGACCATGAGCTGATACTCGCCCGTGCTGTCGCTGAACCAGGCGATCTGCTTGCCGTCGGGGGACCAGATCGGGGCGCGGTGGGCGACGCCGGAGCCCGGGGTGAGATCGCGCCAGGTGCCCTTGTCGGTGGGCACCGTGATCACGTCGCCGCGGGCTTCGAACAGGGCGCGCACGCCGGAGGGCGAGAGCTGCGGGTTGACGAGCGCCTTGGAGACGTCGGCGGCGTGGGGCATGGCCCACGGGAAGTCGCCGGTGACGCGGATGTCGAGCGTGCGGTCCTGGCCGGTGGCGGGGTCGTAAAGGTGGACGTCGCCCGCCTGCTCGTAGGCCACGAGGCCGGCGCCGGCGTTCAGGCTCTGGACCTCGAAATCGCGGTAGTGGGTGATCTGCGTGAGCGCCTTCGTCCTGGTGTCGTACGCCCAGACGTTGTTGATCCCGCCGCGGTCGGATATAAAATAAATGGTATTGCCGAGCCAGGCCGGCTGCTGGTCGCGGCTGTCGGTCCAGGGCAACCGGGTCATGGCGTGCGTGGCGACGTCGAGCACGCGGATGGGCTGGTTCTGGCCGCCGCGGTAGTGGCGCATGTCCGATTCCCAGGGGCGGTCGAGCTGATAGGCGATGGCCCGTCCGTCGGGAGAGAGGGCGCCGTAGAGGGCGCGCGGCACGGGGAGGCGCGTGGGGAGGCCGCCGGCGAGGGGGACGGTCCAGAGCTGCGGTTCGCCGTCGGGCATGCCGGTGCGGGTGGATTCGAAGACCACGCGCTGGCCGTCGGGGGTGAAGCCGCGGACGAGGTCGGGTCCGGGGTGGTAGGTGAGGCGGCGCGGGGTGCCGCTGTCCACGGCCACGACGTACACGTCGGGATTGCCGCCGTACTGGCCGGTGAAGGCCAGCCACTTGCCGTCGGGGGAGAAGTGCGGATCGCTCTCCACCGTGGGCGACGAGGTCACGCGGCGCGCGGCGCCGCCGTCCCGGGGCACGAGCCAGATGTCGCCGGCGTAGGCGAAGGCGACGTCGCGCGCGCTGACGTCGGGCTGGTGGAGGAGGCGGGTGGACTGGGCGGCGAGGGCCGCGGGCGCGAGCCCGGCGGCGATGGCGAGCGCGAAGGAGCGGGCACGAGCGGTCATGACGGGACTCCAGCGGGTGGACGAGCGGACGGGCGCTCGCGTGAACATGCGAAAAACCGGTTCGTCGCGCGAGCCCGGGTGGGGCGCGGCGGGGCGCACGGGCGCCGGGCGCCGGGCGCCGCGGGCGGGCCTCGTCGCCGAGGGGTCCTCGTGCCAGATTTGGAACGAGCGTCTCGTACCCCCTCCATCGACCCCCATGGATCTCTTCGAAGCCATCAGTTCCCGCCGCTCGATCAAACAGTTCTCCGGCCGGCCGATCGCCCGCGAGGAAATCGAGCGTCTGCTCGCCGCGGCGGCGCAGGCACCGAACCATCGCATGACGCAGCCCTGGCGCTTCTACGTGCTGGGGCCGGAGGCCCGGCGCGCGTACGGAGCGCTGCTCGGCGGGCGCAAGGCGAAGAAGATCGAAGACCCGGTGGCCGCCCGCGCGGTGGTCGAGAAGGTGGAAGCCGCCGAGGCCGCCCTGCCCGCCGAGATCGCGGTGAGCATGGTGCTCGACGCGAGCCCGGAGATCCGCGAGGAGGACTACGCCGCGACGATGATGGCGGCGCAGAACCTGATGCTGGCCGCCGCGGCGATGGGGCTCGGCACGCACGTCAAGACCGGGGCGATCATGGACGACCCGGGGGCGCGCGCGGTGGTGGGGGTGCCGGAGGAGGAGCGGATCGTGGCGATCGTGCAGCTCGGCGAGCCCGCGGCGGTGCCCGAGGCCAAGCCGCGCAAGGCAGCGCGCGACGTCACGCGCTGGGTGCCGTAGCCGCCCGACGCCGCGCCCGTTGGCCGTTACTGCCTCATCTTCTCGCGCAGTTCGGTGAACCAATTGAGCACCACCACGGCGTCGGGCGTGTTGGCGCGCTGGACGGGGCGGACCATCAGAAAGCGGTTCCCGTCCGGGGTGACGTCGTAGGTCACGTCACGCCCATTGCCGGCGCTCCCCACCACCGGCTCGTCGAACAGCTTGGCCGGCGTCCCGGCCTCGCCGGTGGCCGCGTTGATGGCAACGGCCATCATCGCCGTTCCACGGCGATAGACCAACTCGTGCCCTCCACGCGTCCACCGCGGCTCGCTGCCTCCGTCCACGGAGATCTGGTGGCGGCCCCCGGAACCGTCGGCCACGCGGAGGAACACGTCGTGCCGGCCGTTCGGGTTGTCGGCGTACGCGATCCAACGGCCATCCGGCGAGAAGGCGGGCGCGCGTTCCGCGGACCGGCTGTTGGGATCGAGCGGCCGGGGAGACCCGCGCCCATCCGCCTGCGCAATCATGATCCGGCTGCTGGCGGACGTGAGCTCGGTGTACGCCACGAGTTTTGCATCCGAAGCGATCGACGTGACGTACTTGTCCTTGGACGTCGAGACGACCGTCGTATCGCCCGTGCCGTCGATGGCGATCATGTGCAGGTCGTACTGCGGCGTTTCGTAGTCATAGATGAGATGCCGGCTGTCGGGCATCCACACGGGGTTGAACGTCACACCCGGCGCGTGGGTGAGCCCGGTGATCAGCTTTCGCCCGATGTCGTAGAGCATCACCGTCTTCTTGGGCGCCACCTGGGTGAGGGCAATCCACCGGCCGTCGGGCGAGAGGCGCGGCTCGGCCCAGCTTCCGGTGTCGGCGAGCGCCGGCGTGGCGCGTCCGTCGCGATCGACCCATACGACCTCGCGCGGCACGTTCCACGCCGCGGCGCTCAGGTACACGAGCGTGCCGTTCGGGGAGACCGCGAAGCTGCCGAGGCCGTTGTCGACCTGCTGGGCGACGTCGCCCTGCACCGGCGTCGGCGTGCCGCTCACCCGCAACGTGGCCGGATCGAAGCGGACGGCGAAGATCGTCTGATCGCGCATGAACAGCAGGTAGCCCGGGGTGGCGTACTGCGCGTACATCGCGTTGTCCACGAGCGGCGTGACGGCGCGCGACCGCAGGTCCACCGCCTCGATGCGCGACCGGGTGACCGGCGTGGCGTAGGCGGTGAAGAGGAGGGCGCGGCCGCCGGGCAAGACCAGCGGATACCAGTGCGCGAATTCGTGCCGTCCCGTATCGAGATGCGTGAGCGGGGCCGGCGGGCCGGCGGCGGCGGCGTATTCCACCAGTCCGTTGTCTCCCGATATCACGAGCGAACCATCGGGGAGCCACCCCACGCCGTTGTTGATTCCCGAATCGGTGACGGTCGTGGGCGTGCCCCCCTCCACCGGGATCCGCCTGGCGCCGGCCGACGTCGAGTAGGCGAGCCACCTTCCATCGGGCGAGTACTCCGGGTAGTCCCCGTCTTCCGTTCCGGGCACCACGCGAAGCGTCGTCGTGCTCAACTCGCGCTCGGTCAGGTGATCGACGCCCGCGCTGTCCTCGACCTGCATGGTGATACGGCGTCCGTCCGCGGAGATGGCGAGCGCCGGCGTCTCGAGCCCCGGATGGCCGATGCTGAACGTGAAGCGAACGGGGGCCTGCTCGGCGGGGCGTTGAACCCAGCCGTGCAGGAGCCAGCCCAACGCGAGCGCGGCGATCACCGCGCCGGCGGCGATGGCGGTGCGCGCGGCCGAAGCGGGCGCGGGCTGTCCGGAGGCCCCTGCCCGCCCGCCGCCGCGCTTGGACGTCGCGGTCGTATCGCCCAGCGCCGCCGCGAACTGCGCCGCGCTCTCGAATCGATCGGCCGGGAGCTTCTGCAGCGCCGTCTCCAGCGCTGCTTCGACGTACGGCGGCACCGTCTTGCGCAGGGTGGTCGCGGGCTCGGGCTCCGACGTGAGCAGCTTGGCCACGATGGCCTGCGCCGTGGGCCCGCTGAACGGCGGCTCCCCGGTGAGCATCTCGTAGAGCACGCAGCCGAGCGCGTAGACGTCGGCGGCGCGGGGTGATCTCCTTCTCGCCCATCGCCTGCTCGGGCTCATGTAGTGCGGCGTGCCGAGCGACATCCCGGTCTCGGTCATGCGCGTGCCGCCGTCGCTGCGCGACACCGCGAGCGCGATGCCGAAGTCGGCCACGAGCGCGTGGCCGCCGTGCAGCAGGATGTTCTCGGGCTTGATGTCGCGGTGGATGACGCCGTGGCCGTGCGCGTACTCGAGCGCGTCGGCCACCTCGCGGGCGATGCGGAGCGCCTCCTCGATCGGGCAGCTGCTTGGCGTGGGTCAGCCGGTCGCGCAGCGATTCGCCCTCGACGAACGGCATCACGTAGTACACCGTGCCGTCCACCTCGCCCGAGTCGAACAGCGCCAGGATGTGCGGGTGCTGCAGGTTGGCCGTGGTCTTGATCTCGGCCAGGAACCGCTCGGCGCCGATCGCGGCGGCGAGTTCGGGGCGCAGCACCTTGAGCGCGACGTCGCGGTCGTGCTTGAGGTCGTGGGCGAGGTAGACGGTGGCCATGCCGCCCTGCCCGAGCTCGCGCTCGATGCGGTAGCGGTCGGCGAGGGCGGCGGCTGAGGCGGGAGTGGGAATCGGCCACTACGCGGCCTCCTC
The DNA here is from genome assembly GCA_963729495.1 of uncultured Gemmatimonadaceae bacterium. Lineage (GTDB taxonomy): Bacteria > Gemmatimonadota > Gemmatimonadetes > Gemmatimonadales > Gemmatimonadaceae > JAGWRI01. Next base: position 19,114 of record CAVSOM010000025.1, read on the forward strand.
CCACGGTCCCTCGGTCCCCACCGACAGCTTCTTCATCAACGGGATCAACGCGGCGGCGATCAGCGTGCCGATCACGGCCACGATGCCCAACTTCATGAACAGGTTCGTATAGAGCGGCAGCGTGTCCACGGGACTCGTGACGTTCTGAGGTACGCTGGCATAGGTCGCGACGTAGCTGCCGAGGTACTGCGAGATGCCGGTGGCGAGGAACCAGACGCCCATGATGAACCCGCGGAGCGACGGGCCCACGTAGCGCGCGACCATGGCGAGGCCGAGCCCGCTGATGAGCAGTTCACCCAGCGACTGGAACGCGTAGCCGGTGATCATGAACCAGAACGAGACCTTCCCGGCCTCGGCGAAGTGCCCGCTGAATCCGTAGATGAAGAAGCCGAGCGCCAGGACGGCGAAGCCCATCGCGAACTTGGTGGAGATGTGGAAGTCCCCGCCCTCGCCCTTGCCGAGCCGCGTGTAGAGCCAGGCGAGCCCCGGACTGAGGATGAAGATCCAGATCGGGTTCAGCGCCTGGACCTGCCCCGCGGGCACCTCGTATCCGAGCAGGTTGAGGTTCACGTTGCGCAGCGAGAAGAGCGTGAGCGACGTGGACATCTGCTGGTAGAAGATGAAGAAGAGCATGCCCAGCCCGGTCAGGATCAACACGGAGATGAGCCCCGTCCGCTCGCGCTCGCTCCCCTTGCGCCCCATGACGCCGAAGATGGCCAGCATGGTGAGGAACCCGAGGAAGACGGTGGCGCGCGCGACGGTGCGGTTCTGGATGATGAACGATACCAGCGCGATGCCGACGACGATGCCGATGAGGACCACCACGAGGCGCCCGACGTTGAGGGGCTGGAAGTCGGGCGCCGACCCCACGTGCTGGAGATGGCGGCGCATCATGAAGTAGTTGAGGATGCCGACGATGAGCCCGCCCGCGCTGACCGCGAAGGCGACATGCCAGCCGACCCTGACCGCGATGAGCGGCGTCGCGAGTTGCGAGGCCGTGGCGCCGATGTTGACGGCCATGTAGTACATCGTGAACGCGCTGTCGATCTTCGCGGAATCGCCCTCGTACAGCTTGGAGATCATGTTGGCGGGGTTCGCCTTGAAGATGCCTCCCCCGACGGCCACGACCGCCAGCGCGGGAAAGAGCATTTCGGGGTGATTGGGAATCGCGAGCCCAATGTATCCGAGGGCGAGGATCAGCGCGCCGAGGACCATCGTGCGACGGCTCCCCAGGATCTTGTCGCCGATCCAGCCGCCGATCGAGGGCACGGTGTAGGCGAGCGCCGCGAACGCGCCGAAGGTGAGATTGGCGCGATCGTCGGTGTAGCCGAGCTGCTGCACCATGAACAGCACGACGACGGCCGTCATGCCGTAATAGCCGAACCGCTCCCACATCTCGACGAGGAAGAGGGTGGTGAAGCCCCGCGTCCGCGAACGGGTCTGCGCGTCGGTGGTCATCTCGGAATCCTCGATCGGTGAATGGTTGGGTGTCCGGCGCGCGCCCGACCCGGGCGCTCGATATGGTAGCGGCCGGCCGGCGTGGCGGCGAGGCGATCCCGGATGGCGCTCACGGGCGCTCGATCTCCATCGCCCAAATGTCGCTCTCGCGATCGTCGGTGGTGAAGTAGATGCGTCCGTTCCCGACGGCGATCGGCATACGGAACGACGGATGGAGCGACGGATCCAACTGGACGATCAGCCGCGCCGGACCGCCCGCCCCGGGCACCGACCAGATGGAAGAGTTGCCGCGCGCATCGTGGGTGCTGTAGTAGATGAGGCCGTCCTTCGCCCAGGTGGTCCACCCCACGTTCCCCAGGGTCACGAGCGTGCGCGCCGGCCCCGAATCCACCGGCATGGTCATGATCCCCCCGCCCATGACCGCCGGCATGAAGCCAATGGACCGTCCATCCGGCGACCACATCGGGAAGAATCCGTCGGAGCGACGCAGCGTCGGCTCCGCCCAGTGACCGGCGCCGTCGCGCCGCACGATCCAGATGCCGTCCTGCGCGAGGTCCGTGAACGCCAGCGCGTTGCCATCGGGGGACCAGACGGGCAGCGCTTCCTGGCGCGGCGTGTGCGTCACCTGCTGCACGCCGCCGCCGTCGAGGCGCATCACGAAGACGTCGCGCGACCCCGACCGCCAGGAGTGGAACGCCACCTCCTTGCCGTCGGGCGATTCCTCCGGGGCGAAGTCGTCCGACGGATCCGTGGTGAGCTGTTCCGTCTGGCCTCCGGCCAACGAGAGGCGAAAGATGTCCATGTTCCCCGAGAGATCCGAATCGTACAGCAGCCATTTGTCGTCGGGGGAGAGACTGAAATTCTCGATATTCTCATTGGCGCCGGTCACTCGGGTGGCGGCCGCCGTGGTGACCGGCGGATGCGCGGGCATCGGCATGGACCAGATGCTCGACCGGCTGGTGTACCGGTCGTAGGCCAGCCGCGACCCCACGCCGGCGAGCGAGATGGTGTGGGCCCCCAGCCCGGTGCTCAGGCGCACGGGGCTTCCTCCCGCCCGGCCGGCCGCGGTGACGGCGACCGCGTAGATGTCGCGCGGTCCGTCCCGATTGGACACGAAGTACAGCCAGCGGCCATCGGGCGACCAGACCGGGCTGTGATTGAGCGACAGCGAGTCGGTGACCGTGGTGAGCGCGCCGTCCCGCGCGCGACAGAGCACGATCCAACTCGGCGAGGCATTGTCGAACAGCGGTCCGGCGGCGGCGTACCAGGGGTTCCCCAACGCGCAGGCGATGAACACGCCGTTGGGCGACCAGGCGCAGCGCGTGGCCTGCGGCATCCGCGCGATCCCGCGAATCGACGCGTCGGGTTCGCGGACGAACAGGGAGTCGCGCCGTGTGAACGCGATGCGGTCGCCCTGGGGCCCCCACGTCGCCGACGCGACCGGCGCCGCCGAATCGCCCGGCACCTCCGGCCGCGCCGGGCCTCCACCCGCGGGCGCGCTGAACACGCCGGCGTGCGCCAGGAAGAGGATGCGCGAACCGTCGGGCGACCACTCGGGGTCGGTTTCGGGCGACGTCGTGTCGCCGGTGAGCGCCGCGGCGCGCCCCTCGCCGACCGGGCGGACCTTGATGTGCACGTTCAGCAGCGGGCCGGCCGCGTAGGCCACCGCGCGGCCGTCGGGGGCGAGTGCGGGCGTGATTTCGAGGCCGGGGTCCCAGGTCAGGTGGGAGGCCCGGCCGAACAGCAGCGGCGGCGCGCCGTGCGCGCCGAGCAGGCGGCCGCCGAGGAGGAACGCGGCCACGGCGATCAGCAGCACGAGCGCGCCGGCGGCCGCCATCCGGCGTGGGGAGCGCCGCGTCGGCGCGAAGGCGACGGCGCGCCGGCCCGTGGCGCCGGGGGCAACGAGCGCGAAGGCGAACTCCGCCGCGGTTCTGAACCGGTCGGCAGGCAGCTTCTGGAGGGCGGTCCGGATCGCGTCGTCCACCGCCTCCGGGACGGTGGCGCGTTTGCCGCGCGCGGCCGGCGCGGGTTCGGTGAGCACTTTGGCGACCACCGCCTGCGCCGTGGGCCCGGTGAAGGGGGGCTCGCCCACCAGCATTTCGTACAGCACGCAGGCCAGCGCGTATTCGTCCGTGCGGCCGTCGACGTCGCGCTCGCCCATCGCCTGTTCGGGACTCATATAGGTGGGCGTGCCGAGCGACATGCCGGTCTCGGTCATGCGGGCGCCCCCCGTCTTCACGGCCGCCAGCGCGATGCCGAAGTCGGCCACGAGGGCGTGGCCGCCCTGGAGCAGGATGTTCTCCGGCTTGATGTCGCGGTGGATCACGCCGTGCTGGTGGGCGTAGGCGAGCGCGTCGGCCACCTCCCGGGCGATGCCTACGGCCTCGTCCACGGGCAGTTGCTTCTCGCGGGCGAGCCGGTCGCGGAGCGATTCGCCCTCGACGTACGGCATCACGTAGAACACGGTGCCGTCCACTTCGCCCGAGTCGTGCAGGGGGAGAATGTGGGGGTGCTGGAGGTTGGCGGTGGTGCGGATCTCGGCCAGGAAGCGCTCGGCGCCGATGACGGCGGCGAGTTCGGGGCGGAGCACCTTGATCGCGACCTGGCGATCGTGTTTGAGGTCGTGGGCGAGATAGACGGTGGCCATGCCGCCGGCGCCGAGTTCGCGCTCGATGCGGTAGCGGTCGGCCAACGCGCGGCCGAGGCCTGTCGCGGCGTCGCTCAAGGCGTGGATCTCACGGGTTGATGCTCTCGACGAAGGGGACCGGGCGGAGCCGACACGGGCGGTCGTCCGGCTGGCGGGGCGAAGTGGCGCGGGAGAGCGCTGGCGTGGGAGCGGTCGGCCACCGCGCACCCGGTGGAACATGAGGGCCGGTGAGCCGTTCGGCAAGAATCGGGACGGGGCGGATTCCGAGCGGCGCGCGCCATCCCCGAACGCGGATCGGGTGTCGGTGAGCGCGGAGGCGACCGCCGGATCGGGCACCCGTCCACCGCCGCCCGTACCGCACGTCGGCGCGGGGGCCATGCGCCACCCGACCTACGCGGGGAAGCCGAGGACACGGGCGATGCGAGCCTGTGCCTCGTCCCGCGTGATGAACGAGATCGTCCGCGCGTCGCTCGCCACGTACAACGCGGACGCGAGATGCCAGCAGTCCGCTCCCCGCACGTACCCCGCGCGGAGCACTCGCGCGATCTCCGGACCGAGCGAACGATCCGGAAGCACCCACGCCACTCGGCGCAACGCGTCCGGCTCCACACCGCGCCCCTCGCGAACGAACGCGGCACGGAGCTCCGCTTCGAGCACATTCGACGAGAGCAGCCGATCGAATCTCGCCAAACGTCGAGCGAGGGCCGCTGCCCCTCGTTCGTCGAACGCCAGCGCGACCAGACACGACGTATCGACGTAGGCGACGTTCACTCGGAGCGCTCGGCGAGAAAGCGCTTCAGCGCGCCCGCTTTCCGGCGCCCCACGGTGAGCGGCGCGTCGGGATTCGCCGCCGGCGCCAGCGTGCCGTGTTGCTCCATCTCCGCCAACCGGCTGACCAGGTCAGCCGGCTCGGCGGAAACGGGGCGGATCTCCACCGCCGGCTCCCCGTGCACGGTGACGACCACGGTGTGGCCCTCGCGCACGCGGCGCACGATGGCCGACAGCTTGGCCTTGGCTTCGTACAGGGAATACGTGTCGCGCATGCACGGAAGGTACATCGGATGGTCAGACTAGTCAAACTATATCCCTTGTGTGGCGGGGACGTACGCGCGGCGGGGCGGCATCCGCTCCCGGCCACCGCCCGACCGTCTGCCTGTCGGGCTGCCCCCTGCCTCACCGCTGATCCAGCACGCGCCCGGCGTTCAGGTGGTCCCAGTTCAGGATGGCGTTGAACACCATGGCGTAGCTGGCGATCGTCTCGCCGCGGTACACGGGGTTGCTGGCGAACAGCACCACGTGCCCCTTGCCCACCGGGTTGTCGATCACCATGGCCCGCTGCGCGATGTCGGCGCCCCCGTCGAGCAGCCCGGATACCAGCAGATCGCGCTGGTCGCCGTACCGCAGGACGACGCGCGGCCGCTGGTCCGGCGGCAGGATGTTGAGCGGGTTCCGCAGCTGGTCGTCGGTGATCGGGGCGGCCTGCCAGGGCTGCACGCGCGGCCGCACCGGCGCCTCGAACTGGGGCATCAGCGCCGGCCGCCCCTGCACGCTCTCCTGATCGTCCACCGTCCCGCGCCCCGTCTCGCGCTCGGCGCCCCCGCCCCCGCGCCCGCCGAACCCGCCGCGGCCGCCGGCCGTGTTGCTCACGCCGAACGTCTGGCCGTCGTCGCTGTACACGGCCAGGCTGTCCTTGATGCCGTACATGATCGGGCTGGCCCCATCCACGATCCGGGTGCGCAGCAGGCTGCCCACCACTTCCTGGCCGCGCGGCTGGGCGTTGCTCACGCCATTCGTGAGTCCATATTGCACGGCGAAGGCGGCGCTGCTCCCCGCCGTGATGAACACGCCGCCGTTGGCGACGAAGTCGCGCAGGTGCTGCAGCCCGTTCCAACCGAGCCCGGGGCGGATGTCGTCGGTCTGGGCCCAGGTGCCGATGTTCGGCGTCTCGTCGCTGTGCTTCCAGGGCATCGGGTTGCGGTACATCGGCAGGCCGTCGATGATCTGCTGTCCATTGCCGCCGCCCGGCGCGAAGATGATGACGTCGTACGTGGCGTTGAGATCGGAATCGGCGGCGACGTCCTGGGTGCTGATGTAGGTGTACGGCACGCCCTGCTGGTCGAAGCCCAGCCGCCACCAGCCCTCGGTCTGCGTGCTCAACCAGGTGTGCATGATGGCCACGCGCGCCGCGCGCAGCGGATGCATGGCGACCGGCGGCGCGGCGTCGAGCGCGTAGGCCTCGACGCCGAGTTGCCGGCCGGCGCTGTCGAGGGCGGCCTGCGCCACGCCACGGACGACGAACGAGCCGCGCGCGAAGGCATGTCCGCCGGCGGAGAAGCTGTCCTCCGCGGCCTGGAAGTCGGCGGCGGCGAAGCGGTAGCGGAGCGCGGCGAGCGCGTTGTCGCCGTTGTTGTCGACGGCGTAGACGCTCCCCGTACCGTGGACGCCGCCCGGGGCGGCGATGTCGCCGGTCACGCGCGTCATCGGCGCTTTGAGCACACTCGTATCGATCACCCGCACGCACTCGACGCCGAACCCTTCGGGGAAGGTCCATCCCGTGTCGTCGTAGGGATGCTTCTGTGGATCGTTGGGCGACCAGAACTGGTAGTCGAGCAGCGCGTCGGCGATGCGCGAGTACGGCTGGTCCATGCGGATGACGTAGCTGCCGGCCGGAAAGGTGCGGGCCTCGGTGGGCGCGGGCTTGGGCTGCACGGCCGTGTCGGCCGCCGAACCGGGCGCGGGCGCGCCGCCGCCGCCGCGGCCGCCGCGGCCGTTGCCGTTGGCGGCGCGCTTCACGGGCACCTGCACGGTGAACGGCGCGGTGGCCCGCGAGATCTCGACGTGTTGGCGCTGCATCACGCGCAGGAGGTCGGCCTGCGAGCCGAGGCGTGGGTCGTTGGCCGGGAGGACGTAGGCCGCCGGCCCCTCGGTGGTGGCCTTGGCGATGGACCGCTTGGCCTTGGTGTAGAAGTTTTCCAGGAAGAGCTGGCGGTTGTTGGCGAAGTATTCGAGCGAGACGAGCAGTCCGGTCTGCTCGTAGTTGTTGTTGTCGCGCAGCGACCAGAGCGCGCGGGGGAGCGGCGGGTCCTGCCGGTACCAGGTCTTCTCCGTCTCGCTGGGCGAGAGCGTGCGCTCGAGCGTCTCGGCGGTGCCGCCGTTGCCGAACGTCTCGTAAAGGCGGCTGATGCCGTTGTGCATGGCGGCGATGAACATCAGGTAGCCGGGCGACCAGGTGTCGAAGTCGCCGTGCGCGAACACGCCGGGCATGCCGAAGCGGGTCATCTCCTGGACGTTGTTCCAGCCGATCATCTGCCATTCGTTGGCGAGCAGCGGGTCGATCCAGGCGTTGTAGGGGCCGTCGCCGATCGTGTTGTCGTACAGGTAGGGCACCGATTCGTGCAGGTCGTGCAGCACCTGGGCGTTCCAACCGACGTACGTGTCAGCACGTTGCGCGTGAGGGCGAGCGTGGCGCCCATGGCGTCGCGGTTGTTGTCGTGGGCCACGTAGTGGCCCCAGTAGATGAGCGGCGCGGCGTGTCTGGTCGGGGTGCGCCATGTGCCAGCGCACGAGGTCCACCTCGCGGTCGCGGCCGTCCACCTCGACGATCGGCGTGATGAGCGTTATCAAATGGTCGCGGATGTTCGCTGACGTAGGGGCTGTCGTCCACCGCCAGGCGGTAGGCCAGCTCCATGAGCGCCGTCGGCGCGCCGGACTCGGTGGAGTGGATGGTGCCGGTGATGTAGTAGACGGGCGCCGTCTGCGGGATGAGCTCGCCTGGCCACGGCGTCGTTGATTCCGATCGTGCGCGGGTCGGCGAGCTTGGCGAGGTTGGCCTTGTTCTGGTCGAGGCTCTTCCAGACCGCCTCGGAGGCGACGCCGACGGCGATCATCTCGCGCCCTTCTTCGGTGTGGCCGATGGTCCACACCCGCACGCGCGGGCTCGCCTTGGCGAGCATCCGCATGTACGCGTAGACCTGCGTCGAGTACGGCAGGTTGTCCCGGCGCGCCGGCGATGTCGCCCAGCTCGGCCATCGGCGTGGGCACCGTCTTCGACGCCGGCAGGTAGTCCACGAGCGGCGAACTGAAGAAGGGCTCGGTGGTGTATTCCCTGATCTTCGCGGTGTACGCGGAGTCGATGGGCTGGCGGGGATCGCGTCCCGGCACGATGCCGTGCAGTTCGCCCTGGGCGGCCGCCGAGGACAGCGGCGCGGCGCACAGGATGAAGACGAAAGCGGAGAGCAGCAGGGAGACGGGGGTGCGCCGCATGACGGGCCTCGGAGGAAGGTCGGGCTACGGGCAGAAAACTGGGCGTGGGGTCGGGCGGACGCCAGGGCAACCACAGGGAATGACATGATGCGGAGCGAGCAGATGGAACGGACAAATGATGCGGGATGCCATGAACCGGATCGGATCGGTTTGACCGGGCGCTTCCGGGTCATGTCGTCGCACACGCCGTTCGTGATGCGCGGGCCGGGCGATATATTCCCCGGACCATGATCCTGCCCGTCCTCTGGGCGCTGCAGTTGGCGGTCGCGCAGCCGCCCGTGCCCACCCCCCTGATCTACAATGGCCGCGCCGGGCAGACCGACGTCCGCGCGCCGCGCATCGACGCCGCGCCGGCGATCGACGGCTCGCTCGACGAGCCGGTGTGGCAGCGCGCCGCGATCCTGACCGGGTTCTCGGAGTACGCGCCCGCGGACCAGCGGCCGAGCCCCGATTCCACCGAGGTGCTCGTTTGGTATTCGGCCGACGCGATGTACTTCGGGATCCGCGCGTTCGAGCCGCACGGACCGCCGCTGGCGACCCTCGCCGAGCGCGACAACGTGGGGTCGGACGACAACGTCGAGATCCACCTCGACACCTACGATCAGCGCACGCGCGCGTTCGTCTTCATCGTCAACCCGCTCGGCGTGCAGGCCGACGGGATCAAGAACGAACTCGGCGGGTTCACGCCGGGGTCGAACGTGGCGCCGGGGCAGAACGACCTCAGCGCGGATTTCATCTGGGAATCCAAGGGACGCGTGACGCCGTGGGGGTACGAGGTGGAGGTGCGGATTCCGTTCAGCACGCTGCGCTACCCGAGCGCGTCGGTGCAGAACTGGGGCATCCAGATCCAGCGCAACGTGCAGCACAACGGGTACACCGAGACGTGGACGCCGGCGCGCAAGGCGTCGGCCAGCTTCATCGCGCAGGAGGGCCGGCTCGTGGGGCTCACCGGAATGCACCACGGGCAGGTGGCGAGCGTGAACCCCGAACTCACGAACACCGTGAACGGCGTGCCCTGCTGCGCGCCCGACAACGCGTCGTGGCAGTACACGTCGAAGCCGCGGCTGGGCGGCAATCTGCGGTGGGCGATCGGGAGCAACTTCGTGCTCAACGGGACCGTGCGGCCCGACTTCTCGCAGGTGGAGGCCGACGCCACGCAGATCGCGGCCGACGAGCGGTTCGCGTTGTTCTATCCCGAGAAGCGTCCGTTCTTCGTGGAGGGGGCCGACCAGTTCAACGTGCCCAACACGCTGCTCTACACGCGCACCATCGTGCAGCCCGACGAGGCGATGAAGCTCACCGGGCGGGTGGGCCCCACGGAAATCGCCGTGCTGTCGGCGGTGGACGCGGGGAGCACCACGCCCACTGGGCAGCCGCCGCTGGTGGACATCGTGCGGCTCGCGCGCACGTTCGGCGAGCAGAGCACGATGGGCATGATGTACAGCGATCGCGTGGGCGGCGGCCGGTCGAACCACGTCGTGGACGGCGACATCCACTGGACCCTCGACCCGCGCACGTTCGCCCAGTTCCAGGCCGTGATGAGTTCGACCACGGATAGCGGCGCCACCCAGAACGCGCCGATGTGGGAGGCCGTGCTGGACGGCACGGGGCGCCGATTCGGGTTCCACTACAACGTGTTGGGGGTGGGCAACGGATTCGCCGCCGACAACGGGTTCGTGCCGCGCACGGGAATCGTGGAACCGGGAATTCTCAACCGGCTCACGCTGTACGGGGCCCCGGGATCGCTGCTCGAGCGGTTCAACGTCTACCTGCGCCAGAGCGGGGTCTGGAACTACGACGACTTCTTCGCCGCGCGGAGCCTGCTCGAGGACAACACGTCGGCCAACACGTCGCTCACCTTCCGCGGCGGGTGGTCGCTGGGCGTGACGCCGACCTACGCCACGTATGCGTTCGATCCGGCGGAGTATCCGAATACGTTCGTCTCCATCGGCAACGCGATCGCGCCCTTTCAGCCGTCGCCGAGGATCACCACGTTCACGACCGCCGTGACGCTGTCGACGCCGCAGTACGCCGCGTACGACGCCTCGGTGGGCGTGACGGCGGGCCATGACGTGGACTTTCTGGAGACGTCGCGCGTGCGGCGGCTGGACTACGACGCGAGCGTCGACCTGCGGCCGACGGAGCAGCTCCGGATCGGCGCGACGTACCAGGCGAGCACGTTCACACGGCGCAGCGACGACGTGCGCTCGATGGCCACGTACATTCCGCGGGTCAAGATCGAGTACCAGCTCACGCGGTCCATCTTCTTCCGCGTGGTGAGCCAGTACACCGCCATGCGCCACGATGCGCTGCGGGATCCGCGCACCGGGCAGCCGCTCGTTCTCGGCGCCGCGCCGTCCACGGCCACCGTGTCGGACTCCCTGCGCACGGATTGGCTGTTCTCGTACCGGCCGACGCCGGGCACCGTGTTCTACTTCGGATATGGCAATACGCTGAACGAGCCCCAGGCCCTGCGCTTCCAGCAGCTGCGTCGCGTGGACGACGGGTTCTTCGTCAAGGGGAGTTACCTGTGGAGAGTGCTCGGCGGGAAGTGACCGGCGGGCAGTCGGGCAGCGAAGTAGCCAAACAGCGCACGGCACCGCAACCCCTGCAATCATCGTACGCTCGTACCCTCGTACGCTCGTACCCTCGTACGCCTTTACCGCCCCTTCAGAAACCGCTCCGCCAGCGTCGCCCTGCGCTCGTCGCCTTCGGCCTCGGCCCGCTCAAGCAGCTTCCGCACGTGGGGTTTGAGCTTTCCCTCGCCCCACCGGTATCCCGTGGCCTGCTCGGCGCTGTAGGAGTCGCGGACGTCGGCGCCTTCGAGGAGCGCCGAGGCCGCCGCCGCGTCGAACCCCGGATCGTCGCGCGGCGGGAGCACGTAGCGGCGCTCGGGTTCGTGCGCGTCTTCATTGACGAATGCGCGGGACATGGACTGAAGGTACTAGGGCACGAGGGTACGAGGGTACGACCGGCCACCGCATGACGCCGTTGACCCCCTACTCTCGTACTCTCGTACTCTCGTACTCTTGACATCCGCGCCGGACCGCCTTAGTGTACCAGTCCACTAGCGCACCGACTCTCCAATGCTCATCGCCATCGACCCCGCCGATCCCCGTCCCATCTACGTCCAGATCATGGACGAGGTGCGGCGCGCGCTGGTGGTCGGAACCCTCGCCGCCGACGACGCCCTGCCCTCGGTGCGGCAACTGGCGGTGGAGTTGCGCGTCAATCCCAACACGGTGGCGCAGGCGTACCGTGAGTTGGAACGCGACGGCGTGGTGCACGTGAAGCGCGGCCAAGGCACGTACGCCAGCGATTTCAATGTGAACGGCAAGCAGCGCAAGGCGATCGCGCGCGACGTCGCGGCCCGGGCCCTACGCGACGCGCATCGGAACGGCGTGAGCGCCGACGAGTTGCTCAAGGCCCTGCAGGCGGCGGCCACCAAATCCAACGCATAGGACGCGCCATGACCAATGCCCCTTCCCCTTCACTTCCCACGCGATTGCCGGACGGCGAGATGGCGGTGGTCACGCAGGGGTTGAGCAAGCGATTCGGGACGGTGACGGCGCTGCACGACCTCGATCTCCAGGTGCCGATCGGCGCCGTCTATCTCCTGATCGGCCCCAACGGCGCCGGCAAGTCCACGACGCTTAAGGTCCTGCTCCATCTCCTGCGCGCTGACGCCGGTTCGGCGTCGGTGTTCGGCCTCGATCCGGTGGCCGAGGGCGCCCGCCTGCGGGCCAACGTCGGCTACGTGCCGGAGCATCACGAGTGGGGGTACGCCTGGATGCGGGTGGGCGGGTTGCTGGCCCATCACGCGGCCTACTACGGAACCTGGGATCGAGCGTACGCATCGCGGCTGGCGCGGGCATTCGGTGTGCAGGAAGACCGCAAGGTGGGCGGCCTCTCCAAGGGACAGGCGCGCCGTGTGCACCTGATCCTCGCCCTGGCCCATCGGCCGCCGCTGCTGCTGCTCGACGAACCCACCGACGGCCTCGACCCGATCATGCGCGACGAAACGCTCGGCCTCCTGGCCGATCATCTCGCGGAGACGCGGACCACGGTGGTGATCTCGACGCACCACGTGGCCGAAGTGGAGAGCATGGCCGACCACGTGGGCGCGATGCGCGAGGGCAGGCTGGTGGCGCAGCTGCCGGTGGACGCGCTCCACCGGAACCTGCGTCGCTACCGGGCCGACGTGCCCGACGCCTGGCCCGGCGTGCCGAACCTCAACGGCGCCGTCTTGCGTCGCGTCGAGGGCCCCCGCGAGGTGCGATGGACGGTGTGGGGCGACGAGCGGGCGGTCACCGAACAACTCACGCGGGCTGGCGCGACCGTGCGCGACGTGGCCGCCCTGACGCTGGATGAGGCGGCGCTGGCGTTGCTCACTCCAAAACGGGAACTCGTATGACGACGATCACGTTGCACGAACCGCCGGCGTGGCAGGGCGTCGCCCGGCAGCAGTTGCGCTCCGTGGGCGGCGCGATGCGGCAGATGGCGATCGTCCTGGCCGCGGTGCTGGTCGCGATACTGCTGCTCAGCATCTTCGTGGCGGTGCGCAGCACCATGCTCCGGCCCGACCGATTCGGGTTCGCGTTCGACCCGGGCATGACGGTTCCATTCGGAATCCTCGGGCTCTTCGCGGCGGGCGGGGTGTGGCAGCGCGAGGAGCCGTCTCGCCGCGCGTATCACCTGGCAATGCCGGTGCAGCGCGCGACCCATACCTGGCTCCGCGTTGGTGCCGGGTGGGTGTGGCTGATGGCCGGCGTGGTGGTGACCCTGCTGATGCTGGGTCTACTGGGCGTGGTCACGGCCGCCATCGGCGGCGGGGCGCTGACGTGGCGCCCTCCGGTATGGGGCTGGCTGACGCCCTTTGCCGCGGCGACGATCATCTACCTGCTCTCTTCCATCGCCCTGGTCGGCGCCGAGCAGTCGATTCTGTGGCTGGTCGGGGCACCGTTCGGGGTGTGGCTCGTGCTCTATCTCCCCACCCTGTACCAGTGGCGGAGCGGCGCGCAGTGGGTCGACCGGCTGGTGAATTCGCCGTTCAATCCGGGCGTGGCGTTCTGGCCGATGATCGCGGCCGTGAGTGAGCCCCGATTGCTGCCGGCGCCACTTCGCTGGCAACCCGTGGTCATGGGCACGCTGTTCTGGACCGCGGTGGGGCTGGCCGGCGTGTGGCTGGCGGCGCGGCGAACGCCGAGGGCAGCGCGGTAGGAGGGGCTAGGAGAGCAGGAGAGTACGAGGCAACGCGAGTCAGCAACAAGCGGCGTTCGTAGGCTGCTGCCCGACCGCCCCACCAGCCGACTGCCGGACTCCCTACTCCTCCCTCAACGCATTCGCCGGATCCAACGCCGCCGCGCGGCGCGCCGGCACCCAGCACGCGAGGGAGGCGATGGCGAGAAACAAGACCGTGATGGCGACAAACGTTGCCGGATCGGTGGGCGCGACGCCGACGAGCAAGCTGCTCATGGCACGGGTCAACGCCAGCGCCGCTGCAATGCCGAGCCCAACCCCGACCACGCTCAGCCGCATCCCCTCGCCAATCACCTGGCGAAAGATGCGGGCCTTGGGCGCGCCAAACGCCATCCGCACGCCGATCTCGGCGGTGCGCTGGCGCACGATTGTGGAGAGTACGCCATAGAGGCCAACGGCGGCGAGCACGAGCGCGATTGCGGCAAAAGTGCCGATCAATGCGAGCGCAAACCGCGTGGGCGCGCGGGCGGCATCGACGTAGTCGGAGAGGGGCTTCATCTCTCCGATGAACACGGAGTTGTCCATCCCGGCGACAGCGACCGCACGCTCGGCTCGAGGCGCGCGGGGTCGCCCGCCGTCCGCACCACCCAGGTGACGGCCAGGGTGTGGCCGAGTTCGCCGTTGGTGACGAAGATCTGTTCGCGGCCGTCGGCGGCCGGCGTGTAGCGGCGCTCCTGATCCACCACGCCCACCACGTCCACCCACTCGGGCTCGTTGCTTCGATACCGCACGTACAGCCGCTTGCCCACCGCCGAGTGTCCAGGAAAGGCCTTGGCCGCGAGCACGCGGTCGATCAGCACGGCGGTGGACGTCGGGACGTTGTCCGCCTCCGTGAACGCGCGTCCGGCGATGAGCTTGGTGCGCATCACGCGCAGATATCCGGGAAGGACGATGCTGAGATCCGCCTGCTGGAACGCGCTGGGATCGTTGACCGCGACCTCGGTGCCCCATCGCGCATTCGTCTCCTGCCCGCCGAACGGCACCGGGAGGCCGGCCGCCACGCCGGTAACGCCGGGCAGGCCGGAGGCGCGCTGTTGGAACAGTTGGATGAACGCCAACCGCTCCTCCGGAGTGCGCAACCGAAGATTCTGCGTCTGAAAGGTGAGCACACCGTTGGGGTCGAACCCCGGGTTCGAGCGGGAGAGCGTGACGAAGCTGCGCATCATGAGGCCGCTCCCCACGAGCAGGACGAACGCGAGCGCGACTTCGGCGGTCACGACGCCATTGCGCAACGCCCGACCGGCGCCGAGTTCCGACGTGCGGCCGCTCGCCCGCAGCGCCTGGATCAAGTCGGGGCGCGACGCCCGCAGCGCCGGGATGATGCCGAACGCCGCCGCAGCGAGGAGTCCCGCCACCGTCGTAAATCCGAGCACGAACGGGTCGATGGCGACTTTGCCAATGGCCGGAAGACTGGCCGGGCCGATCGCGACGAGCAGCCGCACCCCGAGCGCGGCAAGTCCAACGCCGAGCAGCGATCCGCCAAGGGCGAGCAGCAACGCCTCCAGCAGCATCTGCCGGATGAGCCGAGTTCGGCCGGCGCCCAGCGCGGCGCGGACCGCGAGTTCCCGCTCCCGTCGCGACGTGCGCACCAGCAGGAGATTGGCCACGTTCGCGCACGCGATCAGGAGCACGAAGGTCACGCCGCCCATCAGCGCAAGGATGGCGGGCTGCACGTCGGCCACGATTTCCTGGTGCATCGGTACGACGCGGAACCGCAGCCCCGCCGTCTTCTTGATCGGGAACCGCTCGCTTGAGATCGCTGGCGATGTTGTCCATTTGCGACTGCGCGGCACTGATGGATACGCCGGGTTTGAGCCGCCCGATCAGCCGGTACTGGACGTTGATCCGCGAAGCCGTGCCGAAATCGATGCGCGCCGCACCGTAGAGATCCGGCGTGCGCTCGATGTTGAACCGCGGCGGCAAACAGAAGCTCGAATCCGGGGGCCAACACGCCCACGATCTGCGCCCGCACGTCGCCCAGCGGAATGAACTTGCCGATGGCCCCGCGGTCGCCTCCGAAACGGCGCTGCCAGTAGCCGTAGCTCAGGATCACCATCTCCGGCACCCGCGCGCCCGCCGGCGTGACCCCGGCCGCCACCGGAGCGGGCGCCGCCCGGGCGGCGGGGCCTCCGGCGCCCCGTCCTCCTCCGTGAACGCGCGCCCGGCTGTCATATGCGTACCGAGGAGGGTGAACAGGTTCGGCGTCACCAGCGCGGCGCGAATCTCCTCCACGTGCCCGTCGTCATCGACCACCGGCTGCTTGCCCGTCTGGAGCGCCGCCAGTCCGGCGAACAGATTCCCCTCGTCCCGCATGTCCTTGATGTCGGCCGCCGGGAACTGGAAATCGTCACGTTCCGCGCGGCCAGGTCCGAGGTCACGATCACGAGGCTGCCGGGATCGGCGTACGGCAGCGGCCGCAGCAGCACCGCATTCACGACGCTGAAGATCGCCGTGCTTGCCCCGATCCCGAGCGCGAGGGTGACAGCGCGGTGATCGTGAAGCCTAGGATTCTTGCGGAGCGTGCGGGCGGCGTACGGGAAGGCATGGGCCGGGTTGGAGGGAGGGATCGGGCCCTGGCCTTCGACAAGATGCGGCCGAATCATCGTTGCCCGCGATGCGAGAGTACGAGAGGTACGACGGTAGGAGGGATAACTGCGTAACGCCGTTGACTCCGCTCCCAGACCCGTACACTCCTACTCCTAGTCTCCCAGCCGCGTCCACGTCTCCACCACCGTGTCCGGATTCAGCGAGATGGTCTGGATCCCTTCGTCCATCAGCCATTTCGCAAAATCGGCGTGGTCGCTCGGGCCCTGGCCGCAGATGCCGATGTACTTGCCCAGCCGGTTGCACGCCGAGATGGACATGCGAGAGCAGCTTCTTCACCGCGGGGTCGCGTTCGTCGAACCCCTGCGCCACGAGCCCGGAGTCGCGATCGAGGCCCAGGGTGAGCTGGGTCAGGTCGTTGGAGCCGATCGAGAAGCCGTCGAAGTGCTCCAGGAACTCGTCGGCGCAGAGCGCGTTGGACGGGATCTCGCACATCATGATAAGCCGCAGCCCGTTGTCGCCGCGCTCCAGGCCGTGCTCGGCGAGCAGCTCCACGACACGCTTGGCCTCGCTCACGGTGCGCACGAAGGGGATCATCAGTTCGACGTTGGTGAAGCCCAGGTCGTCGCGCACGCGCTTCATGGCCCGGCACTCCAGCGCGAAGCAGTCGCGGAAGGTCGTCCGCCACGTAGCGTGACGCCCCGCGGAAGCCGAGCATGGGGTTCTCCTCCTCGGGCTCGTACATCTCGCCGCCGAGGAGCTTGCGGTACTCGTTGGACTTGAAGTCCGAGAGGCGCACGATGACCGGCTTGGGATAGAAGCCGGCGGCGATGGTGGCCACGCCCTCCACCAGCTTGTCGACGAAGAAGGCCTCGGGGCTGGCGTAGCCCCGCGCCCGGCGCGTGATCTCCTCGCGCAGCGTCTCGCGCACGTGCTCGATGTCGAGGATGGCCTTGGGGTGGATGCCGATGACGTTGTTGATCACGAATTCCAGCCGCGCCAACCCCACGCCCGCGTTGGGAATCTGCGCGAACTCGAACGCCAGTTCGGGGTTGCCCACGTTCATCATGATCTTGGCGGGGAGCTTGGGCAGCGCCCCGACGTCGGCCCGCAGGATCTCGAACTCGAGCGCGCCGCGGTACACGTATCCCGTGTCGCCCTCGGCGCAGCACACGGTCACCGGATCGTCCTCTTCGAGCGTCGAGGTGCCGTTGCCGGTGCCGACGATGGCGGGAATGCCCAACTCGCGGGCGATGATCGCCGCATGGCAGGTGCGCCCGCCGCGGTTGGTGACGATGGCCGCGGCGCGCTTCATGACCGGCTCCCAGTTGGGATCGGTCATGTCGGTGACCAGGATGTCGCCGGCCTGCACGCGGTCCATTTCCCTGGCGCTCTTCACGACGCGCACGGGGCCGCGGCCGATCTTCTGTCCAATGGCGCGCCCCTTCACGAGCACCTTGCCGTGCTGTTTGAGGCGGTACTTCTCGGTCACGCGGCCGGCGCCGTGCGACTTCACGGTCTCGGGCCGCGCCTGGAGGACGTAGAGCTTGCCGTCCTCGCCGTCGCGCCCCCACTCGATGTCCATCGGGCGGCCGTAGTGCTGTCTCGATGACTACGGCGTACCGCGCCAGCTCGAGCACGTCGGCGTCGCTGAGCGCGAACCGGTATCGCTCGCTCTCGGGCACGTCCACCGTGTCGGTGCTCTTGCCGGCCTCGTGATCGCCGGTGAACACCATCTTGATGAGCTTGGAGCCCAGACTGCGCCGCACGATGGACGGCTTGCCGAGCGCCAGCGTGGGCTTGTGCACGTAGAACTCGTCGGGGTTCACGGCCCCCTGCACCACCGTCTCGCCGAGCCCGTAGCTGGCGGTGATGAACACCACCTGGTCGAACCCGGATTCGGTGTCGAGGGTGAACATGACGCCGGACGCGCCCAGGTCGGAGCGCACCATGCGCTGGATGCCCGCCGACAGGGCGACGTCGGCGTGGGCGAAGCCCTTGTGCACGCGGTAGGTGATGGCGCGGTCGTTGTAGAGCGACGCGAAGGTCTCCTTGACCGCGGTGAGGACGTTGTCGTAGCCGTGGATGTTGAGGTAGGTCTCCTGCTGGCCGGCAAACGACGCGTCGGGCAGGTCCTCGGCGGTGGCCGACGACCGCACGGCGAACGACGCGTCGCGCCCGCTGGCCGCGACGAGCGCGTCGTACGCGGCCCTGATCTCGGCGTCCAGCCGCTCGGGGAGCGGCGTGTCCAGAATCCAGCGGCGGATCTCGTCCCCCGTCCGGGCGAGGGCCATGAGGTCGTTGACGTCGAGCGCGTCGAGGGCCTTGGCGATGCGGCCGGCGAGGCCGTTCCGGGCCAGGAATTCGCGGAAAGCGGCGGCCGTGGTGGCAAATCCGCCGGGCACGCGCACGCCCGAGGCGGCGAGCTGGGCGATCATCTCGCCCAGGGAGGCGTTCTTGCCGCCGACCCGGTCGACGTCGGTCATCCGGAGGGCATCGAACGGGATCACATAGGGGGACGCAGTCGGGTTCATGGGCCGGAGCCTGTGGTCGTCATTGGAGTTCGGAGTACCGATGCCGCTACAATTATTCTAACCGCTTTTCCGCGAGACCCACGGGCATGGCCGCCAAACGCACTGTCTTCTTCATTTCCGACGGCACCGGGCTGACCGCCGAGTCGCTGGGGCACAGCCTGCTGTCCCAGTTCGACGGTATCGGGTTCCGACAGGTCCGCATCCCGTTCGTGGACAGCGCCGAGAAGGCCGCCGACTGCGTGGCCCAGATCCGCGCCGCACACATTCTGGACGGCGTGCGCCCCGTGGTGATTTCGACCCTCGTGAGCACGGCCGTCTCGCGGATTCTCCGCGAGGCCGACGCCCTGATCCTGGACTTTTTCGAGACGTTCATCGCGCCGCTGGAGGCGGAGTTCCACACGCGGAGTTCCCATGCCATCGGGAAATCCCGCAAGGTGGCGACCAGCCCCGACTACACGGACCGCATCGAGGCGGTGAATTTCACGCTGGCGCACGACGACGGCGTGTCGAGTGTGGACCTGGAGCAAGCCGACATGATCCTGGTCGGGGTGTCGCGGAGCGGCAAGACGCCGACCAGCTTGTATCTGGCGCTCCAGTTCGGGGTGAAGGCCGCGAACTTCCCGCTGATTCCCGAGGATTTCGAACGGAATAAGCTGCCCGACGATTTGCAGCGGCACCGGGACAAGCTGTTCGGCCTGTCGATCAGCCCCGAGCGCCTGCACCGGATTCGCGAGGCTCGGCGTCCGGCGAGCACGTATGCGTCGCTGGCCAACTGCCGTTACGAAGTGGAGGCGGCGCAGCGCATGATGAGCCGCGAGGGCATCCGGTGGCTGGACTCGTCGACGAAGTCGATCGAGGAGTTGTCGGCGACGGTGATGCAGATTGCGGGGTTGGATCGGCCATCGTACTGAACGACAGGTACGAGGGTACGAGAGTACGAGAGCAGGGGGTTACGGCGTGACGTGGTTTGCGCTCGACCCTCGTACCCTCGTACCCACATACGGCTCGCTGCCGCCGAAATCTCGCCCTCAATTCCCCGCCGGCACGGGCGCCTTGTCCCGCACGAACCGATTCAGAAATGCCCCCATGTCCCCGAACGTCTTCACCCACTGGGCGTGCACCAGCAACTCGTGCACCTCGTCGGGGTTGACCTCGAGTTCGTAGTACACGTGGTGGGCGCGGAGGAGTTGCACGAGGCCGATCATCTGCGAGAAGTCGACGTTCCGGTCGTCGTCCCCCTGCTCCAGGAACACCGGCGACGTCCAGGTATCGACGTGCGCCGCGGCCGAGGACTGGAAGCTCACCGCGTTGCTGTCGATGGAGCTGTTGTACAGGTGGACGCCGGCGAGGTCGGCGCCGGCCCGGAAGATGTTGGAGTTGCGGGCCAGCGCCTCGGAGGTGAGCAGCCCACCGTACGACAGCCCCCAGATGCCCAGGCGCGTGGAATCCACGTCGGCGCGCTGCTGCAGGTAATAGGCGCCGGCGAGCACGTCCTGGTACTCCGCGTTGCCGCGGGCGTTGGTGTTGGGCGCCTGCCGGAAGCCGCGGCCGTAGCCGATGCCGCCGCGGTAGTTGATGGACAACACGACGTACCCCTGGCTGGCCAACCACTGGTTGAACGCGTAGGCCCAGTGGTAGAACTGCATGTAGTGGTAGGCGGGGAGCATTTGCCGCACCGGGCCGCCGTGCACGAAGACGATCGCCGGCCGCTTCTCCCCGGGCGCGAGGCCGGCGGGAAGGAAGAGCTGGTTGTGGATCTCCGTGCCGTCGGCCGCTTTGGTGATGACGATCTGCGGCACCACGTGCTCGGCCTGCGGGAAGTCTTTGGGGAGGGTGGGGAAGATGATCTTCGGAGTGCCGCCCGCGGTGGGCACGAGCGCCACCGAGGCGGGCTGCGTGGCGTTGAAATAGAGCACGGCCACGCGCGTACCCGACGCCACCGGCTGCGGGTACGTCTCCACGCCGTCGCCGGTCGAGACGCGCACCGGCGTGCCGCCCGCCGTGGGCACCGCCCAGATGTGGCGGCGCTCGATGTCCTGCGCGTTGGTGCAGTAGTAGAGCGTCTTGCCATTGGGCGAGAAGGCGACCGAGGTCGCGTCCTCGATGAGGCCGTCGGTGGTGGTGAGCATCACGGGATCGGCATCGGCCCCGTCGGGTGCCAGCGAGAAGTAGCGTTCGTACTCGTCGCGCGGCGGCACCAGCGGAAAGACGATGCGGCCGCCCTCCCAGCGGATGGCGCTCATGCCGGCGAATTCGCGGTCGTCGGGCTTGTTGTGCCACGCGGCGTGCGCCAAGCCCGTGGCGACGTCGGCCACCATTAGCGAAAGATTATAGCCGCCGGCGAAGGTGGCGTTGGCCAGGCCCCGCTCGGTGGAGGCGTTCGCCGTGTCGGCCTGGCCGCCACGTCCCCCGCGTCCGCCCCGGCCGGCGCGACCGCCGCGCGCCGCGCCGCGCCCGGTGTCCGGCGCCGCCCCGCCGCCCCCGCCGCCCCCGCCGCCCCCGCCCCGACCGGTGTCGGGCGGCGCGAATCCGCCGCGACCGCCGCCGCCCGGGCACCCGCCGAACGGCCCCGCGCCACCGCGACCCCGCCCGAAGGCGCTCGCCTGCGCCGCCGCGGCCGGGTTGTAGGCAACGCCCGAGGGATTGCCGATGCCACCCCCGCCCTGTTGCGCCTGCTGGCCGAAGGGCGTGCCCGGCCGCCGCAGGAACGCCACCTGCCTGCCGTCGGCCGACCAGGCGGGGCTGGCGTCGCAGTCCACGCTCGGCGCCAGGTACTGCACCGTCCGCGTGGCCATGTGGTAGACCATGATCAGCGAATGGTTCTCGCGCTCGGTGGCCCAGGCGAACATGCGGCCGTCGGGCGACCACACGGGCTGCGTCTGGCGGCCCCACTCGTTGACGAACGGCTTGAGGCCCAGGTCCATCGAGTCCGGCGTGACGCCGCGCGTGAGCCCGGCGCGGTAGATCTGGTCGCCCTTCACGTACAACACGGTCCGGCCGTCGGGCGAGAGCACCGGATTCGCGCCCTCGGCCACCCGCCATGCCGCGCCGCCGGCGGAGCGCACGGCCCAGATGGCACGCTTCTGGCCGTCGGGATCGTGATCCGGATTGGCCACCCAGCCCTCGCGGTTGGGCGCCGATCCGCGCACGAACACGATCATCGCGCCGTTGCCGGAGATCGTGACGTCGGTGAGGTCGATGCCGTCGTCCCGCGTGAAGTTGGTGAGGCGCACCGGTTTGAAGGCGGGCCCCGCGGCCGTATAGACGTTGCGCTTGCCCTGATCGTACGCCATCCACGCGATGCGGTCGGCGTGCGCCGCCGAGGCGAGGTCGAGCGGCGAGGCGGGGCTCAGGAACTGGGCCACGGTGGGGTGCGTTGCGGCCTGGGCGTGGGCCCGCGCGGCGGGGAGCGTGACCAGGGCGAGAGCCGCGGCGGCGGCGGCGGCGAGCGAGCGCGGCAGCGGGAGGCGAGAGGGCGAACTCGGCATGGGGCGTCTCACGGCGGGAGGGAACGCCGATGACAGTAGGGCGGGGACCGTGAGAGGGGAAGAGAGTCGGGCAGTCGGGCAGCCGGGCAGGGAACGACGTTCGCAGTTATCCCTCCTACCGTCCTACTGCCCTGCTGTCCTGCTGTCCTGCTGTCCTCCTGTCCTACTGCCCGCCATTCCCCTGCGGCACGGCTGCCCCATCGTGGCGCGGGTCGCTGGCGCCGTAGTGGACGCCGCCGGTGGTGCCCATCACGGCCTGGCCCCACCCGAAGTGCCCGGTGCGAGGTCCATACAGGCCCAGCTCGTACCCCATCGTCGAGAGCGAGTCGCGCACGGCCTGCGGGATGCGCGATTCGATGTCGAAATCGCAGCCGGAGAAGCCGGGCTTGGTGAACCGGCCGGCGGCCAGCGCCTGCTGGATGTTCAGGCCGTAGTCGGCGATGTCGGCCACGAACTGGGCGTGGGCCTGGGCCTGGTTCCATCCGCCCATGATACCGAAACCAATATGGACGCTGTCCTTCTGCATGAAACCCGGCATGAGCGTGTGCAGGGGCCGTTTGCGCGGGGCGAGCGTGTTGGCGCGGCCGGGCTGGAGGGTGAACAGCGCGCCCCGGTCCTGGAGCACGAAGCCCATGCCGGCCGGCACGATGCCCGAACCGAATTCCTCGTAGTTGCTCTGGATGAGCGACACGATGTTCCCGTCCTTGTCGATCACCGTGAGGTAGATCGTGTCGCCGCCCTTCTTGTCGGTGACGGACGAGAATTCCGACGGCGCCTCGCTGCACGTCGCTTTCGCGGCGTCGATCAAGCCGGCGCGCTCGGCGGCATGCGCCGGGTCGAGCATCTGCGACGCGGGCACGTTGCCCATGCGCGGGTCCCCCACGTAGCGCAGGACGTCCGCGTACGCGAGCTGCTTGGCTTCCATCATGACGTGCAGCGCCATCGTCGACTGGAAGCCGTAGGCGCCCATCGGGAAGCGCGCCATCATCTGGAGCATCATGAGCGCGCCGATGCCCTGGCTGTTGGGCGGCAGTTCGTACACCGTCCACCCGCGGTAGTCGACGCTGAGCGGCGTCACCCACTGGGGTTGGAACTCGGCGAGGTCGGCCGCCGTCATCGTGCCGCCGAATTGCCGCTCGGTGGCGACGATCGCCTGGGCCGTCGCCCCGGTGTAGAAGCCGTCGCGCCCACGGCCGGCGATGCGGGTGAGCGTGCGGGCGAGATCCGGATTCTTGAATATTTCCCCTTGGCGCGGCGTATGGCCGTCGATCAGGTACGTCCCGGCCGCGGCCGGATTATCCTGGAGCGTGCGCAGGTACTCGGCCCACGTGGCGGCGACGACCTCGGTGACCGGGAATCCCTGCTCGGCGTAGCGGATGGCGGGCGCGAGCAGGGTCGAGAGGGGGAGCGTGCCGAAGCGATCGTGGAGCGCCTGCCAGCCGGCCACGGCGCCCGGCACCGTGACGGCGTAGATCCCGCGCACGGGAATGCGGCTGATCCCTTTGGAGGCCAGGAACTGCGGGGTCATGCCGGTGGCCGCCCAGCCGCTGGAGTTGAGGCCGTAGATCCTGCCGGTCTTGGCGATGTAGACGATGGCGAACAGGTCGCCGCCCACGCCGTTCATGGCGGGCTCCATGAGCCCATTGGCGGCGTTGGCCGCGATCGCGGCGTCGACGGCGTTGCCGCCGAGTTCGAGCATGTGCACGCCCGCCGCCGAGGCGAGCGGCTGGCTCGACGCGACGATGCCGTACTTGGTGATCACCATCGAGCGATCGGTGATCGGAAGCGGCTGTCCATGCGCGGGCAGTTGCGGGAGGCCGCGCTGGGCGGCGGGCGCGACGGCGGCGACGGCGGCGACGGCGATTGCGAGAGCGATTGCGAGCGCGGAGGCTGGACGATGGCGAGTCATGGTTGGCGCGATTGGAAATTCAGCGACGGCGGAAGACCAGGACGGTGGGGCAGTAGGACGGTAGGACGGTAGGACGGTAGGACGGTAGGACGGAAACCTGTGGGACGCCGTTCGCTGTTCGAGTGCCAGACTGCCACACTCCCCGACTGCCGGACCGTCCGACTCAGTACAGCCCCACCTTCCCCTTCACCGAATTGATCAGCTTGGCCGGGTCGTAGCCCACGCCTTGCCGGAACACCAGTTCGATGTGTTCGATGTCGGCGATGTTGGCGGCCGGATTGCCGTCGATCACGACGAGGTCGGCCTGTTTGCCCACGGCGAGCGAGCCGATGCGGTCGGCGCGGCCCAGGTAGGTGGCGCCGTTCAGGGTGCAGATCTTGATCGCCTCGAGCGGAGTGAACCCGCTGCCCACGAGCAGTTCGGCCTGCCGCTGGTCGGAGTAGCCGGGAATCACCCCGCCGCCACCGGTCGGATCGGTGCCGGCGAGCAGCAGTCCGCCGGCGTGGACGAACGCCAGCTCCATGGCGCGGTCATCGGCGAACAGCGTCTTGTACGGAGAATTCGCGTTGGCCTGCGTGCGCTCGTAGCCGCGCAGGAACTGCTCCTTGAGGATCGGATCGAGCACGTCGATGCCCGGCGGCACGGGCTGGCCCGGCGTAAAGGTCTCGAATACGGTGAGCGTGGACGTGATGGCGACGTGCCGGGCCACCAGATACTGCACGAGCGATCGGAACGCCGGACTGCTCGAGTCCACCGTGGCGAGGGCGGCCATGCCGGCGCCCTGCCCGGGACAGAGGTCGGGCTGCTTGTCCTTGACGAAGTCGGTGGAGACGAAGAAGCCGTGCTCGAGGTTGTCGATGCCGAGTTCGGCGGCTTCGCGATAGGTGACGGAGCAGAGGTGCCCGGTGATCTTGAGGCCGCGCCGGTGGGCGGCGTCGATGGCCGCGGCCAGTTCGGGGCGGGTGATGTTCATGTACGCCTTGAACGACGTGGCGCCGGCGTCGGCCCAGAAGTTCACGTAGCGCCGGGCATCGGCCGAGTCCTTGAGGGCGTACATCTGGTCGAAGGGCGACGGCCCCTGGACGTAGGGCGCGGTGGCGTCGATCCAGGGGCCGGGCTGCTCGCCGGCCCGGATCGCGGCGGCCATCCGCAGGTCGCCGTAGCCGCCCACGTCGCCCGTGGTGCGCATGGTCGTCACCCCGCCGGCCAGGTACAGCCGCGGGAAGCTCACATATTCGTTTCCATATACTCCCGGCCCGGTGGGGTAGAACAGGTGCTCGTGCATCATGACGAGCCCCGGGATCACCGACTTGCCGGTGAGGTCCAGCACCCGGGCGCCGGCCGGCACGGGGACCGCACCGGCGGGGCCCATCGCGGCAATGTCGCCGTCGCGGACGATCACCGTCTGGTCGTCGCGGGCGGGCGCGCCGGTGCCGTCGATCACGCGGACGTGCGTGAGCGCGACGATGGCGGTGTCGATCGCCACGAACTGGCGCACGGCCGGGGCGAGGGTCGGACGCTGCGCGGCAACCGCGGCCGGCAGCAGCAGGAGGGCGGCGCCGGTCGCGGCGCCGGCGAGCCGGCACGAGAGGGAGTTGGGCATGGGCGGAGCTTACTGCGCGGGGCCGGTATCGTCCACCGCATCCGGCGCCGGCGCCGGCGCGCGGGGCGCGGCGGTGGCGGCGCGGAACCCCCACCACAGGGCCACGAGGAAGACGGCGAGGCCGAGCCCGCGAAAGGCGGCGGACACCCGCGCGTCGTCGCGGAGCCAGCCGGCGCGGCCCAGCAGGTAAGCCCAGTCGTGCTCGCCGCCTCCCACGAGCGGCAATTCCTGCGCCTGCGCGTCGCCCGCATAGACGGCGATGTTCCAGAGATTGACCGAGGCCCACCAGAGCGCGACGGCGGCGGCGAATTCGTCGCGCTGGGGCGCGAACCGCAGGAAGTACACGAGGAACGTCAGCGGCACGATCAGTTGGAAGAGCGTGCCGCCGGCGACGTGCAGGATGTCGCCGAACGGCGCGAACACGAGATGCCCGGTCTCGTGGATGGCCAGGTCGATGCCGTCGATGAGATGCCCGCCGCCCGGGTCACGCCAATAACTGACCCCATATAACGCGAGACACGCGAGCAGCACCAGGCGGCCGCGGCGCCCCAGCGCCGGCACGCGCATGGCGGCGGCCGTCACCGGCGTCGCGCCGACTCGAACCCGCGGCGGGCCGGGGTCACGCGCGCTTGCGCCGCCGCCCGCTGGCCGGCGACACGTCGATCATCAGGGCCACCACCAGACCGACGATCGGCCAGAACGTCCACTGCCCGCCCCACCAGTGCTGCACCGCCGTGTACCAGAGCAGCGTGGTGGGCAGGAAGACGAAGCCGAGCACGGGCCAGAGCGCGGCGGCGAACAGCCCCGCGAACCAGCCGCTGAACAGCCACAGCAGCAGGATCACCAGGCGGGGCGTGGCGAGCGCGATGATCGCGAGCAGACAGGGCACGGGGACTCCCGGATCGGGCCGGCGGGGCGGCGGCGGCGTGGCGCCGCCGAGCCACGCACGGCCTGTTGCCCTGAACATGCCCGCCGGGCGGGGTGCGCACCAGCGGGCGGGCCGAGCGGGCGCGCTCGGCCGGCCGGCGGCCGCTGGCGCCCCCGCGCCACGCGCCGCAATTTGCCCCGGTCGGACCGCGTTCGCTCGCCTGCCCTTTCCTCCGCTCCCCTCCCCCCTTCCCGGGTCCCTCGCATGATGTCCCGCATCACACCTTCGCTCGTCGTCGCGCTCGGCGGCCTGGCGCTGGCGCCCGCACGGTTCGCCCCCGAACCCCCGCTGCGCGGCTTCACCGCGGCGTCGTCCCAGATCGAACGCGACTGGGAGGCCAAGTTCAGCGCGATTCCCGACCCGGCGCGCCTGCGCTCGACGATGAAGCTGCTGTCGGCGCGACCCCACCACGTGGGCTCGCCCTACGACTCGGTGAACGCGGAGTGGATCCTGTCGCAGTACAAGGCCTGGGGGTGGGACGCCCACATCGAAACGTTCTACGTGCTCTTCCCCACGCCGCTCAAGCGGCTCGTGGAACTGGTGGCGCCCACGCGCTACACCGCCAAGCTCGAAGAGCCGGCGCTCGCGATCGACCCCACGTCGGGGCAGAAGGCGGAGCAGCTGCCGACGTACAACGCCTACTCGATCGACGGCGACGTCACGGGCCCGCTCGTGTACGTGAACTACGGCATTCCGGCCGACTACGACGAGCTGGCGCGCCACGGCATCTCGGTGAAGGGCGCGATCGTCATCGCGCGCTACGGCGGGTCGTGGCGCGGCATCAAGCCCAAGGTCGCCGCCGAGCACGGCGCCGTCGGCTGCCTGATCTATTCCGATCCGGCGGACGACGGCTACGGAGAGGGCGCGGTGTTCCCCAACGGACCGATGCGTCCCCCGCAGGGCGTGCAGCGCGGCAGCGTGGAGGACATGCCGACGTATCCGGGCGATCCGCTCACGCCGGGCGTCGGCGCCACGAAGGACGCCAAGCGCCTGGCGATCAGCGAGGCGCCGACGATCACCAAGATTCCGGTGCTCCCGATCTCGTACGGCGACGCGCAGCCGCTGCTCGCCGCGATGGGCGGCCCGGTGGCGCCGGCCGCGTGGCGGGGCGGGCTCCCGATCACGTACCGGCTGGGCGCGGGCCCGGCCACGGTGCATCTCGTGGTCAAGTCCGACTGGAGTCTCAAGCCGATCTACGACGTGATCGCCACGCTCCCCGGCACGACCGAGGCCGACCAGTGGGTGATTCGCGGCAACCACCACGACGCGTGGGTGAACGGCGCCGAGGATCCGCTGGCCGGGCAGGTGGCCGAGCTCGAGGAGGCGCGGGCGCTGGGCGAGCTGTACCGGCAGGGGTGGCGTCCCAAGCGCACGATCATCTACGCGGCGTGGGACGGCGAGGAGCCCGGCCTGCTCGGCTCCACCGAGTGGGTGGAACAGCACGCCGATGAACTGGCGCAGCACGCGGTGGCGTATCTCAACAGCGACACCAACGGGCGCGGGTATCTCGGGGTGGAGGGCTCGCACTCGCTCGAGGCGTTCATCAACGGCGTGGCAAAGGACGTGACGGATCCCGAGACGAAGGTCAGCGTGTGGCGGCGAAACAAGGCGCGCCAGGCGGTGGCGGCGGCGAGTGGCGGCGGCGGGGGTGGGGGTGGGGGAACGGGCGGCCGCGGCGGCAGCGGCGGGAGCGGCGGGAGCGGCGCCGGCGGCGCCAACGCCGACCTGCGGATCGGCGCGCTGGGGTCGGGCTCGGACTACACGCCGTTCATCCAGCACCTCGGGATCGCGTCGCTGAACCTCGGGTTCGGGGGCGAGGATCGCGGCGGCATCTATCACTCGATCTACGACGACTTCTACTGGTACACGCACTTCAGCGACACGTCGTTCGTGTACGGGCGCGCCCTGGCCCAGGTAGGCGGAACGGCCGTGATGCGACTGGCCGACGCCGACGTGCTGCCGTTCGTGTTCACCAATCTCGCCACGACTGTGCAGGAGTATACGGCCGAACTGCAGCAGCTGCGCGATCAGCGCGCGCGCGCCATCGAGGCGAAGAACCGGGCCATCGAGGGGGGCGACTTCGCGATGGCGAGCGATCCGCGCGATCCCACCCTGGCGCCCGCGGCCGAGGTGCCGCCACCGCAGTTCAACTTCGCGCCGCTGCTCAACGCCGTGGACACGCTCACCCGCGCCGCCGCGGCATTTGAGAAAGCGTATGGAACCTGGGATCGCGCGTCGGACACGGCCGTCGCGATCCTGCGCGGGGTGAACGAGCAGCTACTCACCTCGGAGCGCGACCTGACGTCCGCCGAGGGGCTGCCCAAGCGGCCGTGGTACCGCCACCTGCTCTACGCACCGGGGTACTACACCGGCTACGGCGTGAAGACCATGCCCGGCGCGCGCGAGGCGATCGAGCAGGACGAGTGGGGCGCGGTCGACGCGCAGATCGCGCGCATCGCCGACGCGCTGATGGCGGAAGCGGCGCTGGTGAACCGCGCCGCCACCGCGCTCGGTGGCGGCGCGCGGAGGGGCTAGAATCCGAGTCCGACCAGCAGCAGGAACGAGCGATTACGATAGTTCTGCGACGTCGACACGGTGCTCAGCTTCAGATTGGTGAGCCCGTAGACGTAGCGACCTTCGAGCGTGAGTCCGCCCACCACCCGTACGCCGGCGCCGATGACGCCGGCGTACGTCGTGTGCGGGCCGCCCGCGTCCGGGCACGACTCGCCGCCCGACGTACACTGGAGCTCGAACGACGCCTGGGGGCCGACGTAGGCGAAGGGCGCCAGTCCCGGAGACGGCACGCCGACGCGCAGATACAGCGGCACATCGAGATAGTCGAGCGCGCGCGACTCGCCGATACTGCCGCCGGTGACGCCGCGCTGGGCGTAGAGCGCTTCGAGCCCAATGCCGAGCGGCGCGCCGCTCTCGTATCCGAGCCCGACGGCGAATCCCGATCGCGAATGGAGATCGCCGGGCAGCAAACCCGAATTCGACACATCGCTGTAGGTCAGTCCGCCCTTGATCCCCAGGCCGCTCTGTGCCCCGGCCGCTGGGGCGATGACGACCGTCGCCAGCGCCGCGGTCGCCGCCGCCGCGAGGACCGTGCGTACGCGCCTCATCTGCATCGATACCCCCGGTTGGTGGGTCACCTGGCCCTACCCCGGGGAAAGCGCAATTGTTGCGCGGCGGCTCGAATCGGCGGCCCAACTCGCGGTATGCGACGTTGGGCGGCGCCGGCGACCGTCATCCGCCGTGCGCGCCGTCGAGCTCGCGGTACCACGCGCTGAACGCGCGCTCGACGAACCTGTTGCTGAACATCACCCAGTCGCCGACCGCCTCGGGAAAGTGATAGGCCGCGGCGGCGCGGCTCGCGGTCGTGCCCGCGGCGTGGGCGCGCGTGGCCGCCTCCCCCACGCTGTCGATCATCGCCGCGTACCGGGCGAAGTCCGCCGGCGTGCCGACGGCGCCGTGGCCGGGCACGTAGGTCCCGGCGCGGCGCGCGCGCAGCACGCGCACCGACGCGGCGAGCTTGCTGGGCACCGCGTCGACGTAGTTGGGGAACATCGCGTTCCAGAACAGGTCGCCGCAGAACACGAGGTTCGGATCGTCCAGCTCCAGCGCCACGTCGCTGTCGGTGTGGCCGAGTTGCGGCAGCACGCGGATGCTCCGTCCGCCGACATCGAACGCGCCGACGTCGGTGGCCGAGATCAGGACGGCGTCGTGGAGCGCCGCCGTGCGCTCGGCGTCGATCGGCGTGTTGCGGGCGAGCACCTCGTCGCGCGTGACCGGCGTGGCGCGGATTTCCGGGCGGCGCCCGGCGGCCACGTACCCCGCCACGCCATTGGTGTGGTCCGAGTGGTAGTGCGTGAGCAGCACGTGCGTGGGCCACCGGCCGGTGACCGCGTGCGCCTGATCGGCCAGCCAGGCCGCGCCCATCGGCGTCTGGAACCCCTCGATGGCGAGCACGGCATGCGTGCCGGCGATGATGCCGCCATTGCAGACCGTCGTGTGGTCGCCGTCCAGCGGCGTGGACACAAGCGCCCAGACGCCGTTGGACAGGCGTTCGAGCCGGCCGAAGGGCGCGGTGGCGACCACGGGGCCGAGTGGGGCGGCGGCCCACAGGTCGCGCCATCCGCGCGGCATCACGGCGGCGGCGAGCGCGAGATGCGCCGCGCAGGATCCGGACGCGGCGAGAAATTCGCGGCGCGAGATGGGCGGCACGAGCGCCTCAGGCCGGGTCGGAGTAGCTCATGCCCGGCATGCCCAGCACCTTGCGCAGCATCGAGAGCTGCCCGAGGTGGTAGCTGTCATGCTGCACCATGAACACCAGGACGCCGAACTGCGTCTGCTCGAATGCCGGAAATCGGACGTCCACGGGCTCGTCCCACTGCTGCGGCGTGAGCTGCGGCAGGCGGTCGCGCAGGCCGCGCGACGCGTCCGTCCACGCGGCGAGCACGTCGGCCACCGCGGGCCACGCCTTCACCTCGTCGATCCCCTTCGCGTTCATCAGCTCCGCCGGGAGCGGATTGGGCCGCTCGGCGCCGAATCGCTTGAGCAGGCCGTACCGTGCCTTGACCATGTGCGCGGCCACCCAGAGCGCGCTGTTCCCCCCATCGGCCGGGCGCGCCTCGGCCTGCGCCTGCGTCATGCCGTGCAGGCAGTTGCGGAAGAGCTTGGTGTTGATGCGCAGCGTTTCGGCCGGGGCGACGACGCGGGGGTCCATGCGAACACTCACCGAGAGAGGAGCGGTACCGCGGGATTCTAGCCCCGTTCGCGCGGCGGCGCCACGTGGGCGGGCCCGGTCGTCGCGGACCGCGGGGACCGTGACTATAATGTGCCATGCGCCGACTCCTGTTCCTCTTCGTACTCGCGGCCGCCGCGCGTACGGTGCCCGCGCAGACCGGTCCCCTCGTCGCGGACTCCGGCCGCTTTCGGCTGAACGGCAAGCCCTTCCAGATCATCTCGGGCTCCATGCACTACGCGCGCGTGCCACGCGAGTACTGGCGCGACCGGATGCAGAAGGCGAAGGCGATGGGGCTGAACACGATCACGACCTACGTGTTCTGGAATTTCCACGAGCCCACGCCGGGGCACTTCGACTTCTCGGGGCAGCGGGACCTTGCCGAGTACCTGCGTACGGCGCAGCGGGCGGGGCTGCACGTGATCCTGCGGCCGGGCCCCTACGTGTGCGCCGAATGGGAGCTGGGCGGCTATCCCGGGTGGCTGTTGGCCGACACGAGCATCGTGCTGCGCAGCACCGATCCCAGGTTCACCGGGCCCGCCGCGGCGTGGCTCGACACGCTCGGCCAGGTGGTGGCGCCCTTCCTCGCCAGCCGCGGCGGGCCGATCATCGCCGTGCAGGTGGAGAACGAATACGGGTCGTTCGGAAACGACAAGGCCTATATGCGGTGGCAGCTCGCCGCGCTGCGGCACGCGGGGTTCCACGACGTGTACCTGTACACGGCCGACGGCCCCGCCGAGCTGCCGGACGGCACGCTGCCGGATCTGCCCGCCGTGGCGAACTTCGGGCCGGGCGAAGCCGACAGCGCGTTCGCGCGGCTGGCGCGGTTCAGGCCGGGCGAGCCGCTCATGAGCGGGGAGTACTGGGCCGGCTGGTTCGACCAGTGGGGGCAGCCGCACCACGCCACCGACGCGGCCGCGCAGGCGCGCGAGCTGGCCTGGATGCTCGGCCGCGGCTATTCGGTGAGTCTCTACATGTTCCACGGGGGCACGACGCCGGGGTTCATGAACGGCGCGAACATCGACCGCGGGCGCTACCACCCGCAGACGTCGAGCTACGACTACGACGCGGCGCTCGACGAATCGGGGCGGCCCACGCCCAAATACTTCCTGTTCCGCGAGGCGATCGCGAAGGCCACGGGCGTGACGCCGCCGCCGGTTCCGGAGACGCCGCCGCCGATCGCGGTGCCCGCGTTCGACCTCTCCCCGATGCACTCGATCTTCGACGGGCTGCCGGCCGCGGTGCGCGCCGACCGTCCGCGCGGCATGGAGACGTTCGGCCAGTCGTACGGCTACATCCTGTATCGCACGACGCTGCGCGATTCGCTGAGCGGCGAGCTCGTCATCCGCGACGTGCGCGACTATGCGCAGGTCTACGTGGACGGGCAGCTCAGGGGCACGCTCGACCGCCGGCTCGGCGAGGACCGCATGCCCCTCGCCGTGCCGGCGCACGCGCGCCTCGCCATTCTGGTGGAGAACAGCGGGCGCGTGAACTTTGCGGCGCCGCTCCGCACCGAGGAGAAGGGGATCACGCACGGCGTCACGCTGGCGGGGCGTGAACTCACGGGGTGGAACGTCTACACGTTCCCCATGCGCGAGACGCCGCGCCTCCATTGCCCCGACGGCACGTCCACCCCCTGCGTGCCCGCCAGGCGGCCGCCGTCGGATTCCCTCGGGACCGCGGGATTCTACGCGGGCACCTTCTCCCTCGATCGCACTGGCGACACGTTCCTCGACCTGCGCGGGTGGGGCAGGGGCACGGTGTGGGTGAACGGCCATCAGCTCGGGCGCTTCTGGGGGATCGGGCCGGAGCAGACGCTGTACGTGCCGGGCCCGTGGCTCCACGCGGGGCGCAACGAGGTGGTGGTGTTCGACCTGCTCCAGCCCGAGCGCGCGACGCTCGCCGGGCTCGACCACCCGATCCTCGACGACCTGCGCCCCGACGACCGGTCGCACTGAGCAATGGGGCGGCCGGACGGGATGACCGATCGGGTTGAGTGTTCTAATATGAGCTGCCGCCTGGCGGCGCGACCGTCCGGGTTCGTCCGTCCTACCGTCCTACCGGCCCACCGGCCTCCATTCCAGACCATGAGAATCGCCCTCGCGGCCATGCCGCTCGCCATGGCGCTGTTCTCCACCGGCGCCGCCGCCCAGCGCCCCGAAGCCCTCTGGTACTCGACCGGCGGCGATTCGAGCACCCAGCACTTCGTGGAGCACGCGGGCCAGATCGACATCGTCTCGCCCCAGGTGTTCGACCTGCTTCCCACGGGCGCGATCGCGGGCCGCCTCGATCCGCGGGTCGTGGCCGCGGCCCGCGCGCACCGGGTGAAGCTGGTGCCGCTGGTGATGAACCCCGGGTTCAGCCAGCCGGCCATCCACCGCGTGCTCACGGTGGCGCCGGCGCGCCGGCGCGCGCTGCGCAGCCTGGCCGCGCTCTGCCGCGACCAGCACCTGGACGGGATCCAGTTCGACCTGGAGAACGTGAACGTGGCCGACCGGGACCGGTTCACGGCGTTCGTGCGGGCCGCGGCCGATTCCGTGCACCGCGCCGGATGCACGCTGTCGGCCGCCGTGGTTCCGCGGATGAGCGACGATCCGGGGACCAACAGCTACGACCGCTGGATCTTCGAGAACTGGCGCGGCGTGTACGACTACCGGGCGCTGGCCGACACGCTCGATTTCATTTCGCTCATGACGTACGCCGAGCACACCGGCGGCTCGCCGGCCGGCCCGGTGGCCGGCTATCCGTGGATGGAGGCGTGTCTGCGCCACGTGCTCTCGCTGGGCGTGCCGCCGTCGAAGATCTCGCTGGGCATTCCGTCGTACTCGGACTGGTGGTTCCCGTCGTACAGCGCGCGGCAGGGGGCGCGGATGAGCGGGCGCGACATCCCGTTCGCCCGCGCCGAGAGCCTGCTCGCCGCCAACCAGGCGACGGCGCGGTGGGACAGCGTGCAGCGGTCGCCGCACGCGGCGTGGAGCGAGAACGGGGTGTTCCGCTATCTCTGGATCGAGGACGCCCGGGCGTTCGTCGAGAAGCTCGCGCTCGTGCGGCAATACCACCTGCGCGGCTATTCGGTGTGGGTGCTGGGCACGGAGGATCCCGCGCTCTGGCCGGCGCTGGCGCGCGCCGGCGGCGCCGCGCCGCCGTGACGCCCGAGCGCGGGCCGCTGCGCGTGGACATCACCAAGCGCGCCGACGGCGCGACGATCCTGCGCTGCACGCGGGCCGACGGCACCGTCACGTGGCAACGGCAGCACGGGCCGCAGGCGCGGTTCTTTCCGCGCCACGACCTCACGCACTACGCGGTGGAGACCACGCTCGGCGCCCGGGACGGGTTCTTCGGCCTGATCGCGCAGGGGTGGGACATCGCCGACACCGAGGGAAAGCGCGCGCGCGGGCCGCTGCCGGCGCAGGCCGTGTTCGTGGAGCACCTCGTCGGACTCGTCGAGCGGGGCGGGATCGGACGCGGCCCGCTCTCGGCGGCGGAACTCAACGAGCAGATCGATCGGCTGGCCGCCGAGGGACAGGTGGTCGATCCGATGCCGGTGAGCGAGGCCCAGATGCAGGCCGTGCGCGCGCGCATCGACGCGCTGCACCGGCAGTGGGCGGCGCTCGAACCCGGCGGCACCATCACGCTCGCCTTCCCGCACGCGCCGTAGGGCGCGGCGCGGTTACCGGCGGCCGGGGGCTCCCGGTCGCGCGGCCCCGGCGGCGGCGGGCGGCGGGTCGGGCGGTTTGGCCGTGCCCTCCGATTCGGCGAAACTCACGTCGAGCCCCCGGGTCTTGAGCATCTGCACGAAGCCCGGCTTCTCCACCGCCTTCATGTACGCCTCCTTCGGTTCCACCTGCCCGGCGTCCACGTACTGGATGAGCGCGTCGTTGAGCGTGACCATGCCAAGCTTCTTCGACGTCTGGATGACCGAGTTGATCTGGAACGTCTTGGCTTCGCGGATCAGGTTCGTCACCGACGGGAGCGTGAGGAGCACCTCGCGCGCCGCCACGCGGCCGCCGCCGATCTTCTTGCACAGCGTCTGCGAGATCACGCCCTTGAGCGACTCGGCGAGCATGACGCGGATCTGCTCCTGCCGGTCGGCGGGAAACTGGTCGATGATGCGGTCGATCGTGCCGGCCGCGGTGGTCGTGTGCAGCGTGCCGAACACCAGATGCCCGGTCTCGGCGGTCTCGATGGCGATCGAGACCGTTTCGAGATCGCGCATTTCGCCCACCAGGATGATGTCGGGATCCTCGCGCAGGGCCGCGCGCAGGGCCGACTTGAACGACTTGGTGTGCACGCCCACCTGGCGCTGCGTGATGATGCACGCCTTGTTCGGGTGCACGAACTCGATCGGGTCCTCGATCGTGATGATGTGGTCGCTGCGCGAGCGGTTGACGAGGTCGACGAGCGCGCAGAGCGTGGTGGACTTGCCGGAGCCGGTGGGGCCGGTGACGAGCACCAGGCCCTTGGTGAGGAAGCAGAGGCGCTGGACCTCGGGCGAGATTCCCATCTGCTCGACGCTGACGACCGTGGCCGGGATCTGACGGAAGACCGCCACCGCGCCCATGCGATCGCGCGCCGCGTTGGCGCGAAAGCGGGCCACGCCCGCGATCTCATACGCGTAGTCGGAGTCGTTGGACTCGTCGTACTCCAGCCGGTTGCGCTCGGGCATGATCGAGCGGATCATGCGCGAGAGCTGATCGTTGGTGAACGGCGCGAAGCCGTCCATGCGGGCCATCTCGCCGTGGTGGCGCAGGATCGGCGGCTCGCCCACGCGCAGGTGGAGGTCGGAGGCGCCCTGCGCGACCATCGTGCGGAGGAGCGCATCGAGGGCGGCGCGGGCCTCGTCGCTGCCCTCGAATCCGCCGATTTCGTCGAGCGCGGCGGCCCCACCGGCGCCGGCGCTCGGCCGGGCGGGCGGCGGCGAATCCGGTCGACCGGCGGGCGTCGCCCCCACAGCCGCCGAGGGGACCGCCGGCACGCCCGCCGGCGTGAGCCGCGCACCGGGCGCGTCGGGCTCCTCGGGCGGCAGGTCCACGGCCTTGAACTGCCCGGTCATCCGTTTGAACTCGGCGTCGGCATCGATCCGGGCCTCCACGTGCCAGCGCCCCTCGCGCACCATCGCGCGCACCGTGAACGCGCCCTCGCCGGTGAGCCGGCCGAAGGTGACGGGGCTGGACGCATCGAGGCGCGCCTGCGAGTCGGCGGGGGCGGCCTCCTTCAGCACGGCCGTGATCTGGGCCGCCGTGAGCGGCGTGCGCGTGATCGGGCGCAACTCGCCGCGGATCTCGAGTTGCGCGGGCGCGTCGACGTCGAGCACGAGTGCGTCCGCGAGATGACTGACCATCGCCGCCAGCAGGCGATCCAACTGGGCCATGGAAGGAGTCCGGGAGAAGGGGGCATGCCCGGCCGGCGCGTGCCGGCACAGAACCGAGTGCGGCGATGCGGCAGGATCATCGCGCACGATGGGCGACGCGTCAAGCGGGCACGGGACGGCCGCGGCAGCCGCGCGCCCGATCGACCCTCGCCCGGGCGCGGTCCGCGTGGTAACTCTCTCCAGCGCCGCCGGCACGTTCGCGCCGGCGCGCGGGACCCGAGTCGAGGAACCTCCATGCGCATCCCCCTGATGGTGTCCGCCGCCGCGGCCGCGGCGCTCGCCGCGCTCCCGATCGCCAGCGCGGCGCAGACCGCCCCGTCCTATCCGGAACGCGCCATCCGCCACGACATCCCGATGACGGACATGATCCAGCGCGCATTCGCCGCCGGCACCCGCGACTCCACGGGGCGCCCGGGGCGCAGCTACTGGCAGCTCTGGACCGACTACACGATCGCCGCCCGGTTCGAGCCGGCCACGGGGGTGGTCGCGGGGCACGAGCACGTGGTGGTGCGGAACGACGGTCCCAACGAGATGCGCACGATCACGCTGCGCCTGGATCAGAATCTCTTCGCGCCGAACGTGCCGAGGGCCGAGGACGTCACCGACATCACCGACGGCCTGCAGGTGACCGGGCTCACGGTGAACGGGCAGCCGGTGGCGCGCAACCCGGGCGCGCCGGCGCGCGGCCGCGGGGGACGCGGCGGCCGCGCGGGGGGCGCGGGGCGCGGAGGCCCGCCGGCGCCGGTGGAACTGGCGGCATACGAGATGTCGCAAACCGTGGCCACGATCACGCTGCCCGAGCCGGTGCCGGCGCACGGGAGCTTCACGCTCGACGCCGACTGGCACTTCACGGTGCCCAAGGTGGTGGCCCCGACGCGCGGCATCCGCATGGGGGCCTGGGGCGACACGCTCTACCAGGTGGGCCAGTGGTATCCCCGGGTGACCGTGTTCGACGACCTGCGCGACGGGGGTTGGGACACCGAGCCGTACCTCGGGCCTTCTGAGTTTTATAATAACTTCGGCCACTTCGACGTGACCCTCGACCTGCCGGCGGGCTGGCTGGTCGGCGCCACCGGGATCCTGCAGAACCCCGACCAGGTGCTGACCGCCGCCGAGCGCGACGGCCTCGCACGCGCGCTCACGGCCGATTCCACGGTGCGTATCGCCGGCCCCGACGAGGCCGGGCCGGGCCAGGCGACCGCCGCCGGCGACCGCCTGGCCTGGCACTTCGTGGCCGACACGGCGGGCGACGTGGCGTGGGCCACGTCCGACCGGTTCGTGTGGGACGGGTACCACGCCGAGATTCCGGGCACGAGCCGGAACGTGCCGATCAACGTCCTGTACCTGCCGGGCCACGCCCAGGCCTACGCCGACGCCGGTCCCACGGTGCGCCACGCCCTGCAATTCTATTCCAAGCTCTGGATGCCGTACTCCTTCCCCACGATCACGATGGTGGACGGCCCCGAACTCGGCATGGAGTATCCGATGTTCATCATGTCGAGCGTGGGCGCGTCGGACCACGAGACGGGACACGAGTGGTGGCCCATGACCCTCGGCACCAACGAGACCTGGTATCCGTTCATGGACGAGGGGTTCAACCAGTACATGAACATCCTGTCGGCGGCCGACCGCGCCGGACGGGTGCCCGACCTCGACGGCCGCGGGCAGAGCTACGGCCGCACGAGCGGCAACGAACGCGAGGCGCCAATGATGTGGGACGCCAACTACGGCGGCCCGATGTACCAGTTCCAGGCGTACAGCAAGGCGCCGATGATGCTCTCCATGCTCGGCGGCATCGTAGGCGACACGGCCGTGTGGCACGCGATGAGCGAGTACGCGCACGCGTGGCGGTTCAAGCACCCGTCGCCCTGGGACTACATGTTCTTCATGAGCAACGCCCTGCACCAGGATCTGGGCTGGTTCTGGTACTACTGGCTGTTCACCACCGACGCGGTGGACGGCTCCATTCAGGGCGTCGCCACATCGGGCGGGCGCACAGTGGTCACCGTGCGCCAGGCGGGTCAGATGCCGTCGCCGGTGGTGCTCAACGTGCACTTCGCGCCCACGGGGCCGGCCATCCGCCGCATGCGCAACGCGGTGATGGTGGACGATTCCACGGCCACGGTCACCTGGCCGGTGAGCGTGTGGTTCAACGGCAGCCGCACGTTCAAGGCGACGCTCGACTTCGGCCCGCGCAAGATCGACCGGATCGTGCTCGACCCCCACTGCCGGTTCCCGGACCACGACGCGGCCGACAACACCTGGCCGCGCTCGGCGGCGCCGCCGGAACCGCAGGGGCGCGGCTTCGGGGGCGGGGGCGGGGGCGGGGGCGGATTCGGCGCGGCGGCGTGCAAGGGGTGAGCGCGCCGGGGCGCCCGCTCCCGGCGGCGCTCCTCACGCCACCCGTCGAACTGGGCCCCACGCGGCGCGGCACCCGCTACCGCTTGGCGACCGTCGCGTCGTAGAAGGCGGCGAGATCCCGCTTGAGTTCCACGAGCGCCGGCGTGTGCAGGTAGATCATGTGCCCCGACTGGTAGTAGCCATAGGTGATGTTACCGGCGAGCGCCGAGTCGAGCCCCATGTGGTCCAGCGTGTATTCGGTTTCGAAGAACGGGGTGGCGAAGTCGAAATAGCCGTTGGCCGAGAACACCTTGAGCTGCGGGTTCTTGGACATGGCGGCGCGCAGATCCTCGGCCACATCGAGCATGTCGGCGCCGTGGTGGTGATCGTCCCAGTTGCGGCCGACGACGCCGTAGTTGGTGGTGAGGTACCGGCGGTCGCTGTCGTAGTGCAGCCCGTTCCTGAGATAGTAGTTGAACGCCGAGGTGAACGGCCCGTTGATGGCGGCGTCGGCGGCGTCGTATTCGGGACTCTCGCCGGCGGCGTCGTGATCGATGCCTTCGTACCGGGCGTCGAGGCGGCCGACGGTGCGGCGTTCGCCGCGCAGCAGTTCCTTCTGGAACCGGTCGGGCGTGACGCGCAGGTTGGCGTCGCGCCAGTACTGCTCGGAGATCCCGGTGTATGCCTGGAGCTTGGCGGCCACGGCGTCGCGCTCGGCGGCGCCGAGCCGGGAGCCCTTGTCCAGGGCCTGCTGGTAGTCCCCAAGGGCGAAGGCGCGGACCTGGGCGAGGAAGGCGGCCAGGTCGGCGGGCTTGGGCGATAGCCGGTCGTGGTACCAGGCCGTGGCGGCCATCGTCGGCAGGTAGAGCTCGTACGGCAGGTCGAGGGCGAGGGCCGGCCCCGAGAAATCGACATACGTATTCAAATATGATGAGACGAGCACGATGCCGTTGAGCGGCATCCCCCGCTCCTGCAGCGCGTCGGCCAGCCCGGCCGACCGCGTCGTACCGTACGATTCCCCCATCAGGAACTTGGGCGAGTTCCAGCGGTTGTTGACCGTGACGTAGCGGGTGATGAAGTCGGCGAAGGCGTCGATGTCGGCGTCGACGCCGAAGAACTCCTTGCCCGTGCCCTTGCCCACGATCTCGCTGAAGCCGGTGCCCATGGCATCCACGAACACGAGGTCGCTTCGGTCGAGCAGGGTGTAGGGATTGTCCTGGAGTTCGTATGGCGCCGGCGGCGTCGAGGCCGCGTCGTCGGTGACCACGCGCACGGGGCCCACCGAGCCCATGTGCAGCCAGATCGTGGCCGAGCCGGGCCCGCCGTTGTAGAGGAAGGTGACCGGCCGCGTGAGCGAATCGGCGCCGTCCCTGGTGTAGGCCACGTAGAAGAAGCTGCCGATGGGCGCGCCCGAATCGTTCCGCACGAGGAGGGTGCCGGCGGTGGCGGTGTAGTGGAGGGCCGCGCCATTCACGGTGATCACGTGCCGCGTGACCGACGTCCGTTCGGCGGGCGCGGCGGCGGGGGCTGCGGTGTCGGTCGGGGCCTTGCCGGCCTGCTGAGCGGCGGCGGCGGGGAGCGCGGGCAGCCCGAGCAGTGCACAGGCGAGGGCGAACGGCAGCGTGCGGTGAGCGATCACGGAACGGCTCCTGGATGAAGGACGGAACGCGGGGACGGCGGGATGCAGCGCACGATCGGCGGCCGCGCACGCGACCGCCGATCAAACTACCCCGCGCGAGACGAGGCGCCAGCGCTACCTGATGCGCGCCCGTTCGAGATGGATGACGCCGGTGCTGTCGGGCACGCCCATGTACACCACGCCGGGTCCGAAGCCGGCGATCGTGCGAAAGGCCGGCAGCTGCACGCGATCGGCGAGTTCGCCCTTGTCGTTGACCACGTCGTACACGGGACGGCCGTCGGTGGATTGCGACGTGCGGATCCACAGATTGCCGTTGAGGTCGGCGCGTGTGGCGGCGGCGGCGAACGCCGGCCGGTAGTCGGGCAATTCGTAGGGCGCCACGAACTGGAAGGGCGGGATGCTCACCTGCTGCGTGGAGCCGCCGCGCAGAGGCGGCGTACCGCCCTGCCCGCCCCCGCCGCCGTCGACGCGCATGACCATCACCATGCCGCCCCCGCCCCCGCCGGGCCCCGCGCCGAGATCGCCCCCGGCCGTCACCCGCTGCTGGCCGTTGCCGGTGAGCTTGCGCGTGGAATCGACCGCCGCCATCCGCTCCTGCCGCCGCTGCTCCATGACCTGCCGGGCGGAATCGATGACCGCCGCCTTCTGGTCGTCGGTAAGCCGCTGCCAGTCGAAGGGAATCTTCGCCGACGACGTCATCGTACCGTCGGGGCGATACCAATCGACGTGGAAATCGCGGCCGCGCACCACGGCCACCGTGCCGTTGGGCAGCAGCGCCCAGTCATCCACGATCGGCAGCGGATTGATCGTGGCCGTAGCCGTGAACCCGTTGTCCGTGCGCACGACGTTCATCTTGGTGGGCGGAATCTTGAAGAACGCCACGGTGTCCTCGGCGCGCGTCGCGAGCGTGACGCGCACGATCGGAGCCGAATCCGGGAATTGAGGCGTGAAGTTCTTGAGTTCCGCCGGGTTCGGCGGCGGATTCATCAGCGTGGTGTTGCCGCGATAGACCAGCCGGCCGGCGGGGTCGAATCCGGACATGCCGAACGGGCCGCCGATGAGGTAGATGGCCTCGTTGGGGCGGGGCACCGCCATCACGCGCGCCACCGCGCCGGAGTCGTTGAGCACGAGCATCGAGAGCGATGCGGGGTCGATGAACAGGGTCGAGTCGCCGCGAAACGCGATGAGGCCGCCGGGCTGGTTGCCGTAGGCGCTCCCCGTGCTCGCGGTGGAATCGGCCACGGCGGTCGCGTGGACGAGCGTCGAGTCGAAAAGCAGCACGCGGTGCGACACGATGTCGTTGACCAGCACGCGCCCGCCGCTCAGCGCGCGCACCGCGGAGACGGCCTTCATGGGAATGGTGGACACGGCCTCGATCGGGCCGAGCGGGCGAACGGGGGGCAGCGGCTGCTGGGCCGCGGCTCGAGACGCCGCGGCGACGATGGCGAGGCCGAGTACGCGCGAAAGCGAACGTATCATGATCTGGCTCCAGGGGTGACGGGGCGGCGCCGCCGCGCCGCCGATGAAAGCTAATGGCTGATGATGACCTGCATGCCGCCGCCGCCGGCGCTGACGGAGAACGTATTGCCGGCGTTGGGGCCGAACCCCGAGTTGGCCAGCCCCGCGGTGCCCGACCGGATGGCCGACAGGTAGCGCGGATCGAGGTAGCTGGTCACGATGTCGGGCAGCTTGCGCCGCTGTTGGGCGGTGAGCAGGCCCTTGATCTCCGGTGCGAGCTTGAGGAGGAGGTCCACGGACGCCTCCCGCCCGCGCCGATAGCGGGCGTAGGCCTCGCCTTCGTCGAACCGATCGGGGAGGCCGGCGAAGTACCGGGCGACGGGCGTCCAGATGGAATCGAGCCGGATGACGTACCACCGGTTGAGCGTGGCGACGCTGTCGGCCTGCGCCGGCGTCAGGCCGAGCGTATCGAGCTGGCGGAGGATCACGCCCATGGGGTTGGTGATGCCGCCGTTGCCGTACAGGGCGCGCAGGATGGGCTCGGACAGCCGGATGCCGTCGTGCGTGCGCCCGCGATCGAGCTGTTGGGTGAGCAGTTGCCGTTCGCGCTCGGGGCCGACGTCCACGCGCACCATGGCGGTGAGGGTGACGGGCGACCGCGTGGTGGTGAGTTGCGGATTGGTGGCGCCGAAGCGCTGGTTCACCTGGTAGACGTA
Organism: uncultured Gemmatimonadaceae bacterium; assembly: GCA_963729495.1. Classification (GTDB taxonomy): domain Bacteria; phylum Gemmatimonadota; class Gemmatimonadetes; order Gemmatimonadales; family Gemmatimonadaceae; genus JAGWRI01. Next base: position 62,015 of record CAVSOM010000025.1, read on the forward strand.
GCTCTGGGTCTGGGCGTTGAACCCCTGCACGTAGAGGAGCGACGCGTCGGGCACGGCCGACTGCCCCCATCCATGAATGTGGTTCTGCCCGTGCAACAGCAGATCGGCCGCGCCCAGCGGATTGCCGACCTGGAACGAGAGCGTGGCCCGCTGCGGCATGTGGACCTTGATCGGGTTGAACGAGAAGGTCATGCTGGCGCTCGAGGTCCACGGGCCCTCGCAGCTATTGCGGCCGGCCACCTGGCCGAGTTGCCGGTCCAGGCAGTCGCGCACGCGGCCCGACGACGACGAGAGCAGCGACTGCATGGCGGCGGCCAGCGTCGGGTCGGGGGTGTGGGCCGGATCGAAGACGAACGCCCGGTCGTTGGCGTAGCCGTCGCCGTTGATGTCGGTGGCGACCATCGGCGTAAACGGCATGCCCGATCGGATGTTGCCGTACCAGTTGACGCGCACCCAGTCGAGGACGTTGTAGCCCACGCTGTACTGGATCTGGTGGCGGGAGTCGTAGCTCGACCGGCTCCACGACGGGTCGAGCGGATCGCCGGCGGTGCTGCCGTTGCCGAACCCGCGGGTGCGTTCGCGGATGTCCTGGTAGGTGTACGACAGGCTCCAACTGTAGTTGGTGTTGAACGACGCCGGCGCGAGTTGCGCCGAGAACTGCGCGGCGCGCGATTGCATGTCGGACAGCAGCTCGGTCACGTGATTGAACAGCGGCGACCGGTAGGCGTCGGCGTAGGCGATGGCCCCGGTGCCGGGGACGATGCTGCCCGGCTGGACGAACACCGGGCGATCGCCCTCGTCGGGCAGCCGGAACGCCACGTTGGGGTCGACGTTGAGGTCGATCGGCGATTGCTGATTGAGGTTGAGCGAATACGTGGCGCCGAAGGTGGCGTTCAGGCGGTTGTCGAGCACGGGGCCGCTCCACTGCAGATTGGAGCGGAGGCTGCGCGACGCGTTGTAGTCGCGGGCAAACAGGTTCACGTTGGGCGCCGAATTGGCGAACTGGGCGCCCGGGGCGCCCGCGCCGCCCGCGCCGCCCGCGCACGTGGTCGGAATGGACGCCGGGTCGTCGAGGTAGCCGGTCCAGTCGGGCACCGGGGTGGCGGCGCCGACGCAGGTCAGCTGCTGCTGGCCGCTGGCCAGCCCGTTGTTGAGGAGGGCCGATCCGATGTCGGTCACGCGGTTCACGTTCTGGAACAGGCCGATGCCGCCGCGCACGACGGCGCGCGGCCCGCGCACGGCGCCGAGGAACCCGGCCACCTGCGGGGCGGTGCCGTAGCTCCACGAGAATCCGACGCGCGGGCTGGCGTAGATGCGGTCGGGCACGAGGTCGTTGGGCACGCCGAACGTCTGGTCGACGAGGGGGTTGGCGGTGGGCGCCGCGCCGTACCGATTGCCGTCGAGGCGCAGCCCGTACTGCACCTGGAGGTCCGGGTTGATGCGGTACGAATCGCCGAGCGACAGGGCGCCGACCCATTCGTCGGCGCTGGCGGTCTGCGGCAGGAGGGTGCGCGTAAACGAGGCCGGCGTGCCGGCCGCGAAGTCGGCGAGCGACGTGTAGGTGAACGTGCCCAGTTGGTTGGTGGTCTGGTCCGACGCATAGCCGTCGTGGCGGAGTTCGCTGCTCAGCTTGAGCCGGTGCTTGTTGTCGAGGCTGAACCACGAGAGCTGGTTGGTGAGGTCGATAGTGCGCGTGGTGCTGCTGGTGTTCAAGAACGGGCTGCCGCCGAAGCCCACGGTCTGGACGCCGGCGGTGCCGTCGGGGAAGGTGGAGTTCACGAGCACGTTGCCGCTGGGCAGATCGAGGAAGGGCGTGCCGTAGCGGCGGGTGCCGCTCACCGAAAGTCCGGACTCGGTGAGGATGCCGAATCCGAAGTAGGCGGAGTGGCGGGCCTGGACGCCGGCGTTCCAGTTGGTCATGGACCCGCTGGCGGCGGGCAATTGGGTGGTGCCGAGCGAGAGCGGATTGAACTTGAACCACCCGGCGTTGACGGTGAGGTTGAGGGCCTGTCCGGAGCTGGAGCTGGGCGGGGCGAAGTCGAAGCTGCCGAGGACGAGGCCCTGGTCAGTGAGTTGCTGGCCGGGCACGGCGCCGGTGGTGGCGGGCACGCCGTCCTGCGCGAGGAGGCCGAGGAGGCGCCGGGCGGAGTCGGGGGCGATGCCGGCGGTCTGGAGGCCCGAGGGGGTCGGTGTTGAGCAGGGACCGCAGCGGATTGGCGCGCTGGCCGAGTTGATATGAGAAGTTATAAAACGACTGATCGAAGCGGAGCGGCCCCGAGAGGCCGCCGCTGAGGTTGACGTTGGTGTACTGCTGGCCGAGGGCGCGGGCCGCCGGGTCCATCCACTCGATGGGCGGGGCGTTGAACACGACGCTCGCCGAGCGGTTGATGAAGTTGGTGCCGGACGCGGTGCTGATGTTGAACTGCCCGCCGCTGAACCCGCCCCGCGACACGTCGTACGGCGCGGTGACCAGCGAGCTGTTCACCTGCGCGTCGCGCGGGATGTTCGATCCGTTGAAGTCCATGCCGTTGAGCGTATTCGTATTCTGGCTGCCGTCGAGCCCGAGCACGGAGAACCCCGACGGATCGCCGTTGGCCCCGGGCAGGAACAGCACGCCGGGCAGCGAGGCCGCCATCGCCGCCAGATCGCCCTGCTGATCGGCGGTGAGCGCGTTGCTGTTCACCGGGCGTTCGGTGCCGCCGATGTCGGGCGGCACGTCGTTGCGGTTCACCCGCGCGCGGCCGGCCTGGACGTGCACCGTGTCGAGCGTGGCCGCGGCGCGCGACAGCCGGGTGTCGGCCACGAGGATGTCCTGATCGGCCGTGCGCTTGACCTCGAACCGCTTGAGCGCGAACCCGTCGGCGTTGAACGACACCATGTAGTCGCCGTCGCCGTTGGGGTAGATGATCGTGAACCGCCCGTCGTGGTCCGTGCGCGCGGTGCGCGTGACGTTGCCCGAGATCGAGGTGGCCGACACGAGCACGTTGGGGATCGGCACCGCCTCGGGGCTCGTGACCTGGCCGCGAATGACGTCGGCGCCCTGCGCCCACGCGGGCCGAGCGGAAACGAGGAGAAAGGCCGCGAGGGCCAGAGACTGCAGCGTGCGGCGAACGGGCACAGGGGGATCCGGGGGAGGGGGCCGAGGCGGAGGTGGGGGTGGAACGGGCTGGCGGGGGGCCGCTGGCTCGAATTCCTACGACGATCGGTCGTCTTGGGTTTCGCGGACCGTGAGTAAAGTACTGTGGCTTCCCATTCGAACGCGACCGCGCTCCGGGTTGCCCCGATTGCTCAAGTTAGTCCCTGGCCGGCAAGCTGGGGTTTACCGAACGAACAACGGCCGCCGCGCTCATGGCGGACCCAGCCGCCGAACGGCACATTGCGGCATGCAGCGGCGCACCTTTCTGCACGCGATCGGCGCCTCCATGGCGGGGATGGCCCTGGCTCGGCGTGTGCCCTTCGGCCCGGACGTGCGCCGGCGGCGCCTGGCACGCGTGGGGCTGGAACTGTACTCCGTGCGCGCCGCGATGAAGCGCGACGCGGCCGGCACGTTGGCCGCGGTGCGCGCCATCGGGTACCGGGACGTGGAGTTGCTGTGGACGTTCGACAACTTCGGCCAGACGCCGGCCCAGGTGCGCGCCACGCTGGACCGCCTGGGGCTCACCGCCCCCTCGGCGCACATCGCGCCCGAACTCCTGCTGGGTGACTGGGCGAAGGCGCTCGACCGGGCCCGCCAACTTGGCCACCGGTATCTGATCGTGCCGAGCCTGCCGGACGAGACGAAGACCTCGCTCGATGCGTGGCGGCGCTGGGCGGACACGTTCAACACGGCGGGGGCCGCCGCGCGGCGCGCGGGCATCTGGCTGGCCCAGCACAACGACGCGGGCCAGGTGCGCCCGATCGACGGGCAGATTCCGTACGACCTGTTCATCGCGCGCACCGATTCCACGGTGGTGCGGCTGCAGCTCGATTTCGGGAACATGGCCATCGACGGCGGCGACCCGATGGCGTATCTGAGGCGTTACCCGGACCGGTACTGGACCTTCCACGTGAAGAACGTGGTGGCCGACCGCACGCACGACACGGAGCTGGATGCCGGCGCGCTCGACCTCGGCGCCCTGCTCGGCGCGGTCCGCGACATCGACGCCAAGCCGTGCTACGTGGAGCAGGAGAATCCGGCGGACGAACTGGCCAGCGCGCGCTCGAATTTCGCGTACCTATCTCAACTCGCGTTCTAGAGTCGTTGTTACGCGGTCTCGCTTTCCGACTGCCTTACTGCCCGACGGCCCGACCGGCCGACGCTCCGCCCGCGCCGCACCCCGGCATCCGGAACGCGCCGATCCGCGTGGAATACCCCGCGGCGCCCTTCTTGTAGAAGTCGCCGACGTACCAGATGGTGCAGTCGTCGCTCGGGTCCACCGCGGTCTGCGCGTAGTCCTCCCACCGGCGGGTGGTGGTCTGCGCCGCCTCGCCCTCGGCCAGCACGGTCTCGTGGAGCGTGAGCCGGCCCAGCGGATCGGCTGCCAGGCGCCCCGCGAACCGCTGCCCGGGGAACGTGTCGGCGCCGCCGAACGAGTAGCCGAGGCCGATGTTCCCCGCCCCGTCCATGGTGGCGCTCCCCATCCAGCGGTAGCCGCTGTCGGGCGCGAAGGTACCCTGCTGGTAGAGCGAGAGCGCGCCGCCGGCGGCGAGGCGGAACTCGTACCAGCGCACGCCGCCTCCGCCCTCGGTGGTGTTCACCGACTGCACCGCGACGATCGACTGCTGGTCGCCGAGGCGGCGGTAGGCGAGGCGGGCCATCAGCTTGTCGCCCTGCGCGTCGAGCCGCCGGTCGGTACCCGGTTGGGGCACGCAGTCCGAGAGCTGGCCGTCGCACAGGTAGTGGTAGGGCGCCACCGCGATCTTCACCGGGCCCGTGAGGGACGTGTTCGTGGAATCGCTCCAGTCGACGTGGAAGCGCCAGGCGTAGACGCCGTCGTCCTCCATCACGCCCTTGAGCTGCGTGCCGCCGGCGGCCATGACGATGGCCGGCGTGCCGGGCGCGGGCCGCTGCGGGCCGTCGAGATCGGCGACGTTGAGGAAGTTGACGCCGTCGACCGTGACGCACTGTTCGGTGGCGGGTTCGCCGCGCAGCATGCGGGCGCGGTCCACGGCGCATACTGTTTTTTGAATAACGTCGTCGCCGCTGCTCGTGGCCACGTAGTAGGCGTCGGGCCACACGGCCGGGCGCGGGTAGTCGGGAAAGAGGCGGCGGCGGAACTCGTAGCGGTAGTACGGGCCGAACGGACTGGCGCCCGTGCTCACGGCGTAGCACACGGCGTAATGGGCGGCGTTCGTGTCGCCGCGGGCGAGGGTGGAATCGCCGTTGGACAGGCGCGCGAAGATCGGCATCACGATCAGCCACCGGCCGGCGAGCTGGTCGTACCGCACCACGGCGTCGCCGTTGTTGTGGCTGGAGCAGGCGCCGGGGAATCCGTCGAACACGGCGCGCGTTTCCACCGGACCGTAGAGCACCGTGCCGGTGGTGTCGAAGGTGGCGCCCCTCTTGGTGAAGATCGCCATCCGCGTGTTCACGATCTGCACGACGTGGTCCGGTCCCACGGCGAGCGTGTTGTCGGACGGGTTGCGGAGGAACGCCGCGCCCTGCGGTCCCTGGAAGTCCGCGCCCAGCCCGTCGAAGCTGGCGACGATGGCGGGACCCGCGGCGCGGCCCTGGCTCCGCTGCTCGACGGCCGCCGAGCCGGAGGGGGTGGTGATCGGGGGGGGCACCACGCGCGTGGTGGACGTGTCGTCTTCGAACGGCTCCGGGGCGAGGGCGAGGGGCGGGAGCGGGTCGACGGCGCTCGCCCGCGTCGCGGCGGAAGGTCCGGCGGTCAACATGGGGGTCGTGGTGAGCGGACGCGATTGATCGTGCCGCACGGCGGCGCTGAAGATGACGTCGTGGGTGGCCACGAGCGGGTGCGCCACGGCGGCGGCGGCGCGCGCGGCGCTGTAGCGGTCGGCGACCACGAAGGCGGTGACGGCAAGCAGGATGGCCGACGAGACCACCGATTTCAGATGACGCGGCATGGCGGTGTCCTGACGACGCGTGCCGGGGAGCGGGCGCGCTTCCTTATGATAGCGGGGCGGCCCGGCGATGGCGACCGGGAACCTGGGCCCCCTTGCCAAGCTTTCTAGATTGCCGGCAGGCCCGATGCACGGGCTGGAGCGTCCCGGAGGACCCATGTCGATCAGACCCGTCAAGCGCATCGTCGAAGCCACGCCCACCATGGAGGGGGCCGGCGTCAAGCTCCGCCGCGCGTTCGGCTTCGGGGCCACCGAGGAGTTCGACCCCTTCCTGCTGTTCGACGACTTTCGCAACGAGAAGCCCGAGGACTTCCTGAAGGGGTTCCCGTGGCACCCGCACCGCGGCATCGAGACCATCACCTACGTGCTCAAGGGCACGGTGCACCACGGCGACAGCCTGGGCAACGCGGGCACACTCGGCGCCGGCGACGTGCAGTGGATGACGGCGGGGAGCGGCATCCTGCATCAGGAGATGCCCAAGGGCGATCCGGAGGGGCGGATGCACGGCTTCCAGCTCTGGGGCAACCTGCCGGCGTCGCGCAAGATGACCGATCCGCGCTACCAGGACATCGGGGCCCGGGACATTCCCGCGGTGACGGACGACGACGGGACGGTGGTGCGCGTGGTGTGCGGCGACTTCTGGGGAAAGACCGGCCCCGTGGACGGCGTTGCCGCCGAGCCGCAATACCTGGACGTGTCCGTGCCGCCCGGGGTGCGCAAGACGCTGCCGGTGGAGACCTGCCGGCACGCCTTCCGCACTACGTCTCAAGGGGAGCGGCACGTTCCGCGGCGCCTCCGATCCGTTCGGCCCGCTAACAAATACTCTAACTGAACGAAGTAGGGTTACACATACACAAA